>CAWAXF010000034.1:0-27810 GCA_963785865.1 uncultured Acidobacteriota bacterium | reverse complement strand
TGTTCCTGGTTGCTGTGCCGGTCGCTCTGGTTCCAATCGCGTCGGGCCACCGTGACTTACTGATTGTGGCTTTTCTTCTGGGAATGGCTGGTTCCTCGTTCGCCGTCGGCGTCGGTTACGTCTCTCGCTGGTTTTCCATGGAGAAAACGGGCAGCGCTTTGGGCGTGTACGGTCTGGGAAATATTGGCCAATCGGCAGCAGTATTTCTGGGACCCGTGGTTGCCGCGGCATACGGATTCCGCACCGTGTATTGGGGCATGTCGGTCATCCTGCTCGCCTGGGCGGTTGTGTTCGTGGTTTTTGCCAGAAATGCTGCGGAAACGGTTCGCCCCAAGAGTTTGTCAGAGATGTTCGGAGTGCTCGCGCACGAGCCTCTGGCATGGGCGTTATCGGCCTTCTATTTTCTGACCTTTGGCGGGTTTGTCGCTTTCTCTATTTACCTCCCAACGCTTCTTCGCGATCAGTTCGGCCTTCGTCCCGCCGACGCCGGTTTTCGTGCTGCCGGATTTGTAGTGCTAGCTACGGTGTGCCGGCCGCTGGGGGGATGGCTCTCGGACCGAATCGGGGGCTCGCGGGTTCTTTCGTGGGTTCTGCCGGCCGTCGCCGCTTTTGGATTGCTGCTTGGTATTCCGACGATGCTGCCGTTTACGGTGGGGGCACTGGGATGCGCGGCCTTGCTCGGCATCGGCAATGGCGCCGTGTTTCAGCTCGTACCTCGATATTTTCCCACCCAGCGGGCCACTGTCACCGGACTGGTGGGCGCGATGGGTGGCATGGGAGGATTCTTTCCTCCTTTGCTCCTAGGGCTGTTCCGTGACCACTGGGGCGTAGTTTGGCCAGGATTCGTTCTGTTGTCGGCCGTGGCATGTGTGCTCTGGTGGCTCAACGGACGGATATTCCTGCCCCGCGAAGAAGCCCTGGCAGCCAAACTTCCTCCGGAGTTGATGCGCACTGCGGACCGGGTAAGGGCTGGCGCATGGGCCACATTGTGGACGGGAGCCTTGATCTCCGCGATTGTGCTCGGCTCGCGGAACCTGCAGAACTTTGACCCAGCGCTGGTGATCTACACCTTCGCCATCATTTTCGCGACCTGGGGGGTCATCTATCACTACTCGGTCTGGATTCGGAAGCCCCCGACCTACGTTTACTGGCAGCGGGGTTGGCAGTTGTTCAAGGCGCAAGGGCTTATTCGCAGCACCGTTCACATTCTGGGGCTGGCGGGAACTCACATCTTCGCTCAAACGTTCATCGCGCGCCGCTCCAGACTGCGCTGGGCGATGCATCAGTTGCTGTTCTGGGGATGCATCCTGGCTGCGATGATTACCTTTCCGCTGGTATTCGGTTGGATTTACTTCACCAGCGCTCCGAATGATCAGATGACCTACGTGACTCACCTGTTTGGGTATCCCACTTTCAGTTTCCGGCTGCACACCTTCACCGCGTTGATTCTCTTCCATGGCCTGGATATTTCGGCATTTCTGGTCCTGGGCGGCATTGCGCTTTCGCTGTGGCGCCGGATGCGCGACGAGGGAGCACGAGCGGTGCAGACATTCGCGATGGACTTCTTCCCCTTGGTCTTGCTCTTTGCTATATCGATCACCGGTCTGGCTCTGACGGTTTCACAGTCTTGGCTGGGCGGCAGTTTCTACGATTTCATCGCCATCCTCCATGCCATCACGGTGATTGCGGCGCTGCTGTATCTTCCGTTCGGAAAGTTCTTCCACATCTTTCAACGCCCGGCGCAATTGGGCGTGAAACTGTACCAGAGGGCGGGCGAAGCGGGTGAGGGCGCAGCTTGTGCGCGTTGTGGCGAGCGGTTCGCATCCCGGATGCACGTTGATGACCTGGAGCGCGTCCTGCCGCAGGTCGGCTTCAACTACGCGATGGCTGGTCCAGTGGGCAATTGGCAGGAACTGTGCCCGGCCTGCAAACGCAAATCAATTTCTCTGGCGCAGTTGAGGCTGAAAGAGGAAGCGAATGGCTAAGGTTCCTGTCTCCGAAGAGACGCTCAAAGAACAGTTTGGGCCGCACTTGAATTACGTGCCGCCCGGTGGATGGAAGGACGAATCGGTCCATCCCGCCGAGAAACTGGTAAAGACACACTGCTGCTTCTGCGGACAGCAATGCGGGATACAACTGAAAGTCCGCGAAAACCATGTCATTGGTTTTGAACCGTGGGAAGAGTTTCCGTTCAATCGTGGCATGCTCTGCCCAAAGGGCGTGAAGCGTTACATGCAGGGCAGCCATCCCGATCGTTTGCTTTCCCCTCTGATGCGCAGCGATCAGGGTTTTCGTCACGCGAATTGGGAAGAAGCACTCGACTTTACGGCAACCCGCATGCGCGAGATCCAGAACAAGTATGGCAAGGATGCCGTTGCCGTCTACGGCGGGGCATCACTGTCCACGGAAAAATCGTACCTGATGGGCAAATTCGCGCGGGTAGCGCTTGGCACTCGTCACATCGACTACAACGGACGGCTTTGCATGGTCTCCGCCGGGACCGCATATAAACTGGCGTTTGGCATCGACCGAAGCACGATTCCCTGGAGCGAGATCCCCAAAGCAGAAGTGCTGTTTGTGATCGGCGCGAACATCGGCGACTGCGCGCCGATTACAACCGATTATATCTGGCGCTGTCGCGACAACGGTGGACGGCTCATTGTTGCCGATCCCCGCATGACGCCGATCACGCGGAATGCGGATCTCTATCTTCCTCTGCGGCCTGGAACCGATCTGGCCCTACTCATGGGAATGCTGCACGTGATTCTGCGCGACGGACTGGAGGACCGCGAATTCATCGAGCGATACACAACCGGTTTCGAGGCCGTCGCGGAGTCTGCCAGGCAGTGGGACCTACGCAAGGCAGCTGAAATGACGGGCGTGCCGCCTGAGGCCATCGAGAAGGCGGCGCGCTGGATCGGCAAATCAAAGCGGGCAATCATGATGCACGCCCGTGGGTTGGAACACCAGTCGAAAGGCGTGGAGAACTGCCTGGCGGTAGTCAATATTGCGCTCGCTACCGGCAATATTGGGCGCGAGGGCGCGGGTCCCACCATGATCACCGGCCAGGGCAATGGCCAGGGTGGGCGAGAGCACGGACAGAAATGCGACCAGCTTCCCGGCCAGCGCTCACTCACTGATCCCGCAGCGCGCGAGTATGTCGCGGGAGTCTGGGGCATAACTCCCGAGGAGCTTCCTCAACCCGGTTACACTGCCCAGGAAATCATGAACGCGATTCATCGGGGCGAAATCAAGGGGCTGCTTTCGATATGCTTCAATCCGCTGGTATCGCTGCCGGATGCAAACTTCACGCGTGAGGCATTATCGAAGCTGGAGTTCTTCGGTGTGATCGATTTCTTTCTGTCGGAGACTGCACACCACGCCGATGTAGTTCTAGCCGGCAGCCTGCACGAAGAAGAGGACGGGCTCGGCTGCAGCACTGAAGGGCGGGTAATTCACTGGCAGAAGGCGGTCGATCCACCCGGCGAGGCGCGCGGCGATTCTGCGATCATCATCGACCTGGCTCACCGTCTGGGCCGCGGGCAGTACTTCCCGTTCAAGAATCCCGCCGACATTCTTGAAGAACTCCGGGTCGCCTCGCGCGGCGGTGTGGCTGACTACTACGGCATCACGTATGAGAGGGTGGATGAGCAAAAGGGTATTTTTTGGCCCTGCCCTTCGCTCGACCATCCCGGAACGCCGCGCCTGTTCGTGGATAACAAGTTTTACACCCACGATGGCAAGGCTCATTTAACGTCACGGAATGGCGCCCCAGCGGCGATCCGGTGAATGACGAATATCCTTTCTATCTGACCACGGGTCGGGTGGTTAGCCAATATCTGTCGGGCACCCAAACCCGCCGCATTGGCGCATTGGTGGACCAGAATCCTGAGCCTCGGGCTGAAATTCATCCTCGGTTAGCCGAGCAGCAAGAGATAAAGGATGGCGACTGGGTGACGATAACCACTCGCCGCGACGATCTGACCATTCGCGCCCTGGTGGTGAAGACGATTCGTCCGGATACGGTCTTCATTCCGTATCACTGGGCCGGCACTCGCAGCGCCAACCGGCTCACTCATCGAACTCTCGATCCTCGCAGCAAGATCCCTGAATTTAAGGTGTCGGCGTGCAGAATTGCCAGGGCCGATGGTCCGGACCCATCCCAGGATGATCGCGGGCGTCATCTGAACGATGCTTCACGAGGAGGAGCTTGATGTACGGGTATGAGTTCTACATTGACCCTTCGCGTTGCATCGGTTGCCAGTCCTGCTTGCAGGCTTGCGAGGAATGCGAGACCCACCGCGGAACCTCGATGATTAACTTTGATTTTATCGAACGGCGCGAGAGCATCCGCTCGGCGGCCTACGTTTGCTGGCATTGCGATGAACCTACCTGCGCGCAGGTTTGTCCGGCGGACGCGATAAAGAAAGGCGAGGATGGGATTGTCCATTCTTCCCTGAAGCCACGTTGTATTGCGTGCAATAACTGTGTGCTTGCCTGTCCCTTTGGCATACCAAAAATGATGGAACCGGAGCAGCAGATGATGAAGTGCGACATGTGCTACGACCGCACTTCAGAGGGCAGGAAGCCGATGTGCGCGACCGTGTGTCCCAGCCAGGCGCTGGCTTACGTAACGCCCGAGGAGATAGCCAGCCGGCGCGAGAAGCCGACGAACACTTTCTATTTTGGCAATCAGAAGATCACCACCAAGGTTTTCATGATGGCTCCGGCGGACCGGGAAGCAATTGCTCTGGACATTGTGGACTACATGTGGGAGGAAAGCCATGAACTGGTTGCGACGCGCGAGTCGTGAACCGCTTTGGCGGGAAGAATTTTCGGTTCGTACCGCGGATGAGCGATACGTTACCCGCAGACAACTCACCAAGTTTCTCGTCCTCACCAGCCTCGGGATGTTTGTCGGGAATATCTGGATATTGATTCGTTCGATTTTCTATAAGACTCCCGTCTATCCTCAACAACCCGTAGCGCAACTCGGGGAGATTCCGGTTGGCGGCGTAAAACTGTTCACCTATCCGAGCGAGGAAGACCACTGCATCCTCGTTCGTACGGGAGAAAGCGAATACGTGAGCTATAGTCAAAAATGCACGCACTTGTCATGTGCTGTGTACTATTCACAAGTAAGCGACCAGCTGGAATGCCCCTGCCACCAGGGCTTCTTTTCAATCAAGGACGGTTCGGTTCTACAAGGGCCTCCGACGCGACCACTACCGCGTGTGGTTCTGGAAACGCGCGGAGAGCAATTGGTCGCTGTCGAAATGAAAGGTTAATCACCATGAGACCTTCCAGCGAATTGCCACCCCAAAATCGCGGGCTTACGGCGATTGCCGGGGCGATGTTCTTGATCGTAGTCCTGCTGATCGTCCAGATCTGGCTGCTAAGCGCGGCGCTGGAGTCTTTCCTGGCCGGCCATCGCCAGACGGCGCTGCCGGCCGCGGTCTTCTCCGGTGTGCTGTTCCTCATGTGCCTGGGCCTTTACGTCTTCGTAGACCGAGTCGATTGGGAAGTTCGCGGATCAAGCGACGGGGGCTGACCCATATTTCGTTGGGTTTCTTACTCCCTTTCGACCCTCCGATCGACTCCTCCGAAATCCTGGCGTGACATAAGTCACATACGGGCTGTGGCAACCTCTGTCAGGCTTTGAGCGGTTACTGAATAGGGATAATGAGAGGCCGCGGCGGGAGTTAAGGCTGCATTTCGATGATCTAGAGCGTCGTTTGCCAATCAGACGTCGGTGCTTCCGGGGCGCCAGAATTCAATGGCGAGCAGGGAAGCCCGAGACCTACCGCATCGGACTATCGAAAGGTGTCGTGGTGCCAAGCTCATATCCTTACGGGAAGGAAAACATTAAATGGCGATTGCTTCAAACCTCGGATTTCCCCGCATCGGCGCAAGGCGCGAGCTGAAGAAGGCGTTGGAAAGTTATTGGTCGGGTAAATCCAGCGAGGCTGACTTGCTTGCTGTCGGGAAAACTCTTCGGAACAAACACTGGACGCTCCAGAAACAGCTCGGAATCGAGCATATCCCCTCCAATGATTTTTCGTTGTACGACCACGTGCTCGACACCGCTGCGATGGTCGGCGCGGTGCCGTCTCGCTATGGCTGGTCGGGCGGCATCGTCGATCAGTTCACGTACTTTGCCATGGCTCGTGGTTTCCAAAAGAAGGGGTTGAACTCAAACATCGCTCACGCTGAGACAGACGTTCCGGCCCTGGAAATGACCAAGTGGTTCGATACTAATTATCACTATATCGTTCCGGAATTTGAGCTAGAGCAAACTTTTCAACTCGCCTCGCTCAAGCCGGTGGACGAGTTTTTGGAAGCAAAAGCGGCAGGCATTGAAACCCGTCCTGTACTGCTGGGGCCGGTATCCTTTTTGCTGCTCGGCAAAAGCAAGAATCCCAGATTGCAGCGTCTCTCTCTGCTGGATGGGATTCTGCCGGTGTATGAAGATGTCCTGCGACGGTTGGAAAATGCTGGCGCCGAGTGGGTGCAGATCGACGAGCCGTGCCTGGTCCTCGATTTGACGAACGAGACCAGAAACGCTTTTGCCTCAGCCTATGATCGCTTGACCCGATCAAGCCAGTTACGATTGTTAGTCGCCACATATTTTGAGGGCCTGCGGGAAAACTTGGCTACGGCTTTAGAACTGCCGGTTGCGGGCCTCCATGTGGATTTGGTTCGAGCCCCTGAGCAGCTTACGGACGTTATCACCAAGGCTCGGCCGAATCTGGTGTTGTCGCTCGGAGTGGTCGATGGACGCAACATCTGGAAGACCAATCTGCAGCGCGCTCGATCGCTGGTGGAACGGGCTGTCGACAGGCTGGGATCTGATCGCATCCTCATCGCTCCTTCCTGTTCACTGCTGCATTCGCCGGAGGACCTGGAGCTTGAGACGCACCTACCCGACGAACAGCGGAGATGGTTTGCGTTCGCGAAACAGAAAGTAGAAGAGATCGTTCTCCTGGCCCGTGCCATTAATGAGGGGCCTCAGTCGGTCCACGAAGCCTTCCAGGCTAACGAGGAGGCGATGGAACGTCGCCGCACATCCTCTCTTATCCACAACATAGACGTCCAAGCGCGAGTGTCCCACATCAATGCAGGAATGCTTCACCGCGCAAGTCCATACCCAGTTCGTCATGAAATCCAGCAGAAGCGGTTGGGCCTTCCACTATTTCCGACGACCACCATCGGCTCTTTCCCTCAGACGTCACAGATACGGGCCGCCCGTTCGGAGTACAAAGCGGGTAAGCGGGACGCGGACAATTACGATGCCTTCCTGAAGGCGGAAACTGAAAAAGCCGTGCGCTTCCAGGAGGAGATTGGCATTGACGTGTTAGTCCACGGTGAATTTGAGAGGAATGACATGGTGGAGTTCTTCGGGGAGCAGCTCTCCGGATTTGCCGTGACTGAGAATGGATGGATCCAAAGCTACGGCTCACGCTGTGTAAAACCGCCGATCATCTATGGAGATGTCGCGCGCCTGCGCCCGATGACCGTGGAGTGGTCTCACTTCGCTCAATCGCTGACAAAAAGACCAATGAAAGGCATGCTCACCGGCCCTGTAACTATTTTGCAGTGGTCCCTTGTGCGAGACGATCAGCCTCGATCGGAAACGTGCAGGCAGATTGCCTTGGCGATTCGTGATGAGGTGAGCGATCTGGAGGACGCGGGCATCGGAGTGATCCAGATCGACGAGCCCGCCATTCGAGAAGGTCTGCCGTTACGCCATTCTGACTGGAAGAGCTATCTGGAGTGGGCCGTGGGAGCATTTCGCCTGGCGTCTTCAGGCGCTAAAGACGAAACTCAGATCCATACCCACATGTGCTACTCAGAATTCAACGACATGATTGAATCGGTGGGAGACATGGATGCCGACGTTATTTCAATCGAGACGTCGCGATCCCAGATGGAACTACTCGATGCATTTGTTCGTTATCGCTACCCAAATGAGATCGGACCGGGTGTTTATGATATCCATTCGCCCCGTATCCCAAACGAACAGGAAATGGAAGACCTGCTTCGAAAGGCGCTGCAATTCATCTCCCCAGATCAATTGTGGGTAAACCCGGACTGTGGTCTGAAAACCCGACGATGGGACGAAGTCCGCCCGGCTCTTACGGCTATGGTGGAGGCGGCGCGGAAGCTCCGAGATTCACACCACAATCGCGCTTAGATGTGCGGCCGAGTAGTCGTTGTCGCGAAGTTAGCCTGAGCCGCGCGCGCTCCCTTCGTTCCCGAATCGGCGCTGATACCGTACGTTCGCGGGTCAATTCGCCTCTCTTCTCGATTCACCATATATCGTGATACGCTAAACTAGTATCTTGTTACGATATAACCTGTTATGGAACATCCACTTACCTTGGCCGATTACCAAGCACTGGCGGAGCTGCGCTATCAAATCCGTCGTTTTGTGCACTTCAGTGAACAGGCGTCTCGAACCGCAGGCCTGGAGCCACAGCAACATCAGTTGATGCTGGCCTTAAAGGGCCTGCCTAAAGGGGTGCGTCCGAGGATCGGGGAATTGGCGGAGCGACTCCAGATTCGACATCACAGTACGGTTGAACTTGTAAATCGCTTGTCGACCGCAGGACACGTCCGTCGCCATCGGGCAGGCGAGGATCGGCGGGAAGTGCTTCTCTCATTGACCCCAAGCGGGGAGAAGATCCTTAAGGAGCTCTCTCTTCACCATCGCGCCGAACTGAGAATTCAAGGACCGGCGCTTATCTCTGCTCTGAAATCCGCGATTCAAGTCCATAAGAGCGAGGGTCTGGGCAAAACGACCTTGCGAACAAGGAGAAACAGCTAAACCATGCCGGAAATGAACAGTACCGACGAAAACTCGGCGCCTGCCACCATAGCCGTCACGGGCGCCCAGGTCAGAGATGTGAGGCTCGCTGAGCCGGCCCAGTTCCGCATGGTACTGATTTCGTTTCTAGCAGCGGGCATTGGTCTGCTGGCAGGACTGGTTGCGTTTGTTTTGTACAAACTGATCGGCCTGGTTACCAATATTGTTTTTTACCATCGCTTTGTCGCGGATTTTACCAGTGCGCGTCACAATCAGCTCGGTCTCTGGGTGATTCTGATGCCCGTGATTGGCGGGATTATCGTCGGCTTCATGGCGAAGTATGGAACGCCAAAAATAAAAGGGCACGGAATACCGGAAGCCATGGAGGCGGTGCTGGTGAACCGAAGCCGTATCCAACCCCGAGTGGCGATCTTAAAACCACTTTCAGCAGCCATTGCGATTGGAACAGGCGGACCGTTCGGGGCGGAAGGCCCGATCATTCAAACCGGAGGAGCAATCGGCTCCTTGATCGGGCAGCTACTGCATACCACCGCATCCGAACGCAAGGTACTACTCGCCAGTGGGGCGGCTGCTGGAATGTCGGCGACTTTCAACACGCCAATCGCAGGGGTAATCCTTGCCATTGAACTGCTTTTGTTCGAATTCAAAGCGCGCTCATTTATCCCATTGGTTATCGCCAGCACTCTTGCTACGGCGGTGCATATGCAACTCCTCGGCGGGGGCCCCATGTTCACTGTTGCCCCGATGGACTTCGGCGTTCCACGCGCCCTGCCGTTTTATATCTTGCTGGGATTGGTCTGCGGACTAGCTGCGGTGGGGTTCAGCAAGCTGCTCTACTGGACAGAAGATCAGTTCGAAAAGCTGCCGATTGACGATCTGTGGTGGCCCGCCATAGGTGCGCTAGGCCTTGGAATCATTGGTTATTTTGTGCCGCGAGTACTGGGTGTTGGATACGACACGATCAGCGACATTCTAAATGCGAATCTAGCCTGGAAATTATTGCTGATAGTAATGATAGCCAAGGCCATCGCACTGGTTGTGTCCTTGGGATCTGGGACCTCAGGGGGATTGCTCGCTCCCATGTTCATGTCGAGCGCGGCCATGGGCGGAGTGTTCGCCTTGGGTATCGACCGGATTTATCCGGCGGCGAATTTGTCAGCGGGGGCATTCGCTTTAGTCGCGATGGGCGCGGTCTTTGGAGCGGCCTCGCGGGCCACGTTCACTTTCATTATTTTTGCGTTCGAAATTACCCGCGACTACAATTCGGTCCTGCCGTTGATGTTGGTCAGTGTGATTGCGGATGGCCTGGCCATGCTATTGATGCCGAAGGCATCTATCATGACGGAAAAGTTGAGACGGCGGGGTCTGCGCATTCACCAGGACTACGAAGCCGATGCCATGCATCAAGTCGCGGTTTCCGAAACGATGGATCGCGACAACAATATTCCTAAAGTTATCGCCGACTTAAAAGTTGGAGAATTGGCAGACCGAATCGCGCGCCGTGATCCGGAAGTAAGCCAGCACCAGGGCATGCTTGTCCTGGATCGCGATGGCAGGTTGGAGGGAGTGATCACGCGCGGGGATATCATGCGTGCCTTAGACAAGGATCCGTCCGGGGCAATGAGTGTGCTCGATGCTGGAACTCGCGAGGTCGTCGTTACCTATCCCGACGAATTGCTACACGAGGCTGCTGCCAAGATGCTTCGTCACAACATTGGCCGTTTGCCAGTCGTTGACCGCGGCAATCAGCGGCAAGTAGTCGGGTATTTAGGGCGACCCGGAATTATGGCGGCACGTTTGCGCGGGTTGGACGACGAACATCTGCGCGAGCCGGGATGGATAAAACGATTTTAGTTGTTATTGGTCTCTTGCTTTTCAAAGCCAAACTTGATGAGTTTAACATTCCGTTGTGTAACGTTCATGTAACGAGATATCCCAGGGATGCAAGGATCGATTTGCGTCAGGATTCGGAAATGTGTCCAAATTGTCGACCTCAGGGGACTGATATCGGAGTGTTGCGGCAGTCAAAGTTAGTTCGTGCTCAAGTACATACGTCAGCCTGGAGCCTTCACTTGAACCGAAGTAGATTGTCCTCGACATGTCCTGTATCAATCAGTCTTGTCAACTCAGAGCGTGTGACCCGTAATCTCAGAGAGTTGCCTTTTATACGCAGCTTCATACTTACTCCCGGTCGGCTATGGCCGTTGGTCTGCTGAAGGTAGCATTGCTCGAGCCCTAGCCCTTCGTTGAAGGGGCTGATAGCTTTTGCCTCGCTTCCTGCCAGTCCAGCTCAGTATTCAAATTCCGGAACATCCCCTCCGAGAAACCGTTTCGTTCCAACTCCTCGTGTTTGATTACTCTAGTCTGGACTTCAGCGAACAAACGTTCAATCTTGTTCTTGTCGGCAGCAAGCGACCGTTCTGCAACTTCAGCAAACTCTCGACGGTAGACAGCGCACAGAGGCTGCAAGCATCTTCCTACCACTGGGACCACTACTGCTGCGTTGCTGTCGCGCGCCTGAGCGACCAAATAGTTCAGAAAGTCTGGCTGAAGAAATGGCATATCCACCGCGAGAATCAAATTCAGATCAGTCTGTGTACTGGTCAGCGCTTTATGAATTCCCGCCAACGGGCCGTGTCCCGGATATATGTCTTCAGCGACCTGACCGAACGCAGCGAACTTCTCCCTACTACCCACAATCCACGCACTTCCTGTAGCGGCTTTAGCAAGTTCCAACGCATGCGCCAGCAGGGTACGACCGAAGATCTGCATAAAAGCCTTGTCCTTGCCCATTCGAGAGCTTTTACCGCCTGCTAGGACAAATCCGGTTACAGAGTCCATGACCTTGATAATATACGCCGGGATTGCGCTGCCGCTCTCCACGATGACAAGTAGCGGCGAACGATGGAAATGTGAAAGGGCCTGCAGCAATCTGAGTAGTTCGGTCATGTAACGTGCATGTAACGATAAGCAGTTCCTGCGGAGTTTTAGAGGTCTTACAGCACCACCTGCGCCCTCTAAGTTATTGTAAGGCCGTGAAGGGCGAGGCCTTTCACGGCGGTAACACGGGTTCAAATCCCGTCTGGAGGCCTCCCGGAACTCGATATTCGATCCCTGATTCCAACCCAAGACCAACCCAAAATAAGAACTCTTCAACGCTCTTCCTTGCTATTTTCCACTCTTTGAACTTGGCAACCACGCCCGCTAACTCGTTGAAATTCCGTTTCTCCTAAAACTCATAACCCAAAGGTCGGTGGTTCAAATCCACCCCCCGCAACCAACCTTAAGCACCCTCCTAATCAATAGCGTGAAAGTGCGATAGCATAATCTGTGCTGCCAGTGTTCTGTCAGTCCGGGCACAGGAGTTGGGCCAATGCACGTCATTACTTTACAAGCGCCACAAGGCAACTTGCGCCAGTCGGGAGGACAAGACATATTCTGCAATGAGGCGGGTCTGCTCCAGGTGAAGACGGATGAAGCCAGCAGCGTCCGTCCATTTGAGCCGAAAGAGTACAGAGTCATCCTCGCCGCGGTGGGAAGAGTGGATTGCAACTACGGAATGCCGCCCGCGTCAAAGCCTGTATTTAATTGCAATGATGGTCAGGCCTCTCGCTTGTGGACGCGGTGGGCCTGTCGAAGGGTGAATTGATTCGGGCGGGCAAGACTTTCCGCATCCGTACACAACGGCAAGGCGGCGTCCACATCAACAACGTGATTCCGGCCGCCAATCCAGTTCATGCGCTGGTCAGGCCTCGCCGTCCCGGATGCCTACCGGGCTGCAAGCGCACTATACAGTACTGATATTTCGCCATTAAGCTTAGGGGACTGGAGATTATGTGGGTCGGACCAAAGGAACTTGCTGCAGATGTCGATTCTAGGACGCACTACAACCAAAGGTGCGCTGCGACTTTGCCGATGTAAAGAGACCAGTCGCTCAGCACTACTCGAACCCGCCACTCCCGAGTTAGGCGACTACCATCGCTTCCAGTGCCGGCTTATTTCTGATCAGCACCGTCGGACCCTTAGTTGAAATCAACATCTTGGTTCTCAGTTCGGTCAGGGCCCGAGTGACGGTTTCGCGTGTGACTCCGACCACCTGAGCAATCTCTTCGTGGGTCAGGCTCAAATTGAAGCGGATGCCTTTCGGCGTTTCCTGCCCATGGACGGCTGATTCCAGCAAGAAGGAGGCCATTTTTTCGGTGGCCGAAGGAGTCAGGCCCAGGTAACGAATCTGGTGGCAGGCCCCGCGGTAATACTTGGTGAATTGTTGCATGGCGTTGATCGAGGCGTCGCCGTGTTCATTTAGCAATTTCAAAAAATCATCGCGCCGGACAAAGTCGACCTGGCACGGTTGCAGAGTCTCGGCTGTCACTTCGTGGGGATCTCCGGAGACGGCGGAGTGCAAGCCCAATAATTCTCCCGCTTCGACCACGCGCACGATCACGGTTTTTCCCCCGGGCGAGCCCATGGTCAGTTTTACGCGTCCTTGGCAGAGCATGTAAACTCCACGCGGGACCTGTCTTTCGACAAACAGGACGGCCCCGCCTGGGTAC
Source organism: uncultured Acidobacteriota bacterium (assembly GCA_963785865.1). Lineage (GTDB taxonomy): Bacteria > Acidobacteriota > Terriglobia > Terriglobales > Acidobacteriaceae > Sulfotelmatobacter. The sequence continues at coordinate 14,430 of CAWAXF010000034.1, read as the reverse complement.
GTGCTGGTGCATTTCATCCTCTGAAAGGCAGCCAGAGTTGCCGCGCTCATCTGGCAAAAAAATCCATCTTTTCGCATAGGGCAGGTAGCGCAATCATCAGTCATTTCCATCCCGTACGGTGCGTGGGTGGCCATTTTTTAGCTCCTTTTTTCCCTGAAGCTGTTCGGCGTTTGTGTTCGCGCCCTCCAAGAGTTGCCGGAGGAAGCTTGAGTGTCCCTTGAGAGAAAGCCCTTCCCTCTGCATGCGCAGCAGCAGGTCCCGCCCTTTTGCGTCAACGAAACTTACAGCGCCCAAGTCGATGCTCATCGGCTGTCCATCCGCCATGTTGGCCGAGGCAAGCCATGCCTTTCGCAACTCGTCCACCCAAGGTCCCTTAATGCTGCCCTCAAGTTTTAGAAGGACGACATCGGAGGTTCTCTGAATGGTGATCCTTAGCACGCGATGATAGGAGCATCGAGGATGCCAATTAGCCCGATTGCCGCACAACTTGATCTAACTAATTTAGTATCATTAAGGTAGGTGCAGAACGTTGAGATGGGATGCCGAGTGGAGGCGAGCTTTTAGGACCCGGTGACGAGACGACATATCGTCATTCGGCGGCATTCCGTCAGTCCGAGCTGGTCCTAAAATCACCGAATTCGAGCAGGTACGACGGGCAAGGGCGGAATCGTTTCCGAGTTGCCCGTTCGTACTGATCCTGGAAACTACGCGGCCCTGGGCTTGATTTCGATCGCTTTTGCCTTGGCGGCTTTTGGCATCGTTAATTGCAGGACGCCATTCTTCAAAGTTGCACTGGTCTTTTCAGCATCCACACTCGCAGGCAGGTCGACAGTTCGCTGGATCTGGTTCGAGCAAAATTCCGAATAGACCGTCTTGCTTTTCTTCTCTTCTTTTCTTGTCTCGGCTTCGCGCTTGCCGGTGATGGTCAAGCGGCGCGGTTCGACGCTGACTTCAATGTCTTTCTCGCTGAAACCTGGAACCTCGGCCTTGACCTCAATGCTATCTTCTGCCTCAGCGATATTCACACGAACCGGATGAAGCATATCCATTTCAGCCTGGAACCAGTCTTCGAGGTCGTGGCCGAACCTCCGCCCGTTTCCCTCGAAGATTTCGTACGCCCTCCGGGTAATTGCCTGGGACATCTTGTTAACCCGATCCGTCAGATTCTCGACCGGCGTTATTTTGAACGGTTTGTCCTCGACTCGCTGTACTGCAACGGATGTTGCCATGATGATTTCCTCGCTTTCCTGGGGGAATCAGTGCCGACTGCGGCGGTCCTCTTCCTTCACGTGCATATGCAGGGAACCGATATAGCCGGCGCCGCAAACACAGAATCGCAGAAGGCGCGCGAACGACGCAGTGATGAAGATCACGGATTGCGGTGATTTGTCCCACCCAGTATCGGCCAGACTGGATCACACTTGTTTGCGCAGGATTTTCAGCTTCTGCATGCGCGAATTCAAGGTTGTGCGATTCATGCCCAGGCGCTCGGCCGCGCCACCCGGTCCACCGATCTTGCCTTTGGTTTCTCTGAGCACACGGACGATGTGTTCCCGCTCAACGTCCTCCAGGGCGCGAAGAAGCGGAGGGCGAACCAGCCTCTGCCGGCACGGGCTCGAACGCGGGATACTTCAGCACCGGTCCGCGTGGAAAGAATGACCGCGCGCTCGATGACATGTTCCAGTTCGCGAATATTTCCTGGCCATGAATATCGGCACAGTGCCTGCATACCCTTCCGGCGGCACGGTCTCGATGTTTTTCTTCATCCGCTGGGAGAACTTCGACAGGAAATATTGAACCAGCAATGGGATATCTTCGCGGCGTTCGCGCAGCGGCGGAACGGTGATCGGAAAAACATTCAGACGGTAAAACAGGTCGCTGCGGAATTGCCCTGAAGCTACCAATTTCCCCAAATCGCGATTGGTGGCGGCGACGATGCGAACGTCAGTTGTAATCGTGCGGGTGCTACCCAGACGTTCAAATTCCTTTTCCTGCAACGCCCGCAACAATTTCGGCTGCAACTCGAGCGGGATATCCCCAACTTCGTCGAGAAAAATCGTGCCCTGATGCGCTAATTCCAGGCGCCCGACCCGCGCCGCAATGGCGCCGGTGAATGCTCCTTTTTCGTGACCGAATAGCTCACTTTCAAGCAGCCCGGCAGGAATGGAAGCGCAATTGACGCGGACGAAAGTGTGGTCGTGGCGCGGGCTCAGATTGTGAACCGCGCGCGCGAGCAATTCTTTTCCGGTGCCGGTCTCTCCCAAGAATCAAGACTGTGGAGTCTGTGGGGGCGACAGTCTCGATCTGTTTCAGCACCCGCCTGATCTGTTTGCTGCGACCGACGATCTCCTCGAAATTGAATTCGGTTTTTAGTTCATCTTCAAGATATTGTTTCTGCTCTTCGAGTTGGTCCTTCAGTTCGGAAAGCGCGCTGGAATGCCAATGCATTGCCGAAAGCTATGGCCACCTGCCCTGCGATCTGGGTGAGGATGTTCACGTCGTCATCGGTAAAGTTTCCCGGACGCCGGCTAAACACGTTCAACGTCCCCAGCACTCCTTCACCGCCCGATCAAGGGAATCCAGCAACCGGACTTCAGCGAACGATGGGCAAATTGGGGCGGCATTTCGAAAGGCCACTTTTCGTCAGCCTGCCCTTTGAGTAGCAGAGGTTTCCGCGTCGTGTAGGCCCAGCCCGCTGGCGATTTGCCCAGAGCGACCAAGAGGCTCTTCCCCTGAAACGAACGGACTTCAGCGCCGGCCGACGCCTCAAGCACATGCATGCGCAGCATCTTGGTTGGCGCATCGTAAAGCGCCAGCGTGGCGTAGTCGAACGGCTTCACTTGGCGGACGCAGGAGGCGATGGCGGATAGCAACTGGCGGATATCGAGATTTGATACCAGGGCGTTCGTCACTTCCAGCAGGAAGGCCTCGCGGGCGCGCTTCCCTTCCGTGATGTCTCGCGTGACCTTGGTAAACCCAAGCAGGCTGCCGTCTTTGTCGTGCAGAGCCGTGATCACGACATCGGCCCAGAAGCGCGAGCCATCCTTCCGGAGTCGCCACCCTTCCTCTTCCCAACGGCCTTCCGCGGCCGCGAATCTCAGCTCCTCGTTCGGCTTGCCATGTTCGATATCTTCGGAGGTGTAGAAACGTGAAAAGTGCTGCCCGATGATTTCATCGGCGGCATAGCCTTTGATTTTCCGCGCCCCCTCGTTCCAGCTCAGGATTTTTCCTGTGGGGTCGAGCATGAAAATGGCATAGTCCTTGACTTCTTCCACCAAGAGCCTGAAGCGTTCTTGGCTTAGCCGCAGGGCTTCTTCGGCTCGCTTGCGTTCGGTCACGTCGCGAATCGCGGCCGTGACCAAAACACCGTCGGGTTCCTCGAGGGGGCTCAGACTGATCTCGACTGGAAATGTGGTGCCATCTTTGCGGCGCCCGAGCAACTCCAGACCGCTACCCATCGGACGCGGGTGGGGTGCGGAGTTATACTCACCTCTATGTTGCGGATGTCCGTCACGGAACTTTTCGGGAATCAAGATCTCGACTGGCTGGTTAAGCAGTTCTTCTCGGGTATAACCAAACGTCTTCTCCGTCTGCGAGTTGACCAGCAGAATCCGCCCGGTTCGGTCCACAATGACCATGGCGTCGGGCGCTGCTTCCAGCAAACGGCGGAATTTTTCATCCCCGTGGCTCACGTCTTTATTGTAGTTGGTTCCTGGTTGCCGGCGCGAAACCGGGCCTTCAGCAGGTACTATCACTCCGCGAGACACGCGCTTAGCCGGGATTTCGGACAAGAACAGACGGTCCGGAATGCCTCGCCGTCCGGCAAGTTTCCCGTGTCGCGGCCGGATCACTACTCCCAGGCCGAGGTGATATTCAAGCACGTGGGTTCGAGAGCACCCGTCGCAAAGCCAAAAATGCCTTACGCAGCAGCCTGCGACCTCGAGGTGTTTCAGCATCCGGCCGATTGTTGTGAAAACGAAATAACCGTCCCCGACGATAGTCGAAAACTTTCGTGCAATCCGGATTTGAACATTCGAAGGACATCGCCACGCTGCTCCATAGAGTTCTTCTAGGCCTGGCCCACGGTCTTCCCCGTGGCGCCCAGATCGGGCTGGCGTTGGGTTCGCTCCACTTCCAGCTTCTGAATCGTGTCCATGAGCCACTCGCTCACGGCGGCCTCCAGTTCTTCCGGGGTGCTCCACTGATTGCAACGACTGGATGGTATCGTTTCGCTCATTCAGGGGAATGTAGTGACACGGAGGCTTTCCTTCACGAAATTCCGCCGGCACCAGCGACATCAGGACACATTCGGAGCAAGGTCGCTTGCGTTCCGGATCGCCATAATTCAAGCACGTCGGAGAATCCTCGAAGATGAATTGGGGACGCCATGAGGACAATTTGCGGTAGCCTCCACCCTTGAGGAACTCCAGTTCCAGCTTCAGGACTTCGAGGAGATCGCGCTTCTTGCTTGCCATATGCAGCCTCCCAGCTAATGATTCCCAGTCTGTTCCCGAATGGTTCCAATGGCTGTGAGCCGACATCACTCGGCTGTGTGGCCAAGCTCACCCGCAAGAAAAACGAGAGAGGCTAGGGGCGGCAACGATTGGGAGCGCCAAAGGAGGGACGAGGCTGTCACTTGGGACCGTCGACTTTAGCCGAGCGGGGACTATCGCAGCTCTTATCTTGCCTGACACTTGTCTTCTGTGACCGCGTGCTTCACTTCCAGCAGAGTCGCGGCAGGAGTGCAGCCCTCCTGCATAACGATCGAGCACGGCCGGACCGGCAATCGATTCAGGCGCTCAAAGAAGTCCCCCACATACACATCCGGAAGGTAACTGCTCACCAGTAGGATGTCGTATTCCCCGGAATTCAGTAGTTCCAGGGCTTGAAGTCCGCTCCACGTAGCGATCGAATCGTAGCCTGCCCGCTGTAACATTAACCCCAGTATGGCGGATTCTCTTTCGTCGTTGTCCACGATGAGGATCCGTTTGTTCCGTGATTCGGCCATAGTAAGATCCTTTCGTTCTGCCTTTCAGAATCGCACAAGAGCACTGACGCGAGTCATCCGGCCATTCGGCTACCGGTTCCCCGGCAGAGTTACCTTCTGGTTATCGCGACGTCGTCTGCGCAATATCTGGTCCAACTTTGTCACTGACTCTTGCCATAAGTTCTTTGACTCGGCCACAACCTCTTCTTCCTTTGCGTCGGTGCGTTCCTTGATCTCTCGCCGTTCTCCCGTGTCTGCCATACGCTCTCCTTTGCAAGCAACAACCCTGTACATTTTTCGCCTTGCTGCGCCGATCCGTCGGTGACGACATTCACAGTTCATGGTGATCGCATTTCACTTCACGATCGTGTGACGTAGGAGCTAAGCACCCGCATGTAATTACCGCGTTCAAAAGCAGCCGGATCGGATACGGAACGCTGGCTCATACTGCCGCGCATCTGCCCGATCGATTCATATTCGTGCTCTTCCATCCAATGACGCAGGTCCTTGAGCACAGAAGCCACGTGACCAATTCCGTGCTGTAACAATGCCGAGGTCATCATCGCCACATGCGCTCCCGCCATCATGGATTTCAGGACGTCCTGCGCGCTGTGCACGCCGCCCGTAATGGCCAGGTTGGCGCGTACCCACCCATAAAGAATCGCAACCCAGTGCAGCCGCAGCAACAGTTCGTGCGGACGGCTCAGGGTCAGACTGGGCACGACTTCGAGAGATTCGATGTCGAAATCCGGCTGGTAAAAGCGATTAAAGAGGACCAATCCGCTCGCGCCGGCCGCGTCCAGTTGTTTGCCCATGTTTGCGATCGCGCTGAAGAAGTGCGAAAACTTCACCGCGACGGGAATACTGACATTCGCTTTGACCTGTCGTACCAGATCGCAGTAGTTCTGCTCGACGTCAGCGCCGATGATATTGGGATCGGTAATGATGGCGTAGATGTTCAGTTCGATCGCGTCCGCTCCCGCCTGCTCCATCATGCCGGCATATCTCGCCCAGCCGCCGGGAGAAACTCCGTTCAGGCTGGCAATCACTGGAATCGAGACTCGCTCCCTGGCCTTTCGAATGAGCTCCAGATAGCCATCGGCGCCGAGATTATAAGTATGCAGGTCGGGCAAGTAGTTGATCGATTCCGCAAAGCTTTCGCTGCCCCGTGAAAGATCGGAGTCGACTGAGTGGCTCTCCAGATCGAGCTGTTCTTCAAAAAGCGAAGGCAGCACCACAGCACCGACACCGGCGTCTTCGAGATGCCGTATGTTTTCCAGCGACTCGCAAAGTGGAGACGCCGACGCCACAATCGGAGACTTCATCGGTAAACCGAGATACGTGGTTGTGATGTCGATCATTTCTCTTCTCCCGCGGTGACGGGTTGCGGCGTGGATGGAATTGGCTCGGGAGTGACGCCGAGCGCCCCTGCATCCCCGGGCATGGCAGCGCGATTTGCGTACACACCCCACTGTCGGTGTACATCCTCCTGGGCGAGGCGGAGCAGTTCACGCGCTATTTTCGGATTGCTTCGAGCTAGCATGGTGTAGCGGGCTTCCTGATACGCGTATTGCTTGAACGGAATACTTGGCGCACGGGAATCAAGCTGAAAGGGATTCTTTCCTTGCAGGCGCAGGCCGGGGTTGTAGCGCATCAACGGCCAGTAACCTGAGAGCACTGCGGCCTTTTGCTGCGCCATACCCTGGCTCATGTCATAACCGTGGGCAATGCAGTGGCTGTAAGCGATGATCAGTGAGGGGCCGTCATAGGCCTCCGCTTCAAGGAATGCCTTCACTGTGTGAGTGTCGTTGCCTCCCATAGCCACGCGGGCAACGTAGACCGATCCGTAGCTGATGGCCTCCATCGCCAGGTCTTTCTTGCCGGCCTGTTTGCCGCCGGCGGCGAATTTCGCCACCGCGCCCCGCGGTGTTGCCTTGGACATCTGTCCGCCGGTATTGGAATAGACTTCTGTATCGAGCACCAGGACGTTGACGTTCATGCCGGAGCCTAGGACGTGGTCGAGTCCACCTGCACCGATGTCATAGGCCCAACCGTCGCCGCCCACCAGCCACACGCTCTTGCGCACCAGCGTCTCGGCAATCGTCTGCAGGTCGTGCGATGCCGGCGTATCCAGGGAACCGATCTTCTGCATAAGCTCGGCCACGCGTTTCCGCTGAGCTTCGATTCCGGCCTCATTCGACTGGTCCGCATTCAGAATCGCGTGCACTAGAGAATCGCCGAGCTGTGAGGCCAGCTGCGTCACCAGTTGACGTGCATAGTCCGCCTGTTTATCCACGGCTAATCGCATGCCCAGGCCAAACTCGGCGTTGTCTTCGAAGAGCGAATTGGACCAGGCTGGGCCCCGCCCCAGCGAATTGCTGGTGTAAGGAGTTGTGGGCAGATTGCCACCGTAAATCGACGAGCAGCCGGTCGCATTCGCGATCATCAAGCGATCGCCAAAAAGCTGAGTGAGCAACTTGATATAAGGCGTTTCACCGCAGCCCGCGCATGCTCCAGAAAATTCGAAGAGCGGTTCCAACAACTGGACATCTTTTACCTGACCGTGGGAGAGCTGGGTCCGGTCCGGGTCTGGAAGTGTTGTGAAGAAATCCCAATTGGCGCTCTCGCTCTCGCGTAGCGGGCGCCTGGGGCTGCATGTTGATGGCTTTGTGTTTTGACTCGCTCTTGCTTTTTACCGGGCAGACCTCGACGCACAGTTCGCATCCGGTGCAATCTTCCGGAGAAACCTGAAGCGTGTAACGCAGATTGTCGAATTCACGCCAGCGCGGCTTTTCCGACTTGAACCCCGCCGGCGCACCGCCTAGTAGTAAGGAGTCGTAAACCTTGGCCCGGATGACCGCATGGGGACAGACCAACACGCATTTGCCGCACTGAATGCAAAGCTGTTCGTCCCAGACCGGAATCTGTTGCGCGATATTTCGCTTCTCCCACATGGCTGTGCCGGTCGGGAACGTGCCGTCCACTGGCATAGCACTTACGGGAAGATCGTCTCCCCGTCCCGCGATCATGGGACCAATTACGTCCCGCACAAACCCCGGCGCCCGCTCGGGGACAGGAGGCAGAACTCTCAACCCGCTCGACGCCACGGCGGGAACGGTAATCTGGTGGAGATGACTGAGAGTGTGGTCCACAGCGGCAAAGTTTTTGGCTACGACAGCCTCGCCACGTTTTCCATAGGTCTCGCGAATGGCAGTTCTTTATGGCTTCAATCGCCTGCTCGCGCGGCAGAACTCCGCTGATGGCAAAGAAGCAAGTCTGCATGATGGTATTGATGCGGCTGCCCATCTCTGTCTCGCGCGCGACCTTGTACGCATCGATCAGGTAGAACTTGAGTTTCTTCTGGATAATGATTTCCTGCACCGACTGCGGCAGGTGGTCCCATATTTCGTCCGCTCCAAAGGGAGCATTCAGCAGAAACGTAGCGCCGGGCTCGGCGCAATCCAAAACATTGATGCGCTCGATGAATTGGAACTGGTGACAGGCAACAAAGCTGGCCCTGGTGATCAAATAGGACGAACGAATCGGACGCGGACCAAAGCGCAGATGTGAAACCGTGACCGACCCCGCCTTCTTCGAGTCATATACGAAGTAGCCCTGGGCATAGTTGTCGGTATTCTTTCCGATAATCTTGATCGAATTCTTGTTTGCCCCTACGGTTCCGTCCGAACCGAGTCCATAGAACAGGGCGCGAACCGTGCCGGGATCCTCGGTGGAGAACTCGGGATCGTAGTCCAGGCTGGTGTGCGTGACATCGTCGTGAATCCCGACCGTAAAGTGATTCTTGGGAGCGGATTTCTTGATTTCATCGAAGACAGCTTTCGCCATGGCTGGGGTGAATTCCTTCGACGCCAGACCGTAGCGGCCCCCGATGATCCTGCGGAAAAGTCTGCGAGCCCGTGCCGTTTGCCAGCCTCGATTCGCTTAACGCAGTCACCACATCCAGGTAGAGTGGCTCGCCCAGGCTGCCCGGTTCTTTGGTGCGATCCAGCACAGCGATACTCCGCACCGTTTTCGGAAGCGCCGAAATAAAAGCTTCGGCCGCGAAAGGCCGATAAAGCCGCACCTTCAACAGCCCGACTTTTTCGCCCTGCTGCAGCAGATGTTCTATGGTCTCTTCCACCGCCCCTGCACCCGAGCCCATCATCACAATCACCCGTTCGGCATCGGGAGCTCCGACGTAGTCGAACAAGCGGTAGCTTCGGCCGGTACGCTGGGCAAAGCGATCCATTACATCCTGCACAATGGTCGGACACGCCCGGTAGTAAGGATTGATCGCCTCGCGGGCTTGAAAGAAGACATCGGGATTTTGTGCCGTTCCCCGCAGCAGAGGATGATCGGGCGATAACGCCCGCTGCCGATGTTGGCGCACCAAGTTGTCGTCAATCAGTTCACGCAGATCTTCATCATCTAGCATTGCGATCTTGTTCACTTCGTGCGAAGTGCGAAAGCCGTCAAAGAAATGCAGGAAGGGAATACGTGATTCAAGCGCGGCCGCCTGGGCGATCAGCGCAAAATCTCCAGCCTCCTGCACGGAATTCGAACAGAGCAACGCAAAGCCGGTTGCGCGCGCGGCCATCACGTCGCTGTGGTCGCCAAAAATCGAGAGCGCATGCGTCGCCAGAGCACGGGCGGCCACGTGAACCACAGTTGGCGTCAGCTCGCCGGCGATTTTGTACATATTGGGGATCATGAGAAGCAGTCCCTGCGACGCCGTGAACGTTGTGCCCAGCGCTCCAGCCTGGAGCGCGCCATGCAGAGTCACCGGCCGCGCCTCCTTCACTTTGCATTTCGATGACCGTGGGTACTGCGCCCCAGATGTTCTGGCGTCCTTCTTCCTTCCACTGGTCCGCCCACTCCCCCATCGGCGAAGCGGGAGTGATGGGATAGATCGCAATCACTTCATTGAGCCGATACGCTACCGAGGCGGCAGCTTCATTTCCGTCCAGGATGGCTGTGTTCTCGGTCATATCTCTTCCCCCAAACGGCCTTATCACAATCATTCTTACTGGGCGCGGGTCGAAACTACAGTGGTTAGGGTCACCGGGGAAAGTGATCAGCATCACAGCGGGATTGTCCGAGATGCACAAGAATAGGTCCTGTGTACGCAGCACCGCCATCCTGAGAGGAGGCAGCACCATGGAAGCACTTCAGACGAACACGCGGATATCGCTCAGCAACATCCTGGTAACGACCGATTTCTCACAGACCTCAAAGAATGCTCTGCCGTTTGCAGCTGCTCTGGCCCGCCAATACGAGGCGAAGATTATGGTGGCGCACGTGGTTAGCCCAGAACTCCACATGAGTGTGCCCTTAGATCCGCTGCCCGCAGAGGCCGATCCGACTTTCCTGGAAGCGCAGGGAAAACTCGCGGAATTTTCTCTTGGCAACTCTCTGGGAGTACGACCCGCCAAGATGCTGTTAAAGCGTGGAGATGTGTGGAGCGTGATCTCCGATATCATTCAAAAGAACAAGATCGACCTCGTGGTTACGGGCACGCATGGACGCCGGGGACTGAAGAAGTTGGTGCTGGGATCGGAGGCGGAGAAGATTTACAGGAGAGCAGCTTGCCCCGTGCTGACTGTCGGCCCCCGGGTCGTCCCGCCGAGCGACACGAACTGGAAGCTCGAAACCATCCTTTTCCCGACCGATGGGTCAGAGACTTCACTGAAAGCTCTTCCGTACGCGCTTTCTCTGGCGGAAGAGAATCAGGCCAATTTGATCTTCTTGCAGCTGATGCCTATGACTCCCGCCGAGTATCGGGAGTCCGACGAAGCCAGTGCGCGGGAAGCGATGCGGCTTCTGGTGCCTCGAGAGGCTGCGGACTGGTGTAAACCTGAATTCGTGGCGGGCTTCGAGTTCCCCGCTGAGGGCATTCTGACCTTCGCCAAGAAACGGAATGTGAATTTGATCGTAATGGGAGTGAAAAAATCGGGCGACAGCGCAGTGCCCGAGCATCTGCCTTGGCCGGTCGCCTCCCAGGTAGTTGCAGAATCCCAGTGCCCGGTGCTGACAGTACGTGGCTAGGCAGACGGTGGCGAGTTCATTCATCGAAAGGATGCTTTATGAAGCGAACGCGTGCTAATTCGCCGGCCCTCCGCTGGTTGGCGGCTGGTGTTGGCGTCGCCGCCTTGTACGCTACGCGCGCCGGTTTCACCTGGTTGCATTACGGAAATCCCCAAGTCCGAAGATGGACGAAGCCGACCGGTTGCTCGATAAGTTCAAAGCCAGCGGTCGATGAGTGAGAGACAACGGCGATAAGCGAGATCCAATACAGAAGATTCTGAAAGCTGGCGCACTCTATTTCGTTCTCGTATTTGGTGCTGGCTTCGCGCTTGGGACCGTCCGCACCCTCTGGATACTCCCGAGTTTCGGTACAAGGAGGGCCGAACTGATGGAGGCGCCTATCATGTTCGTAGGAATCGTTCTCTCCGCGCGTTGGGTGACTCGCCGTCTCGCCGTATCACCTTCGTTCGCCGGGCGGCTCGCGTCGGCCTAGTCGGGCTCGGCCTCTTGCTTCTCGCCGAATTCGCCGTTGTACTTAGCCTTCGGGGGTTAACGATTGCCGAATATTTTGCAAGCCGGGATCCGGTTGGGGGAACCGTCTACATTGTAATGCTTATAGTTTTCGCCCTCATGCCGTTCCTCGTGATTAGAAGATCAGGTTTGTGATCCACAATTGTGAAAGACCTTTGCCATGAAGACTACCCTGAAAAGAGCCCGAACGCCGCTCCGCATTATTGCCGTCCCAACGGATTTCCTTCCCGGCTCGACGTCCGCAATGGCATATGCGCTCGCGCTCGCTGCAACGGGAAAGGGCAGAGTGGTTGCCGTTCATGCGGTCGATCCTTTTGAGTACAGTTTTGGACCAAAAGACTCGCGTGACTAAAAAAGCAAGAAGTATGGGCGCAAGCGCAGCAGGCGATGGCTCAATGGCTACAAATAAACAAGTTCTCCGGTTGCACAACCAAAGTGGTTGAAGGTGAAGCCGGACCTGCAATCGCGACATTTATCGACCAGCGAGGCATCGACCTGACGGTGCTGGGCACCTCGGCGCGTCGCCACGCTGCTCGGTTGCTGCTCGGATCGGTGGCAGAAGAGATCTTTCGCAAGGCCAATTCTCTTGTCCTCGTGCTCGGACCGAAGCTGCAATCGCGTCATCGCCGGCGGTTAAAGCACTTGGTATTTGCCACGGCCCTCGAGCCTCATTCCCTCACTGCACTATCTCGTCTTTCTAAACTCGCCCGACATTTTGACTCGATAATATCCGTGATCCGGGCGGTTCATCCCGACATCCGCTCTCGCACAGAGCGGGACAAGATTCAACGAGAGACCGGACTGAAGATAAATGCGGCAGCCGATTCCACCCTCCGTAAGCGAATTAGTAAGATACACGTCGCATTTGGGCATCCACTGAAGGTCATTGGGAATTTCGCGAGTGTCAACAAAGCTGACGCGATTGTCATGGGTATTCGCAGCGGAGGCGAGTGGGATCGAGCGACAACTCATATTCCCTGGGCATTCGCGCATAGAGTGATTGCGGACGCCAGGTGTCCAGTTCTGACCATCCGAGGCTGATGTGGCACAAACGTTGCCGACGGAGTCGGCCTCAAAGTTGTGGCGAGGATTGACCGATTCCGAAGCACAGAAGCGACTCCGCCAATTCGGCCCGAATACCCTTCCCGCAGCTCATAAAGCAACTCTTTTCTCGATAGCCTTCGCTACCCTAAAAGAACCGATGCTCGTGCTCTTGCTGAGCACTGGTGTGGTTTATCTACTGATTGGGGATCTGCGAGAAGCGATCGCGATTCTTGCCAGCATCTTCCTCGTAATTGGAATCTCCGTGGTGCAAAAACAAAGAACCGAGCGCACCCTGGAAGCGCTCCGCGACCTCACCAGTCCGCGGGCGCTTGTCGTCAGGGCGGAGAGCACTCGCAGGATTCCAGCTCGCGAAGTGGTGCCCGAGGATATTGTCGTCCTTAACGAAGGTGACCGGGTCCCTGCCGATGCACAGGTCGTCGAAAGCGTACTGCTTGCTCTGGACGAATCCTTGCTAACCGGTGAAAGCCTGCCGGTACAGAAGGTCGCTGCTCCCGGTGAGAATTCGATCGGCGAAGGGACACCGCCAACTCGAAGGTCTACTCGGGATCACTAGTCATCCGCGGACATGGGATTGCAAGGGTTACCGACACTGGAGCGCAAACCGAGATCGGTAAGATCGGCCGTCATCTGGGCCGCCTCGTAACAGAATCAAGCAACCTCGAAAGGGAAACCACGAAACTGGTCCGGGTCTTTGGCGTGGTCAGTATCGTCGTTTGCGTGCTAGTCGCAGTCGCTTATGGATTGTTGCGTGGAAATTGGGTTAAGGGAGTGCTTTCCGCCCTGGCGCTGGCGATCGCGATGTTGCCGGAAGAGTTTCCTGTTGTTCCTACCATATTCATGGCACTCGGCGCTTGGCGAATTTCCCGAAAGAAAGTGCTCACACGACGCTTCCCGGCGATCGAAATGCTCGGCTCGGCTACGGTCATCTGCGTTGACAAAACCGGCACACTGACCGAGAACCGTATGGCCGTGCAAGAAGTTTTTGCTAGTACTTCGCAACAGGAAGACAGGAGTCGCGACAACGTGCTGCGGATAGGTGCGCTGGCTTCCGATCAGAACACCTTGGATCCAGTGGACAAGGCCATCCATGCCGCGACGAATGTGCACGAGACCCCTGGCAGACTCATTATGGAGTATCCACTTTCTTCAGACTGCATGCTGATTGCAAAGGCCTATGCAGATTCTGATCAATCCATCGTGCTGGCAGCGAAGGGCGCGCCGGAAGAGATTTTGAAACTCGCGCCCATGCCGGCATCTATGCGGAGAGAAGTTGATTCTGCTCTCAAGAGCATGACTGAGGCTGGCATGCGAGTCATCGCGGTCGCAACCGAAAGAATCTCATCGCGTGAAATTCTGCCAGCGGACAAACGTGAGCTACGATTGGAGTTCGTCGGACTGATCGGCTTGGCCGATCCTATCCGTCCGACCGTTCCCAATGCCATCGCCCAGCTTACTCAGGCCGGGGTTCGGGTTGTGATGATCACAGGGGACTATTCTGGAACCGCGCGAGCCATCGCAAGCCAGGCAGGATTGGCCAAGTCCGATGAAGCAATCACCGGCCAGACTCTGGAACAGATGGATGAGAACGCGCTACGGTCAGCGGTTCGCCACTGCAACGTCTTTGCGCGGGTGCGGCCAGATCAGAAGCTGCGTTTGGTCGAGGCACTTAAGTCAAACGGTGAAGTCGTCGCCATGACCGGCGATGGTGTGAACGACGCCCCCGCGCTAAAAGCGGCGCACATTGGTATTGCCATGGGTGCGAGGGGATCCGATGTGGCACGTGAGGCTGCGGCCCTTGTTCTCGCCGATGACGATTTTCCGGC
>CAWAXF010000033.1:0-4991 GCA_963785865.1 uncultured Acidobacteriota bacterium | reverse complement strand
TGGTCACGGGAGCCACTGTGACTGTGACCTTTTATATGGCCGAATGCCGGCGATGGGAATGGCGGCGATGAAAACCGTCGTCAATGCCAGCGACAAAGGCGGCGGAATGTATGAAGGCAAGGGTAATCTCGGTTCTGGCGGCACCTGGCAGGTGACGATCAGGGCGCAACAAAACGGACAGGCGATTGCCAACAAGCAGTTCACGGTAAATGCCACGGAGGGTATGTAATCGTGATCTCCCAAATCATTGAATGGTGTGCCCGCAATCGATTCTTGGTCTTTACCGGAGTGCTGATGCTCACGCTTACTGGAATTTGGTCGCTGGGCCATATTCCACTGGATGCTTTGCCCGACATTTCCGACGTGCAGGTAATCATTCACACCAGTTGGGAAGGCCAACCACCCAACATCATCGAAGACCAGGTCAGCTACCCGATCGTCACCGCTCTGCTGGCTGCACCACGGGTCAAGGCAGTACGGGCGCAGACTATGCTTAATGACTCGTATGTGTTCGTGGTCTTTGAAGACGGGACGGACATTTATTGGGCCCGTTCTCGGGTCGTGGAGTATTTGCAAACTATTGCGGGACGCCTCCCGCCGAACGTAAATCCAATGATCGGCCCCGATGCGACTGGTGCCGGTTGGGTCTACGAGTATGTGCTGGTTGATCGCACCCACAAACACAGTTTGGCTGATCTGCGAAGTATTCAGGACTGGAACCTGCGCTACCAACTCGCGACGGTTCCCGGCGTGGCAGAAGTGGCGACCATCGGCGGATTCGTGCGCCAGTATCAGGTCAATCTCGATCCCAACAAGCTGCTCGCGTACGGCATCTCCATGTCTACCGTCATCGACCGCGTGAAGGCGAGCACGAATGAAGTTGGTGGACGAGTGCTCGAACTGAGCGGCACACGCTACATGGTGCGTGGCCTCGGCTATCTGAAATCGTTGGACGATCTAGCCAACGTACCTGTGATGGCAAAAAACGGTACACCCGTTCTCATCAAAGATCTGGGTGCGGTTTCATTTGGGCCCGATATTCGCGAAGGGGTTGCAGAGTGGAATGGTGAAGGCGAAACGGTAGGCGGAATCGTCGTCATGCGCTATGGGCTGAACGCGCTCAATGTGATCAATGGCGTTAAGAAAAAGCTCGCTGAGATTAAGGCTCACTGCCGCCTGGAGTCGAGATTGTGTCCGGATACGACCGCGGAGGGCTGATCAGCGCATCGATCAACACCTTGAAACACAGTCTGATCGAAGAAGCCATCATCGTTTCTCTGGTCATCGTTGTGTTCCTGTTCCACTTTCGCTCCGCATTGATTCCCATTCTCACCCTGCCTATCGCCCTCGTGATCTCGTTCATTCCGATGTACTACCTGAATGTCAGTTCCAACATCATGTCATTGGGCGGCTTGGCATTGGCGATTGGGGTATTGGTGGATGCCGCCATTGTGATGGTGGAAAACGGATATCGCCATCTTTCTGAGCGAACGGTGCGAGACGCCGGAACGGGAGCGGGTCCGCGTTCTTATCGATGCGGCCAAGCAGGTAGGACCTGCGCTCTTTTTCTCCCTCCTTATTATTGTGGTCTCGTTCCTTCCGGTTTTCCTGTTAGAAGCCCAGGAAGGGCGCATGTTCCGTCCGCTGGCGTGGACGAAAACTCTGGCTGTGGGCTTTTCGTCATTTTTGGCCATCACTTTGGTTCCGATTCTGATGGTCATCTTCATTCGGGGAAAACTGCGGCCCGAATCAGAGAATCCGATCTCAAGGATTACACAGGCAATTTATCTGCCCGTCTTGCGACTCTGTTTGAGATTCCGTAAGACGACGCTGCTGCTGAATGTGGTGTTCCTGCTGGTTACATTTCCCTTGATCTTCAGACTTGGAAGTCAGTTCATGCCACCCCTGTTTGAAGGGTCTACGCTGTACATGCCTACCGCATTGCCGGGTATCTCGATCACCCAGGCATCGCAGCTGTTGCAGACGCAAGACCGAATTCTCAAATCGTTCCCGGAAGTGGAAACCGTCTTTGGTGCGGTCGGGCGGTCCGACAGCGCGACCGACAATGCTCCGCTCGATATGTATGACACGACGGTGATGCTCAAGTCGCGCGAGAAATGGCGTCCGGGAATGACCTACGACAAACTCATCCGCGAAATGGATGAGAAGCTCCAATTTCCGGGACTGACCAACACCTGGACGATGCCAGTGCAAAACCGTCTCGACATGGCGCTCACCGGAATCAAGACGCCGGTGGGAATGAAACTTCAGGGCCCGAATCTGGAACAGATTCAGCAACTCGGGGCGCAGGTGCAACAAATTCTTACGGGATTACCCCAGGTCCGTTCCGTTTTTGCGGAGCGGGTGTCGCAAGGCTTCTACATCAATGTAGAGGTCAACCGTGCGGAGGCGGCAAAGTATGGACTGACCATGGCCGATGTGCAACTAGCGGTGGAATCCGGGATCGGAGGTATGAATGTTGCCGAGAACATCGAAGGACGGCGGCGTTATCCGATCAATGTCCGTTACCAGCGCGACTTTCGCGACAACCTCGAAGAACTGAACCGGGTCTTGATTGCAACCCCCTCCGGCGCGCAGATCCCCATTGGAGAGGTCGCCCAGCTTTCCTACTCGCGCGGTCCTGCGATGATCCGCGATGAAGACGGCCAGCTTACCGGCTATGTCTACATTGACCTCAACACCACGGACTATGGTGGTTTTGTAAACCAGGCGAGCAAACTGCTTCGCGAGAGATTGCAATTGTCTGCCGGGTACACCTATCAGTGGTCGGGCGAATACGAATTTCAGCTGCGGGCCAAGGAACGCCTGAAGATCATTTTGCCGGTAGTGTTCTTCGTGATCTTTCTGCTTTTGTATATGGTCTTCCATTCTCTGACCGAAGCCATGGTCCTCATTTTCCCCACGTTCTATGCGATGACGGGCGGGCTGATCTTGCAGTGGCTGCTGGGTTACAACTTCAGCGTCGCCGTGTGGGTGGGCTATATCGCGTTATTTGGCATCGCGGTCGAGACCGGCGTCGTGATGGTGGTGTATTTGCACGAATCTCTTGACAAGCGGATCACATCGGGTCGTTCGCTTACTGAGGCGGACATTCAGGAGGCTGCCATTGAGGGCGCTGTGCATCGCCTGCGGCCAAAACTCATGACCGTGAGCGCGGTTCTTGCCAGCCTGGTTCCGATCCTTTGGGCGAGTGGAATCGGATCGGACGTGATGAAGCCGATTGCTGCTCCCATGGTTGGAGGAATGATTACCTCAACCATTCACGTCCTGATTCTGGTTCCGGTTTTTTTCGTATTGATGAAGGAGCGAGCTTTGCGACGCGGGACGTTGCAGCCTCAGGCCGGGAACAAAGATATATAGCAGCGCAGAAAGGCCAGATCTACGAGCAGGATGGCGGTGATGCGCTGGCCAAGGCTCTGGAGTCTCTCCCAGAGAAATACCGCGAGATACTCATCCTGCGCGATGTAAACCACCTCAGTATCACGGAAACCTCGCAGATCCTCAGCCTGTCGGAAGCGAATGTGAAGACCAGACTGTCACGCGCCCGCCTTCAGATGCGTGATGCACTAGCTTCCGGCTTCGGTGGGTTGTGGATCGGCAGAAGCTGTGAAAAGGTGCAGACGTCGTGAAGAAAATATAGCCCGAATCACACGTCGAGGTGCGCCGACAACCAGGGTTTGGACGAAACCGCTTGCAATAGTCTGGGCGAATTATAAGGGCAACAGAGGCAAACAGGATTAGGGTTCGCTCCCCTTACGAACAACGCTTTACTCTTTGCGCCGCGCATTGTCGTGTCGCGAGTGGTAAAGTCTTTGCACCGCGCGAACGTTGAGGGGCGGCTTCCTTTCAGTTCGCAAGTATGTCTCCTTGCCGCGTTTGGAGGTTAGTCATGGCAACCCAGCCGCTTAGCCCTGGTGGATTGAAATTGCAATTGGAAGAGAAGCCTAATGAAACCATCATCCACTGTAAGGGTAAGATTACCGCGGAAAATTTGGAGGTGTTTCAAAGGGAGATTCGCGATCTGATGCCTGAATCGCGCGATCCAATCGCTGCGATTGCCTACAGGATCGTGCTTGATTTGAGCAATGTTACGCACGTCGACAGCTCTGGTCTGGGCGCGCTCTTGGGAGCATGGACCGCAGCACGAGACAAGGGCTGCGACCTCGAAATCGCAAACCTGAATCCGCGAGTCGAGAAACTTGTGGAGATAACGAAGCTGGACACTGTCTTCAAGCGTGGCAGGATCGTGGCGGCAGGCGGCTCCCCGTCGACGCCGCCGGGTGTCGAGGGCGCTCTCACTGCGCTGGACCCAGAAGAGGCTTGTCAGCAAGCAATCGATGCGGGGATGGTCGTTCACCGTGCCGATCCGCTCAATTGCGAGACCTCCATTCCCGCATTGATCGGCGGCGTGGTAATGCCGAATGCGAGGTTCTACGTTCGTAACCACTTTCAGGTCCCCAGGCTTGATCCGTCAAGCTGGCGACTGAATGTAGTTGGCCTGGTCGAACGCCCTTTGAGCCTCAGTTTGCGCGACCTTATGAAGATGCCGTCTCAGACCCAATTCGTCACTTTGGAGTGCGCTGGAAATGGCCGCTCATTGCTGAGCCCGCGTGTGAATGGCGAGCAATGGAACTTAGGAGCCGTTAGCACAGCCGAATGGACGGGCGTGCCACTCGCGGAGGTTCTAGACCGCGCAGGCATTAAACTGGGCGCGAGAGAGGTAGTGTTTCGGGGCGCTGACAGCGGCAAACTTGATACGAGTAGCGAACCAATTCGCTTCGAGCGTAGCCTGAGCATGGACGACGCTCAGGGGTCTGAGGCGCTGCTTGCCTACGCCATGAACGGGGAGACGCTCCCGATCCAGCATGGCTATCCGTTGCGAGTCATCGTTCCCGGGTGGTATGCCGTGGCATCCGTCAAATGGCTCACCGAGATTGAGGTGATCAGTGGGCTGTTCAGTGGTCATTACC
>CAWAXF010000032.1:0-150740 GCA_963785865.1 uncultured Acidobacteriota bacterium | reverse complement strand
CTGCACGAGCTCAGGGACGACTTCGTCCCCCGCAATCAGGTTCACCATGGCGAACCGGGGCACCTTGACCCGGGGCTTCCCCAAAAGGTAGGTCAACCCGGAGACGCGGTAAACCATTACAAACGGCAGATTCATCATCGCGGCCTCCACCGTTGCTGTGCCGCTGGCGACGATCCCCGCGCGGGAGTGAAACAGGGCAGGCAGGGCATCTGGCACGAGCGTGATCTTCTTCCCTCGCACCATCGTTTCCAGCAAGCTGCGGTCCAGTGTGGGCGCGACCGGGAAGCAGGTATTCGTATCCGGGACCCAACAGGGCCACCGATTCCAGAATCGTCGGCAGGTTCATACGGACTTCCTTCACCCGGCTGCCAGGCATCAGCGCGATCCATTGCTTGTCAGCATCGAGCTGGAATTGCCTGGCATAATCCGCACGTTCGATTGAAGGATCAGGAAGCTCCGCCAGAGGATGCCCCACAAAGCTAGCGTCAACTCCGCGCTCACGATAAAACTTTTCCTCGAAAGGAAAGATGACTAGGGCCTTATTGATGTAGTCGCGAATCAGCCGCACCCGCCCCTGCCGCCACGCCCAGAACTGCGGCGCAACATAATACACGGTAGGGATTCCACGCTTCTTCATCTGCCGTGCGACCCGCCAATTGAACGCCGGAGAATCGATGACAATGGCGAGATCGGGCTTGCGCCGGTCGGCCTCCGCGATCAGGTGCTTGTAGAGTCCAAGAATCTTCGGCAGATGGTTGAGAATTTCAGTGATGCCGACCACGGCAAGATCTTTGGCATCGACCACGGTCTCACAGCCGGCAGCCCGCATCCGCTCTCCACCGACCCCGAAAAAATCTAGAGCTTGTGTAGAGACAGCCGCCCCCGGCTGTCCGGCGGAGCAAAGCTCCACAGGCCGCTGCTCCCAGGCGCGCCGCAAAGCCTGAATCAGCTGCGCCCCATACATTTCTCCGGATGCCTCACCGGCAGAGATCAGAATGAGCACAGAGCATTGTAAAGCGACCGGCGCAGGAGAGCGGGGCGTCCGCGCCACACATTTCAGTCGTCGGCGCTGACGGTAGATTGAGCCGGGCCGCCTACCGCAATCTCCTGATCCTTGTACTGCAGCTGATAAAGCTTGTAGTAAATGCTGCGGTTCGCCAGCAGTTCCTGATGGGTTCCCATCTCGCGCACCTGCCCCTTGTGCATAACGATAATCTTGTCGGCGCGCTGAATGGTGGAAAGCCGGTGCGCGATGATCAGAGAAGTTCGCCCTTCTACCATGCGCGCCAGCGCATCCCGCACGCGGAATTCAGTCTCGGTATCCACGCTCGAGGTAGCTTCATCGAGGATCAAAATCTTCGGCTCATGCGCCAATGCGCGGGCGAAAGAGATGAGTTGTTTTTGTCCGGTGGAAAGCGTCGATCCCCGCTCCCGCACTTCCTCGTCAAAGCCCTTCGGCAACTCGCGAATGAACTCGGCGAGATTCACGTCCTCCGCCGCTTGTTGGACGTGCGCATCTTGAATGCGCTCGGTGCCCAGCCGGATGTTGCCGCCGATTGTTCCCGTGAACAGAAAGGGATCTTGCAGCACCACCCCAAACCGGCTGCGCAGCCCGGCGAGATCCATCTCTTTGACATCGACGCCGTCGATGCGCACCGCCCCTTTCTGCACATCGTAAAAGCGCATCAGCAGGGAAATGAGCGTGGTCTTTCCCGCACCGGTATGGCCAACCACGGCGACGGTTTCTCCCGGCTCGATGGCGAACGTGACATCGCGCAGCACCCAATCCGGCTGAGATCTGTCCCCTATGCGTTGCCGGTCCATTGCCTGGTTCCGGCACTTTGCTGTCTTCGGCAGTATCGCGGTACGCAAACCACACGTGCTCAAACTCAATTCGGCCCGGACCCTGCGGCATCTTCGTTATCGCAGGCGACACCACTTCCATCGGAGCATCCAGCAACTTGAAAATGCGCTCGCTGGCCGCCATCGCCGACTGCAGGATGTTGTACTTCTCGCTGAAGTCCATGATCGGGCGGAAGAAGCGCATTGCATATTGCGTAAACGCGATCAGCACGCCAAGCGAAGCAGCAGTCGCGACTAGATGGAATGAAATGAAATGGCGAGGGTCGAACTGAATGCTCACGCTCTTCGAGACGATCCCGCGAATCACATCCTGGCCGCCCAACCAGATCACACACGCAATCGCAATCGCCGAAAAGAAATCGACCACCGGGTAATAAACCGCATAGGCCAGGATCGCGTCCTTGAACGCGTCCATGTGGCTGCGGTTGATCTCCGAAAAGCGTTTGTATGCCTTGCGCTCGCGGTTGAAAAGCTGCAGCACCATCATGCCGCTCACATGTTCCTGCAGATATGTGTTGATACGCGCGATGGCAACGCGAATCCGGCGATAGGAATCCCGCACCTTGTCCCGGAAAATCTTTGTCGCGAACACAATGAACGGCAGCACGGCGAAGGTGATCAGCGCCAGTTTCCAGTTCATGCACAGCATGATGGCCAGAATGCCGGTCAGTACGAACAGGTCTTCAAAAATCGAGACCACGCCGGAGGTGAACATTTCGTTCAGCGCGTCCACATCGGTAGTGACGCGCGTGACCAGCCGTCCCACGGGATTCTTGTCATAAAAACCCACATGCATCCGCTGCAGATGACGGAAGATCTGGCTCCGCAGGTCGAACATGACCTGCTGCCCGGTCCACTGCATGAAGTAGGTCTGCAGGAATTCGAGCACGAACGTGAACATCAGCAGCCCGAAATAAATCCCTGAGATTTGCGCGATTCCCTTCAACGGCCGCGGATCCAGCCAGTTCCACAGCCCCGACATGGCGCCCGGACTCGGCGCCAGATAGCGGTCCACCGCAACCTTCACCAGGTAGGGCCCGAGTACGTCGGCAAAAGACTTCAGAATGATGGCGGTAATAGCGATCCCCACCTGCCACCCATACGGGCGCAGGTAGGTCAGCAACCGCCGCATCAGACGGCTGTCATACGCTTTACCTAATACTTCCTCTTCCTGGGCCATGAGCTAAGAACTTGCGAGGGCAACCAGACGCCTTCTCAACAGGGTACCTCAAATAGATGGTCGAAACCGCGCGCGGGATGGAAAGACTTTCGATGGGATAATGGAGCAATGCCGCTCGGCGTCTACATTTCGGTGCCTTTCTGCCGTACGAAGTGCAGCTACTGCAACTTCGCTTCAGCCGTGTTTTCACGTGCCGTTTTCGAGCGCTATGTAGATCGAGTGTGCTCCGATATTGCCAACGCGGAGCGCGATGCTGCCGACATGGGCGGAAAATTCGAAAGGGAAGTGGACTCCATCTACCTGGGCGGAGGCACGCCTACGGTCTTGGACCCTGCTCAACTCCAGCGCTTGTTCGATGCAGTACGTGGCCAATTCTTAGTTAGGCCGGACGCGGAAGTAACCGTCGAATGCGCGCCCGGAACGCTCTCTTCGCAGCTTCTGGAAGCTCTCCAGCGTTGTGGCGTGAATCGTGTCAGTCTTGGCGTTCAGTCCTTCGTTGATCGCGAGGCGGCGGCGGTCGGGCGCCTGCACAAGCACGCCACGGTACTCGAGGACATTGCTCACCTGAGGGCGGCAGGAATTTCCAACATCAATATCGACCTGATCGCAGGATTGCCGCACCAGAGCGCGGAGAGCTGGCAGGAATCTCTGCAACAGGTCATTGCCAACGAAGTACCGCACGCCAGCGTGTACATGCTTGAAGTCGACGCCGACTCCCGACTGGGGCGCGAACTCATCGCGGGCGGCACCCGCTATCACGCGCATTTCGTTCCCGATGACGACGCGACCGCGGATTTTTATGTCTCTGCCTGTGAGGTGTTAAGCGCGGCTGGCATCTCGCAATACGAGATCTCCAACTTCTCCCGCCCAGGATTCGAGTCCCGCCACAACCTGAAGTATTGGAGCCGCCAGCCCGTACCTCGGCTTCGGGGTCGATGCCCATTCCATGCTGATTTCAGCGCGCCCTGCCAGCGACGCGGTGCGCCTCGCGACAGCCGATGTACTGGAAAAGTATGTGAGCGGTTCTCCCCTTCAGAAAACGACGGTATCCACCGACGCCGCTCTCGAAGAAACATTCTTTCTGGGGTTGCGCCTGAACAGTGGAGTCGACCTGGGCCTAGTTGCAGAAAGATTCGGCCAGCCTGCGCTCATTCCACTGCAGGCCATAATCGCGGATCTGGAAAGACAAGAACTGCTGGAGCGATCCGGCAATTCCATTCGCCTGGCGAAACGAGGCCGGCTCTTGTCCAACGAAGTCTTCCAATGCTTCCTGATCTCTGACCCCCAATCTCTGACCCCTGCTCTTCAAAGCCCAAGCGTATAATGCGAGCAGCGCTGGTTCGAAGAGCGCGAAGTCCCAGACCATCCGGTCGGTTGGGTGGCATTGCCAGAGACGCAGAATCGCCAGTGTTCATGCGCCTTCCGCCACCCTCTTCCTTTCTCCTCCGGACGTAACTTCTTCCCTCTGCCGCGCCATGTTCTAATCAAAAATTTGGGGCACAAGCCTCATTGAAGCGGGCCTGCCGGTCGCAGCGCCCGAGTTGTCCGGAGGAAGCGTGGATTTCCTACTGAACGAAGAGCAGCAGCAATTGAAGAAGAGTGTCCGCGAGTTCGCCGAGCGCGAAATCAGGCCGCACGTCATGGAGTGGGACGAAGCCGGAGAATTCCCCCTGGCTACCGTCAAAGAGTTGGGCAAGATGGGCTTGATGGGCGTGGTCTTCCCGCCGGAGTACGGCGGCGCCGGCATGGGCTATGTCGAATATGTCACTGCCATCCAGGAACTCTCGCGGGTGGATGGCTCGGTCGGCATCATCGTCGCCGCCCATACCTCCCTCTGCTCCAATCACATCTTTCTCGCCGGCAACGAAGCTCAGAAAAAAAAGTACGTCAGCAAACTAGCCACCGGAGAATTCATCGGTGCCTGGGGCCTGACCGAGCCCTCTTCCGGTTCCGATGCCGGCAGCGCCCGCATGACCGCAGTCCGTAAAGGAAACAACTGGGTGCTCAATGGCACGAAGACATTCTGCACCAACGGCCATTACGCGGACGTGGTGGTAGTGCTCGCGGTGACCGATCGCACCGCGCATACCCACGGGATTTCAGCATTTGTAGTCGACAAAGACACCAAGGGATTCCGCCCGGGTAAAAAAGAAAACAAGCTTGGCCTGCGCGCCAGCGACACTGCGGAACTGATCTTCGAAGACTGCGTAATCCCTGCCGACAACCTTCTCGGCGCGGAGGGTCAAGGATTCCCCGACGCCATGCGCGTTCTCGATGGTGGCCGCATCTCCATTGCCGCCCTGTCGCTCGGTATGGCGGAGGGAGCCTACGAAGCCGCCCTGAAGTATTCCAAGCAACGCAAGCAGTTCGGCAAGGCCATCAGCGATTTCCAGGCAATCCAATGGAAGCTGGCGGACATGGCTACCGAAATCGAGGCCGCCACCCTGCTCACCATGAAGGCCGCTTCAATGAAAGATGCAGGCATGAAGACGACACAAGAGTCTTCCATGGCAAAGCTCTACGCCAGTGAGGTCGCGGTAAAGTGCGCCAATGAAGGAGTCCAGATTCATGGCGGCTACGGCTTCATCAAAGATTATCCCGCCGAAAAGTTTTATCGCGACGTAAAGCTCTGCACCATCGGCGAAGGCACCAGCGAGATTCAGCGCTTGGTGATTGCCCGGCAGTTGTTGAAAGATTAGCGTCGCGCACGATCGAACCGGCAACCTTATAAGGTCTAGGCGCTCCCGACTGGTATTCCCGGATTGATGTTGTGATTCACGCGAAAGAAATTAGTGGGATCGTATTTCTTCTTGGTAGCGGCAAGGCGTGGTAAGTTGCCGCCGAATGCAGTCTTGATGACGTCCTCTCCTTCGACATCGAGCGCAGAAAGGAGGTGGGCGTTCTCCGAGAACGGCCGCAATATATCCTCGCCCGATCGGGCCCAGTCGCGATGCATGTTCGTCTGCGCCGGATCGGTCCACTGTGCAAGAAACAAGATATCCCATGGTAAATTGCGGTGCGGGAAAGCCGTGGCCTTACTCGAAACGCGACCCGCGGCGCCGCCATAATACTCAAGAACAACAAAGGAGAGAGGGGACTGCAGCCGGTTTGCGTGCTCCACAATCGCGGATATGGCATCGTTTGATAATTCCCGCTGCAGCGTGGACTTCCAATAATTATGATTCCCGTCCGGAAACGACGGGGCGAGTAGCGATTGCATCACCGGAAACGGCATGGCCTGAATGCCGTCAAGGATCGGGCTGCCGAACTTACGCAGGGCTTGCAGTAGGCGCTCCCCGTCGGCAATGTTGCCGCAATAGCAAGGAATCACTCCAACCAGCGGAGAACCATCTGGGCCGTGAAGCAGAGCTACATAGGCGGTGAGTTCGTCGGGCGCAGACGCCATGTAATCACGGAAGTGGCGGATCACATCGATGGCCATTGCTCGAGGGTAGAGCAGAAGGCCGCCCAACACGGTGGCAACTGGATGGGCTTGAAACTCGAAAGAAGTGATAACTCCGAAATTTCCACCTCCACCGCGCAGCGCCCAGAAAAGATCGTCGTTCTCAGTAGCATTGGCAGTGAGCACCTTGCCTTCGGCCGTGACCACCTGTGCTGACAACAGATTGTCAATAGACATTCCATATTTTCGAATCAGCCAGCCAACACCTCCTCCCAGCGTCAGGCCGCCAATGCCAGTTTTGGGTACTATCCCGCAAGGGACTGCTAAACCGAAGACATGCGTTTCCCTATCAATATCTCCGAGGGTTGCTCCGCCTTGTACTCGAACTCTCCGGTTCGCATCATCTACGAAAACGGCTCTCATTCGGGATAGATCGATCACCAAGCCGTCGTCACAGAGCGCTCGGCCACCGACGTTGTGGCCGCCTGCGCGAATCGCCGTCAGAAGATTATTTGCACGAGCAAAATGGATCGCGGCAATCACGTCAGCAACGCCAGAACAG
Organism: uncultured Acidobacteriota bacterium; assembly: GCA_963785865.1. GTDB lineage: Bacteria > Acidobacteriota > Terriglobia > Terriglobales > Acidobacteriaceae > Sulfotelmatobacter. Next base: position 143,732 of record CAWAXF010000032.1, on the reverse strand, counting down.
CGAGCAATCACAATGGGACGTTTGCTTACGCTTGCATTCCAGATCTGACGAGCCTCGTTGTAGCCTTCGTCCGCAGGCTCGAAAATTTGACCCTGAAATGCTGACCGGAAGGTTTTGAGGTCATTGACGGGCATCGTGGATACGAATTGTACTCCCACTATCAGGAGAAGTTGTTTTCTTAGAAAGGCGCAATCAGAGCGAATGCGCAGGTGTGCCTGCCAATCTTATGCGCAAAATCCAAGAACACCTTTCGTCCCTTCGTGCTTTACACTGGACCAGTTTGGACGCGAATCACTCAGCCCTGATCTCCGCCGTACGTTCCGGGGATGCCCGGGCGTTGGCCCGTGCTATCTCGATCGTTGAGAATCGTTCTCCCGGCAGGTCTGATCTCCTCAAAGCCCTGTTTCCTTTCACTGGGAAAGCCCGCATCATAGGCATGACTGGCGCACCCGGAGCGGGGAAGAGCACGCTGGTCGATCAACTGGCAAAGCTCTATCGCAAACAAGACCGCACCGTGGGCATCATCGCGGTCGATCCCACCAGTCCGTACACGGGCGGCGCGATTCTTGGCGACCGCATCCGCATGCAGGACCACTTTGCCGATCCCGGTATCTACATCCGCAGCATGGCCACTCGTGGCTCTCTGGGCGGCCTCGCCCGCACCACGGCCGACGTCACTACCGTTCTCGATGCTTCTGGACGCGACGTAATCCTGATCGAGACCGTGGGCGTCGGCCAGGATGAGGTCGATATCGTTCGCCTCGCTGATATCACTGTCGTGATCCTCGTCCCGGGCATGGGCGATGATGTGCAGACCATCAAGGCCGGCATCATGGAGATTGCCGACATCTTCGTGATCAACAAGAGTGACCGCGAAGGGGCCGAACGCGTCGAGCGTGAAATTCGTGCCCTGCAGACGCTGGCCACGCGCCAGGATGGCTGGACGCCTCCCATCGTGAAGACGGTTGCCAGTGACGGAACTGGGGTCGCCAGATCTGGCCAACGCGATTGCCAGCTATGAAGAATTCCTGCAGAAAGAAAACCGCGCGCTGAAGAAGAGCGTAGAAAACTGGCAGGAGCGCCTGGTCGAAATGCTGCGCGACGCCATGCTCGATAAAGCACGTGCCCACATCGGAAAGATCAACGCCCTGGCCGCGGAAGTTGCCGAGCACAAGCGCGACCCCTACACCGTCGTGGAAGAAATTTCGAAGCTGCCGTAGAAGCAGTTGCAAACCAAAAATTTTGGAAGAGGCTGCAAGAGGAGAGCGCCAATCCATCTCCGGGAATTTTCCACAACAAAGCTCACTCCACTGTGACGAACAACCTTTACTCTCGACGCGAAGAAGTCGGACAATCACATCATGCATTCGCCATTCCTCGGATTCCGCGTAGAGACGTAGCTCGCTACGTCTCTGCTGACGACGAAGGCAAGCAGGAGAGTCGCAGTTTAGAGTGACGTAAGTTCTTATTCCGGAATACTTTACGTGCAACCCATTTAGATTGAATACTTTGACGGGAAAGGCTTAGATCCCTATAGGGTAACTCTCGCGAATTGAATACTTTGCCCTAACTGGTCTGAAAAAATTAACATCAATCGACCATGACACACCCGTTCCAAATCGATCATCTCGGCATAGCCGTGAAGTCGCTCTCGTCGGCCAAAGCCATTTACGAAAAGTTAGGACTCAGCGTATCTCCCGAAGAGACGGTCGAACACGAGCAGGTAAAACTGGTAATGATTCCCGTAGGAGAGAGCCGCCTCGAACTGCTCGAGGGCACCTCCTCGGACTCGACCATCGCGAAATTCATTGCCAAGCGCGGCGAGGGCCTGCATCACGTATGCCTGAAAGTTCCGGACCTGGCCGCCGCCGTTGCGCGCCTGAAGGCTGACGGCGTGCGGCTCGTTTCCGAGGAAATCAAAGTCGGCGCAGGCGGGCATCGTTACATCTTCATTCATCCTGCGAGCACAGGTGGCGTGCTGCTGGAGTTGGTGCAGGGCTGAACTATGGCAGCCGAAGTTCAGCGTGAACTCAGGTCAGAAATGATCCTTCTTATCAGCGATACTTCGGGGAAAAACGGCAGCGTGGCGCTGGCTCGCGCGACGGAAGGCAGTAAGCCCGAAGGACTGCAGGTGATCGATTCGGTGCCGCTGGCGGGAGGCACTTTTTCGGCACAGCTGGTTCCGCAAATCGCAGATTTGCTCAAGAAGCACGATTTCCGCAAGGGTGATATCGATGCTTTCGTCGTAGTCTCCGGTCCAGGATCATTCACCGGGCTGCGCGTCGGCCTGGCGGCGATCAAAGCACTGGCAGAGATTTTGCGCAAGCCCATCGTGCCCGTCTCGCTTCTGGAAGTAGTCGCGCTGGCCGCGGGCAGGCAGGGGCGCGTTGTAGCGGCGCTCGATGCGGGGCGGGCCGAAGTCTACGCCGGTGAATACGACGTTGCGGGCGATGCCCGGCTGGTCCATGCCCGGCCGATCCAGGAGAAGCTCGTCCGCAAAGACGATCTCGCGCAATTCACGCAGGCCGCGGCGATTTCCACGCCCGACCCATTACTGGCATCCACGCTGCGAGAGTCAGGTCTTGCAGTATTCCAGGTCGAAGCCGTCTCGCCGGAAATGATCGCTGCTCTGGGCTGGAGAAAGCTGCAAGCCGGATTGGTCGTCTCACCCGAGCAGCTTGACGCAAACTACATCCGGCGCGGCGCCGAGATCGTTTCCAATCCAGCATGACGAGCTCGAACGCCGTGAAGATACGTCCCGCAACTCCCGGTGATGTTCCGCACCTGATCGAACTGGATCGCGCTTCCGGCACAGCAGCGCATTGGTCGGCGGAGCAGTACCAGGATCTCTTCCAAATGGATTCCGCACCTCCGAGGCTCGTGCTGCTTGCTGAGGCGCCGGACGGAAGCGTGATCGGCTTCCTAGTCGCCCGACACGTTACGCCCGAGTGGGAACTGGAGAATATTGTCGTTTCTCCGCCTCAGCGCCGGAAGGGAATCGGCAACGCTCTTCTGCAGGCACTGCTCGAAGCCGTCCGGCAAGCCTGTGGCGAAGCTGTTCTGCTGGAAGTTCGCGAGTCCAACGAATGCGCACGATGCTTCTATTCGAGAGCCGGATTTCAGCAGAGCGGACGCCGCAAAGCCTATTATTCCAATCCTTTGGAAGATGCGGTCTTGTACCGTTTGAGCCTGCGCTAAAGCCTTCACTGTGCAAACATTGCACTACTTTTTTGGCATTGCTCCCATATAGGTCGTGTGCTAACGTGAGGCTATATCCCGGTTGGAGGTCTGCTGGATGCTGACTTCGAAAGACCAACTTCTGACCAGTCATGAAGAATTCCGCCGACTGGCTCAGGAGCACTCCCAATACGCGCAACGCCTCGATGTACTCACCCAAAAACGTTATCTGAGCGAAGACGAAAAGCTGGAAGAAGTCCGTCTCAAAAAACTGAAACTGCGACTCAAGGACCAGATGGAATCCATTGAGCGCGAGCATCGGCAGCAGTACGGCGTCAACGTAGCTTAGAATTCATTGCCTACCTTCTCCGCGGTCCGGCCGCGCGGGGAGCAATCTACCTCACCGAAGGGCGCGTCAAGCGCCTTTTTTTATTTATACTTACGTATGTTTTGTTGAGCGAGCAAATCCACCTTTGTAGCGGTCACCGGATATAATTGAAATACTCCCCATGGTTCGTGACGGCTATTATTACGGTCTGACCTTCATTGCCGCCGGCATTTTGCTGGGCTGGCTCACTCGTCCGGTTTGGGCGATTATTCCGTTACTGCTCGCGGCTTTCTTTGTGCAATTCTTTCGCGATCCCGAGCGCGTGATTCCGGATGAGCCCGGCGCAGTGGTATCGCCTGGAGATGGGAAAGTGACCGATGTCGTCGTGGGCAACGACAAGCGGCTGCGCATCAGCATCTTCCTGAATGTCTTCAATGTTCACGTAAACCGCTCGCCGATTTCCGGCGTGTTGCGCGAAGTGAAATATGTGCGCGGCAAGTTTGTGAATGCAATGAGCGATCTCTCCGCCGATCAGAATGAGCAGAATATCGCCACGGTCGAGGGCGACGACGGGCAGCGCGTGATGTTCAAGCAGATCGCGGGATTGCTGGCGCGGCGAATCGTCTTCTACCCGAAGACAGGAGATCGCCTCGAACGCGGACAGCGGGTGGGTTTGATCAAGTTCGGATCCCGCGTAGATGTGGTGCTGGACGCGTCCGCGCGCGCGAACGTGAAACCCGGCGATCACGTGAAGGGCGGATCGAGCATTCTCGCCTATTTACAGCCGCGCGAGACCGCAGTGGCGGGCACTGTTACCTCAGTCCGGAAAGCGCACTGATGGCAGAGATCACTCCCAGACCGCGACGCAGGATCACGAAGGGGATGTACATCCTGCCTTCGCTATTTACTACGGCCAACGTGGCCTTTGGCTTTTACGCAATCCTGGAGGTGATGCACGCAAACGCCATCGATTTTTGGCACTTCGACAATGCCGCCAAAGCGATTGGTTTCGCTGTGCTGTTTGATGGATTAGATGGACGCATCGCACGCATGACCGGCACGAGCAGCGATTTCGGCAAGGAACTGGATTCGCTGGCAGATGTAATCACGTTTGGAGTCGCTCCTGCCATGCTCGCATGGGCCTGGGGTTTTCACTTCATGCCCACCGTTCTTCTCGGCCAATGGAATTGGCACCTCAAGTTAACGCAGCTGGGCGCCATCGCGAGCTTCCTCTTCCTGATCGCGGGAGCGAGCCGCCTGGCACGTTTCAATATCACGAGCAATCCACAGCCCTCCAACCCGGGGCGTCCGGGCAAAAAGTATTTCGTCGGCATGCCGATTCCGGCAGGGGCAGGTGTGATCGCAGCGGTCGTACACTTTCCCGGCGGCGAGCCGCTGGCTTCCGCCTACACCGCGCTGGCGTGGTCAGCGTTGGTGACCACCGTGGGATATCTGATGGTGAGCACGTGGCGCTTTTACAGCTTCAAGGACATTGATTTTCGCTCGCGCCACCCGTTCCGTCTGATCGTGTTGTTAGCGGCATTGTTTGGACTCATCTTTTTCTTCTCGCGCAGAGTCTTGTTTGGCATTGCGCTGCTGTACATGGTTTCCGGCGTGTTCTGGCGTCTGCAATGGATTTTTCGCCGCCGCTCTGGTCCGCCTCCACCCTCGTATAAGAAGGCTTCACAGGCATCATGAGCGAAAGCACACGGCCTACGACCACCTCGCAGCCTTCGGCTACCCGCCCCAAGTTGTATCGCGCCGCCATTGTTGGAGCAGGGTCGCTGAAGGGCAAAGAGGTTGCGGAAATGCTGAATGAGCGGAACTTCCCCGCCGCCGATATTCGATTGCTGGATGATGACGAGGCGCTGGGACAACTGGAAGCCATGGGCGACGAGATCAGCTTCATCCAGCGCGTGCGCGCCGAGCAATTCGAGAACGTCGACTTCACGTTCTTCGCCTCAGATCAGGACAGCACGCGGCGCAGTTGGAAAGACGCCCGGGACGCGGGAAGCACCATTGTTGATCTCTCGGGCGTTCTCGAAGATCAGGCGGGTGCGACCATCCGGTCGCTGTGGATCGAGCGCGAGCGCGGGCAAGTGGCTACGCCCGAATTGCAGCCCGGACCGTGTGTGACGGCGCATCCAGCCGCAGTAACATTGGCACTTCTGCTGTTACGCGCGCGCCGGGCGGGGTCGATCCGCCGCGCGGCGGCTACCATTTTTGAGCCTGCCTCCGAGCATGGCCAACGCGGCATGGATGAGTTGCACCAGCAGACCGTTAATCTGCTCTCGTTCCAGCCGCTGCCGAAAGACGTGTTCGATGCGCAGGTAGCGTTTAACATGGTAGCGCGCTACGGGCAGAAGGCGGAACCGGCGCTCGATTCAGTGGAAGCGAGAGTGCTCCGCCACTATCGCAGGATTGCGGGCGACGATGCTCCGCAACCTTCGGTTTTGCTGCTGCAGGCTCCCATTTTTCACGGGCATGCTATGGCTGTGTTCCTCGAAATGGAACAGGCGGCAGATGCCGCGGAATTGAGTCGAGTGCTGGCCGGCGATCACGTTTCCATTCCGGGCGCGGAAGAAGATGCGCCCAGCAACGTGAGTTCGGCGGGGCAGGCTGACATTCAGGTTTCTGTGAAAATGGATCCCACCGAGCCCAATGCGGTCTGGTTGTGGGCGGCGGCGGACAACTTGCGCATTTCCGCCGTCACGGCCGTGGAGTGCGCGGAGAGCATGACGGCGGCCCGCCCCACAGGAAAGATCCAGTGATGAGGGTTGCCGGTCGGCTGGGGCTGATGCTGGTTGCGATCACCACCGGTTGCGGATATCACACTGCGGGACACGCAGTTCAACTACCCCAGAACCTTACCACCATCGCTGTTCCGCCCTTCAAGAACGAGACGCTGACGTACCGCATCGATCAGATGCTGACCGCATCCGTGGTGCGCGAATTCAACACGCGCACACGATATACGATTATGCACGAGAGTGGTGATGATGCCGACGCGACCTTGCGCGGGACGGTGCTCTCGACGACGGCATCGCCGCTCACTTATGACACTTCCACCGGCCGTGCAGCCAGCGTTCTGGTCGTAGTCAGCATGAGAGTGAGCCTGACGGATCGCGCGGGCAAGGTGCTGTACCAGAATCCGGCATACTTATTTCGAGAGCAGTACGAAGTCTCACAGGATCTGGCCAGCTTTTTTGAGGAAGACTCGCCTGCGTTCCGGCGCCTTTCACAGGACTTCGCCCGCACCCTGGTGGCGAATATTCTGGAGGGATTTTGATGAAGCGCTCTCGTCTGCCTGCGGCCCTGTTGTCGCTGGTGCTGAGCGCCGGTTGTTATAGCAATTCGAGGCCGCCGCATGTGGGTTCGCCGGCAAAAGAATTTAGCGTAACCGATTCGGACCACACGGTCAGCCTGAATCAGTACCGAGGGCAAGTAGTGCTTGTAAATTTCTGGGCCACCTGGTGTCCCCCTTGCGTGGAGGAGTTGCCCTCGTTGATGACTCTTCAGGAGCGGATGAAGGGGCGCGGCATCGTGGTGGTGGGTGTGAGCATTGATGTCGATGGCGATGCGTATCACCGTTTTCTTAAGCTGCACGGCATCAACTTTGTGACGGTTCGCGATCCCGACCAGAAAGTTGCCGGCATGTACGGCACTTCGGGCTGGCCCGAAACCTACATCATCGATCGACAAGGTGTGTTGCGCCGCAAGTTTGTTGGCCCGGTCGATTGGAATGCCCCGGACGTTGTCGCCTTCCTCGGCCGGATGTAGGAGTGCACGAATGGGTCACTAGGCGAAGCGGTCGCTCAATGCTAAAGTCGACGTAAGTCGATGCACACTCTTGTGAGAATCCAACTTTAATGCGTGCTTTCGCCCAGGCCGAGCGGTTCGTCAGCGATCTGCAGTCGCGCAAGTTGCGTGCGGCATACGTGTTTGTTGGCGATGAGGCTTTCTTCCGCAAACGCTTTCGCGACGCTATCCTGGAGCACCTTGTACCCGCGGATCTGCGGGACTTTAGTCTGTTCGAATTTGATCTGGCGGAAACGGATCTGGCTGAAATTCTCGACCGTGCCCGGACGCCGTCGCTGATGGCCCCGTTTCAGGTGTTCTTTGTGCGCGGTGTGAAGAATTTGTATGGGCGCGGCTCGAACGAAGAGAAGCTCGCTGCCATCGAGGAGTACTGCAAGAATCCCAACCCCGATGCGCTACTCGTGTTCGTTGCCGACCACATCAGCATTCCGGCAGATGTGCGCAAGATGGAGATGCAGGATCGGGATCGTTACCAGCGCATTCGCGACACCATGGGCCAGTACTGCGGCATCGTGGAATTGGCGCGGGTGGAAGAAGGCGAAGCGGTTCGCTGGATCACGGATTACTGCACCGGCCGTGGCGTGAAGATTGAAGCCGACGGCGCGCGGGAACTTGTGGATGCTCTCGGCGGCGACATGATGATGATCTCCAATGAACTGGAGAAACTGATTCTGTATGTGGGGGAGAAGAAGCGCGTCACGCTGGGCGATGTCGAGACCATGGTTCTGGCCGCCAAACAAAGATCGCTTTATGAGTTAACCGATGCGATCTCGTCGAAAGACCGGGTGCGCGCGCTGGAGGTGCTCGATGCCATTCTTTCATCGGGAGACGGAGAAGAAGCTTCCATCGGCCACGTGTACATGCTGGCGAAGACCTTCCGGCAGATGCTGATTATCCTGGAGCGCAACGTGCGAGACCAGAGGATGCTGTGGGCGGCGTTATGGCAGGGATTCCGCGTGCCGCCATTTGCGGCTGACGATATTATCCGGCAGGCGCGACGCTACAAGAACCGCCGCGAACTTACGCGCGGCATCCGTCTGGTGGCGAAAGCCGATCTCGCGCTGCGCTCCAATCCTGTCAGCAAGCGCATGGTGCTGGAGCGCCTGGTCATGGATCTGACCACAGAGCCAAAGGTGGAAGCGCCGGGCTGGATGCAGGATCAGTTGCCGGTTTAGTAGCGTCTGCGGCTGGTGCTCCCGCCCAAAATTCCTCCCAGCACACCTCTCACAATCTGTCGCCCAACCTGACTGCCAATAGCCCTAGCTGCGCTCTTAGCCAATGCCTCGGCCATTCCTTCGCGCCGTCCGCCTCCGCCGAGCTGTCCGAGAACCGAGCCGATCGAATCCGTCCAACTCGATCGTGGTTGCTCCGGAGATGACTGCTGCGCAGGAGAAGACGCAGGCTGCGAAGCCGGAGAGGGCTGAGCATTGCGACTCGGAGACGCGCTTTCTGCGCGTCCCTTGAGGCGCTCGTAGGCCGATTCGCGGTCTACGGATTTTTCGTAATGACCAAAGAGCACCGAATTCTGAATGATCCGCTGACGCTCTTCCGGTGTAATCGCGCCCACCCGGCTGGCGGGAGGCACTACAAAGCCGCGCTGAACTTCGCCCGGTGTGCCAGTTTCGTCGAGCAAGGAGATCAATGCTTCACCCACGGCAAGCTGTGTGATTACCTCAGCAGTGTTGAGCTTGGGATTCGAACGGAAAGTTTCGGCGGCGGCTTTGACCGCCTTCTGATCGCGAGGTGTGAAAGCGCGCAACGCATGCTGCACGCGATTGCTCAGTTGGCCGAGCACGGCGTCAGGCACGTCCAGTGGGTTTTGTGTGACGAAGTAAACGCCGATGCCTTTGGAGCGTACCAGCCGGACCACCTGCTCAATCTTGTCGAGCAAGGGCTTGGGGCAGTCGGTGAACAGAAGATGCGCCTCATCGAAAAAGAACACCAGCTTGGGCTTCGGAGGATCGCCAACCTCCGGCAGTTGCTCGAACAATTCTGAAAGCAGCCAGAGGAGGAAGGTGGCATAGGCTTGGGGCGCGCCGACCAGTTTATCGGCGGCAAGAATATTCAAGACGCCTCTCCCCTGAGCATCAGTTTGCATAAGATCCGAGAGGTCAAGTGCCGGCTCACCGAACAGATCATCTCCGCCCTGCTGTTCCAGGGCGAGCAGGTTGCGCTGGATGGCCCCGATGCTTGCGGCCGAGACGTGCCCATACTCCGTCTGAAACTGATCAGCAGTGTCGCCCACGTGCTGCAACATGGCTCGCAGGTCCTTCATATCCAGCAACAGAAGCCCGTTGTCATCCGCAATCTTGAAGACCAGCGTCAAAACGCTTTCCTGCGTGTCATTCAGACCCAACATGCGAGAGAGCAAGAGCGGGCCCATTTCGCTGACGGTGGCGCGGGCAGGATGACCTTGCTGCTTGAATACGTCCCAGAAGACTACGGGCATCGACTGCGGGTTCAAAGTCAGTCCGAGTTGCTTTGCGCGGTCGGCAATCTTTGGATTGTTGCCGCCGGGTTGGCTCATGCCGGCGAGGTCGCCTTTTACGTCTGCCATGAACACGGGAACTCCGGTGCGGCTGAATCCTTCAGCCATCGTCTGTAACGTCACTGTTTTCCCTGTGCCCGTTGCGCCCGCAATCAGCCCGTGGCGGTTCGCCATTTGCGGGACGAGTTCCAGATCGTTGGTTCCCTTGGCAATCAAAATTCCGGACATGAGTCCACACCTCCGTTCCATACTGACGTTCGAGTGTAAATCAACACGCGGATTGATCGCGGAGGGACGCAAAATTGGGTTAACTCCTCAGGCTGATGTTGATGGGAGATCACAGGCCCAATTAATCTTTATCCTGAAACCATGTTTAGCGTAGCTTCCTATCTCGACCGCATCGCCTACTCCGGACCGACGGAACCCACGGCTGAAAATCTTCGTGCCCTTCACCGCGCCCACCTGCTGGCGGTTCCATTCGAGAATCTGGATATTTCCCTCGGGCGCAAGATTATTGCGGACGAAAGCGCGATTCTGACGAAAGTTATCGATCTGCGCCGGGGAGGGTTCTGCTACGAATTGAACGGCGCGTTTGCGGCTCTGCTGCGAGCTCTAGGATTCCAGGTCACGCTGCTTTCGGCGCGGGTGGCGAGGGAGAGCGGCGGGGAAGGCCCGGAGTTCGATCACCTGACTTTGCGCGTCGATCTGGAAGAAGCATGGCTGGCCGACGTTGGATTCGGCGACTCGTTCCTGGAGCCACTCCGGCTGGAACCGGGCATAGAACAGGCCGATCCGGCAGGCAGATTTCGGCTTATTGAAGATGGGAGCCGATGGTACATGCAGAAGAGCGAGCCGGACGGAAGTTGGAATGCGCAGTACTCTTTTTCGCTTCAGCCGCGCCGCTTAGAGGAATTCGTGGCGATGTGCCACTTTCATCAGACATCGAGTGAGTCGTCATTCACGCAAAAACGGATTTGTTCGCGAGCTACTGCCGAAGGGCGCATCACAGTGTCGGAGATGAAGTTGATCGTGACCAGCAATGGGCAGCGGGAAGAACGAATATTGAACTCGGCAGAGGAGTGGAGTTCGACTTTGCGGGAACAGTTTGGGATTACGTTGTAAAAGCTACAAGCGGCTCGAGGTTGCATCAATGATCAGCGGCTGATTCTGTTACCGTACTACAAGCCACGAGGCCGGAATGGGCACGTGTAACTACAAATGCATCGACAAGTGATTGCACTTTGTTTGGCCGTCTCAGGACTGAGTCTGGCTATTCGTCCGGCGAGATCGCAGACAGGGAGCGGGGTAAAGCGCGAGGAATCGTCTAATCGCACCGGGTCTGACGGGAGCGTTACGCCGGAGCACGCTGCCTGGAGGGATTACGCGGGTGCTGCGGACGGAGCTCAGTTCTCCGCGCTCGACCAGATCAACCGGTCCAATGTCAGCCAGTTGCGGGTTGCATGGACTTATCCAACGGGCGATGGCAGCAAGTATCTGTTTAATCCTGTCGTGGTCGACAGAACGATGTATGTTCTGGCGCGTGATAACTCCATCGTGGCGCTGGATGCCGCCACTGGACGCGAACTGTGGGTTCATGCTGCTGCGACGAAAGCTCATCTGATCACAAATCGTGGCATTAATTATTGGGAGAGTTCCGACCACTCCGAGCGTCGTTTGCTATTCGCGGTCGACAACTTTCTGCAGGAGATTGATGCCCGCACCGGTGAATCCATCACTACCTTCGGTGTGAATGGCCGTGTGGATTTGCGAGATGGGCTCGGACGCGATCCCAGGAGTCTGACCCTGGTTCAATCGACGACACCGGGTCGGGTATTCGAAGACCTCCTGATCCTGGGATCTGCCACAAACGAAGAATACGAGTCTGGTCCGGGCGACATTCGCGCGTTCAATGTTCGCACCGGCCGATTGGTCTGGACGTTTCACACTGTGCCGCATCCCGGCGAACTTGGCTATGACACTTGGCCGAAAGATGCGTGGAAGACCGGCGGCGGAGCCAATGCATGGAGCGGGCTGTCGTTAGACGTCAAACGGGGTATCGTTTTCGTTCCTACCGCAAGCCCAAAGTACAACTTCTACGGCGCTAACCGAACAGGTGCGAATCTATTCGGCGATTGCCTGCTTGCGCTGAATGCCCGAACTGGAAAATTAATCTGGTATTTCCAAATGGTGCACCATGACATTTGGGACTACGACAATGGAACGGCTCCGATGCTTTTGACCGTTCGCCACGAGGGCAAGCTCGTTGACGTGGTCGCGCAGGTTGGAAAGGAAGGCTTCGTATGGGTATTCAATCGCGAAACCGGCGAACCGCTGTGGCCCATCGAAGAGCGCGCCGTCCCTCCATCAGAAATGCCGGGCGAGGTGACGTGGCCCACGCAGCCATTTCCGCTGAAGCCGCCTCCCTTTGCACGTCAGAGCTTCACCAGCAAAGACCTCAGCCCGTTCTTGGATCCGGAGGAGCGTCATCAGATTACTAACATGCTCGAAGGAGCGCGGAATCAGGGCCTTTTCACGCCGCCCAGCGTAACCAACACCGTCGAAATGCCCGGAAACAATGGCGGTGCGAATTTCGAAGGTGCAGCCGTCGACCCGGCACACGGGAAGTTGTTTGTCGTGTCGAAAGATCTGCCTGCGATGCTCAAATTGGAACTGAATTCGCGAGACGACGCTGCGGACGGGAGCTTGTCGAAAGCCCGTTCTCCCGAAGAACGCGGCCGGAACGTTTATCAATCGAAGTGCAAATTGTGTCACGGGGCCGAGTTGGCAGGGCAGCCTCCGGCGGTGCCGTCTCTCATTAACGTAGGTTCGAGACTAGGCGCAGATGAGGTGCGAGCGATTGTCACACGCGGACGTGGCCAGATGCCTGCGATCTCAACTCTGTCGGATGCGGCTTTGGATTCGCTGGTGGCGTATGTGTTGCATCCAGAGCGCGCGCCGGCATCTGCTCCTGAGGAATCCGCCGGAAATGCAGTTGGTGGAACCTCGTCGAAAGTTCCCCCAGAGAAGCTCCGCTATCGAAGCAGCTTCGGTTTCATGTTTGCCAGTAGCGGATTGCCGGTGATCGCTCCGCCCTGGACCACGCTCACCGCTTACGACCTCAACAACGGCACAATCGAATGGCAGGTGCCTTTGGGCGAAGTTCCTGAGTTGGCGGCGAAAGGCTTCAAGGACACCGGTTCGCATTTTCCCAAAGTCGGTCCCGTTCTGACGGCAGGGGGTTTGATTTTCACAGGCACACGCGACCGTAAGGTTAGAGCTCTTGATTCGGCCACCGGCAAAGTCTTATGGGAAGCGGAACTGCCAGCTGGGCTGGAGGGTATGCCCGCAGTCTATCAGATCGATGGACGTGAATATGTCGTATTTTGTGCTGCTGCGCAGGCGACCACCTATACGCACGATGTCGCAGGCCATCCCGCGCTGCAAGCGCCCATATCCGGGCGCGTATGTCGCCTTTGCGTTGCCCGCTGGTGTTCGAACCAGTCCGACACGCTGAAACATCAGACGCTAGAATTGCACGCAGGCCACTGCGGTGATCAACTCCACAGACGGTCCCAGGATCGCTCTTTGTCCCACTCTGTAGTGGGTTCGAAATACCCAGTACCGGGTGCGAGGTGTTGTCGAACCACATCTTCGTTCAGCGTCACTCCCAGTCCGGGCCGATCCGGTACTTCGATCCATCCGTGATTTACGAGCGGGGTCTTGGTGTACTCCTGAACGAGCGAGCCCCACCAGGGCACGTCGAGCGAGTGATTCTCCAGCGCCAGAAAGTTTTGGGTCGCGGCGGCGCAATGCACATTAGCCATACAACTCACCGGAGTGCCGGCGAAGTGCATAGCCATGGGGACGCCATATTCCTCCGCCATATCACCGATCTTATGCGTCTCCAGAATGCCTCCGGAGGTCGCCAGGTCCGGCTGAATTTTGCTAACCGCATGCTTCTCGCAGAGCACCTTGAAAGGCTCTTTCAGGTATATGTCTTCGCCGGTCAAAATCGGCGTCGGGCTTTGATCCGAAATCTGTTTCAGCAACTCGGTGTAGGTCCAGGGAATCACGTCTTCCAACCAGGACAGGTTGTACTTCTCATAAGCCTTTCCCAGTCGAATGATCGACTTCACACCCAGATGCCCGAGGTGGTCCATGGATAGAGGAACTTCCATACCTACCGCGTCACGGACGGCCGCTACATACTGTTCCAGCATTGCAATGCCCTTGTCTGTGACTTCGTTGGCGATGAATGGATGCTCGAACTGATTCTGCTCCCACGGGCTCAGGTCCGAAGGTGACGTCAGCGTGCCTGGCGTATCGGACACCATTTCAACCCCAAGATCCATCTTGAGCCAGGTGAGCCCCATTCCTTCTTTCCGTTCCTTCATGCGTTGCGCGTAAATTTTCGGGTCTTTGGATTCGGTGGTGTCGGCGTAAATGCGAATTTTGTCGCGAAACTTGCCGCCGCCCACCATCGCGTAAACGGGCGCGTTGTAAACCTTGCCGGCGATGTCCCACAACGCCATTTCGATGGCACATACACCTCCTCCTTGGCGCGCATGTCCGCCGAACTGCTTGATCTTGCGGAATATTCTGTCGAGTTGCAGAGGGTTCTCGCCGACAATGCGGCTTTTCAGAAAGAGCGCGTACGTCGCGCTGGCGCCGTCCCGGACTTCCCCCAGGCCATACACTCCCTGGTTGGTGTCCAGTCGAATGATGGGACAGGGGCTCGGACCGGGCTTCACTACAGTGGCCACTCGCATGTCTGTGATCTTCAGAGTCGAAGGCGCCGAATTCGTGTTCACTGTCCTGGGATAAGCGGCCAGCGGTTCCTCGAGGAGCAATCCGCCCCCTAAGGCGAGGGCCGAACTCTTGATCACATCGCGACGGCTAAACTGATGTTTGCTCATTGTGATTCCACCTTTGAAGAATGCAAATTGAATCGAGATCGACTGCTCCGCTCCCGCCAACTTCGGCGGTTGTGGCACCGTCTTCACCTGTCGGACAGCGCGACTGAATTACCGTTCTCACTATTGCAAGATCAGGATTGTAAGCTGCCTGCCGAAGTTTTGCGATTGACAAATAGGCTGCTATTTGAGAGCTTTCGGGACATCTTTCCAGTGGGAGGCTCTTCTCAGAATGATTCTTCGCAGCCGTGTCTCCAGCTTTGTGGCTGTAATCTCAGCGTGGTTGATATCGCTCCTTTTAATCCCGGCCAGCTCTGCCCAACTGAATCAATTCTCGAAACAGGAACTCGCCGATTACACCGCCAAAAGTCCTTTCGACCGATTGCCCGATGGACGTCCGAAAGTTCCAGATCGGCTGCTGGAGCGCGCTCGCGAGCTGTCTTCTGAAGAAATCTGGTCAGTGTTGCAGGAGAAGGGCTACAACAACCAGTATGCCGACGGGTTCCAGATACTTCATCCCGGAACGCCAATGGTGGGGCGCGCTTTCACGGTGCAGTTCATGCCTCTGCGGGCTGACGTGAACGATGTCGCTACCGAGAAGGCGAAAGCTCACGGACTTCCGAGCCTCATGAACCAGACGGCAATCGATATGCTCCAGCCCGGAGACGTATTAGTGGTCGACCTGTTCGGCAAAAAAGTAAACGGCACAATTGTCGGCGACAATCTCTTCTTCTACGTCAATCAGGCGACGCATGGCGGCGGCCTGGTGGTGGATGGAAGCGTGCGTGATTTGAATGGCATCTTCGAGATTGCCATGCCTGCCTATTTTCGCGCCGTCGATCCTACGCCGATTGGCAACGTTATGTTGACGGGAATCAATGTTCCGGTCCGCATCGGGGATACGACCGTCATGCCAGGCGATCTGGTCGTTGGCGACCGCGAGGGTATCTACTTCATTCCACCGCAATTTGTGCAGGAAGTTCTAGACAAGGCCGACGAAATTCACGTCCACGACGAGTGGACGAAGAAGAAATTTGCCGAGGGGAAATTCAAATCCAGCGAGATCTACGGTTCGCCGACCGATCCGAATCTGAAGCGCGAATATGAGGAATTCCGGAAGAGAAGGCTGGAGGAGATTCGTCGGGAGCACGCCGCGAAGGAGCAGAAATAATCATGGCGAAATATTTTTCCAAAGAGATCACGCGGCGCGGATTTATCACCAGAGTGGGCGGCGGAGTTCTGGCAGCCAACCTGGCGGGTTCGCTGCTAAAAAATGCTGACGCCCAAGTCAAAGTGCCGGATCCGCCTGGCAAGAAGCTAGGTTGGGCCATCGTCGGCCTGGGCAGTCTCGCTATTAATCAGATTTTGCCGGCTTTTGCCAAATGCGAAAAATCGAAGGTGATTGCCTTAGTAAGCGGCCATGCCGACAAAGCCAACAAACTGGCGCAGCGCTATGGCGTCAGTTCCAGGAACATCTACAACTACGACAACTACGACTCGCTCAAGGACAACCCGGAAATCGACGTTGTCTATGTCGTTTTGCCCAACGGCATGCACGCCGAATACACGGTTCGCGCTCTGCAAGCCGGAAAGCATGTTCTGACCGAAAAGCCAATGGCGAACACGCCTGACGAATGCCGGCACATGATCGATGCGGCTCGAAAAGCGGATCGCAAGCTGATGGTGGCATATCGCTGCCGCTACGAACCTCACAACCAGGAAGCGATTCGTATTGCGCGTTCCAAAGAGCTTGGCCCCACGCAGATGATCCTGGCGGATGCGGGCTTTCCTATTGGCGATCCTAGTCAATGGCGCCTGAAGAAGAAAATGGCGGGTGGCGGATCTCTGATGGATATTGGAATCTACGCGCTGAACGCGTGCCGCTACCTGACTGGTGAGGAACCGACTGAAGTGAATGCAATGATCTACAGCACGCCGGGCGATGCGCGATTTAAGGAAGTTGAGGAACATGTAAGCTTCCAGTTGCGATTCCCCAGCGGAGTGCTGGCGAATTGCACCTCCAGCTATGGCTACTTCCATCAGAGCCATTATCGCGTTCTCGGAACCGAGGCTCGTCTGTGCCTGGACCCGGCCACCTGGTACAGCGGCTTGCGCCTCTGGATCGAACGCGGCAATGTCATCGAGCAACACGATGTTCCAGAAGTCGACCACTTCGCCGCTGAAATGGATCATATGTCCGATTGTGTGCAGGCAAATCGCCAGCCGCTCACGCCTGGAGAAGAGGGTCTGCGCGATCTGACGATCATCCAGGCGATCTATGAGGCAGCACGAAGTCAGAAGACGGTGATGTTGTAGAAGTAACGCTCTGAAGCCTGCCCGGCGCCGAAGTCGCCGCCAACGGGCAGAGTTCTCCTCCATCTGCGGTTGCAATCAGACGTGAAATCCCTCAACTGCTGATTGAGTCAGGTTGGGACGCCTTCTCACCTTTTACGATGCCGGAATCCCTCCGCAGCGTTTAAGCATCCAGATTGAGAATGAAGCAGCCATGCGATGAGGGGGTGATGCGGGTCGGAACTCCTACGAAAACATGCGCCGCCAACTCGCGGCCCTGGGTGCTTGCCGCTACGATCCTGGGTTCAAGCATGGCTTTTATCGACAGTACAGTCGTGAACGTCGCATTGCCCGCGCTTCAATCCAGTCTCCACGCTACCGTGGTTGATGTCCAATGGGTGGTCGAGTCGTATGGATTATTTCTGTCTTCTCTAATCCTGGTGGGCGGTGCGCTGGGCGATTCACTTGGACGCCGAGCGATGTTTCTGCTGGGTGTCGGAGTCTTCGCCCTGGCCTCTGCTGGGTGTGGCTTGTCGTCCAGCATCACAGCTTTGGTGGTCTGGCGCTGCATTCAGGGGATTGCCGCCGCCTTCCTGGTGCCCGGCAGCCTGGCAATCATCAGTGCATCGTTTGATGAAAAGTCCCGCGGAAAAGCAATCGGCACCTGGTCGGGTTTTACCGCGATCACCAGCGCTCTTGGCCCGGTTCTCGGAGGATGGTTGATTGAACACGCTTCGTGGCACTGGGTGTTCTGGATCAATGTGCCAATGGCCGCTCTGGTGATTGCGATTTCTCTGTGGCATGTGCCGGAGTCTCGCAGTTCCCAAGCTAGAAGCGCTGATTGGCGGGGAGCGGCCATCGCAACCATTGGCCTGGCGGTATTGGTGTATGGTTTCCTGGAATCCGCGAGCCTGGGTTGGAGCCGGCCTCGCGTACTGGCAAGTTTGTTAACTGGCTGCGTTTGCCTAATTCTTTTTCCGATTGTCGAGAAGCGCGTAACTGCACCGATGGTTCCGCTGGAGCTGTTTCGTTCCGCGAGTTTCAGCGGCGCGAATCTGTTGACACTCTTACTCTATGCGGCGCTTGGCATTTTCTTTTTTCTGTTTCCACTCAACTTAATTCAAGTGCACCGATATTCTGCAACGGCAACTGGCGCGGCGGCGCTGCCAATGATTTTGCTCATGTTCTTTCTTTCGCGATGGTCAGGCGGACTGGTCGGACGTTATGGGCCGAAGGCGCCTCTCATTACAGGTCCACTCATTGCGGCCGCTGGTTTTCTTTTGTTCGCCGCCTCCTCGGCGAATGCCAATTACTGGACCAACCTGTTTCCTGCTTTTGTTGTTCTGGGGCTGGGCATGGCCGTAAGCGTAGCCCCGTTGACAACCGTAGTGATGAGTTCCGTGGAAGCTGATCGAGCTGGAACGGCCTCGGGAATCAATAACGCGGTCGCTCGAGTCGCGGGCGTCTTGGCGATAGCGGTTCTAGGACTCATCATGGTGGGGAGCTTCGCGCACTCATTGCGAAAGTCTCTCGCTACTCAGGCTCTGAACCCGAGGGTGGTGAAAGAGCTTGAGGCGAACGTCACGAAGCTTGGTAGTCTTGATGCACCACTCGATCAAGACCCGCAAACGACGGCGAGGATTCGAACCGCGATTACGCGATCGTTCGTCTTTGGTTTTCGAATGATCATGTTGATTTGCGCCACCCTCGCCATAGCTAGCGCGGTAGTTGCATGGCGAATGATTCCGTTTCGAGCTGGTGCACTACGGCCGGGATTTGATGAATTTGCGGTTGCGAACGAGAACTCGAGTTGAAATCTGTATTCATAGATTTCCTGCAATCGCCGTGAGGCCTCCACTCACGCAAATTCACTCGCCGAGCAATCCTTGCTTTGTGAGTTGAAGACGCATTGGGCATTCGATCACCTTGCGGGTATTAGTGATAGACTGCCGCCATGCCCCCGAAGAAAAAGAAGACGAAGACCAAACAGAAACGCGCGACTCCACGAAAGAAGAAAGCGGTACAGCGCAAGTCAAAAACTGCGAACAAAGCGCCGAAGAGAAAACCAACTCAGAAGAAAGCGTCGAGATCCGGTGGTAGCCGCAAGAAAAGAGCATCGGTAAGCTCCGAACGCGAAATCAATCAGGACATTCGTCGTAAGAACCGCACTGCAAGCGGGATGGCGGCGAGCCGTCAGTCGGGAGATCTGCAAGGCTTATCCCGGGCGCAGCAGGCTGACTCGGAAAGCGTTGACGAACTAGTGGAAGAAGGAAATCTCTTTGAAGCCGGGGCCGTTGCCGGGGTCGAGGAGGCCGACAATGCTGACGAGCGCGAGGTGCGCACGCGTGAGGTGCCGGAGGACGATGTTCCTGAGGAGTACCTGGATGACAAATAGACTGCGTAGATGACAGTCCACTCGTTGGCGTGCTGTGCCGATTGTGTCCTCTACTGCGTACCCAAAGCCTCATACACCACCATACGGGCAACAGGTTTTCCGTTTTCCTCCTGCTCCGGGGTATATCGACAGCATGGAGTCTGCTGGATCAGTTCGGGCTTATTTGGCAGAGTCACTTTTTCGCGGACCAGTGGTCGAAGCTGGTCAAGGGAGGGCTGGCTGTTTTCTGAACCTTTCGCACCTGCGGAATCAAATCGCGCGAAGCATCAGCCTTAACAACGTATCCACTCGCACCTGCCGCCAGCGCCGCCCACTGAAATCCCCGAGAATCATGTTGACTGAACATTACAACCTGAATCGAGGGAATTTCCTGCTTGATGATCTGGGTGGCTTCGAGGCCGTTCATGGTGGGCATGGTGATGTCCATGAGCACTAGATCAGGAGTATGTTCTCTGGCCTTGCGGATCGCATCGCCCCCGTCTACAGCCTCTGAGACTATCTGTATGTCAGGTTCTGCATTGAGTAGTTGACGCACACTGCGGCGCACGCTCTCATTGTCATCCACTACCAGCACGCGAAGGGGGCCGCTGTTACTCATTAAAGTATTGGATGCTCCAACGTCGGTTGTCGGAGGCATATATCTGCGAGCTAACGGGCGAGCTCGCGTCAGGGTCGGCGGTGTGTCAATAATGGAACTATGCTCCTGATAAGACCATACAGGGAGTTCCGTATATGTGTTAACCACTGAGGAACTGCAATGCCCACCGGTTACTTTGGTAACAGGTTCGCAATCGAGCTTGGCTGCGCAGGGCGGACGAGGGCGCCCGCCCCACACAGCTAGTGCGCCGGAGCTGGTTCGGAAGCAGGCGCCTGGGTAGTCGGACTGTTGAAATTTACTTTCGGAGCTTCGCGCGAACCTTCCGACGCTTTGAAATAGGCATCGTTGGTTTTGAATCCCGCCCATGCCGCGAAGATGTTGTGCGGGAACATCTGTACATAGGTGTTGTAGTCCTGCAAGGTGTCGTTGTAGCGACGGCGCTCTACCGCGATGCGGTTTTCTGTGCCCGCGAGTTCGTCCTGCAGGCGTAGGAAATTTTCATTCGACTTAAGTTGCGGGTAGTTCTCGACAATTACGAGCAGGCGTCCGAGAGCATTGTCCAATTGTCCGTTGGCAGCGATCTTTTGCTGCGGAGTTCCGGCAGAAAGCAGGGCCGAGCGCGCTTTCGCGATGTCTCCAAAGACCGTCTGCTCCTGTTTGGCGTAGCCTTTTACGGTCTCGACCAGGTTCGGAATCAAGTCAGCGCGGCGCTGCAGAACGATGTCCACTTGGGACCAGGCGGCTTTAACCGCTTCATTCTTGCCGACCAGGGTATTGCGAACGCCCACGTACTGGCTGAAGAAAATGAGCGCGATCACGACCAGAACGACGACGACTGCTAATAGTGCTTTACTCATGCAACCCTCCTTGAGGCTCAAACCATGAAGGACGTGAAGTTCCACGAAGGGAAGGGCAGGATATCACTCCCTGAGTGGGGTTGGCGGATTCATCGAATGACACCGGCATAGAGCTCCCTACGCTGCATCCACAGCCACTGCTACTTTCTCCACGGCTGCAAGATACTGCGATGCGAGATTGCGAGCATCAAGCTTCTGGCTCTCGCCCTTTTTCTCCCGGGCATCGAGGATTTTCAGGATCACGGAGGCATCGAAGCCCAGGCGCTGTGCCAGTGCTTGCACGGCTTCGCGTTTGCCCTGTGGCGGCGCATCTCCGAGCGCGATCAGCGCATGTCGAAAGAGAGTGGAAAAGGATGAAACCGAATGTTGCAGGAGTTCCCACAACCGCGATTCATTCTCTGCCGCCAGAAGGATGTGTTGCCTCAGCAAAACCAACTTCTCACGCAATTCGTATTCGACCTGGACACGGTGAAGGTCCATGGGGATGCGCAGATTTTGCACCACATCTTCTCCATAGAGCACCCGATGCTGCTGCTGCATATCGAGCAATTCGATGGTGAACACATCCACGGTGCGCTCCAGTTCGTGACGGGTCATGCAGAGGGGAGGAGGCTGTTTCTGCTTGTCCCACCACTTGGCCGCAGGGTTTAACGCACACAAGGCCTCGAACGACGTGCTGCGCAGAACGCAGAACAAGTTCAGGTTCGAACGCCCCGGGTGAAAGTTACCCGACACCGCCGAGCCGAACAGGATGATGCTTTCGACGTTCTCTCCCCCGGCTTCCCGGAATCGTCTCACGAATTCGTCAATCGTTTGGACCGGAATCATGTCGTCCTCGCCATACTACCAACTGCTGCTGGCCCCGCCGCCACCAGAACTGCCCCCGCCGAAGCCACCAAACCCTCCACCCCCACCGAAGCCCCCGCCACCGCCCCAGCTGCCACCTCCGCCCCATCCGCCTCGGCGTCCTCCACCGAAGAGAGAGGAAAACAGCATCCAGAACAGCAGGGTGCGCAGCGGGGTGAAGAGCACGAGCAACAGAATGATAATGATCAGTGCGATGCCACCCAAAGAGATGCCGGTGTTGGGCTGCTCTATGGGTTGTGTGGGCGCCCGCGGGCGCGAGCCCGTCAGTTGAACACCTGCATCGGAGGCAATTACGTCGGCGACGCGGGTTGTCACCAGAAGCAGGGCGTCGTCGTAATTGCTGCTGCGCATCAGCGGAATCGCTTCCCGCTGAAAGCCACCCACCTTTCCGTCGGGCAGAATGGGTTCGAGACCGTAGCCGACTTCGATGCGTGCGCGGTGATCCTGAATCGCATACAGAATCAGCACGCCGCGATCCGTTGACTTTTGCCCGATACCCCACTTCTTGAACAGATCGACCGCGACGGTCTCGATATCCGAACCATCGAGCGAATTGATGGTGACTAACGCAATTTGTGCATGGGCCTTCTGATCCACTTGCGTGCAGAGATCTTCGATCTGCGCCCGGGTGGTTGGGTTCAGGACGTGTGCGAAGTCGTTGACGTATCCGGTGGGCTGGAGTTCTGAGACCTTTTCGCCCGTGCAAAGCAAGCTCAGCGACAGCAGAACGATAGCTGCCCAGCACGCTTTCAGGCGCGAACTCACAGGCAAATTGTACAAGAGGTTGAACTTGCAAGGCGGTGAGCATGCGCGTGACTTCACCGCAGGGCACGCCGAGGCTCCCGTTGCATCCCACCGGTCATGATTGTCCGGAAGAGTGGCGCTTTCACTTTCGTAATTTGCAGGCGCTGAATTGAAGGAAGAACATCGAGGACACGATGCCGAGTCCCGTTACGCGCCGCTGGGAGCGACTGCCCGTCGATCTTCCCGTAAAGGTATTCACTTCCAAAGGGTTCTCGACTACCGTGGTTGAAGGCCGCGGTACCGAGATCAGCCAGGGCGGCATGGTGTTATACGCGGGAATTCTCCTGAACCCGGGCGACCTGCTGGAAGTGGAGTTCGGGATGCCAACCGCTTCGCGAATGACAGCCATCGTGCGATCGCGCAATGGCTTCTGCTTCGGCCTGGAATTCATCACTCCGCTGCCTTCCTGATTGCAAGCTCTCCTGAATATCTGCGTAGCTTTGCCAGCCGAATTGGTCTAGCATCTTAGGCGGCTTTGTGGGTTTGTAGCGCTGCCGTTTTAAATTTTCGCCTCGGGGCCGAGGGCGAGACGCCCTCGGGACAGCCGGCCAGAGGCCGGCGCTACGGAGTGGGGAAGCTCTATGTACTTCGAACAGTTTTACCTGGGATGTCTGGCGCATGCTTCCTACATGCTGGCTTCGGAAGGCGAGGCGGTCGTGGTGGATCCGCAGCGCGATGTGGAGCTTTATCTGAATGCCGCCAGCGAGCACGGGGTGACCATCCGTCATATTTTCGAAACGCACCTGCATGCTGATTTTGTTTCAGGACACAGAGAACTGGCGGCGCGCACGGGAGCGAAAATCTATATGGGAGCGCAGGCTGGGGCGACCTTTGATCACGAGCCAGTGAGCGATGGATTTGAGTTGAAGTTTGGAAAGGCTTCGATCTGCGTGCTGGAGACGCCAGGACATACTCCGGAGAGCATCTGCCTGGTGGTTACGGATTTAGAGAAGTCGATCGCGCCCTGGGCCGTGCTGACGGGCGACACGCTGTTCATCGGCGATGTGGGGCGGCCTGATCTATCGCCACGTCATACTCCGGCGCAACTGGCGGGACTCCTGTACGACAGCCTGCATACGAAGCTCATGACCCTGCCGGATAACGTACTCGTCTATCCGGCCCACGGAGCAGGTTCGCTTTGCGGCAAGAATATGCGGGCGGAGCGCTCTTCGACGATTGGTACGGAGCGGCTGACGAATTACGCGCTGCAAATCAAAAGCAGGGAGGAGTTCATCCGGCAGTTGACCAGCAATCTGCCGGCACGTCCGGATTATTTCGCCAAAGACGCGGAGATCAATCGCACAGGCGCGGCCGCACTATCGGATTTGCCCGCGCTGCGGGCGATCGCTCCGGCCGAACTGGATTGCATGCTGAAGGATGGGGAGATCGCTCTGGATGTGCGGCCGGGCGACGACTTTGCCGCCGGGCATGTGCCAGGGTCCGTGAATATTGCGCTGGGCGGGCAGTTTGCGTCATGGGCCGGAACGGTGCTGGGGTTGAGTTCGCATCCTGTGGTGATCGCGGACACAGATGCGCAGATGGAAGAGGCGCGGGTGCGACTGGCTCGCATAGGAATGGAAAATTTGGACGGGTATCTTGCGGGAGGACTTGCAGCGCTGGAAGATGGCCGGGCTGCCCACGGGAACTGTCGCGCAGATCACACCGCGAGAACTCGAACGGCAGCTACAGTCGCGGCAAGTGCAAGTGCTGGACGTTCGTCGCGAGTCGGAGTGGGACGCGGGGCACATTGAAGGAGCGGCCTGGTGGCCCCTGGATAACTTCAGGGTGTCACCCCCGGAAATCGACCACGAGATGGCCCTGGCCGTCCACTGCAAGGGTGGATACCGCAGCATGATCGCTGCCAGCCTCCTGCAGCGGGCTGGCTTCCGGCGCGTCCTCAATGTGGCTGGCGGCTTTGACGGGTGGCAGCAGTCGAAGCTGCCAAGCGTGACGGCGATCACAAGCAGGGGCTAAGAAAGCTTCTTTTTTACCTCAAAGTGTTCCTACAGGAACATTTCCATGTACGGATGTGTATGTACGTTCGGCTTTTTGGGAGGCTCTCAGCGAGACGGGGCTGTCCCCCGCGTCCCTGAAATTGTTCGCTACGTGAGATCGTTGGCTACGGTCACGACTTTCTGAATCAGGGCTTCCATGTCAGCTTCGGTCACTGTGGGGTTCATGCAGGTGAACTTCAGGCATTGATGATTGCGAGCGCGGCAATGGCCGATGACTGCCTGGCCGCTGTCGAATAGGCGCTGGCGTACCGCAGTGTTTAGGTGATCTGCGTCGGTGTCTGCGCTCGGTGGAAGCACGCGAAAGACTACCGTGCTCAGCTGGGGTTCGCAGATGAGTTCCAGGTGCCGCGTCCGGCGAATCAATCCGGCTGCATGATTTGCCAGCGCGACGGTGCGCTCGATCATCTCTGCTAATTTGTTGCGCCCTAGAGATTCAAAAGAGATCCAGAGCTTCAACGCGTCGAAGCGGCGGCTGGTGAGCAAGGAAGTTGTGACCAGATCCGGGATGCCGGCTTCTGCGTGGCGTTCGGGGTTAAGGTAGTCCGCGTGCATTTTGATGTGCTCAAAATGCCGTGCATCTCGCAGCAGGAAAACACTGCACGGGATGGGCTGCCAAAAGAGTTTATGGAAATCGACGGCCAGCGAGTCGGCTGTTTCGATTCCGGCGAGTTTGGAGTGATGTTGAGGGGAGAACAACAACGCGCCCCCGTAGGCTGCATCGACATGAAGCCATGCTCCGGTTTCGTGCGCCGTCGCTGCGATTTCCGGGAGTGGATCGATGGAGCCGAAGTCTGTCGTGCCCGCCGTCGCGACAATGGCCATCGGCAAGAGATTTTGCGATCGCAATGATTCGAGCGCGGTTCGCAGGTCGGCGGGATTCATTCGGAAGCGATCGTCGACTCCGACGCGTACGACAGCGTCACTGCCTAGTCCCAATTGGGACGCGGACTTCTCTACCGTGAAGTGGGCCACCTCCGAGCAAAGAATTCGGAGTCGGCGAGAGTCAGGATGGAGTCCCTGCTTCTGGGCAGACCATTTCCACGTTTTCTGAAGGAAGGCGTCGCGCGCCAGCAACAAGCCCATATAGTTCGACTGAGAACCGCCGGTGGTGAAGGTTCCGTCAGCAATCGGCGGCAGTCCGATCTCCTGACACAACCAGCGAAGGAGCTTCTGTTCGATGATGCTTGCCACTGGCGCCTGATCGAACGAGTCCATGGACTGGTTCAGTGCGCTGATTACAACTTCGCCAGCGAGAGCGGCGAGAAGAGGGGGACAATGCAAGTGCGCGGCAGTTGCCGGATGGCTGACGGCCACCGAATTGGCGACGACAACTTTCAAGATTTCTGCAATCTGTTCTGACGAGCGTTGTTCGCCGGGCAGGAAATCGGAAGGGATCAAATCCGTCAACCTGCGAGCGGTTGCGCCGCTGTAGGGCTGGATAGGGAAGAACTGGCAGAGAATCTCAGCCGCTCGCGAAATCAATCGAATGTAGGCTTCTTTGCTCTGATCGGCGGACGTCAGGAATTCGGATTCGAACACGCGGCCCTCAGACTAGTTCTTGCGCAGGCCGAACACCAGGGACAGGACCCCGCCGCCAATCAGAATGATGCCCACTGCGGGTGGCAGTTTTTCGCGGTTCTCGGTTTGAACAGTGAACTTCGCGTCCCCAACTTTCAGGGAATGATCGTCACGGTGTGAAACTGGGACCACAAACGCCAAGGCGCCCAGGATCAGCAACAATACTCCGAGCAAAGGCAGAGGTTTCATCGGCGAACTCCTGTCGTCAAGGTTGAGAATGCGATCGAGCCGAGCTGGTGCGACAATCATACAGAAAGCGTCTCGCCCTGTGCACTGAGCGTCACGCGTCGCGCATGGAGAATTCATGAAGAAGAAGGCCGAGAAGTTAGCCCATAAGTTCTGCATCGAGGATGGAAAGGATTTCCGGCTGAAGCATTTTGATCCGGCCGATACCGGGGAATGGCGTGCGAAAGAGCACGCGGCCAAGGCGCTCCAGGCGGGAATTGAGCGCACAGCCGAATTGCAGGACATGCTCTATGCCCAGAACAACTGGGCGCTGCTGCTGATTTTTCAGGCGCTGGATGCGGCGGGAAAAGACGGCGCGATCAAGCACGTGATGTCGGGGGTGAATCCGCAGGGCTGCCAGGTGTATTCGTTCAAGACGCCGTCGGAAATCGAACTGCAACATGACTTCCTATGGCGGACGACGCGCGATTTGCCAGAGCGCGGCCATATAGGCATCTTCAATCGTTCCTATTACGAAGAAGTACTGGTGGTGCGGGTGCATCCGGAAATTCTCAAGAGCCAGAAGCTGCCGGAAGCGGTGGCCGGGAAGCACATATGGCAGGAGCGGTTTGAAGATATTCGCTGCTTTGAGCGGCACATGGCGCGCAGCGGGACGGTGATTCGAAAGTTCTTCCTGCATATTTCGAAAAAAGAGCAGAAGAAGCGTTTTCTGGACCGTCTGCAAGAGCCCGAGAAAAACTGGAAGTTCTCCGTCGGCGATATTCACGAGCGCACGTACTGGGACGAATACCAGAGTGCTTACGAAGACATGATCCGCAATACGGCTACCAAGCATGCGCCGTGGCACGTGGTGCCGGCTGACAACAAGTGGTTCACGCGGCTGGTGATTTCATCGGTCATTGTGGATACTTTGGAGTCTCTGCATCTGAGTTATCCGAAAGTGGATGCCGCCAAGAAGAAGGAGTTGGAAGAGGGACGGCACGTTCTCGAAGCCAAGACTTGAGATCGAGTCCCTTGAACGGTGAGTTCAAGAGCGCTGAAAGGAAGTCAAAATCCCCACCCTCCCGCTCAAAACGCGGGAAGGGTGGGGCACCCCGCTTCACTCTACCCCCTTCATCTCACCGGCTTTTTTTGGCGGGTCTTTGCAGTAGTGCTTGGGGGTATTACCATAGCTGAATCGTCTACTTTCTGGAGATCATGGGCATGAGCCTGAACAGGGTTCGCAAGAGTGCGTCTTGTGGTGTGTGTGTCGTGTGCGCAGTCACTTTGGTCATTTTTTCTTCTCTCGTAGTCGCGCAGACCAAGCCGGAGCGGCAGTCGAAAGCGACTAAGGCTTCCGAAGTGAAGCCGAGCACTCCGTCTTCAGAATCGGAAGGCAAAGCGAGCGACAAGGAGGACTCCGAATCGTCCCGGCCCGAAGAGAAAGTGTTCAAAGGCATGAAGTACCGGCTGATCGGGCCATTTCGGGGCGGGCGATCGTTGACGGCCGCTGGTATCCCGGGTGATCCCACTACCTACTATTTTGGGGCGACCGGGGGTGGAGTTTGGAAATCCACCGACGGCGCGATGACGTGGTCGCCAGTGTTCGACAAGGAGGGAACAGCAGCGATTGGCAGCCTGGCTGTGGCGGCTTCAAACCATAATGTCATTTATGTGGGCACCGGAGAGACTTGCCTGCGCGGAAACATCTCGCATGGCGACGGGGTTTACAAGTCGCTGGATGGTGGCAAGACCTGGAAAAACGTTGGTCTGAAAGACTCGCGCGCCATTGGCAAGATCATCATCAATCCTGCAAATCCTGACGTTGTTTTCGTGGCTGCATTGGGGCACCCCTACGGGTCGAACCCCGAGCGCGGCATCTTCCGCACGACTGATGGCGGCAAGACGTGGGACAAGGTTCTGTACAAAGACGAGAATACCGGCGGTATCGATGTTGCGTTCGATCCGCATAATCCCAACATTCTGTTTGGCGCACTGTGGCAGGCGCGGCGAACGTCCTGGAGTATGGAGAGCGGCGGTCCGGGAAGCGGGCTTTATCGCTCGAACGACGGCGGAACGACCTGGAAGCGCCTGGAAGAGCACGGACTGCCGAAGGGACCTTACGGAAAGATCGGCGTGACAGTCGGAGCGAATTCCGACCGCGTGTACGCGCTGATTGAGGCGCACAATCCGGATGGCGGGCTGTACCGATCGGATGACGGCGGCGAAAGCTGGCAACTGGTGAATCCGAATCACAGCTTGTGGCAGCGTCCCTGGTACTACATGCACGTCATCGCCGATCCACGCGATGAGAATGTGCTGTACATCATGGACGTGGACGCTTACAAGTCCACCGATGGCGGCCACTTGTTCAACAAGGTGAAGGTCCCGCACGGGGACAATCATGGGCTGTGGATTGATCCGCAGAACACCAAGCGAATGATTGCGTCCAACGACGGTGGAGTGACCGTCACACTCGATGGCGGGAAAACCTGGACGACGGAAGATAACCAGCCTACGGCGCAGTTTTATCACGTGACAACTGACGGCGCGATGCCGTACCGGGTGTATGGCGCTCAACAGGACAGCGGGACAGTGGCGATTGTCAGCCGCAGCGACGATGGTTCGATCAGCCGCAGTGACTGGTACGACGTGGGAGGCGGCGAGGCGGGATATATCGCCCCGGATCCGCGGGACCCGGAGATTGTTTATGCCGCCGATTACCAGGGCCTGATCACGCGCTACGACCGGCACATTGGGCAGGTGAAATCGATCACCGAACAGCCGGAACTGTCGGATGCGCATGGTGCGGCGAATCTCGAGCACCGCTTTCAGTGGACGGCGCCGGTGCTGATTTCTCCGCATGATCCCAACACGCTGTATCACGGCGGCGAGATGCTGTTTAAGACCACTGACGGCGGCGTGCACTGGGCTGCAATCAGTCCTGATCTCACGCGCAATGACAAGAGCAAACAGAAGGTTTCGGGGGGCAACATCACGCTCGACGATTCCGGAACTGAGTATTACGACACAATCTTCGCGCTTGCCGAATCACCGATAACCAAGGGATTGATCTGGGTCGGCACCGATGATGGGTTGGTCCAACTGACCAGAGATGAAGGGAAGACGTGGACCAATGTGACTTCGAAGGATTGGCCAGAGTGGAGCCGCATCAGCCAAATCGATCTCTCCACATTTGATCCGGGAACCGCTTACGTCGCGGTGGACCGGCACCAGTTCGACGATCTGCATCCTTACATTTACAAAACCGCGGATTACGGCAAGACCTGGACGAAACTGACGCAGGGCATACCCGACACGACATTCGTGCGCTCAGTGCGGCAGGATCCCAAGAAGAAGGGCCTGCTGTACGCGGGAACCGAGATGGGAGTGTTCGTTTCATTCGATGACGGAGCGAAATGGCGTCTGCTTAAGCTGAATCTGCCGACTGTGCCAGTGCACGATTTGGTGGTCAAAGATAACGATCTGGTGGTGGCGACACACGGCCGGGCATTCTGGATCCTGGATGATCTGTCTCCGTTGCGTCAGTACAGCGAGGATGTCGCGCAAAAGGGCGCGTTCCTGTATGAGCCTGCGACGGCGTTTCGGATTCAGGCGGGGGCGAGTGGGGAGCGGCATCCGTCGAAGCTGACAGGGCACAATCCACCGGCGGGAGCCGTCATTTATTACTACCTCAAGGATGCTCCGAAAGGCGACACGGAGGCCAAGCTGGAGATTCTGGATGCTTCGGGAAAGGTGATCCGGAAATACTCGAGCACGGAATACAACACGTTGGAGGAGCCGCCGGATCCGGACGACAAAAAACCCGAGAAGCAGATAAAGCCGGAAGCAGGGCTGAATCGCTTTGTGTGGGATTTGAGGTATGAAGAAGCGCGGCATGTGCCGGGTTATTACCTTTACGAATACGGGAACGGCGCTCGTGGGCCGGTGGCTGTTCCGGGACATTACCAGGTCCGCTTGACGGTGGGCGGGCAGACGCAGACGGCCGGTTTCGATCTCAAGCTTGATCCGCGCGTGCATATCAGTCAGGAGGATCTGCAGGCGCAGTTCAACCTCTTGCTCGAGACTCGGGACGAGCTAAGCCGGGTGTATGACGCCGTGAACCAGATCCAGGACGTCCGGCTGCAACTGTCCGGTCTAAAGCGGCGGTTGCCGATCAATGCGAGCACGAAGAGCATAACCGGCGCAGCGGATGAACTGGAGAAGAAGCTGGTGGGGGTTCGTGACCAACTGGTCAACCTGGACATTTCGGCCAACGAGGATTCGCTGGCCTATCCTCCGCAATTGGACGCGAAGCTGGCTTACCTAGCGATGGATGCCGGATCGGCGGATTCGGCTCCGACCGATGCCGAGGCGCGGCAATTACAGAAGCTGAAGCGGCAGAGCGGGGAACTGTTGGCGCGCTGGGACGACCTGCAGAGGCGGGACTTGGCGGATTTCCAGAAGCTCACCGCCCAGGGAAGCTTATCTACGGTCGTGGTACCTCCGGCGGGCAGGAGTTCGGAGGAGCCGGTTTCGGCACATTAGGCTGGGTTGGGTCTTGGCTATCGGCAGCTCCAGCCATGACCCTGCTTGCTTATCACCGAACGCAGTTGTCTTCGGCAAGTGCATCCCAGGGCACACGCCCGCATTTCGTTCGCAAACAATTTCCCGGCAAACGTCATCCATGTACACGTGTTACTCGTATTACCTCTGTGCCATCCGATGGCACTGTCGTGCCTTGTCCCTCTTCAGGGTGATTGGTATCGTGCCGATAGGACGTATGAAGTTCTCCCCTGAAGGTGAAAAGATCGGGCCGGAGTGGGGGGTATCTATGAAAGTGATTCACCTATGCTACGCGGCGATTGGCTTTGCGGTGGCCCGCTGGTTTTTTAAGCGGCAAGCGATTCCAGTCGTGGTAGACCCAGTCACAAGGTTTCGATCGCAGGGTCTTTTGTAAGCGGAACTGACCCAGGGCGCGCGCACCCGTTGCGCCTCCATTTCGTTAACGCGCGCCCGTTGATCCTGTTCGCTACGACCCTCAGTACCATTACCAAGGTTTTCCTGCGCGGTTCCGTCTGTCTGTTTCCTCCATAAAATGAAGCGTAGTGACTCTCTGCAGGTGCTCGTGTACGCACCCGGGGAGAAGTGTGCGATCGAGTGTTGTTGCCTAATGTTGCGCTTTTCTCGAACACGGCTTTGGCTGGCGCTGGCTGCTTTGGGCGCGGCGCTGGCGCCCTTTCGGGCGATCGGGCAAGATGAGCCCACCGAGACGCCGTTGGGGGACGTCGCGCGCAATCTGCGCAAGAAACCGCCGAAGCAGGCGGTCATCGATGACGATAATCTGACGCAAGTGCTGCAGCAGGTGGAGAGCCGCCGCGGGTTCGGGACATCGTTGCGATATCTGATGTCGGGTGACGGGAGCGGGTTTCGGGTGTCCGCGCCGGACGTCACTTGCAACCTGTCGTTCTCGTCAAACGTGAAGGCTTTGCTTGCGAAGCAGTATTCGGAGATGGAGCTTCCCGCCAGTGATGTGGCCAGGCTGGAAGGGCATGCAACCCTTGCAGACGACGCGCTGACGGTCTCGGTACATAACGGAACCGATTGGCACGTGAGTGAAATTTCGGTCGCGTTCACGGTTATAAATAACCAGCCTGGAGTTGATGCGCCTCTAGAAAATCCAATGTCACAGACCGAGAGCGCAAACCATCGACCTTCCCGAGCCGACAAGAAACCGGACACGACTGTGATCTATCGCATGCGAGCGGTCGGAGTGCCGTGGTCAGTCACAAGCTTCAGTTCACGCCTGATCGGCACCGCGGTTTCGAACGGCGAATGGCATTGGGCTGTGGTTTCGGCTCGAGGATATCCCCCGGAGAGTTACCGCCGCGAGTTGGCATCACAAGGCGAGACAGACAGCGACACACCTTCTGAAATTGAAACTTTACGGAGCACATTTCCAGTGCCAGAAAAACGGCCGGAGATTACGCCTGTTTTGAACGGGGTTGAGAACAAGCCTCAACTCGTGCCTTCCTCAAGTCCTCGATAGCTAGCAGATACCGTAACCTTTGATGCCGAAACTCACTGTCCCGCGGTTTTCAGCACAACTGTGTTTCGTTCATCTCCAGCGATGATGCGGTAGAACCTTTTCAGCTCTTCGGCGCGAGAAACGGGGACGCTTAACTCTTTTACTTCGAAGGTGCGGGTGTAGTGGATTTGATTGTCTTTGATTTCAGTCTTGGCGTGGTAGCTTGCGAAACTGTAGTCGGCGTCTACGGGAGGAGGGAGATCGTCCACAACATAGCCGACGGGTATTTTGATATCGAAGGTGTCGGTGTCGCGCGAAGGGCCCTCGAATTCGATGGGGAACTGGCGAGGTTCCCTCGTTTCAAGGATGCCGCTTGTCTTGACACCCAAGACCCGCGGCCGCACGAGCAGAAGACCACCGACATCCTTGGCGTAGCTCTGGACCTCAAAAGCGTAATGGAACCCGAAAGGCTGACTGGTTTCATTGAGGTTGATTAAGCTCGCCTGAGTGATACGAAAGAGGGAGAGGGATCCAGCGAGCAGATCTTCGATGGGCTTGATGCGGTCGGAGCTTTTGTCGACGGTGCGGAGGCGCCAGCGTTCTGCCGACGCGCGATCCCCCAGCCGTGTTTCGTCGACCTCACCTCGTAATGCGCCAGATGGTTCTAGCGTGAGTTTGCCGGCGCGCATAATACTGTTCATGGCCGAGGGTTGCCTGGGAAGCTCGACCAGTTCTCCGCCGTTGGCAGTGACCAGCAGCCCATAGTTCTGCTGCAAGTAGCCTCCGATTTCACCGAAGGGCGTCAATTCGTTGGTGGGATCGAAATAAAGAAGGGTGCCAAAGCGCGGGTGTTCCACCTTCGCCACTAAAGACGCGTCGGAAGTGTTGGGCGGGAGTTGGATCGCCAATATGGCGTGATTAAACATTCCGACTGTGGCTGGCATTTGCGGGGTAACCGAGCCGCGGCGAGCATTAATGACCACATAAAAGGATTCCACGCCGATCTGCTTCAACATCGAACTGAGCAAGGTTGCCTTATCCTTGCAGTCACCGTAATGATGCGTGAAGACGTCCGCAGCAGGGTGAGGCTGCCAGCCCCCGATGCCAAGTTCAATGGCCACATAGCGAATATCGTGTTGCACGAAGTGCGCGAGGGCCTTCATCTTTTCCAGAGGTGTGGGGGAAGATGCGATCAGGGTGGCAACCTGGCGAGCGATTTCCGGAGAGGCGTCTCGACGGCCACTCGTCAGATTGGAGTACCACTTACCCATCTCGGACCAATTGGCAAAACCGTTCAGTGCAGCGCCACCGGGAGGAAAGAACGAGACCACCATCTGGCCGGCCACTCCGACGATGGGGGGCATTTCCTCTTCCTTGCGAATGCCTGTTACGTCACTGACGATCCATTCCCATTGGTTCGGCCCAGTCTGCGTGGGCTTGCGTTCGGCGTAGTTGATCCAGGACGCCTTAAATTCCCAGCCTGAGGGAAGTTGGAGAGAGTAGTGAAGCTCGCGGCCGGGAATTTCGTGTTGTAGACGCCAGACCTGCTGCAGAACCATCGGACGCTCTTCCGCTTCGTACTCATAGCCCACGACATTGCCGGGATCTGCGGCAGGAATCTGCAACACCTTGTCTTTGACGTCGGAGATGAGTTCGCTTCCGGCTATCCTGGGAAGCGAAACCTCGAGTGCCTCTTTGTCTTTGACTTCGTAATCCTTGCCCTGGGCCGGAATGCACCAGCCGCGGAGAGCGGTGATCTTGCGTTGAGGATTGAAGAAAACGTCCGCGACCCCATACTCTCGGCCGCTGGGGCGGAGGATCTTATAGGCTACGCGGACTCGGAGCTTGATTTTGTCGAGCGATTGGACGTTAATCGAATTTTCGGAAAAAAGAAGGACGGCGTCGGTCTTATCGTCGTGAGCGGGAAGCGGGACCGATACCACGGCGTGCATCCACGGCGGAGCATCGCCCGCCAGAGCAGGGCAGATGCAGGCAAGTATGCAGAGCCCGATGTAGAGGCAGGCCCGCAGATTGCGATCAGTTGCTGGCAGTCGATCCACCGGGTTGCAGTATGACCTGTTCTTCATCGCCCGTCCTCACAATGTGAAAAATCTGGCGTAGGTTGGCGTAATCCTTTACTGGAACCAGCACGATATCGACATCCAGCTGTCGAGTCAGATGCAATGTACTGCTGTCGTTCTTCGCCTCGAGCGAATACGTGATCGCCTTGGCATCGAGCTTTTGTGGTTTCGGTGTAGTCGAGATCTGCCACCCTAGGGGCAGCGCAATAGTGATGTCGTCCTGACGTTCGAACGGAAATTGGAAATAGACCGGATGTACACGATCGGCGTGATCGAACAAGTGCTGTTCGGGGGCGCTGAACAAGCCCACGGGCAATAATGCTCGCCGTCCAGCTCCGGAAACCCAACCAGGGATTTTCAACGTGAATTCTCCGACTAGAGGTGAGGAAGAACTCTTCCAGTCGGGCTGGTTCGTGAGGTCGACCTCGCAAGCGGCGGGGATCGACTCTCGAACCTCGTCCTCCAGAAACCGCTTTCGTTCAGCGTCATCCGTGAGGCGATTTTCGACTCGTCGCTGCCATGCTTCCAACCCGGTGTAAGACACCGTAAGTTTGCCCTCAAGGTTCCCCGTTTCGCTCAAACTAAGATCGGCTTTTCTCCGGGTACCGGAGTCGTGGGCGAACGGAACCGAAGTCTGGACCCACGTTCCCCCATCCTTGTCGAGGAGGAGGCCTTGGACCCCGGTTTCCACCCAAGGCAGCATCTCAAATGGAGCAAAGGCAGCACCGGGGTCAAAGAAGACGTTTTTGCCGTTCAATTTGACTGCTACTACATTGGCATCGAGCCGGCGACTGTCCATACTCTGAGGGAAGAAAAAATAATTCTCGCGGTCTGAGACCCACAGGCCGGAGGCTTCGAATCCAGCGGCTCGAGCGAGAGCCAGGAAGAGCCATGTTAATTCCACGCCGTTGCCATATTGCTTCTTCCAGATTTCCTCGACGTTATCGGGAGCTTTTTCCTTGCTGCGCTTCTGTTCCTGCTCCGTCTTGGCGACTTCGTAGGACGTATTGCGAATTTGTTGAACACGGGCATAAATTTTCTGCAGTTTAACTTCAGGTGAGTCGTTGGGGGACACAATTTCACCTAGCGCGTGTTCCATGGATTTCTGCTTACCGATAAAGCTCTCCAGCGCCCGGTAGCGTTTCTTACCGACGTTCTTCCAGTAAGCGTCCATATCACGTTCGAACATATCGTCGCTGTAGATAAAGTCGACGCGAGATTTCATCTCGTTTTCTGGGGGCATGTAATCTTCAGTATGGAAGGCGGGGATGTTACTGGCTTCCATCGAGATGACGCGATTCGGGGCCTGGACGGGCGGACTGGTGCCCGGCGGGAGGTTGTTCCATGTCCAGCGCAGGAAAATCTGCATGTAGTTACTGTTATATGGGGTGAGGGAGAACCTCGCATTTTTCGTGAACAGCTCGTTACTGAGAATCCAGTGCGAGTCGAAGATGTAACGCTCCGCGAGATCCTGGGTGTAGTAATACTCGAGAATGCTGCCAGGCTGGACATCAGGAAGAGTGAAGGTCTTGGCCAGATATTTCACGCCGCGAGCTTTCATGATCGACTTATCGAATGCTTTCCCGCTGAACTCCACGATCGTGCCATCAGGCCTGATAGTGCGGGCGTGCAGGTTCACGATATTGCCCTGCTCTTTATAGAACGGGATCTCGATGTCGGCGTACCTCCGACCGTCTTCGGTCAAGATCTTGATTCGGAGATAGACGTCTTCATGGGCGGTTAGGCCGCGATCGTCACGATCGACCTGACGGAACAGGATGATGGCGGGGGCTCCTGGAGCTTTCGGCTCGCTCGTCATCTTCAACTCGTCTTGCGACACAGGCTGAAAGCCGACAGACCATGCGTCGTGGGATAGGAAAAGAAGGCTCGCAAGCAGGAGCACGGAATTTATCAGGGAGTTCCGGCAGACGCAGAAATCCAGGCTGGTGAAATTCACCGGTGGCACCTCATTTTCTTGTAAACGCCGCCAGCCGAGGGAAGGGAACAGAGGCTGGAACCAATGTGTGTCCGCGAGCTGTAAATCGCCGCAGCACAGTTGGATTGGTCGAGACGATACAATTAGTGCGGATGTGTGTCAAGAAAATCACAAGCAGAGGAAAGCAAGAAAGTAACAGGTTGTATGTGACTCAGATCACACGATGAATATCGTAGACCTCGTGTGGCGGGCGTTCGGGAAGCACGGGGTTATTGTGGTGGATTCCGGCTTGTGTCGCCCAAGACAGAGCGAACTATGGCCCGTGCTAGACTAGAAATAATCTCCCAAAAACTGAGGGCAACATGAAATTCGGGGTCATCATCTTTCCCGGTTCCAATTGCGATCACGACGCGTATTGGACGATCCAGCACGTGGCCAAGCAGCCGGTGACGTTTCTTTGGCACGAGTCGCACGACCTGCAGAACTGCGATGCCGTTATTGTCCCGGGCGGATTCTCCTATGGCGATTATCTGCGGACGGGAGCAATTGCAAAGTTTTCACCCGTGATGGAGTCCGTGCGCAAGTTTGCCGCGGGTGGGGGAATGGTGCTGGGGATTTGCAATGGATTCCAGATTCTGTGTGAATCGGGACTCCTGCCCGGGGCACTGATGCGAAATGTGGGGCTGAAGTATGTCTGCAAGCCGGTCGAGGTACGCGTGGAGAACGTCGACACCCCGTTCACGAACGCCTGCTCGAAGGGAGAGGTGTTGACGATCCCGATTGGCCACATGGAAGGGAATTACTTCTGCGACGCGGCAACGCTGGAGCAGTTGAGGAGCAACAATCGCATTGTCTTCCGTTATTGCCTGCCGTCGGGCGAGATTGCCGCCTCGGCCAATCCGAATGGATCTTTGGATAACATTGCTGGCGTTTGCAGCGAGGGCGGGAATGTCGTAGGTATGATGCCGCATCCGGAGCGTGCCTCGGAACCGGAACTGGGCGGCACCGATGGAGTGAAAGTCCTCCAATCCATGGTGGCGGCTCTGGTCCCCCGGTAGCCGACCGGCTTCGTTTTACTCTTTTGCAAGAATCTTCTTTGCGATTCACAGGGTCGCGTTGTATGGTCTTGCCTGCTTCCCCTGTAGTGCGGGTTCCCCAACCCGATCCGTTACACGCAGGGAGGAGTGTCTTTTATGACACCGAAGCAGATTCTTGATTCCTTTTCCCAAACATTGCTGCAGGATGAGCGGATTCTAAGCGGGCAGGAGCGCGCTCTCGTCTTAGCAATACTCCAACATGCCAATTCGGCAAGCAGCGCGAAACACGAGACGCAGGAAGCGGTACGCACGGTGATTGCATCGGCAGTCGGAGAACTCGTGGCGCAGCGAGCATTCGCGGTCCTGGGTGGCAGCATTGTAGAGCGGATTCTGGAGGAGAGTACTTCCATCGTCAGGGCCGATGGGACGCGTCCGGCAACTGAGTATCTGGGCCCGAAAGACCCGCAACCTCCCCACCCGACCCCGATCGCACCGAGTACCCCCGCGCCTAGTCCGGTATCTCCAACCGAGCCATTCACTCAGCCGCAACCCCGATCTCCCGGCCCTCAACCGCCCCATGCAGCGACCAGAACAGTGATCTCCCAAACGAACGTCAGTGTGGCAGAGCGGCCCCAGATACTGGCTGCGCGCTCTGTAGTGCTCGACGAATTCCTCGCACCTCAGGAACTGGCGGAGCTGACGCGATTCACGCTCGATCACGAGGGGGACTTCCAGGCCAGCGAAGTAGTGTCTCCTCATTCGGAAGGAGGCGTCGTGAATTACGAGCACCGGAGCTCGCGCGTGCTCATGGATATTGGCCATCACCAGGATGTTGTGCTGGAGCGCATCAAATCGGTATTGCCGCAGATTCTAGAGAAACTGGGGATGGAATGCATTCGCAATCACGGGCGTGGAAGCGCAAATCACCGCCAGCAACAATGGCGACTTCTTCCATTTCCATAGCGACAACGGAAGCGAGCGGGTCGCGTCACGATCATTGACCTTCGTGTACTTCTTCCATCGCGAACCGCGTGGTTTCGAGGGCGGTGAGCTGCGAATTCACGATGCACGGCTCGAACAGGGCTCGTATGTGAGCGACGGGAGCTATCAAACTATCATTCCGCAGCAGAACCAGATGGTGTTTTTCCCGTGCGAGTTGCTGCATGAAGTCACGGCGGTGAAGTGCGCGTCACAGCTCTTCGCCGATAGCCGGTTCACCCTAAACGGATGGCTACGTCACTAGACAATTCCGCGTGGTTGCAGTGGATGGCATCTCTGATGGGAGGGGCGCGGCAGCCGGAGACCGCGACCTTCCCGCCGGATCGTTACTACTGCATGCTGGATGAAATGCCACTGCATCTGCTCCCGCACGCGGCGCGGCGACGGCTGCAAGAAGCGCCGGAGAGGGATTTGGTACTGAATCCCGAGTGCACCTTGCAGTCAGGAGCAGACGTGCCCGATGAGTTGCGCTCGCGCCCAGACTTGTTATCCGGCTTTGCGCTCCAGGGGACGATCGCCTGGGTAAGGGATTCTGATCATGGAACGTTGCTGCCGTTCTGGCTGGGTACCGCGTTCCAGACCCTGGTGCGAGATTTGCTCCCCAATGAGCCAGTTTCAACTTCAATTCCGGATGCAACTCGGGGCGTATTGGCACGAGCGGGCATACTTATTCCCCCGCAGCGAACGCTTCCAAATGGCCGCGTAGAGTCCATGCGGAACGCCGCTACGCAGTTTGCAGCGAAGGGTTATGCTCCGCTCAGCACTCTGATACATCCATTTCATGTCGCAGCGTTGCGCCGATATTTCCGGCATCAAATTCGGACGGGGGCGATTCATCTAGGGGATCGCCAGAGTAGCAGACGATACATCGCTCACAACGAGCCAGTGGCGCGATTCTTTCATCATCTGCTCACTCCAACGCTGAGCGAGGTGGCAGGGAAGCCACTTAAGCCCTCGTATGTTTACCTGGCATCGTATCTAGCAGGAGCTGAACTCAAGAAGCACACCGATCGTGAGCAATGCGACTACAGCATCACCTTTTGTCTCGACTATTCGCCGGAACCCGCATTGGCTACGCCCTGGCCAATACGCCTGCAAACAAGCGGCGGAACAGTGACCGTGTATCAGGCGGTGGGAGATGGTTTGGCATATCGTGGAACCCAACTGCCGCACTACCGCGATCGCTTGGGAGACGGACAAACCTCCACGTCGATTTTCTTCCACTACGTAACGCAGGATTTCGTGGGACCTCTCGATTAGCAACTACTGGAGTCCGGAGACAACGTGTAAGACAGACAGCGTCTGGTTGTAGCTGTAGGCAAAACGTTTGCCGTCGCGACTCACAATGACCGGGGCAACAAGTACCACGCCCGCAGGCACGCCGGGCTTCAATTCCTTGACGACTCGCTGCTCACCGTTAGCGAGATCAGCTCTGTAAACCTTGCTGGGAAACTCACCGAAATGGTAGCCGTACAGCGAAGAACCGTCGCTGGACCACTCCACCGGCGTGAAATCCGCAGTGAGATGGGGGATTATGCGCGGGCTACCTCCCGCGAGGGAGTAGATTGCAATCCCACCATCCATAGATCCGGCCATAGCTCCGCCATCCGGCGGAAAACACGCCGCAAGTGACACCTTCCGGGCTGGCGGTTTTGGCTGCGCCAGTGGTGACATCGACTAAATAACAGCGTGATGCCCGGCCTGCATCATCACCGTTCACCGCGAAGTTCTGTCCGTCGGGAAGGAAGCGCGCGAATCCGTTGTGGATATGTTGCAAGCCCGTGACATTGAGCGTGCGCGGTTCTCCTGCACCGATGGGCAGCAAAGTTACCTGCAGCGGCTTGCTGGTCGAAATGGAAAGCACCCATTTTCCATCCGGCGAGATTCCTCCAGCACTGCCTTCTCCCAGGCGGACCGGCAGTGAACCATCGACGTTGCGCGCGAGGACCGCGTAGCCTGGACCGGCCGCCTCGCTCGAATCCTCGAACACGACAAAACGGCCGTCGCTGGAGATTGCGCGAACGGAGTTTTCATCGTGATAGGAAAGGTCCACATCCTGATTTTGCTGGAGCGTGCTATACGCCATATCCAGGCGCTTGGAATTCAGGCTGAAGAGCAC
Source organism: uncultured Acidobacteriota bacterium (assembly GCA_963785865.1). Taxonomy (GTDB): domain Bacteria; phylum Acidobacteriota; class Terriglobia; order Terriglobales; family Acidobacteriaceae; genus Sulfotelmatobacter. Next base: position 103,236 of record CAWAXF010000032.1, on the reverse strand, counting down.
ACGCCCGTCGGCCGCAATATCTTGCAGATAGATTGCCACCGGCAGATCCAGCACGCTGCGGAGTTTTCCTGACCGGCTTACAGCCATCAGGTTCAGATTGTTGCCATTGTTCACTGCGCTGAACCAGACTTCGTTTCCGTCCGGCGTCCAGGCCAAACCGCTTTCACAATCCCACTCCTGCGTAAGCTTGCGCACATGGCCGGCCATGTCAACCATGCTCACCACGCCGCGGGTATCCCAGAGCGCCGGGTGATCCATGAAAGCAATGCTGTCTCCTTGTGGAGAGAATCGGATATGGCTGATCCATCCCGGGCTCTCGTAGAGCAACTTGCCAACTGGATACTCCAGGCGGCTGTGACCTCCGACGTTGTGAACGATGGCCAGCTTTCCGGAAGGGTCCCAATCGGCCCACCGAATGTCGGAAAGGATTTCGCGCGGAGATCCACCGGCTATGGGCGCGCGCGCCAGCATGCCATTCATGATTTCCAGTTGCCCATTGTGGGTGCCATGCAGAACCAGGGCCAGCTCGTTAGTGCGGGAAATTGCCAGCAGATTGGCATCGCCGAATGCGAGCGGTTGGGCCAGCAATGAGTTACCGACCGTCGAGAAAAGCCGCACTGGCCGATCGTTCCAAGCTGCCCCATACACGATCGACTGACCGTCGGGTGCGAATCGGGCCGCATAGATTGTGCCGTCTTCAAACGTAAGACGACTGAAAGTCGGGGGTCTTGATGGCGCACGCAGCACTAGCGCTGCAAGCAGAGCAACTACGGCCATGGCCATGGCCGCGACTATCACCCAAGGAACGATCCGGGTTTTGCGAGTACGTGGTGAGTACCAAGCCGTCTTGATCGGAGCAGAGCCGGATAGCGTCTGTAATGCGAACGCCAGGTCCTTGGCGGACTGGAACCGATTCTCCGGTTCTTTCTCGAGGCAGTGCCGGAGGATATCTTGATAGGTTGCGGGGATCGCTGCCTCTTCAAGCACGGTTGCAGGAGGTTCCTCCCGCAGCACGGCGGTCATCGTGTCCACTTCAGTTTCGCCGCGAAACGCGCGCCGACCGGTCAGCATTTCGTAGAGAATCGCACCGAAGCTGAAGATGTCGCTGCGATGATCGACCGGTTTGGCGCGCAACTGCTCCGGGCTCATGTACGCGACCGTGCCGATCACCGCACCATGCTTGGTGACGGTGGTAAGGCTCTCGATGGCTCGATCTTCGTCCACCGCTGCCTGCAGCTTGGCGACACCAAAGTCGAGGATCTTTACGCGATCATCGTTGGTGAGAAACAGATTTTCCGGTTTCAAGTCGCGATGAACGATATGGCGCTCGTGGGCCGCAACTAGGGCTTGGGTGATTTGTAGTGCATACGCAGAGGCTTGGCGCAGGGGGATAGCGCCCTCATTCAGCCGATCGCGCAGAGTCTTGCCTTCGAGCAACTCGGAGATGATGTACGGAGTTGCTCCCTCAAGGCCGACGTCGAAAATGGCAAGGATATTGGGGTGGTTCAGTGCGGCAGCAGCACGAGCTTCCTGTTCAAAGCGGCGAAGATGGTCGGGATTCTCGCTAGAGGCAGGCCGGATCAGTTTGAGGGCGACGTCGCGGCCGAGGCGCTCGTCCCGCGCCCTGTAGACTTCGCCCATACCGCCAGCGCCGATTTTTTCCACGACACGATAGTGCCCAACCCGCTGGCCGATCATAGCCGCTTACAAATACCTCTCGCACCGCATGTTAGGAGCGCCGGAGGGATGAGTCAATAGCTCCGAGCGAAGGCCGCGGACGCGATAATCGCTGAGAGGATGGAATGACGTTTGTCTGCATGCGCATGCTATAATTCTGATTCGCCTGCATCGACATCGAGGCAATCTGTGATCTCCTCTAAACTAGGCGAATCCTGCGCTATCGTTGCTCTTTAAAGATCTTCAATAAATACGAGGTCGAACTATGTCCGGCCATTCTAAATGGGCCACAATCAAGCATAAAAAGGGCGCGCTCGACGCGAAGCGCGGCAAGATTTTTACCCGATTGATCAAGGAAATCAGTATTGCCGCCAAGAATGGTGGGGGGGATCCGGATTCCAACCCGCGCCTGCGTGGCGCCATCGTTGCAGCAAAGGCTGAGAATATGCCTGCCGACAACATCAAGCGGGCCATCCAGCGCGGTACGGGCGAACTGCCCGGTGCCACGTATGAGGAGTTTTCGCTGGAAGGCTACGGGCCGGGCGGCGTTGCCATTCTGCTCGACATTAATACCGATAATCGCAATCGCACCGTTAGTGAGATTCGCCATGTGTTCGGGAAGAACGGCGGCAACATGGCCGAGGCTGGTGCTGTCTCCTGGATGTTCCATAAGAAGGGTGACATCCTCGTTCCCAAGTCGACGGCGAAAGAAGATGATTTGATGAATATTGTGCTCGAGTCGGGTGGTGAAGACCTGCACGACGATGGAGACAACTGGGAGATCATCACTGAGCCCTCGGCATACGAGGCAGTGCTCGAGGCGGTGAAGAAGGCCGGCATCACACCGGCTTCGGCGAGTGTTGCTTCCGTTCCGCAGAATTACATTAAGCTCGAAGGCCAGGCGGCGAATACGATGATCCGCCTGATGGAAGCGCTCGAGGAACATGACGACGTGCAGAACGTGCACGCGAACTTCGACATCGATCAGAAGTTACTGGAGGAAGTTGCGGGATAGTTCTAATCCATCTTTCGCTGACGAAGCCGCCCGAGTGGGCGGCTTTTTCGTGCGCGCACAGTTTTCTTCATTGCGCAACCGGTTTTCTACTGAAGTTTTCAACATATTCGTGGAAAACGCTGTGGAAAAGCGCGTTCATGTTGACGTAAATGGTTCATCGAGTGATGGTTCAGCACTTTGCACCGGAGTTGTTGCTGGCACTTAGGTGGTATGAGTGGAAAGGAATAGATTTCAATTTTTCTGCCCCATGGTGAAAGCGAGACTCGACAAAGTGCTGGTGGAACGTGCGCTCGTGCCATCGCGGGAGCGGGCGCAGGCGCTCATCCTCGCGGGCAAGGTTCTGGTCGATGGCCAGAAAATCGAGAAAGCCGGTGCACAGGTCGCGCTCGACAGCACGATTCGCTTGCTCGGAGAAGATCTGAGATACGTGAGTCGCGGCGGTCTCAAGCTTGAGCGAGCTCTGGAGTACTGGAATATTGATGTTCGAGCAAAAATTTGCCTGGATGTTGGCGCCTCGACCGGAGGATTCACTGATTGCCTTTTGCAGCACGGGGCTGCTCGTGTACTAGCGATTGACACTGGGTACGGGCAAATGGATTTCAAATTGCGTCAGGACTCGCGGGTTCGCCTATTAGAGAAGACGAACGCGCGGTTTCTCAGTCGCGAAGCTCTCGGGGAAACAGCGGACTTCATTGCGATGGACGTGTCGTTTATCTCCGCCACGCTCGTCCTCCCGGCGGTGGTGGGCAGTGCCTTTCCCGCAGCCCCACAAGACCGTACCGGGCGCAAGATTGTCGTCCTGGTGAAGCCTCAGTTCGAAGTCGGCAGGGAACGCGTAGGGAAGGGCGGCATTGTCCGTGACCAGGAGGCGCAACTGGCGGCTGTGGAGAAGGTCCGAAGTGCCGCTGCAGGCCTCGGTGCAGTTCAGACGGACAGCATCGAATCTCCCATCCTGGGTGCCGAAGGGAACCGCGAATTTCTTCTTTACGCAATTCTTTGATTGCAGTGTCCGTGTGTGAATTTTCAACTTTTCTGTACAATCGACGTTTTACCAGCGAAATGGCAAACCAACCATCAGCCGCCCGCAAGACGGCGGCAATCATCTCCAGGCCCGGCCGTCCTCAGGTGGCAAATATCATGCCAGACCTGCTGAACTGGTTTGCCGATCATGGCTACAACGTGATTGTCGATGAGCAAACCGGGAGATACGTTTCCAATCAGCAAGTCGTACCCCGGGCAGAAATGGACCAGCATCCGCTCGACCTGGTCGTTGTGCTGGGCGGGGATGGCACCCTGCTGTCGGCGGGCCGGGTTACGGCCGCGATCGATGTGCCACTGCTGGGAGTGAATCTTGGTTCTCTCGGGTTTCTGACGGAAGTGCCGTTGCAATCGCTGTATTCCATGCTGGACGCGATTGTGCAGGGACGAGCAGCCGTGGAACATCGGTCCCTAATGCAGGTTGAGATGCTGCGCGACGGCACTGTGCGCGGCAGCTATATGGTGTTCAACGATGCGGTGGTCAACAAAACTGCCTTGGCCCGGCTGAACACATACGACCTCTACGTCGACAAGGCTTTTGTGTCAAGCTATCGCGCGGATGGAATGATCATCGCGACTCCGACGGGGTCCACGGCGTATTCGCTCTCAGCCGGAGGCCCGGTGCTGATGCCCACCGTCGCAGCCCTCGTCATCACACCCGTCGCACCGCATTCCCTTACACATCGCCCGCTGGTGGTGCCGGATTCATCTGAAATCGAAATTCTGTTACGCAGTGAAGAGGAAGTGGCGTACCTCAGCCTGGACGGGCAGCCGGGGCTCGACCTTCGAGACGGGGATCGGGTGCGCTGCCGGCGTTCGGAGCATCATGTAGCCCTGTTCCGGACCGGAACTGATTTTTTTCAGGTGCTGCGCACGAAAATGAAGTGGGGAGAAAAACCGGTGTGACCGGGCGCTGGCCTTGCGCAGTCAAAGTGAGTCAGAGCTCGGGCCGGAGGAGATCTGAAACTTTCTCGCGCCGCCGAATCACTTTCGCGGAAGTACCCGAAACCAATATTTCTGCAGGCCTTGGCCGCGTGTTGTAGTTCGAGGCGAGTACCATTCCATAGGCGCCGGCGTCGAGGATGGCCAGCAGTTCTCCCTCTTCGACCGACGGGATCTGGCGATCCCGGGCGAAGAAATCTCCTGTTTCACAAATCGGTCCGACTATATCTGCTGTTTCCGGCTTCGCACCGGAGTCTCCACGCTGAATGACTGCAACAATCTCGTGGTAGGCACCGTAGAGCGCGGGACGGATCAAATCGTTCATGGCGGCATCGACTATGACGAAACGCTTACCATTATTCGCTTTCTTGTAAACGACGGAAGTCAGCAGAATGCCGGCTGGGCCCACGATGCAGCGTCCTGGTTCGAGCAGTAGTTGCACGTCGAGATCTCGTAAGGGGGCTATGAGAGCGCGCGCATAAGCCGCAACGTTGGCGGGGGCATCGGCATTCGGTTTGTCGTAATCAATTCCGAGTCCGCCACCCGCATCGACATAATCGATGGCGTGGCCGTCGCGACGAAGTTCGCGCACAAGATCGGCGACCCGAGCCATGGCTTCGCCGAAGGGTGCGGCATCCGTGATCTGCGAGCCAATGTGCACGCTCACTCCGCGAACAGTAAGATAGCGTGCGCTGGATGCTTTCGCATAAAGCTCCCGCGCATCGCCGATCGGGACTCCGAACTTGTGTTTGTGCAGTCCGGTTGAAATGTAGGGATGTGTTTCGGCGGCGACATCAGGATTGACACGCAGCGCGACGGGAGCAATGGCATGCATCCGTCCGGCGCACTCGGCCAGGGCCCACAGTTCCGACTCGCTCTCCACATTGAAGAGCATGATTCCAGCCTTCAAGGCCGCAGTGAGTTCTTCCCTCGTCTTACCCACACCGGAAAACACGACGCGCTTCGCTGCTCGTTTGTCCGCGGCGAGCACGCGCTCCAGTTCTCCCCCGGACACGACGTCAAAGCCGCACCCTTTTTTGGCAAGCAGCCGCAGAATGCTCAGGTTCGAATTGGCTTTGACGGAGTAACAGATGATGTGGGGGACTTCACGGAACGCACGATCAAACGATGCGTAGCGTTCGTGAATCATTGCGGCCGAATACACGTAAAGAGGGGTGCCGTACTTTTTCACCAGCTTTGTTGTGGGCAGGTTCTCGCAGTGCAAAACAAAAACACCGCCACGGCGCAGGAGACCCTGTTTCATCTCGCGATACAAGAACCCCGGCCTGCGTCCGACCGACAAAGTCTGACTTCGAGGAGTCATTTCTTTTTACTGGATGTCGACGAACTCCCTCGCACCCGGATAGCAACAACTGTCTGGTCATCGAAAGTTTCGACCCCGGCCGCGTGCTCAGCCACAGCCTTGAAGATGGATTCGACCACGCACGAGGCAGATTGCTCCGTACACTCGGCTATCACTTCTTCCGTTCGCCGTCTGCCGAAGAGTTCTCCTTTGCTGTTGCGCGCGTCGAGAATGCCATCGCTGAAGAATACGAACATGTCGCCGGGTTTCATGCGGAACTCGAATTCATCGTACTCTGCTTCATCGAAGAGGCCGAGCGGCAAGCCAGTCGCCTCGATCACCTCGTTCTTGCCTCCATGTACAAAAATGGGACGGGGAAGGCCAGAGTTGGACACCGTCAAGGTTCGCTGCGCGTCGTCCCAGACGGCATAGATGATGGAAACAAATTGCGCTTCGATGCGGCGTTCGGCGAGAGAAAGATTGACAGCGGAAAGCATCTCTGCAGGCGCCGGCTCGATGGGAGCATGGGAACGGATGATCCCGCTGACGAGGGCAGCATAAATCGCAGCGGGCGCTCCTTTCCCGCTCACGTCGCCGATGACGATGCCCAGACGCGACATGGAATAAGGGATGAAATCGTAGAGATCCCCGCCAATCGTCCGGGCAGGGACAAACTTCGCGGCCACGTCGAGATGCGCGAGCTTGGGATTGGTTTGGGGCAGCAGCCGGCTCTGCAGTTCGCGCGCCAGCGACAGATCCCGTTCCAAACGGCGTTCCTGCCGCTCGATTTCTTCGTACAGGCGCGCGTTCTCGACCGCGATGGCGATTTGGGCAGCCAACGTGGTCATGGTGCGCTTGTGCTCATCGGTAAAGAACCCTCGCCGGGTGTGCTCCAGATCGAGCACTCCGATGACTTTGCTTTTGTAAATCAGGGGTACAACCAGTTCAGAACGGGTCTCCGGATTTGCCTCTACATAGCGCGGATCTTTTGTGACATCGGGGACCAACACGGCTTCTTTGCTGTCCGCTGCATAGCCCACCAGCCCGCGGCCGAGAGGAATGTCATCCTTCAGATGAATGTTCTCGTTGAAGCGAAGCGAGAAGCGGTGTTGCAGCTTCTCGCCCGACGAGTCCAGCAGCAGAATGCTGAACATCTGGTAATCAATCAAACGGCGGACAAGTTCAGCAATGCGTCCGAAGAGTTCATCGAGGTTCAGAATGGACGTCAGTTCACGGGCGATTTCGTTGAGCAGCAGCAGAATGCGCGCCTGCTTGGTTGTGCGGGTGTACAGTTGCGCGTTCTCGATGCCGGCGGCCATGCGCGAAGCCACCAGCGTGAGCAGGCGCTGATGCTCCGCGGTGAACGAGCGCGGCTCACGGGCTTCGATATCGATGACACCGATCACCCGGTTTTTCGTGATCAGCGGGATGGCTAGCTCGGAACATACGTTCGGAATGGCCTCGATGTAGCGCGGATCCTCACGAACGTCGTCAATCAACACCGGCTGCCGCAACTGCGCGGCCAGGCCGGTGACACCCTCGCCCACCTTGACGCGGGTGCGCTCGATGAACTCCGTTGGATAACCGATCTGGAAACGGAAACGCATTTCCTGCGTCTTTTCGTTCAACAGCAAAATGGCGAAGATCTCGTAGTCGATGACCTTGCGGACAACCTCGGCGACCCGGCGCAGAGTGGTATCGAGGTCAAGCGATGTGGCCAGCACGTCTGCGACGTCGAGCAGAAGGGACTCGGCGGGTGACGGATCCGTCTTGGAGACCACAGAACTCATGCTGGTAATGATAGCAGCCACAATTTTGATCCCGCCCAGGCGGGAATCTCGCGGCCAAACAGATTCTTTCGTGTAGCGTCAGCGCGCGATCGGGCTGAATGGTTGAATTTAAACCCCAACTACGTGATGCGAGACAGCACCAGCAATGATCAAAACTATTCTCGCGGGACGACACAGATATCTGCGAGATTCCGGTACTTTTCCGCGTAGTCGAGTCCGTAACCGACCACGAATTCATCGGGAATTTTAAATCCGATGTAGTCGCCTTCCAGCGGAAGCTTGCGGCGGGACGGCTTGTCCAGAAGCGCCGCAACTTTCAAACACCGCGGCTGGCGTGCCATCAATAACTTTTTGAGGTATGTCATTGTCAGCCCGGTGTCCAGGATGTCCTCCACGAGAATGATGTTCTTGTCCCGCATGCTCTGATCGACGTCTTTGGTCAGCTTCACTTCCCCGGTTGAGTCCCAGCCGCTCTGCAACTCCTGGGATGGACTCGGACGGTTGCCGTAGCTGGATACGCCGATGAAATCGAAAGAGGCGTCCAGGTCCACATTGCGCGCGAGGTCGGAGAGAAAAATCGCAGCACCCTTGAGAACACCTACCAGAGTCAGCGATTGCCCGGCGAAGTCTTTCGTGATTTGCGCGCCCAGTTCGCGCACGCGCCGGGCAACGTCTTCGCGCGGAATCAGCACCTTAAGTTCTGGCATGGCGTTTCATATTAAACTAGGTGCGCCATTTCCGAAAAAGCATCCGTTACGACGAGCAAGATAGCAGGAGTGAGAAAGCAATGAATTTGAAAGGCGTCAAACTCACCTGGTTAGGACATGCAACATTCCGCATTGAGACCCCGGGCGGCAAGACGGTGATTATCGATCCTTGGATCATGAATAATCCGATGTGCCCGGATTCGGCAAAGAAGGTGAAGAAGGTCGATGTTCTGCTTTGCACACATGGCCATGGCGATCATATTGGAGATGCCGTGGAAATCATTAAGCAGCACAATCCAGTGGTGGTCGGCATTCCCGAGCTGGCGCGTTGGCTTGGCAAAAAGGGTGCTAAGCAGGTTGCGGAGATGAACAAAGGCGGTACGCAGACGGTGGGCGATATCAAAGTCACCATGGTGCATGCCGATCATTCCTGCGGCATTCAGGATGGCGACGAATTGATTTATGGTGGCGAGGCGTGTGGCTATGTGGTTGAATTTTCGAATGGGACGAAAATCTATCATGCTGGCGACACCAATGTTTTCGGTGACATGGCAATCATTCGCGATCTGTATGCGCCCGAGGTCGTGATGCTTCCTATTGGTGACCACTACACCATGGGTCCGCGCGAGGCCGCCTACGCGTGCAATCTGCTAAAACCCAAGACCGTAATCCCGATGCACTTCGGAACTTTCCCCGTCCTCACTGGAAGGCCAAATACACTGCAGAAGATGGTTCCAGGTGTTGAAGTTCTGGAACTGAAACCCGGGGAGAGTATCGGCGAAAAGAATCTTGCGGCGTAGAGCCTTAAAGGAACCCAGCTGGATTAACTCAGAAAGGTGATCGCGTGGCGGAAAGCACGAAGAAAGAAAGTCCTGCGAGTTGGCGGCACTACAATTTCACTACGGCCGGACCCGTCGATGATTATCTCTACTCGATGCTGCCGAAGCGCGGCGAAGTGCTCTCGGAAATGGAAGACTACGCGAGCGAGCACAATATCCCCATCGTCGGCCCGGCAGTGGCGCGGGTATTGCAACAACTGGCGTTAACCATCAATGCGCGAAAAATCTTCGAGCTCGGCTCAGCAATAGGCTATTCGACAATCTGGTGGGCGCAGGCAGTCGGCGAAAATGGCACGGTGATTTATACCGACGGGGATGCAAACAACGCCGAGCGGGCCCAGTCGTATTTCGCACGGGCGGGCGTCTCAAAGCGGGTGCTTGTGCATACGGGGGATGCGCTGGAAATTCTGTCCGAGGAAAAGCAGGAGTTCGACATCATCTTCAACGATGTCGATAAGGAAGATTACCCGCGCGTGCTGCGCCTGGTTGCCCCGCGTCTGCGGAAGGGTGGGTTGTTTATCACGGATAACGTTCTTTGGAGCGGACGCGTGGCTGAAAAGAATCCGGACGCACAGACGAAGGCAATTCTCGAATTCAACCGGAAGCTCTACGACTCGAAGGAGTTCTACACGACCCTGCTGCCAATTCGCGATGGATTAGCGGTGGCCCTGAAGAGGTGATGGTAAGTGCCGGGGCAGCCGAGGGCGGCTGCCCACATCTCTTCGCCTACTTGGGCTGCGGCTGAATCAGTTCCGTATCGATCGTGATCGAGATCTCGTCGCCGACTACCCCCGGCGCGCCATTCACACCGAAATCCTTGCGGTTGATTTTCGTCGAAGCGGATGCCCCGATGCGCTGATTGCCCCATGGATCCTTGATTGGCGCAGAGGGTCCATCTACATCGAGCACTACCTCTTTAGTGACCCCATGAATGGTCAGGTCGCCGGTGATCTGCATTTTCCCGTCGCCTGCAGTCTTGGCCTGCTTGGAATGAAAGGTGATGGTGGGATATTTTTGCACATCGAGAAAATTTGGGCTGCGCAGATCGTTGTCGCGCATCTGCACTCGGGTGTCGATGGAGTCGGCCTCGATCGTAGCTTCCAGGGAATTCTTGGAGGGGTTGGAAGCGTCGTAGCTGGCGGAACCATTGACCTTCGTGAATGCGCCGCGCACCGTCGAGACTCCCAGGTGCCGGACTGAAAACTGGGCCGACGAATGGTTAGGATCAATTTTCCAGGTTCCGGTTTGAGCTGCGGCTGAGGCGGCGAATACCAGCGCGATAAGATAAAAAGAAGCCCCTCTGATCATAAGAGTTCATCTCCTCGATAACGTTTGCAGGTTCTGAGATGTTAAATGGATTTGACCGGAATCGCCAATAAATCCTCAACCAGGCCGACCTCTTTCTGCAGGAAGGGCTCAGCATGGGTCACACCTCCGAGCATGCCGTAGAAGCGAGCCATCGCATCGACCCGGCTCCGAATCTCTTCCTGAGCAGGGAAGACATCCTTGCCCGCCTCCTGATCACTGAATTGCGTTTTGTAGGCGAGAATCGATGCGAATTTATCTTCGAACTGCTCACTGATGTCGACGACAAACGAGGGCCGGATGTCGTAGTAGAGGGTGGCGTAAATAATTTTGAAAGGACGATGCGGCGGAAGAATAGCGGCCGCTTCTTCCCGGCTGGTCCGGCGGCTTCCGTCCGACCCCGACACCGAAGTGCAGGTGATTTTAGCGAGCCCAGCCAGAAAGCAAGCTTCGTATCCCAAAATCGAAGCGGTGTAGTGATCCGGGTGACGACCTTTCCAGTAGGGCAAAATGACTACGCGTGGGCGCGTCTCACGCAAAACGGCAGCGACCTTCAACCGGTTCTCCCATGTGTTTTCCACACGCCCGTCCGGAATATCGAGAGCTCTACGCCACGTTACGCCCAGAATCTTCGCCGCATCGGAAGCTTCGCGCGCGCGATCTTCTGCCGAGCCGCGTGTGCCCATTTCTCCTTGCGTGAGGTCGAGGATCCCGGTGTGCTGGCCACGCCGTCCAGCTTTCAGCAATGTGCCGCCGCAGGTTTGCTCCACGTCATCACGATGGGCGGCGATGGCCAGGATGTCGAGACTTTGACCTTGTGGAGCGGGAGACATTATTCAAGGTTTCCTTGTTCCAGAACGACGTTCTCGCGCACGATTAGCCGGAGCGCGGCCATCTCTTTAAGAGTCGGCAGAACGCGGGTCACGTGTTCGTCGGTATCGACAAACACGATAATCACCGGCAGCCTGCCGCCCGTATCGACCAGGTGCGCCGTTTCCACGTTGTGTCTGCCGAGAAATCCGGCAACGCAATGGATCGCCGTGGCCGCGAACACGTTCTCTTTACGCAGATAATTCAGGATCTCCATGTGCAGCGGCCGGTGATGCCACTGGTCGGCTTCGTTCAGATAGATTGTGACTTGCACCGCCATAGCATCTGGCATTCTACTCGCGTGCCTCCCATTCCCGGCGGAGCATGCCGTACAATTCGGAGTCTACGAACCGATCCCATTTGAGTAGATGTTCGCGGTGGCAGCCCTCGTACTTCATGCCGATTTTTTTCAGAATGCGGCCGGATGCCTGATTGTGCTTGAAATGTGACGCGAAGATGCGGTGCAGGGCAAGTGTCTCGAAACCGTAACGCAAGATGTCAGCGGCGGCTTCTGTGGCGTATCCGTGCCCCCAGAAGGGCACGCCCAGCCAATAGCCCAACTCGGCGTGCTGATGTTGCTTCTCGACGCGAAGGCCTACGCCTCCGATCTGGCGGCCGTCGCTGCGCAGCGTGATGGCCAGCCAGAGTTTGTCGGGATCTTTCGCGAGCTCGAGAAAAGCCTTGGCATCCTGTTCGGTATAAGGGTGAGCAATGCGCAGGGTTGTAGCGGCAACTTCGCGCGTGCCTATCAGTGGCAACAGTTCGGGGATGTCTGCCTCGGTGTACGGACGCAGCTTGAGTCGCGGCGTTTCGAGCGTAGGCTGGGTACTCATGATCAAATCGCGCGTGCTACCGCCATCCCCGCGAGCGCTCCCCCCAGGCACAGCAGGTTATTGGCACAAATATTGGCGAGCATCAATCCCCACCGGCCCTGCTCAAAATATGACACGGTTTCAAATGCGTAGCTGGAAAAAGTAGTAAATGATCCGCAGAAGCCGATTACCACCAGAAGGCGCCAACGCGGGTCCATTAACACCCGCTCCGTGGTCCAGATGACGAACAGGCCTACGATGAAGCTTCCCAGAATGTTGATGATGAGAGTGCCGTATGGAAATATGGGACCAAACTCGCGTACCGCGAGGCGGCTCAGGATGTAGCGAAGATTCGCACCCAGGATTGCGGCGACGGATATAGCGAGGAAGTCTTTCAACGGAGCTCTCCTACAAAATCGGTCTTGAATATTTGTAGGAGTTATCAGCCGGGTCTGCCCGGCGGTTATGGCGAACTCCATCGCCGTGAAATCATTAAACCATAAATCCATGGATGCACTAAAGCCGGAGAATCTGTCTCCTCGTGCATTTGTGCCGATGGAATTTCAAACGCTATTTTTTGCGTTCGACCAGATATCTGGCCATTTCCTTCAAGGTATCCGCGCGCTCGCCGAAGTTCTCCAGTTCCGCGAATGCTCCATTCACCAGCGCGTCCGCTTTCGCGACAGACGCCTCAATGCCGAAAAGAGCAGGATAGGTTGCCTTCTCCGAGGCCGTGTCCTTGCCAGCTGTCTTGCCCAATTGCTCTGAAGTCTGCGTGACGTCGAGCACGTCATCGACGATCTGAAATGCCAGGCCGATTCCCATCCCGAAAGCGCGCAGGTGAGCGACTTCGCCATCTTTCGCTCCCGCATACAATCCTCCACTCACCAGGCTTGCCGTGATCAGGGCCGCCGTCTTGGAGCGATGAATGTACTCCAGCATCTCGGCCGTGGGCTTGGTATGTTCCGCTTCCAGGTCAACTACCTGCCCGCCAATCATGCCGTTTACCGTGCCTGTCCCGCGAGCGATCTCTTCGATAATTTTTACGCGCGCTTCCGGCGGACAGTTCAGACGCGACAGCACTTCATAGGCCTGTGTCTGCAGCGCGTCGCCGGATAGAATCGCAAGCGCCTCCCCGAATACTTTGTGGCAAGTCGGGCGGCCACGGCGCAAATCGTCGTTGTCGAGAGCGGGAAGATCATCATGGATGAGGGAGTAGGTGTGCAGCATTTCCAGCGCCGCGCCGAGTTCTTCAATGGCCTTAGGCAAAGATCCGGCAACCATCCGTCCCGCTTCCATGGATAATACTGGGCGAAGGCGCTTGCCGCCGGCAAACACGCTGTGTCGCATGGCTTTGTGAATTGAGACGGGATGCTCGGTCTCAAGCGGAATCAGCCTATCGAGCGCGACATCAGTGAGGCGCTGCCCTTGCTCCAGGGTTTCGTTCAGCATCACGAGGCAGTATAGCAAGAGAGTAAAACGCAAACGGGCTGCGATAGCGAGGCCGATCTCGACAAAAATGCCCACTTCTCGCGCAAAAAAAACGACGCGGAAAATGGGGGCCCACGATGCCAAAATGGGACACCTTCGGACGATAGAATCTTAAGCCGCGGTCCTTCGCGACACGGCCGTACTCCGAAGAATCGAACTCAGCACGTTGCTGACGTCGTCGGCAGGGCAGACGTCGCAAGCGCCAGCGGAGAGAGCGGCCATCCACATCTCCTCATCGGGAATGCGGTGCGTGCACACAATGGCCACGTGCGGAAATTCGTCATGCAGGCGTTCAACATCGGTCAGAGGCCAGTACTCGAGATTGAGAATGACGGCCTCGGGACGATTCAGAGCAACATTGTCCCGCAACTGTTCGTGGGTACCTGTGACATGTACGGAGAAATGGTGGCGCAGTCCGCCAGCCAGGGATTGGGCTACTCCTGGATCTTTCTCGAGAAGAACAATACTCTGAGCCATACATCCCCCGATCTTGAAGCGCGATGACGGCTGGGCATCGGCGCTCGACTAAGCTGCGGGGTGGCTGGGAGACCACAACTCCACAGGCAGCTACGGTGAATCCCAAGCCGCGGACTTACCGGCGTGCAGACGCCTTGTCCGACAGCGGCTCGAAAGGTTCGGATTGGAACTTCCCGTTCTTCTTCAGCAGAATCTCAACTTTGCCTTCTGCTTGTTCCAGCTCTTTTCTGCACGCGGAAGAGAGCTGCATGCCTTCTTCAAACAGCGTCAGCGATTTCTCTAAAGGGACCTCTCCCTTTTCCAGTTCCTGAACAATTTTCTCCAGTCGCTGGAGACACTCTTCAAACTTAGGCAACGGGTTTCACTCCGTCTGTATATTCTATTGAACGATTCGGGAGGAATGTCCAGACTATTCGTACATGGGATCAACAAAATTACAATCGATGGTTCCGGAACGGAACAATGGGTAACCTTCGAAAGCCGCGCTGCGCTTGCTCATCGCTGACACGAGTGGTCAGAAAAACGTTTTTGTAGTTTCGAAAGCCCGCCAAATATCCCGCATTACGCTCCCAATGCGGAAAACGCGCCTAGCAGGACGCAGCAGGCTGCGTGCCAAGCGCTTCCAAAACATCGACCGCGGAACTGTATCGTCCCATGGGCGCGCTGATCTGTGCGCCCTGCGTCATCTGCCGGCAGGAGATCAGCATTTCGCGCGCAACGGAGACGCCCTCGGCCCGCGCAGCTTCTGGAGTCTGTGCGCGCGCCATGCGGTCGAGAATCGAATCGGGAACGGACACTCGCAGTTCATTTTTCATGAACTCGGCATTTCGCACGCTGACTAGCGGCCAGATGCCAGCGATTACTGGAATGCGACAATGTTCAATCCGGCGCAGAAAGACTTCCAGCAACCGCAGATCGAAAACGGGCTGCGTCACAACGTACTCCGCGCCAGCTTCCACTTTGAATTCAAAGCGGCGAATCTCTTCGTCCAGATCCGTCAGACCGGGATTCGCTCCGACGCCAATGACAAATCCAGTTCCAGTGCCGATGGGATTGCCGCCGAGATCAAGACCCCGATTCAGGTTATGAACGATATTGACCAGCCCAATTGCGTCGACGTCGAACACAGCTGTCGCATCGGGATAATTCCCCATCTTCGGAGGATCGCCGGTGATGCAGATCAAATTTCTGATTCCCACGGCCGCCGCTCCCAGCAGATCACTCTGAATGCAAAGCACGTTGCGATCGCGGCAGGTGTAGTGCAGGACGGCGTCGATGCCGACTTCGCGCTGAATGAGCAAGGAGAGCGCCTGGTTGCTCATGCGCGCTGAAGCGCGCGGGCTATCGGGGATATTAACTGCGTCGACGCCGACCGATTTCAGGAAACGCGCACCTTCAACTTCCTTGCTGACGTCGATTCCTTTCGGCGGGACGATTTCCACCATGGTAGCGAACTCACCTGCTGCCAGTTTCGCGCCCAACGGTGAGCGCTTGTCCAGTGGCACAGCGGGAACGGGCCGAGGACTCGACTGGCTCGCACCGGTGTGAGCCGTCGCGGCCTTACCCCGCGCTTCCCCCACGCGCAGGGCCGCCTTCATGACGCGAATATGATCGGGAGTGGTCCCGCAGCAGCCGCCCACCAGGCGCACTCCTGCGGCTACAAACTTGCGCGCATAACTCGCCATGTACTCCGGCGAGCACAGATAAATATTTCTGCCATCCACGGATCGCGGGATGCCGGCGTTGGGTTGCGCTGAAAGGGGCAGGGAACTGGCCGCTCGCACGCGCTCCATGGCATCCAGCATTGCGACGGGGCCGACGCTGCAGTTGCATCCGATCACATCCGCGCCCCACTCCGCCAGTTTCGGAGCAAAGGTGTCAGGGTCGGATCCATCCAGGCAATTGCCGTCTTCATCAATCGTGACTTGCGCGACGATCGGGATGGAAGGATTGACGTCCTTGGCTGCGAGTATCGCCTGGTGAATCTCCTCGAGATATCCGAAGGTTTCCAGAATGAGGAGATCCGCGCCCGCTTCCACCAGCGCGGCGATCTGCTCGCGGAAGGCGTCGCGAGCTTCCTGAAACGAGGTCTTGCCCAGAGGTTCGATTCTGGTTCCCAGCGGGCCAACCGATCCTCCCACCCACACATCGAAGCTTTTGACGGCTTCGCGAGCCAGGCGAACACCGGCCCGGTTGATGTCCCGTACTTTATCGGCAAGGCTGTGTCGAGCCAACCGGAAGGAATTGGCGCCAAAGGTATTGGTTTCGATGATCTCGGCGCCGGCTTGCAGATAATCGTGGTGAATACCGCGAATCAGGTCGGGCTGAGAAAGATTGAGTTCGTCGTAAGAGCGGTTGATGAAAATGCCTTTGGCATAGAGCAGCGTCCCCATAGCGCCGTCGCAGAGGACTGGGGAGTGCTTAATTCGCGCAAGGAAGTCAGCCGACATATATTTGCTGAGAATACAGGATGAGAGCGGGACTGCGCATCTTGCTCGTGCACAAGAAGGGTTTCAGAATCTACGCATTGCGATGCGCAGGCTGAAGAGCCTTTGCAAATGACTCTGCTATAATCGACGATTTCATAAATAAATCTTCCGTTTTCAACTTGTTAGGAGCCTGCCGTTTGAAGAAACGCATCCTCGCTGTGCTGGCCGGTCCAGCCGTCTTCATCTTGCTGTCTTGTGGTGGGGGTAAGAAATCTGGGCCTCCCAGCGGCCTTAAAGAACGCGTTCTTGCTTCGCAAGGGGTTTCGGCGACGCTTAACTTCGGCGGACTTTATTTTGTAAATGGCAAGAATGATACGCGCGCGCGGGTGTCGCCATTGGGGGCCGGCAGCTCTCCGGGTCTGATGGTGATGTCGCCCACGCGAAATATCCTGGCCACAGTTGACAGCAGCAGCAATACCAGCAGTACCGTGTACGCGATTGACACAGTTAAAGAAAGCGCTATCGGCAACGTACGTCTTCCAGGCCCTACCACCAGCATCGTGATTCCGAACGCGAATGCGACCGGATATGCGGCGGTTCCTACCGCTTCGATCAACGGGTCTACTGTGCTGGGCGCCGTGGAAGCTATGAATTTTGTTTCGGGGAGTTTTACGAGTATTAAGGTGGATAATGCGCAGACCGTTGTATCAGACGCAAATGGAACCCGCTTACTCGTGTTCAGCGCAGATTCAGACTCAGTCGCGGTGCTGAGTCCGGGAGTGGCAGTGCCGCCAGTAGATACAAGTTGCTACACGAGTCCTGGCAACTCTGTTTGCACCGTCGTTCCCGGCTTTGACCGTCCGGTAAACGCGATCGTGAACGGAAGCACTGCGTATGTTCTGAACTGCGGACCACAATGTGGTGGCACCCAGGCAAGTGTCGCAGTATTCGATCTCGGTAGCCTTACCATCAACCAGACGATCCCGGTGGATGCCGCGACTATCGCGCTTCTGAGTGGGTCGACGCTGTATGTCGCTGGCACTCCGACCAACAATAATGCGCTGTACCGGGCAGACAACCGCGGCAGCCAGGTGCGGCCGCCTCGACGTCGTTGATACAAGCTCAGGGACTGTCACTGGAAGTGCCGTGATCACCGATGGCTATCACCAGCGCATCGACTTGACGCAGAACGGGCAATTGTTCATCGGGGCGCGAGATTGCACTAATGTCGGGAACGTAAACAATCCCAGTGGAGAGGTTCGCGGCTGCCTCTCCATTTACAAGATCGGCGACGGTTCCGTCATCATTCCCCCGGACAACGGGAACGTGGACGGACTGCAGGGCTTCACCAGCCGTTTTGTGGAGTATGTCGCTGAAGGCGGAAACTTGCGCGTGTACGACACCAATCGCGATGTTCTGCTGGTCAACAACTTTCTGCCGCAGGGCACGATCAATATCGTGGGCTATGTAGGTGATGTGAAGGCGATCGACTTCTTCTAGGTTCTTTTAGCGGAAACAGACGGGTGCCCGTGCCATTCCTACTTCACAGGATCAAGCTGCAGTTTGTGGGCTCTTGCCGCTTCGACTGCTTGCGCGCTGTAGGGTAGTGGAAACGTTGTTCCCTCGTACCAGGCCTTCCACTGGTCCATGTAATACGGGCTCAGGAAATTTCCCGCCTCTCCCGTCACGAGATTCAGCGTTGAGCGATCCAGATCGGCCAGATTTGCTGTGAACCGCTCCGAAGGTCCGTGATGAACCGTGACCGCCTTCACCGTATATCCGCTGCCGGATTGTTCCTGCACGCCCGGACCGGACCACCACCGCAGAATCGGAATTCTTCCCAGGATCGGATGTTGGATGTGAACAGCGTTCATCGGGCCCCATTGCCATGACGCGAGATCCTTCGGCGCTTGTGGATCGTTTACTGCCGCCTCCACCGCAGCAGATAGTAGCTCGTCGTAACTTGGATACTTCTCCGGCAACCACCGTTTTGGATGGTGCAGGAGGATGTTTTCGAGCCACACCGACGACATTTCCCAGGAGTAAGTTTTCCAGCTGAGAACTTCCGCTGTTTTCACTGGATCGTCTGGCGCACGTCCCAATTTTGGTTCAAGCAATAACCAGCGCAATTCGTGGATGGCCTTTTGCGTAATTGTGGGCACCGGGGAATTGGCGAGCATGCGTCCATCCCAGTTTCGCATCAGATCCGCTGCCTGCCTGGCTCGCGCCGAAGGCTTGGAGGCGTGATCGACGGCATAAACAAATCGCTCGGCAGCGAAGAGGTCTGATTCCGACTGTACGTCGGTCTGCAGCGTGAGCATGTCGGCGGCAGAGAACTGTCTTCCAGACTCCAGCACGTGATAAATACGCGCCGTGCGCCAGGGAGCTTCCCACTCCATGCTGATGGAGCTTGGATATGCATCCGGCGTAATCCTTCCATTGGCGGTGCCGATAATGCCGGATGGCGGGTTGTAAATGTTTGGGAGTTTGTCGAAAGGAATGTAGGACGTCCACTCGTGAGCATTGTCGCCGCCGCTCACGGGCAGGCTGCCATCTCCCGCAGCGCGAATCGGAACCTTGCCGGTCGCGTGATAGCCGATGTTGCCGTCCACATCGGCATACACGACGTTCTGTCCGGGCGCATCGAGTTGCGCGAAGGCTTTCTTGAAATCCTCCCAGTTCTGCGATGCGTTCACATCGAAGAAGGGGATATGCAGTCCGTCATAGAGCGTCCAGCGCAGGGCAAGACCTCGCGTCTCACCAGGAACCAGTTCACTGATGATGGGCCCATGGCGCGTGATCCTGACATCCAAGCTCACGTCCGGTTTGCCTTTGACGTGAATCACCTCAACGCGATGCTCCGGCTGCAGCCACCCGGTCGGTGTCTGATATCCTCCCTGCGCATTGAAATTCTCTATGTACACGTCAGTGACGGTCGGGCCCACGTTGGTGAAGCCCCACGCGATGCGCTGGTTGTGTCCGACGATCACATACGGTAATCCGGGCAAGGTCACCCCCGCTACGTCGAATGCGCCAGAGCGCAGATGCGCTTCGTACCAGAGGTTGGGCATCTGATGCGCAAGATGCATGTCGTTTGACAGCAGGGGCTTTCCCGTCACCGTGTGCGCACCGGAGATGACCCAATCGTTGGATCCATTTACCGGAGGTATTTCCGGCAGAGTGACCGGCGCAACACGGTTGCGTGTCACCCCGTTGTCGGGAGAGTCTTCATCGTCCTCATCATCTTCTGAGTTATTGGAATCACTTACATGCTGGCTCAGGTCTTCGCGCATCACGGCGGGCGGACGGTCGTGCCAGGATTGATTCACATATAGCTCAGCAGTCAACTCCGGTCCAAGTTTGGCCAGGATCTTTTCGCGAGCAAGCGCGTCGAAAAAGTAGTGATAGTTCAGGTCTTTCACCATCTGGTTGGCGATGACTATCGAATCTTGAGCCGTCCATCGTGCAGGTGCATAACCCAGAATCCGAAATTCAATGGGGAGATGCTTACGGGCATGATCGATGTATGCATTGACTCCGCGGGCATAGGCTTCGAAAAAAGCGTGCTCTCGCGGTGTAGCCATCTCGAAAGATTTCCTGGCGGCCGCCCGCAGGCCCAAAATTCTTTGTTCGCGGTCCAGTTTGAGAGTTTCTTCGCCCAGAATTTCCGACAATTCGCCGGAGCCAACCCGGCGCATCATGTCCATCTGCCAGAGTCGGTCCTGCGCGGTGACATAGCCTTGGGCAAAAAAGAGATCTTCCAGAGTGGCGGCATCAATCGTGGGCACGCCATGGCTGTCGCGGGTGACCGTTACCGCTGCCGCGAGGCCGTTTACCTGTAAGTGACCGTCGAGTTGGGGCAGCGCGCTGTGGGCGGCATAAAACGCATATCCGCCCAGGCCTCCGAAGACGACGAGCACGATAAGGAGAAGCCAGAAAACAATGCGGAGCCGGGCAGAACGGCGCACCGCTTTGGTGGGAATTTCGGCCAGGGAACTCATGAGGCAGCTTCGATTGTATGCCACGGCGGCCCGGAGCGTTCTGAAAATGAATTTCATTTTCAAGATCGCGGTGGTATCCTGACTCTTTCCGTCCCGCCATGCTGCAGAAGCGCATCGATGATCAGCCCAGCCTTTCCCGCCAGATGGTCCGCGAGGCCGAGGAGATCCTCCACAGGCACTTGAAGGGCGTGGGCCTGAAGCAAACGGCCCAGCGCGACACGATTTTGCGCACCTTTCTCGAAACTCGCGATCACCTCTCGACCGATGAACTCCATCGGCTGGTCCAGAAGAAGGATGCCCGCATCGGCTATACCACCGTGTACCGCACGCTCAAACTGCTCGCGGAATGCGGCTTGGCCAGCGAGGTCGCGTTTCACGACGGGATTGCGCGTTACGAGCATCAGTACAACCGCCGCAGCCATCACCACATGGTGTGTACGGATTGCGGCAGTTCGGTCGAATTCTTCTCGCCCGAGGTTGGATTGCTCGAGCAGGAGATTGGCCGAAAGTACCACTACCTTGCCACCCGGCACACATTTCAGATCTACGGAGTGTGCGAAGACTGCCGCAGGAAGAATCAGGCTCAGTGACTTGTGGCCATCCTGAGTTCAACTCGATTCAGGTTCTCCACTTTCAGGAGCGCTCCCGGAGCCAGTAGGTCAAATGGGTGAACTGGGATATTTCTCGCGATTCCGAACAGAACAAGGGCAGCGCACAGTGCGCGAATCCACCTTCCGGGAAACGTGAATTGGGGCAGCCGCAATCCGTGGAAGTGGAAGGCAGCCTCCCAAGCGAGAGCATAGGCGAGAAATGGGAAAAGCATCACAGTCAGAGGATTCATTGCCCATGCGGCATGGAAGTCACCATGCAAGAGCTGGTGAACCGCTCGCAATGATCCGCACCCGGGACAATACAGGCCCGTTACATATCGGAAGGGACAGGGCGGGAAAAGGGTGGATGTTGCGGGATCGAAAACTCGCAGCAGTGTGACCGCGGCCGCCAATGCCATCCCGATCGCCGCGAAGACCAACGTTTTATGGCGATCCTGCATACGGCTATTATCTCGAGTGAAGCCTTCCGACGATCCCAAGGACAACCACCAGCCCATAACCGACAAAGGTTAATAATCCCAGGCCAAGGGAAATCCAGCACCACATCTTGGCATTGTTCGAGGAAGCTTGCGCTCCGGCCACATCCCCGAGCTGCAACTTCGTGTTCACCTGGGACGCGTAAATAATGGCCGGAATGCCCGTAGGAAGGCAGCAGAAAACCGTGGTCAAGATCGCATAAACCAGATAGTTAGGAACCGAAGCGCCCCCGGGAGGCATCACCACTCCGGTAGCTTGCAAGGGAGGCGCCGGCGTGGCTGGCCGCAGATTTCTGCCACATTGAGCGCACACCACGGCATCATCGGCATTTGAGAAGCCGCACTGAGGACAGAAGGGCATGCTTTTCTCCGATTCGCGCGCGGTTTCCAGGCACGGGCCGCAGCGAATTCGCACGAACATACTATCGGCGATGGTGTGCGTCAATGCGCTAGCTTGATTCCACCCATTTGTCGCTCGAGCTGGCTTTTGATATGGTGCCCGCAATGCATGAGATCGAGGGGCCAGTCCAATCTTGTCCGGAGTGTTTCGCGCAAATGCCCGTAGGAGCCAGTTTCTGTCCGGCTTGCGGCAGGTCGATGCAGGTGATTGCGAAGGCGCACGGCAGAGTGGGGGGCCTTCCGGAAAGCCTGGCTGGAGCTCTCGCCTATTTCAGCTTCCTGCCTGCGATCGCATTTCTCCTCCTGCAGCCATATCGTAAGAACCTGTTCGTGCGATTTCACGCGTTGCAGTGTCTCCTATTCACGGTGGCAACGATTCTGATCGCGCTCTTGCTTTGGCTCGCGAGTCTGGCTTTGTTCGCGGTTCCTGTGCTGGGACCGCTGCTGGTCGTCCTCGTTGCTGCAGTTGCGACACTGGCGGCAACATTTGCGTGGCTCGTATTAGTGATCAAAGCCTTCCAGGGAGCGACCTACAAACTCCCGCTGCTGGGCGAGTTTGCCGAGCAATATGCCGGCAGGATTTAGAGCGAGCCTCGAATTCCATTGCGTTGCGTGCTTGTTTTTGTTATTTTGCCGCGAACGTTCACCCGGACGCTGACTTCATGGAGGATCATCATGGCTTATTGCAGCACGTGTGGAACGCAGATCCCGGACGGTTCTACGACCTGTGCTGCCTGCGCAAGTCGCGTTTCCGGAGGCCCATCTGCCGCGACCGCGGCTACATCTCAAGGAATGACCGACAACGTTGCAGGCATGCTCGCTTATGTGACGATTATTCCGGCGATTGTGTTCCTGGTCGTGGCTCCCTACAACCGAAATCGATTTATCCGCTTTCACGCCTGGCAGTGCATTTTTCTCTGCATCGCATGGACCGTGTTGTGGATTGTGCTCAGCATTTTCGCGCACATTCCGTTTCTCGGGTGGCTGAGCATTTTGCTGTGGCCCCTCATCGGCCTGGGTGGGCTGATCCTCTGGATTGTGTTGCTGCTGAAGGCAAACCAGGGAAAAATGTTCAAGTTGCCCATGATCGGTGACATGGCGGAGAAGCAGGCGAACGCGATGTAGCGCGAGCTCGGTCGCCGTTTGGTGTCGACTTTTCGCGTGAGCGAGTCGCCTGATCTTGCCGACGCTCTTCGGTCCGGAGGAATCGCAGCCAGTTCCTGCCCTTGACTTTCTTACTCCAAGCTGTCAATCCTATTAGCTTTTCACCTACGGGGGAGTAACGAACCAAAACCAACTCCCGGCGCGGGAATTCTGCACGATCGAGGAATGCATTGCGAATCCGTGTTTTCTATCACGACAAGTGTTTCGACGGAGCTTCGTCTGCCGCGTTGTTTTCCCGTTTTTACCGCGAGCGCATTCGCAGTGATGCAGAATTCATCTTCACCGGCCTGGTACACCGGGCGGGCGCGCTGTTTGACGAGAACCAGTTTGACGGCGAGGAGAACGCCATCGTCGATTTCAAGTACTCCAGTTCTCCGAATATCACATGGTGGTTCGATCATCACGAGAGCGCATTTCTCACGCCAGCCGATGCGGAACACTTCGAGCAGGACCAGAGCAATCGCAAATTCTACGATCCGGATTTCAAGTCGTGTACCAGTTTTATCGCGATGATCGCGCAGCAACGCTTTGGTTTCGATCCTACGCCGGTAGCCGATCTCGTGTATTGGACTGACGTCATTGATGGAGCCCTCTATCCTGACGCGAAGACCGCAGTCGAGATGAAAGCCCCCGCCATGAAGCTGACGATGGTGATCGAGTCGGCGCCCGATCATGAGTTTGTGCCCAATCTCATCCCGCTGCTTGCAACGAAACCGCTCGACGAAATTCTGGAAGAGCCTTTTGTCGCGCCATTGTTGCCGCCCCTGCTTCGACGTCATGAACTGTCAGTGGGCATTCTCAAAGAGCGTACGGAATGTAAAGACGGAACTATCTTCTTCGATGTGACCGACCAGGATCTTGAGGGCTACAACAAGTTCATTCCTTACTACCTCAATCCGGAGTCGGTCTATAGCGTGGGATTGAGCAAGAGCAGTTTCCGCGTGAAAGTATCCGTGGGATCGAATCCATGGGCTCCGCAGGAGCCGGAAGTAAATCTGGCACGCATTTGCGAGCGCTATGGTGGAGGCGGTCATGCCCGGGTGGGTGCTATCTCGTTTAACGTAAACCAGCACGCAGCGGCGATCAAAGCGTCGCAGGAAATTGTCGCAGAGTTGCGCGATGCGATCCGAAAAAAGCCTGCGGCAAGTACTACGTAAGCCCGGACGCTTGCCTCCGGGAGTACCCCATATTGCTGAGGAGGTGCCGTGAGCGTTCGAGGCCTGATTCTTCTATGTGTCGGCGGCATAATTTTCGCCACGAGTGTCCAGGCGCAGAGCGGGCCGAATCAATTATTGTTGGCCCTCAGCAAGAAGGATCAAACTCTCGCGATTGTCGATCCCGCCAGCCTGAAAGTTCTCGCGCGCATTCCGGTGGGCAATGATCCGCACGAGGTGATTGCTTCTTCAGACGGCAAGACAGCCTATGTCTCCAATTATGGTTTCGGAGCATACAACACCATTGCAGTGATTGACCTGGTAGAGAAGAATGCTCTCCCGGCAATCGATCTCGGACCATTGCGCGGTCCCCATGGCTTGGCATTTGTTTCCGGCAAGACGTGGTTCACTGCGGAGGCTGCAAAAGCGATTGGCAGCTACGATCCGAAGATGGGCAAAGTCGACTGGATTCTGGGCACTGGCCAGGATCGCACTCATATGATCTGGGTCGCGGAGGATCAAAAACGCATTCTGACCACGAATGTGAACTCGGGCAGCGTGAGCATCATCGACAAGGTGCCGCCGCGAGCGGCGGGTCCGCCTGCCGGTACCGCAAGCAATGCGCCGCCTCGCCCCACTCCTCCCGGAGGTGATTGGGAGCAGACCGTGGTGAAAGTCGGTAACGGCTCTGAAGGATTCGATGTCTCGCCCGACGGCAAAGAGATCTGGGTAGCAAACTCTCAGGACGGCACAATCTCCATCATCACTGTTGCCTCGAAGAATGTGACCGACACCCTATCGGCGAATGTCGCCGGAGCCAACCGGTTGAAATTCACTCCCGACGGCGCGCGAGTCCTGGTCTCCAGCCTGCGTACTGGCGAGCTGACAATCTTAGAGTCAGCGACACGCAAGGAAATCAAGCGTCTGAAATTGGGACACGGCAACGCGGGCATTCTTGTGCAGCCCGATGGTGAGAGGGCTTTCGTTGCCTGTTCTCCCGACAACTACGTTGCGGTCATCAATCTCAAGTCACTTGAAGACGTTGGACACATTGATGTCGGTCAAAACCCCGACGGGCTGGCGTGGGCCGCAAGGCGCTGAAGATCACATGTGCCCGCACAGGGATAGACAGTATGGTGCTCGCAAGTACGCGTGATAACCTGCGTAAGTAAGTTTCGTGCGCATGCGCCATCCGACGCCAGAACCACCTCGCCGCCAAAGGCGTGTGCTCCAGACGGTAGCCACCCTCGAATTTTCCAAAGGCGTTTTCGTGACGCTGATGGGAATCTGCGCCCTCTTGCTGGTACACAAAGATGCCTGGCTCTACGCGGAAAGCATTCTCGCCGTGTTTCACATCAGCACCGATCGCCGCATAGCGCAAATGTTCCTGAACTTCGCCGACAACATAACGGACTCCAAGCTCTGGGCGGCGGCATGGCTCGCATTTGCTTACTCGACACTTCGGTTCATTGAGGCCTACGGCCTTTGGCGATGCCGCACTTGGGCCGAATGGGTAGCGGCGGTTTCCGGCACTCTGCTTCTGCCGCTTGAAGTGCGTGAACTATTTCGCCGCGTGACTCTGCTGCGTTGCGGTCTACTGATCGGAAATGTGGCGATCGTGCTCTACATGGTCTACGTCATCCTTGCGAATCGCCGCCAGAAAAAGACGACAGGCTGCTCTCAGTAGCAACGGTGCAAGAATTCACCTGCTGTCGATGGCTCTCGCACTTCTTTATCAGTAGCCCCGTAAATCACTGTATTGGCGTAAATTGCTGGTTTTGTGCGCCATCGACTAGGCGAATCGAGACTCCGTGATAGCCTTTAGAGCACTTCACTTCGCCTCGGGGAGTCCATGCACGACGCCAATCCCTCGCATCTGGATCTGCAAGCTATCGCAAAAGAGATCATGCAAGAGCACGGATTCGAACCAGACTTCCCTGGGGCTGTATCCGACCAACTCGCCCGCCTTGAGGAAGAGCCCTCCACAGGTCGCGGTCAGCAATGAAGTCCGGGATCTGCGGAACCTGCTCTGGTCTTCCATCGACAACGACACGTCTCGCGATTTGGATCAGATCGAAGTGGCCGAGCGTGGCTCCAATGGAGACGTGAAGATTATGATCGGCATCGCGGATGTCGATGCGTTCGCCGCTAAGCAGAGTCCGATCGACCAGCATGCGGCCAACGAGACCACAACCGTGTACACAGGCGTGCGTAACTTCCCCATGCTTCCGGAAGAGCTCTCCACGGGCATTACGTCACTGCTGGAAGCCCAGGACCGGCTCGCCGTTGTAACAGAGTTCGTGGTGGATTCCAAAGGCACAATTAGTTCGTCGAACCTCTACCGAGCAGTAGTGCGCAATCAAGCACAACTGCAATACAACTCGCTCGGTGCATGGCTGGAAGGTGCGTCCGAGGCTCCGGCCAAAGTTCGCGATCACAGTGATTTACAGGATCAATTGAAACTGCAGGATGAAGTGGCCCAAAGGTTGAAAGAGCAGCGCCACGAGAACGGCGCCCTTAGCCTTCAAACCAACGAGGTCCATCCCCTCGTGCTGAATGATCAGGTGATCGATATTGTGAAGCAGCAGAAAAACCGGGCCACAGACTTGATTGAGGACTTCATGGTCGCGGCGAACGGAGTGGTCGCGCGCCGGCTGGAAAGTGTTTCCTCGCTGCGCCGCATTGTGCGCACTCCCAAGCGTTGGGACCGCATCGTGCAACTCGCGGCCGCAAAGGGAGAAAAACTTCCCGCTGAACCGGACTCGAAAGCGCTGGACCAGTTCCTGATTGGTCAGAAGGCGGCAGATCCCGATCACTTCGCGGATCTTTCCCTGGCAGTGATCAAGCTGATGGGACCGGGCGAATATGTTCTTGAGAGGGCGGGAGAATCGGTGTCCGGGCACTTCGGCCTTGCGGTGCAGGATTACACGCATTCCACCGCGCCCAACCGCCGCTTTGCCGATGTGGTCACGCAACGTCTGATAAAGGCTCTAATCGTTGGAGCCAAGAATCCATATTCCGACGACGAATTGAGTGCCATTGCAGCGAACTGTACGCAAAAAGAAGATGCCGCCCGGAAAGTCGAACGTGAGATGTCGAAGAGGCTGGCGGCGGTCGCGATGCAGCAACGGATCGGAGAAGTCTTCGACGCGATCGTCACGGGTGTAACCGATCACGGCACTTTTATTCGCGTGTTGCAGCCGCAGGTGGAAGGACTTCTGGTGCAGGCGCATGGACTTGATGTCGGAGACAAGCTGCGGGCAAAACTCATCAGCGCCAATGTGCAAAAGGGCTACATCGATTTTGCGCCGGCATAGTCTCTACTCAGTCACCACGGCCTTTACCAGATTGCGGGGATGATCCACGTCGTAGCCTTTGTTGATAGCGACATGGTACGCGAAGAGCTGAAGCGGAATGACCTCCACGATGGGCAATAGCAGCTCTGGCGCGGCGGGAACATAAAAGACCTGGTCGGCGATAGCCGAAACGTCCTTATCTCCTTCGGTGGCTACGGTCACCAACGGTCCCTTGCGCGACCTGACCTCCTTCATGACCTCCAGCGTCCTGCGATAGCGCAACACCGAATCAGGATCGCGATGATCGCAGGTCGCAATCACTACTACGGGCAATTTGTCGTCCACTAGCGCGTTAGGACCGTGCTTCAGTTCGCCCGCCGGATAACCCTCGGCGTGAGCGTAGGAGATTTCCTTGAGCTTGAGCGCTCCCTCACGAGCGATCGCATAATGGACTCCGCGGCCGAGGTAGAGAAATTTCTCAGCGGTGAAATGCACGCCGCCAAATTCCTCGGCCAGGCTGTCCCACTTGCTCAGTTTCTCTTCGATAGCTGCGGGAAGGCGCATAAGTCGCTGCAAGTATGAGCGCGTGACTTCCGAAGTCATACGCCCGCGCTTGCGCGCGAGGAACAGGGCCATGAGGTACAAGATCGTGAGCTGGGTCGTAAAACTTTTGGTTGCGGGGATCGAGAGTTCAGGTCCGGCTCCTGAAATCAGCGCCGCGCCGGCCTCACGCACGATCGTGGTGTCCGGCACGTTCGAGATAGCGATAGTCTTCACGCCCCGGGTAAGTGCTTCGCGCTGCGCCGCAATGGTGTCGGCCGTCTCGCCTGACTGCGTGATGACCATGACAATCGGTTCCACTGCGGCGTGCGTCGAGCGGTAGCAGTATTCACTGGCGTATTCCACGTCCACGGCCACGCCCGAGAGATCCTCGATCATGATCTCGCCGGCAAGCCCGGCGTGGCGGCTCGATCCGCTGGCCGCGATGATCAACTTTTCAAAAGTAAGCAGTGCGCCGGCAATTGTTTCCAACTCACCGGGGAAGATGATGTCATCTTTCAGATGTTTTGAGATTGTCTGGGCAATGGCCGTGGGCTGCTCATAAATCTCGCGGCGCATGGCGTGCGTAAATGTTCCTTTATCGCTCGCGGATGCCCCGCCCTTCCTGTTTTTCGGCGTCCGGGCGTCGGGACGATTGCCGTTGCTCTGCTTCTGTTTGCTAGCACTCATGATGGCTGTGGGTGAGAATAAATGATCCTGTGTTGAGACGCCAAACGATTAAGGAAGCGTGAGAGTTCGAACTGACTAGTGAACAGTGCTCCCCTCAAAATGCGCTTCAATCTCTTCCAGCGTTTTCCCCTTGGTCTCGGGCAGGAACCACGTTGCGGTAATGAAGTAAATCACCGTGCAGGCGGCAAATCCGAAGAACATCGTCGAATATCCATGCTCGCCGACCGTGGGTAAGAAGATCGCTGCAATCGCCGTGGAGACAGCCTGATTGAGCACCAGGGCGATGCTCATGCCATTCGAACGGATGCGGGTTGGCATCAATTCCGAAAGCGCGAGCCATACGCACACGCCGGGACCAACGGCATAGAACGCCATAAAGACGAACAAAGCGATCGCCACAATCCAGCCATGGCTGGCAGAAGGGACAGGAGTTATCAATGCGTTCTCAATTTTCAGCGGGGCGTTGCGCGCCGCTTCCAGATCGCCGAAGGGATTTGAGAAGAACGCATTCACCCGGTTTGCGGGAACACAGTCGTCACGCCTGATTTCGATGGGCTTCGCCGCAGGATCATCGGATCGCACGGCCTGGCTCGCCGCGCGAAAATCTCCGTATGAGTAGATCACCACCAGAGAGGTTGGCGCTTGGGTCGCTGCCTTATCGGATGCCGCCAGCAACCTGGATGCAGTGTCTTGGTTATACGCCAGAGCAAGAGTCTGCTCGGGCGCGACCATTGCCTGCAACGCGGATCCTGAATCGACACTCAACTTTTCCGTCTTCCGGAACAGAACCCCCGTGCACAACATCGAAAAAATTATTCCAGCCGTACCCAGAGAAAGCAGGAACTTGCGTCCTTTGCGATCCACTAAAACAACCCCAGCGAAGGTGACGAAGAAGTTGACGAATGTGAACAGCACGTAGCCAAGATGGGCCGCGAAATCGGACAACCCGCTCTGCAGCAGGATGTTCGTGTTGTAAGCGATGAGCGAATTAATGCCGGTGGTCTGATTGCACGCGAGAATGATGCAAGCCAGCACGAATGGAATTACATACTTCCGCCGCAGGAGCGAATCCTTCACCTTCGCACCGGAGGCCTGCCTTGTGGTCTCTGCCGACGCCAGATCCTGCATTTCTTTCAGTTCGAGATCAGCCTGCTCCGTGCTCCTGGAACGCAGCAAAGCGGCATAGGCAGAATCGCTTTTTCCTCGCTTGAGAAGCCAGCGAGGCGATTCCGACAACATCAAGCTGCCAATCACGAACAGAATCCCAGGTGGCAGCGATACCCAGAAGATCCCACGCCATGCCGAATTCTTAAACGCGAAGATCGCATTGGCGTCGCCGCTCTGGGCGATATGTTCAAGCCGGAAGCTGAAGAGTAATCCAATGAGAGCAGCGGTCGCGATGCCCGCCGTCAGCAGCCATTG
Organism: uncultured Acidobacteriota bacterium; assembly: GCA_963785865.1. Lineage (GTDB taxonomy): Bacteria > Acidobacteriota > Terriglobia > Terriglobales > Acidobacteriaceae > Sulfotelmatobacter. The sequence continues at coordinate 72,788 of CAWAXF010000032.1, read as the reverse complement.
AAAGACTCCCGTCCCCTTGCCGCGGTTCGAGGCAGTCAAGCACTCCGCCAGATAAAGAGGAACCACGACTCCAATCAGGCCGGCGCTCGTGCCTTGTAAGAGCCGTCCAAAGACGAGCGGCCCGTAACCGTGCGCCAACGCGATCATCGGGATGCTGATCACGAACATGACTCCGCTGACCGCCATCAACGCCTTTCGACCTATCCAATCTGCCAGCAGTCCGGCGAACAGCGTAGAGATCACGCTCCCCAGCAGCACCGCCGCCACGACTATGGAGAGTTCACCACGATTCAGTTCCGAGGTTGCTTCCAGGTAGGGAAGTGCTCCCGCAATAATCCCGACATCGACTCCGTATAGCAGGCCCCCCAAGCCAGCGACGACCAGAAGAAAGCGGTTATAAAAAATCCTCTTGCTGTCGAGCATCGCGGCACTGCCCGTTACCGGCTGCGTCGTCATAAAGGTATCTGCACCTGGTGGTCCTCTGATTCCAAAAACACGCCCTGGCGGGTCGAGCTTGGCAAAGGCATTCGCATTGTAACTGTACGTCGAGATTCGTGCGAGGGTCCTCAGCAGAGCTAGGCGCTAATTTCGCGACAACACGAGTAAAGAGGGCGGCATCCTAGCTGCAGGTCGGTGGCGGACTAAGGGATTTCTCCGGAATTTCCCCTCAGGAATAGGAGTGGCACATGAGCGCAGGCGAAAATCCAAACATGCAGGCAGTGCAGGATCCCGCACGGCAGCTACCGCCGGGAGATCTTTTTCTCGCCCCAAAAGTCGCAGCGGCCGCTGACTGGGCGGGCCGCATGCAAGCCCAAGCTGGGCAGTTTTTCGCGAACGCCTATGACACTACGTGCGATCGCTCGGCCTCGTGGTACCGCACGGTGCGCGACGGCAGCCAACGCCTAAAAGAAGAAAACCCAGTTGCCCTTCTCGGTGGGATAGCGGGTACGGCGTTCGCAGTGGGGGTCGCGGTTCGCATTTGGAGGTCAAGCCGGTAATGCCTGGCACTGAAAATAACGGCCGAAGCCTGATGGGAATCCTGGGCGAAATGAAAGGCCAACTGCAAGAGTTCGTTCAGACCCGCATTGAGTTGTTGAGACGCGAAATACAGGAGAAAGGCGGCACGCTTAAAGCTGCAATTCCGCTCGCCGTAGCCGGTGGCCTGTTTCTTACCACCGCTTTTCTGGTATTTTCGCTGGCTCTGGCAGCTTTGATCGCTGTGGCATTCCCGGATAATCCTTACCGGTGGTTTTTTGGATGCCTGGCAGTCGCCGTTCTCTGGTCGGTCGTGGGAGCGGGCGCTCTCTTTGCCGTAAAGCGACGGCTTAGCAAGCAAACCATGACACCGCAAAAAACGATTGAAGTTCTGAGCGGCGACAAAGTCTGGTTGCAGAATGAAGCGAGGAACGATTATGAGCGCGTCTCCCAGCCCCGAACGTTTGGAAATACGAGCTCTCCAGCAGCGTGAGCGCATTCACCGAACCGCCCTGGAATTGATCTCCAAGGTGGATGATGCCAAACAACGCCTCACCCTTTCCTACAACGTACGCGCACATTTTGCTGTCACATCCTTGATTGCAGTTTCGGTGTCCTTCCTATGCGGGTATGCGGTCGCGGGTATGTTCACGGAGCGGTAAGTCGTACCCTATGAACATTGGCGCCCAGCCCTCCTGGAAAGCGATACACCAGCCTCTCCGAGTCTTTTTCTCTGGCAGGTTCGCTGTTGCATCGGCTACCATTTGAATCCAAGACGCAAAATTGCCTGTTCTTCCCCAACTCTTGATGCGAAGCCCTGGTAGAACTTCCCGCGACTTTGTGTGTGCGGTTTTCATCGTGCTGCTTGCGACGGCAGCCCTGGCGAAGACTACCGGCTATGTCGTGGTCGTTCCGGTCGCGAACATGTATTCCGGGCCAAGTGACAAGACCGACGTAGTCTCGCAAGCGATCTACGGCAGTAACGTGGCGCTGGTGGTTGCACGTGGAGAGTGGTCGCGAATTCAGACTTCCGATCACTACAAGGGCTGGGTGCCGAGCCGTCACGTTCGAATACTGCTTACCGGGACTGGTTATGCAACGGCAGGCTCGACGGTGCAAGTTCAAAGTCTGTTCGCGAACATTTATGCCGAGCCCGACTTTGCCAAACATAAACCGCTTGTCACGGTTCCCTTTGAAACCCGCCTGGAAGCAGTTCCCGACGCCAAGATGAAAGATGGAAAGCCTGCTCCAGAGGGTTGGATCCAGGTGCATCTGCCTGACCTGCGCATCGCCTGGGTGCAGGCGGGTGATGTAATTTCTGATCCCAAGCTGTTGTCCATCCCGGAGTCGATCGCACTGGCGAAACGCTTTCTCGGGCTTCCTTACTTGTGGGGAGGGCGTTCGAGCTTCGGCTTTGATTGTTCCGGATTTACCCAGATGCTGCTACGTGCTCGCGGAATCAACCTGCCGCGTGATGCCGACCAGCAAGCTGCGTGGAGTGGAGTTACTGCTATCGAACGCAAGCATCTGCAAGCCGGGGACCTGCTCTTTTTCGGTTCTTCCCCAAAAAAGATCACGCACACGGGTATGTACATCGGCGACGGGCAGTTCATTCACGACAGCACGAACGATCACCCCGTCGTGCAGATCAGTCGACTTGACGCCGAGCCGTGGACCAAACTGCTGGTCGCATGCCGCCGCGCCAAGTGAGCCTTGCCTCGAAATTTTTCCTTATCAGCAAAAATCTTCCGCTTTCCGGGGGAGGCATGCGCGAGAAAGCGGCCCCTTGCCGAATTTCTAACCGGTTCGCCCAGCAGTTGCCGCGCGCGCTTGCTCCGGCTCCGATGAGGCAGCTTTGTCCGATCCGGCCGCCGCCGCTCCTTGTGGCTGTTTGCCGCAAAGTTCGATTACTTCCGCAATACGCTGGAGCTCATGCTGCATAGCCATCTGCCAATTGCGGAGCGATTCTTTTTCCTGCCCGATCACATCGCGATTGTGCTCAATGCGTTCGGCATAGTGCGCCCGGACTCGCTCCATTTCTTGCTCGATCTGACTGTTCTCACGAGTTTTGGCAGCCTCGAACTCTTCCAGCTGTTTCTTCTTACTTGATTCATAAGAGTTCAACGCCTCCTGCCGGCGCGTGGCGTCGCGAAGAACCTGCTCCACCGAAGTGCCGGCTGCATCAAGCGCCATCAACACCGACGCGCGCTTGACCTCTTTCGACAGGTCGCGGATGCGCTGGCTGTTCAGCATCTCTACAACCTTCGGAATGCCATACCCTGAGGCGGGGTTCATGATTCCTGCCGCATGATAGATGTCGTCATAGGAAAGCATCTCTTGCGGTCGAGCGCTATTGGTGTCGGCTACAGGTGTCAGTGGCTGGTTCACGAGAACCTCCTTGGGGTTGGCTGGTTCGGGCCGATCCTGCTCCTTGGCGCGACGCCAGAAGTTGGGAAAGAGGCTTTTCGGTTGCATATCTTTCCTTTCGAGGCGAGGGGGCGCGCCTGAATTGGCAGAAGTGCTGCGAGAATCGGAAGATTTCATGTCCCTGCCTGCCATCGCAGAATTCCTGATCACCGGGAGTGCTTCTGGAGACTCAATCCGGGACCGTGTTCCTTGCCCAGCCTGCGGTTTAGCGACTGAGGGAGCGCTGGCAGCTTGCGGAGCAACCGGGCTAACCGCGGCAGTGTTCTGACATGTTCTGCGCGTATGTTCTGCCTGTAATGCCCTCAGAAGTGGATGATCTGTCGTCGCCTCTGCTGCTTTGGGCTGGATTCCATTGCTGGCGCTGATTCGGGATTTGCCCGTCGAGCCACCCGAAGATGAAAGCCGGGTAGCTGGCTCGCGCCTTACACCCACGAGGAAGTCGCGCCCGTCCTGGCGGCAGTTCCTGGCCACTGCTGCGAATTGCTCCCGGTGCCAACGGATCGTGACCACCGAGCCCACCGCTAGCGGACTCCTGAGCCGAACGCAAGCACCCGATGCCGACGTGTCTTCCAGCGTTGCCGGCGCGCGGCACGGAGCTCCAGTCGGATCCTGCCAGGAGATCTCAGCCACCGCCCACATCAGCATGCGCGATTCGATGTCACGCCCGTCCATGCCATGTGTATCGGCCAAAGTGACGAACAGTTTAGTTACCACTGGAGTTGCCGGAACATACCAGCCGCATCGCTCTCGCGAGCCGCTTAGGCCTCGACTGCGTGGCTAAGAACGCTTGTGGAATAGCTGCATCAGCCCGGATGCGGGCAGGTCGGGAGAGAGAAAGTGTGCTTCGTGTCCTGCATTCCGCGCCAACATTTCGGCAGCGAGATAACCGCTGCGCACTGCCCCTTCCATGGTGGCTGGCCATCCGGTCGCAGTCCAGTCTCCGGCGAGAAAGACGCGCGGCCACCCAGTCAGCGGCGTCGGCCGAAACGCATCAATGCCCGGACGTGGTGAGTAGGTCGCATTCACTTCTTTGATGACAGTGGATTTCAAGAGATTGGCGCCCTTGGCCGCCGGAAAAAATTCGCGAACTTCAGCCAGCGCAAGGTCCACAATCTCCGACCGCGATTTGTCGATTAACGATTTCGACGCACTGACCACGAGTTCTATGTAACTGCCTCCCGAATCCCCGTTGCCAGATTGCGCGCGAACGGGCTGCAGCCGGGACTTATGAAACATCCATTGAATCGTGCGGTCGAGCAGCACGGCATGGTCGAGATCCGAAATCTGGCGGTCGAACCACAGATGAATGCCAGTGATGGGCGAGTTTTCAAAATGTGAAATCTTCTCGCGGATCGGAGAACTCTCCGGGGCATTCGGGAGAACGCGATCGAGCGCATCGAAGGGAAGCGCGAGCACAAGATAATCGAATGCTTCCTCGGACTCTTCAGGGCCGGTCCGCCCTCGCAGGCGAATCTTGAAGGCATCCGCCGAGAAACTTTCAACCGGACATCGGAACCGCAACACTCCGCCGCGTGCGCGCACGTACTCCCCGGCAGCGTTGTAGAGATCGGTCAGAGGGAGCGCCGGCACGCCCATCTGCCGCGCCGCGGGAGACTTCATCGACTCCCGCACGACCTGCGCTGCGGCAGAAACCGAAATGCGGTCCAGGTCCTCGCTCAGCGCGCTGATCAGGATGGGATGCCAGAATCGGGCAACCGCATTCTTCGTCTGCCCGTGGCGATCCAGCCATTCCTGAAAAGACTTCCCCGTATCCTGCTGGACCGCGAGCGTAAGCGGAACCAGCGCGCGAGCGATCGCGAGCTTGTCGGTGCTGCTGAGAAAGGGAAAGGCAAAGAACGAAGGTGCGGTGTGCATCGGTGCCGGCAGAAACGACGACTTCATTGTGGAGGTCCGCCCGCCCGGTTCGATAAATGTCATCCGGTCGTACCAGCGAATCTGGCCGGCCATCCCGATCCGCTCATAAAACTCAACCAGGTTTGTGCACACGCGAAACAGGACGTGCTGACAGTTGTCCACTACCTCGCCGGTTCCGGGATGTTCGTAAGAAGACGCGCGCCCTCCGAGAAACGGGCGCTTCTCCAAGACGGTGACCCGAAAACCCGCATCGGATAAAGCGCAGGCCGCTGCCAGTCCGGCGAGACCGCCTCCGGCGATGGCAACGCTAGCTTGAGATGGGGTCGGAGTCATCAGATGGAAGCTCGCGGAGAACTTCCCCGGTCATGTCAGGCGTTTCAGGAAGCCTTTTCCCAGGACGCGCAGTTTCTCCGTCGTGCTCAGGGCGACTTTGGACGTGAAGACGTCGTACTGTTTCTCTGCAATTCTTTCGAGCAGGCCGCGATAGATCGTGATCAGGACCCACAACGCCGGCCGGCTGTCTTCGGAAACATAGGGGATCAATTGATCTCCAGCCGCGTAGAATTCCCGTGCTCGATCTGCCTCGAATGCCAGCAGGGGGCGGAAGCGCGCCGGATCCACCGTTCCCGCCAGTTCCGAAGCCGACAGGCCAAACTTTGCCAGGTCCTCTTCCGGCAAATAGACGCGGCCCATCGTGGCGTCTTCCTTTACGTCGCGGATAATGTTCGTCATTTGAAATGCCAGTCCGCAGCTTTCCGCTAGTTCCTCCGCGGCAGGATCGCGATAGCCGAACACGTGAATGCAGACCAGGCCTACAACCGAAGCGACGCGGTAGCAATAAACGCGCAGGTCCTCGAACGTCTTGTATTGAATCGTCAGGCCCGGTGTGTCAGGACTTTGAAGCGCGGCCTCGCTCTCTTCGACATCCATCGCAGTGCCATGCGCCAGTTCGTCTAGCAGTCCTGCAGGGATGGCATAACGGCGCTGGGCATCGGTGAGCGCGAGCAGAATGGCATCGTCTGTGGGTTGTCCCTGCTGCGCATGATGAAGTTCGTCCAGCCAAATTTCCAGTTTGTGGCGCCGCTCCGTCAGGCTTAAGGATGGATCGTCCGTGATGTCGTCGCAGCGCCGCATGAAAGCGTAGACGGCGCATAACGCTTCCCGCTTGCGGCGGGGCAGGACGAGGAATGCGTAATAGAAATTCTTCGCCGCTGTCCGCGTGATGCCTTTGCATACCGAATACGCCATCACGAGCTGCGGCGGCGCCGGCGTCCACGGCACGGGGACCGGTTGTGTGCCTGCGCTCATCGCGAGACCCCCAGGGACGTCCGGAATACCTTCGCCATCGCTGCCCGTGCAACCAAACCCAGCTTGCGTGATTTCGAGATTGCCGGACGATTTCCTAAGACCGCAAAACCCTGCTGCTCGATCGCGTTCAGGATCTCGAGCCCGCCGCGGCTGAAAAGATCGAGATCGATCGCCAGTTCGCGATTCACCTTGCCGATCAGTGGCAGTCCCTGATGGAACCAATCGCGGGCACGTTCGACTTCAAACTTCATCATCTCGCAAAAGGCCGGCGTGTTCTGTTTTTGTGCGATCTCGCTCTCTGCAACACGGAAGCGCCGCAAGTCTTCGAGCGGCAGATAAATGCGACCCTTGGCGTAATCGACGCTGATATCCTGCCAGAAGTTCGCCAGCTGCAGGGCGGTGCAGGTGAAATTGGAAAGCTGTTGCCTTTCGGCGTCGCGGTAGCCGCAGAGGTAAAGCACAAGATGACCGACTGGATTGGCGGAGTAATGGCAGTACGCCAGAACGTCATTGAACGTCTCGAAACGTGTGACTGACTGATCCTGGCGGAAGGCAGTCAGTAGATCCGAAAACTCGTGCTTCGGAATTTCAAATCGCCGCACCGTCTCAGCCAGCGCCACGAATACCGGATGCCTGGGACTCCCCTCGTAGCAGGCATCAAGTTCGCGCTGCCATTGGTCGAGCAGCGCCAGAGATGCGGCCGTGTCGCCGACCTCATCGCCCAGGTCGTCCGAAATACGGCAGTATGCGTAGACGTTAAAAAAATGCTGTCGCAGCCCGCTGGGCAAGAACCAAGTGGCTACGGAGAAATTTTCGTAATGCGTGCGCGCCAGATGCGCGCAGTATTGGCGAGCTTCGTCCAGCGATGGGGCAGTTGCCGGAATCGCGTAGCTGGACGGGAGGCGGCTCCAGCCAAGGGCAACTGAACTCTGATTTTGCAAGGCTGGAGTCACGGTTCAAAGGTTGATACTCGTTGATTGTTGAACAAGAATCCGGTCCTCCGCCGTGGGTCCTTCAATCAACAATCGAACTCAAGATCTCAAGATTCTTCAGTGTCCGGGGATAATGGCCGTCTTGATCTCACCCGTGCGATTCAGCATGTGGCGCAGCACCTGTTGCAGCCGCGACAAAGGCGCCTCACCCGTAATGTAGTCGGTCGGCCGAATCTTCTTGGCTGCGATCAGACCAAAGGCGCGCCGAACAGTTTCCGGCGTATGGTGGAACGTTGCCTTCAACGTGATTTCCGAATAGTGCAGGCGATTCGTTTCCAACTGTACTTTTGTTCCGCTGGCGCATCCGCCAAAGAAATTCACGGTCCCGCCTTTGCGGACCATGTCCACGGCCCACTCCCATCCTTCGGGCTTGCCCACAGCTTCAATGACGACGTCGCTGCCACGTTTCTGTGGCGACAGTGCTCGCACCGCATCCACCACGTTGCTGACTTTGCTGGTCTGGATAATCTCGTGCGCACCCATCTGCCGGGCCGCTTCCACTTGTCCATCGCGCTTGACCACCGCAACCACGTTGCAACCAATGGCCCGGGCCACCTGCACGAACATCAGTCCAATGGGTCCGCCGCCAAGAATGGTTACTGTGTCGCCAATCTCTACGCCGGTCTCATGCAATCCACGCAGCACGCAAGCCAAAGGCTCCGTCATGGCAGCGTCTTCGAAGCTTACGTTCGGCGGAATGACCAGCATGTTGGCTTCTACGATCCGCCGCGGCACGCGAATGTATTCCGCATAAGCCCCATTGTTGAACAGAAGATCTTCGCACAGGTTTTCCTGATGCTTGGAGCAGTAGAAGCACATCTGGCAAGGTGCGGAGTTCAGCGCCACCACGCGCATGCCTTTTTTGAAACCGTGAACTCCGGCTCCGACCTCTTCGATCACTCCGGCCAGTTCATGGCCAAACAAGGCAGGAGGGACAATCATTCGGGCGTGATAGCCACGCAGGTAAACTTTTAAGTCTGTGCCGCAGGTCAGGGCGACCTGAACTTTGACGAGAACCTCGCCTTCGCCGACGCGAGGTATTGGAACCTTTTCAATCTTTACGTCTTCTTTGCCGTACAGGACGGCAGCGGTCATTTTTCCGTTCACTGCGGGTTTCCTTCCCGGATACTGCCAGCCCACCTACTGCCAGGCTGAATCATGATCTTCATCGACGATGGTTGCGGGTGAGCGGCTAACTCCAGCGCTTGTGTGCTCTGCTCCAATGGAAAGCGATGGCTTACGAGCCGTTCTATATCCATCTCGCGATTCATGACAAACCGGACTGACTCTTCTTGCAGATCGACCGAGGCACTATAGGATCCCACTAATGTCTTTTCATCCACGCAGATGGCTGCAGGATCGATCACGGCCTCCCCGTGCTGCGTTTGCGCAAACAGCAAAACACGCCCGCCTGGACGCGCGGCATCCATCGCGGTGCGAATCAGGGAATTGCCACCGACCGCCAGAATCACGGCGTCGGCGCCACGCCCCTCGCTGAGTTCACGGACTTTTTCGACCACGTTTGCCCGCGAAGCGTCTATTGAATTGTCCAGTCCGAAACTTGCTCCTATTCTAAGCCTCTCTGAGTACAAATCGGAAGTGATTACGCTGGCCCCCGCCCGGCGAGCTAATACGCTCAATATGATGCCGATAGGGCCCTGTCCGATGGCCAGTATGGTCTCTTCCGGCTGGACTCGGAGCGCCTCGATTCCCTTCATGCAAGTATTTACGGGCTCGACAAAACAGGCCTGTTCAAACGACACGTCCTCCGGAATGCGCAGCGTCCCATGATCCACGATCCAATCCATAACCCGCACGTATTCGGCAAAACCGCCCCCGGAAGGCTCAAAGCCAGCGCTGCAGCCCACTTTCTTGTAGGTTGCGCATTGTGCGAAGGTCTTGTGCCGACAGTAAAAGCACTCCCCGCAAGGGATGTGATGGAACGCGATTACCCGGTCGCCAGGCCGGAATTTGCGTACTTGGGCGCCGGTCGCGGCAACGACTCCTGAGGTCTCGTGACCGAAAATGCGCGGGGCGGAGTGGGACCCGGTGGCAATCTTCTTCAAGTCAGTGCCACAAACGCCGCAGGAGTGTACCCGGATCAATAATTCGCGGGGTCCGATCTTCGGGACCGGAACCGTTTCCACGCGCACATCATTGACGCCGCGGTACACCGCAGCCTTCATCGTGGCTGGAATCGAATGTGGAGGGTCCTCGACCGCGTACTGTCCGGCTATACCCATGGAAGATGTTAGATGATCATACCAGCAGCTCAGCTTCAAGGCGAAGCGTGAGCCCGGAGTTGGACCACGCCGCAGATGGGTGCCCCGGCGCCCGGGGACCGACTCTTCGGCGTCCGGCATCAATGATTTAGCACCCAGCCACCCGGCTCGAATCCGCGGCCTCTGGCCGCCGTCTTTCATGCTATGCTGCGCAAAACTCTACAGGACTACTAGTGCTCACCGAACTGCGCCTCGAGAACTATGCCGTCATCGACAACCTGGTGGTGGAGTTCGGTCATGGTCTGAATCTTCTGACCGGAGAGACAGGAGCAGGGAAATCTATCCTGATCGATGCCTTGGCGCTCCTTCTCGGAGAAAAGGCCTCCCCAGACGTCATTCGCGGGGGGGCCGACCGGGCGGTTATATCAGCAGTCTTCGAGGCGGACGGAACCTCCAAAGACGCTCTGACCAAGATTCTTGAAGCCAACGGACTCGACGAGTCCGAAGACGGTTCCCTCATCTTTCGCCGGGAAATTTCCGCCAGCGGCAAAGGGCGAGTCTTCGTCAATAATCAGCCCGCCACGGTCGCCGTCCTGCGGCAACTGGCGCCTCATCTAGCCATCATCCACGCCCAGAACGAGTCCATTCTGTCGTTTGATGGGCCGGCTCGGCTGGAATTGCTCGATACCTTTTCCGGCAGCCAACTCGAAGCGGTAAGCGCAAGCTATTCGGCGTGGAAACAAGTCCGCACCCGAATCGACGAACTGGAGCGTGACGAGCAAGACCGGTTGCGCCTGGTGGATCTCTGGATTTTTCAGAAGCGGGAAATCGAAGAGGCTCGCCTGCAGAGCGGGGAAGACGAGCGCCTGGAAACAGAAAAGCGCGTGCTGGCGAACGCCGAGAAGATCTACAACGCCGCCATGAATGCCTTCGATCTCCTCTACGAGGGCAGCGGGTCTACTGCATCCTCGTTGCGCGCAGCCCAAAAGCAGGTAGAAGAGTTGACGCGCTACGAGCCTAAATTCGAGGAAGCGGTTGCCGCCCTGCAAGCGGCTCGCATCACCGTGGAAGACGTGGGCGCCACGTTGCGCGATTATGCGGGAGGAATTCAGGCTTCACCCGAACATCTTTCCAAGGTGGAAGATCGTCTCGCGTTGCTGGACCGGCTGAAGAGAAAATACGGGCCGACGCTGGACGAAGTCATTGAGTTCGGAGCCGAAGTTTCCCGGAAGCTGTCGGAAATCGAGAACAAGGAAGAGATCCTGCGCCAACTGCGGGCCGAATTAGCTAAAGCCGCCGAGGAATATTTGCGAACTGCAAAGCTGCTGTCAAAGGCGCGCAGAGAGTCCGCACAGAGGCTCGAAAAGCTGGTTGAGGCCGAGATCAACGATCTCGCGATGAAATCGGTTTTCCGTGTGCAGATGACGCACTCCGCTGAAGAATCAAATTGGACGCCATCTGGATTTGATCAGGTTCTCTACATGATCTCGACCAATCCTGGCGAGCCGTTGCGGCAACTGGAGCACATAGCTTCCGGCGGCGAACTGTCGCGCGTCATCCTGGCGTTGAAGGCGACGGTCGAGTCAGCTCCCGAGTCACGAAACCTCGCGAAGCGTGAATCGCAAGGCGCTACTTCCCGGAAGAAACGAGAAAAGTCGGGCACTCACAAGACGCTGGTTTTCGACGAAATCGACACTGGTATTGGCGGACGCGCAGCGGAAGCTGTCGGCAAGAAGCTGAAGTCGCTGGCGCGCGCCAACCAGGTCCTGTGCGTGACCCACTTGCCCCAGATCGCCACGTTCGGAGATCATCATTACGTGATCGAGAAAAAGGAGTCCGCTGGTCGAACGCGCACCAGCATCCGCGAGGTTACCGGAGAACAGCGCACCGAAGAAGTCGCGCGCATGCTGAGCGGAGCCCGGTTAACGGAAACTTCAAGGAAACATGCCGAGCAGATGATTCGGGCTAACGGCTGACGCTGGGATCGTTGGCGGGTGTGCTCTGTGCCAGAGTGCTGCTGGGCGCGCTGTCGCCGACCCGGATGCTGAAGTTGACCGTGATCTTGGCCTTGCTCTCAACAGCCTGGCCGTTCTGGTAGATGGGCTTGAAGTGCCATTCGCGTACGGCGCGCTCGGCCGCAGAGCTCAGGATCGCGGGGCCACTCAACACTTTCACATTCTGAATCACGCCGTCCGCGCTGATCACCGCTTCCAATACCACCGATCCCTGCACGTTCATGTGTTGCGAAAGAACCGGATAGGTCGCATGAAGATTGGTCTGGGGCAGATGCGTGGCAGCAACCGGAACCGGTGTGCGCTCGGCCGCCGGAGCCGTAAGACTGGCTGCGGACTGCTCGGGCTGGATCGCGGGTGCCTTGGCAGCTTCAGTTCGCGTTCTGCTGCTGGGCCGTACGGTCCGGTAGTCGTCTCCGCCCGTAACCACAATATCAAGCGGAGGCAGTACCGTGCGGGTGGTGCTGACTGCTGGGGTCTGTGGAGCTACTGGCTGGGACGAAGTTTTGGCGGTAGCAACGGGTTTCGTAGCGCTGTGCGCGGGTGCAGACGGAGTCGGAGCGGGAGCCGGATTAGTCGGAAGCGCAGCGGGCGGAGCCGCCGGCAGATCCGACTCAATGGTCGCTTGCTCAGAGCCGAACCAGAACTGGCGATCCTTCACCAGAACGGCGACGAGGGCCACCAGCAGCAGCACCAGCGCGATCATCAGCTTGCGCGGCTGTTGGCTCTGTCCAGCCACCCGCGTTTGCGGGGCGACTATCTCTCGTCTTTGGCTCACTTCCAGCATTTTGTTCGCTGACCTGGGAGTCTGCGGGAACTCGCAATTAGATTGCTCTCGCCAAGGTGCAATGACAATGGCACGGGGTGGGGAGATGGAGGCACGAGGGTGCTATAGAGGTGACGGGCTTGATTCTCGTAGGCTGCAGCTAAATGTGCGGCGGCGGGCATTGTTCCGTGATTTCGGTCACAGCAAGCCCTCTGTAAGCGGCCTAAATTGTTGCGATGACACCTCCTATGAACCAGGATCGTCCCGCCTGGCTCCACGGCCCGTCGGCAGAATGCGACGTCCTGCCCAAGCCCCCGGCCGTGATCACTCGACTCGTTCTGCTAGGCCCGCCCGGAGTAGGCAAGGGGACCCAAGCCGCCCTCCTCCATGACCGCCTGGGCGCTTGTCACCTTTCCACCGGCGATGTCTTCCGCAACGCGGGTAGCCGGCCCGATGGTGGGCAGACCCCCGCCATCAGGGAGGCCTTGGCCTACATGCGACGCGGAGAACTGGTTCCCGATGCTACCGTCCTGGAGACGGTTCGCGAGCGACGAGCATGCTTGCATTGCCGGGGAGGGTTCATCCTGGACGGGTTCCCCCGCACAGTCGTCCAGGCGGAGTCCCTGCAAAGATTGCTGGACCAAGAGGGTTTGCAAGTGACCGCCGTCATCAACTATGACCTCCCAGTGGCGGAGATCGTCGAACGTCTGGCCGGGCGTCGCACATGTTCCCAGTGCAAAGCGGTTTACCACGTCACGGAACGCCCTCCTGAACTCGCTGGACGCTGCGATCTATGTCAGGGAGCCTTGTTTCAGCGGGAAGATGATGAACCCGAATCCATTCGGGTGCGCCTTAAGACCTATAAGCAGAGTACCGCGCCTCTGATCGATTTTTATCGGAAGCGCAGGCTGCTAATTCCAGTGGTTGCGAGCGGGACTGCAGACGAGATTTACGTGAGGACCATGTCCGCTTTATCGCTGAGCCCGGTTCGTTCCTAGGTGGCGTCTCCGTTCGCTGTCAGATTTTCGGGTTTTGGTGCTAATTGCAGCACTTTCATTAGCTTGCGTTGACCATCCCGGCACTTTCCGCTACTTTAATGCTAACGCCGCAAGGGGAATCGTGTACCCTGAAGGTACGGTTTGTAGCGCGCTTTTGCATCCAACAACTCAAGGTGGGCTCCTCAGTGAGCTTTGTCCATTTTCAATAGGGTTTTAAGCTCTGACCTGAGGAAACGAAGGAGTGGGTTTCATCGTGGCAGGAACGAAGACCGAAGAAAAGACTTTACTGTTGCTCAAGCCGCGCGGGTTTTGCGCTGGCGTGGTCCGGGCGATTGACGTAGTGCGGATCGCGCTGGAGGCATTTGGGCCGCCGATCTACGTCCGCAAAGAGATTGTGCATAACAGCTTCGTGGTCGAAGAACTGCGGGGCAAGGGCGCGATTTTTGTCGACAGCGAAGACGAAGTCCCCAATGGCGAGCGCATTATTTACAGCGCCCACGGAGTTTCTCCGGATGTGCGCGAGCACAGCACCAAGCGTGGGTTGCGGGTTATTGATGCGACCTGCCCCCTGGTCACCAAGGTGCACGTCGAAGCCGTCAAGTTCGCTAAAGAGGGATATTCGCTCATCCTGATTGGACACAAAGATCACGACGAAGTCATTGGGACGCTCGGCGAGGCCCCACTCGTCACCCAGGTGGTTGGATCTCCAGAGCAGGTAAAGGATCTCTCCGTGCCCGATCCCGACCGTGTGGCCTATCTCACCCAGACCACCCTGAGTCTGGATGAAACCAAAGACATCATTGCTGAGCTCAAAGCGAAGTTTCCCAATATCAAAGGACCCGCCGCGCAGGATATTTGCTACGCCACCGAAAACCGGCAGGTGGCAGTGAAGCAGATTGCTTCCGAGTCTGACTTGTTACTGGTCGTAGGCTCTGAAAACAGTTCAAACTCCAATCGCCTGGTCGAAGTCGCGCGGAACCTCGGCACCAAAGCGCACCTGATCGATAGTTGCAACGACATCGAGCCGGAGTGGCTGAAGAGCGTCAGGACGATAGCTCTGACTGCGGGAGCCTCTGCGCCCGAGCATCTGGTCGAAGAAACAGTAGCGTTCCTCCGCGACAAAGGATTTGCCAACGTGCAGGAACTCGAAGTCATGCCGGAGAATGTACGCTTCGGGCTACCTCCGGAGATTGTCGAAGCAATCGCCGCGGCACCCGCCGGAGTGAGCGGCTAAGTAGTCGTGGAGACGTTGCTTGCAACGTCTTGCGGTCGGAAGAGAGACGTGACACATCATGTCTCTAGCAAGGCGCTGAGAAAGATGGACATCAACTCCCCAAATCCAACTCCAACCGTCATCGGTTCTGAACCGCAACTCCGTTTCGGAAAAATCGAGGATTTCGGAAGCCGCGTCAAGGCTACAATCGCCGCAGCGAAGAAGTATCTCTTTTCCCAGCAGCACGACGAAGGATATTGGTGCGGCGAACTTGAGGCCGACACCACCCTGGAATCGGATTACATCCTCCTGCACACACTTCTCGGTACGGGAAATCAGGAACGCTTTCAGAAGGCCGCTAACTGGATCCTGCGGCACCAGAACGAGGACGGTGGCTGGAGCATTTACGCCGGCGGACCCTCCAACATCAGCGCTTCCGTCAAAGCTTATTTCGGACTGAAACTCGCCGGATTTACCGCCGATCATCCAGTGCTGCAGAAGGCGCGTAAAAAGATCCTGGAGTTGGGCGGGGTTACTGAAGTCAATACATTCACCAAGATCTATCTTTGTTTCTTCGGACAGTATGATTACGACGCGGTTCCGGCGATTCCGCCGGAGATCGTGCTGTTTCCCAACTGGTTCTGGTTCAACATCTACGAAATCTCCTCATGGTCGCGCGCCATCCTGGTGCCGCTCTCCATCTGCTACGCGAAAAAGCCCTTTAAAAAGATTCCGCGGGAAATGGGAGTTGAGGAACTCTTTGTCGGCGGCATGCATAAGTCACGTATGCACCTGCATTGGGCGAAGAAGATCGTGTCCTGGCGAAATTTCTTCCTGGTGCTGGATCGGATGACCCATTGGCTGGAGCGAGTGCACGTGCGCCCTCTGCGTTCCATCGCTCTCAAGAGCGCAGAAAAATGGATGCTCGAGCGCTTCGAGATGAGTGACGGCCTCGGCGCAATTTACCCGTCGGTCATGAACTCAATCATCGCGCTGCGCTGCCTGGGCTATTCCCTCGACGATCCCCAGGTCATCCGCGCGATGGATGAATTCGAGAAGCTTGGGATCGAGGAAGAAGATACTTTTCGCATGCAGCCCTGCATGTCGCCGGTGTGGGACACAGCGTACGCACTGTTTGCATTGGGTGAAGCCGGAGTTCCCAGCAACGATCCGCGCATGGTCAAGTGCGCCGACTGGATCCTTCAGAAACAGGTGCGCACGGTCGGCGATTGGAAGGTGAAGAACAAAGCGGGGCAACCGGGTGGATGGTATTTCGAGTTCAACAACGAGTTCTATCCCGATGTGGACGACAGCGCCATGGTTTGCCTCGCTCTGAGCCGCGTCGAGCATCCCAACGGGCGCTACCAGCGCGAATCCGTACAGCGCGCCATCGACTGGATCTTCTCGATGCAGTGCAAAAGCGGCGGCTGGGCATCGTTCGACAAAAACAACGATCGCATGGTCTTCCAGTACGTGCCGTTTGCCGACCACAATGCCATGCTCGACCCCCCTACGGTCGATATCACCGGCCGCATTCTTGAGATGCTTGCGACGTACGGCTATAGCAAGGATCATCCGGCGGTGAAGAAGGCAATCAAGTTCCTTCGCCAAGAACAAGAACCGGACGGCAGTTGGTTCGGACGCTGGGGGGTCAATTACATTTACGGCACTGCTCTGGTTTTGCGAGGACTGGAAGCCATCGGCATGGACTTGCACGAGCCCTGTATCCAGCAAGGAGCAGAATGGCTCCGCATGGTCCAGAACGCGGATGGAGGTTGGGGCGAGACTGTTGGCTCCTACGATGATCCCACCCTGCGCGGCCAGGGAGACAGCACGCCCTCGCAGACCGCATGGGCCATCTTGGGGCTTCTGGCAGCTGGCGATACCCGCAGCGATTCAGTTGCCCGCGGCATCGCCTATCTCATGCGTACCCAGAGGAGCGACGGTTCCTGGGATGAGCAGTTCTACACCGGTACGGGGTTCCCGCGCGTCTTTTATCTGATTTACCACCTGTATCGGGATTATTTCCCGCTTCTCGCTCTGACGACCTATGCCAAGGTGATGGAGAAGTCAGGAAACGAGATCACGTAGGGCATGCGTTCGAGCGCCCCTCGACAAGGCAAACACTCTCAGCGATGCCTCAACTCGATTCAGTCCTGAAGCGTTTCGAAAATCCCGATGAAGTGCGCACCTTCGAAAAAGGGAAATTCGAAATCGTGCATATCGGCGGCATGACCATTGGCCGCGCCACCTACGAGCCTGGATGGAAATGGTCCGTCCACGTCGGACCCACAGTAGGAGCTGCCCGCTGTAACGTGGAGCACGTGGGTCTCGTGCTCTCCGGGTGTGCTACGGCTGCGATGGAGGATGGCACAATTCACGAACTGCGAACGGGTATTCTCTTTCATATACCCGCCGGGCCTCCCGGTCATGATAGCTGGGTCGTGGGAAATGAGCCCTACGTCTCACTCCATTTCTTCGGCGCAGACCAATACGCTGCCCGGTAGCATAATAGCGACAGAATCGAATCCTCGTTGACAGCGATTTACTCGCTGCTTAATGCTGAGAAGCTGAATGCTCGCTTTCGTTACAGGTGCTTCCGGGTTTTTGGGTTCGCACGTTGCCAAGGTACTGGGCGAGCAAGGTGCGAGCCTCCGCTTGTTGGTCCGCGCCAGCAGCAATCTGAAGAATCTTCAAGGACTTAACGCTGACACGGTTACGGGCGATCTCCGTGATCCCGCTTCTCTGGAAAAAGCCCTGGCCGGATGTGACACTGTCTTTCACGTGGCCGCCGATTATCGGCTATGGGTGCGCGATCCGCAGCAGATGTATCGAGCTAACGTCGAGGGCACGCGAGCGCTTCTCGACGCGGCGCGCAAGAATGCGGTGCAGCGGGTTGTGTACACCTCAAGCGTCGCCACCATCGGATTCACCAGCAACGGCCACACTGCGGACGAGGACTCGCCGGTCTCGCTCGACGATATGATTGGCCACTATAAGCGCTCCAAATTCATGGCGGAACAGATTGCGCTCGAGGCCGGCCGCAGCGGCATGCACGTGGTCACGGTAAATCCTACAACTCCCGTCGGTGAGCAGGACGTTAAGCCGACTCCCACCGGCCGCATCGTGCTCGATTTTCTCAAGCGCAAATTTCCTGCCTACGTGGAAACCGGTCTCAACCTCGTCGACGTACGCGAATGTGCCCGTGGACACGTTGCCGCCCTGGAGAAAGGCAAGTCTGGTGAAAGATACATTCTCGGCGGAGAGAATCTCACGCTGAAACAAATTCTCGACAGATTAGCTGCTATCACCAGACTGCCCTCGCCAAAACTGAAGCTGCCTTACATCTTCGCCTTCGCCACTGGCATCATCGATGAAACTATCACCGGCAGAATGCTGAATAAGGAGCCCCGCGCCACGGTGGACGCCGTGCGTATGGGAAAGAAAATGATGTTCGCCAGTTCAGCAAAAGCTGAGCGTGAGCTGGGATGGAAGATTGTTCCCGTCGATGACGCATTGCGCCGGGCAGTGGTGTGGTTTCGAGACAACGGATATGTCTAGGCTCGCCATCGTGGCCGCACTGGAACGTGAAGTGCGTCCTCTGGTCAAGCGCTGGCGCGTTCATGAGCGCGAACACGCCGGCCGTCGATTTCGCTTCTACGAGAATGGCGAAACAGTTCTGGTATGTGGCGGCATCGGTGCCGAACCAGCACGCCGCGCCGCCGAAGCTGTCCTCGCACTCTACAGCCCCAACTGCGTCTACTCCGTAGGTTACGCCGGGGCCCTCGAGCCCACGCTCAGGATTGGCGATATTCTCCAACCAGTGCGCGTAATCAATGCAAAAGAAGGCAGCACTGCATCGATTGTTGGCGGACAAGGTACGTTGGTCAGTCATGCTCTGGTTGCGAGCGTCTCCCAAAAAACAAAATTACGTGAGGCCTACAACGCCCAGGCAGTAGACATGGAGTCCTCAGCAGTGGCGCGCGCAGCAGAAGCGCGAGGCGTCGCTTTCGCAGCCGTGAAGGTCATCTCTGACGAATTTAATTTCGAACTTCCCCCGACGGAGCAATTCGTGGATACTCAAGGACGCTTTCAGCAAACGCGATTCGCCATCTTCATCGCGCTCCGTCCCTGGCTATGGGCGCGGGTAGCTCGATTAGCAAGGAACAGCGCGCTTGCCACTCGTAACTTGTGCGCCGAGTTGCAGAAAATTGTTAGGGAGGAGATTTCAGCCGATCGTTCAGCGCAGGGCGCCGGGCGACACTAGCAGACTTTCTGATTATGAAGTGGACTACTTTTATTTCTCTCGCCCTGCTCCTTCCTCCCTCCATCGCGGCACAGAATCCTGCACCTGCTTTTTATGCGGAGAGTTTCCGTAAGACTCCGATCCGGATCACGGAAGATAAGTTTGACGTCAAGCTGACGATCGACAATCCCAGCTACAAACAACGTCTTCGTGATTCCACTGGCACAGAACGCTTTGAACTGACGATCACCCCCAAGCGCCCAGAAGGGGGAGCCAGCAACCAGATTACGTCGTGGCAAATGAGTCTTGTGGACCTGCGCTACCCCGTATATGGCAACCTGCTGCAATTTGATCGGGAACTTTCCGAAAATCCCAGGGACAACCTCTATTGGCTCAATCCGATGCCCGCGGCGCCGGTGCCGATCCGTTCGCAACGAATGATCAAGCTTTACGGGTTTTACTTTCTGGCGCAAGTAACGGATTACCGCATTGCTCCTCCCACACCCTATGTGGAGTTCATGACCACCCACCTGGAACTCAGCAATAGCGATCCGCGGCAAGCGGCCCCGTGAACCGACACAAAAGGCCCTAAGCCATTGGCAGACCGGGTACATGTGGGAAACTGCGCGATTAATTCATCTATAATCAGAGCAGGCGTTCTCCTTAACAACGATGCATTTGTCCCTCTTGCTGGCAGTGTTCGTCGGCGGCGAAATCGCCGACATGATTTCCAACACTGGTGCGGTGGCCAAGCTGGTTTTGCTTGCGCTGCTCGCCTTTAGTCTGATTTCCTGGGCGATTATTCTCACGAAATGGAACATGCTGCGGCGGGCACGCACCCAGAGCGGCCGTTTCGTGCGCGCTTTTCGCAAGGCGCAGCGCTTGCAGGACATCGCTGCCGTCGCTGATCAGTTCAAGCCCAGCCCTCTGGTCGGTGTCTTCGAGGGCGGATACGAGGAATACCGGCGCCAGTTTGCAGCCACTGGGGGCCTGCGCAATCCGATCTCGATTCAACGCGGCATGCAGATCGGAGCATCGGAAGAAATCACGCGCCTGGAGCGCAACTTGCCTTGGCTCGCAATTACGGCTGCCGTCACGCCTTTCGTAGGTTTGTTCGGTACCGTATGGGGCATCATCGATGCCTTCCACGGATTAGGAACAGCCGGCGCCGCCACGCTGCGCGCGGTCGCTCCGGGCATCTCGGAAGCCCTGATCACCACAGCCGCAGGTTTGGCTGCCGCTATTCCCGCGGTAATAGCCTATAACTTGATCGGCGCCTCCATCCGCGAGTTCGCTGCTCGCAGTGACGATTTCGCACTCGAGGTCCTCAACGCCGTCGAGCACAGTTCCGCGCAGGCTCCCGTGGAAGTGAGGCGGTAATGGCGTTCACCGCTTCCACCGGGCGCACGCAAACCTCTATCGCCGACATCAATATCACCCCGCTCGTGGATGTGGTGCTCGTGCTGCTGATCATCTTCATGGTCACCGCTCCCGTGCTGCAGTCGGGTATCGACGTGGCTGTCCCCAAGACGCGCACCGTGAAACAGATTACGGAAGAACGCCTCGTGCTCACGATCAACAAAGATCAGCGCGTGTTCCTGGGAAACGATCCCATCAACATCAACGAGATTGGCGCTAAATTGCGCCAGAAGATCCGCGACCCGCGCAGCCAATCCATCTTCGTGCGCGCTGACGAAAACGTCCCCTTCGGCGCATTTGCCACGGTTATGGACTCGGTCAAGCAGGCGGGCTTCAACAACGTGAGCATCGTCACTCAGCCCATGGACCAAAATGGCAGCAAGCGCTGAAATCTATTTCGAACACGCCCGATGGGGACGCGCACTGAGTTGGTCTGTGGGTCTGCACATCGGAGTGACCCTTCTGCTGTTCGGCTATTCCGCCATCTTTTATCGGACCAGCGGTGATACCTGGGGTGCGGGCGGAGGTGGCGAGGCCATCGGTGCCACCCTCGTCAGCAGTGTCCCGTTACCTGTTCCGCCATCGCCGACGCAGAACGTGCTAGCCAATGAATCCAAGGGCGTCACCCAGTCGCAGCCGAAAATTGAAGAGAAACCCGAACCCGAAGCCATCGACATTCAGGGCAAGAACGCCAAGGTCAAGCCGAAGAAGAAGCAGGAGACGCTTGCTAAGAAGTCCGCTCCGCAGCCTGAACCCGAGCCGGAGACTAATCAGGTGGCATTTGGCGAAGGTGGCCCGGTCAGTGGTCCCTACGGAACATTCAACGCTGCCGGCGCCAAGGGTGGCTTCGGTTTCACTGGAGGCGGCGGAGATTTCGGCAGCCGTTTCGCCTGGTACGTGCAGAACGTTCAACGCGTAGTCTCGCAAAACTGGCTCAAGTATGAAATCGACCCGCGTATCGCCAGCGCCAACCGGGTTTACATCACCTTCGACATCGCGCGCGACGGGCACCCAGGCAATGTGCGGATCGAGCAATCCAGCGGCGTGCCGTCGCTCGATATTTCAGCCTCACGAGCGATCCAACGCATTGATACGTTCGGCTCCCTGCCTCCGGATTATTCGGGCAGCAAGGTGTCGGTCGAATTCTGGTTCGATTACAAGAAGTAGGATCACGTACTTCTGGCCCGTAATTCTTCTGGTACGCACAGAAGAGAAGTGGGCGCAAGAAGTGCAAAATGGGAATCTCAGGTCAGCGAATAGCTATTTAAAGACGGAGAAAATGTTGCGAATTGCCTCATATCGAAATAGGATAGTGCCATACAGACAATTCTGTATTTTCAAACGGATGGACCAGTCCGCCAGGTCACATTGTCGACGACGTTCAAGGGTCTCCCAGCTTTGGTTAAATGCCTTTGCGTTGATCGTTGCTTGCTGCCTGCTGTTTACGGCTGCCCAAGCCCAGGATTGGGTAAAGACCGGTACCGCGCTTAGGTGTGGAAAAGGTTCGCCTCGCCGTTTCTGACTTCAAGCCGGGTAGCGCCGATCCGCAAAATACCGCGCTGCTGAAGACCTTTAACGAGACCCTCTGGAACGACCTCGACGTCTCCGGAGTCGTTGAACTGGTCTCGAAGAGCTTCTATCCGCTTCAGGTTCCAGCTCAGCCAGCGGAGGTCAACTTCATCGCATGGAACTCTCCTCCGCCCAATGCCGCCATGCTGGCTTTTGGAAACTTAGGAGTGTCTGCAGGAAAGCTGACGGCTCAAGGCTGGCTCTATGACGTGAAGAACATCCAGTCGCCGCAAGTCTTGGGTAAACAGTATTCCGACAATGCGACCGACGCCGCGGCGCGCATGATGGCCCACAAGTTCGCCGACGAGATCATCTACCGCCTCGGCGGAGGCATTCAGGGCATCGCGGAAACTCAAATAGTTTTCGTCAGCGATCGCACTGGCCACAAAGAAATCTGGGCCATGGATTACGACGGCTCGAACCAACACCAGGTCACTCATTTGGGTTCCATCTCGCTCTCGCCACGCATTTCTCCCGATGGCACGCGGGTTGCCTTCAGCGCCCTCACAAAAAATGGCTGGGAGATCATGATGTACTCCCTCGAATTGAACCGCGCAGTCACTTTTCCGCGCCTGGGCGGAACGAATCTTTCGCCCGCATGGTCGGGCGACGGGACGAAGCTGGCGTTCTCGTCATCTCGCAGTGGAGAGTCGGAGATTTATGTCGCCGATGCCTCGGGCGGAAATCTCCGTCGCATGACCGCTGACAAGGGACCCGACGTTTCTCCCGTGTGGAATCGCAAGACCAACGCGCAGATCGCTTTCGTTAGCGGGCGTACCGGACTGCCCCAGATCTGGACAATGGAAGCGGATGGCACCAACCAGCAGCGCATGACGGATCAAGGTTATGCCGTCTCGCCGAGTTGGTTGCCCAGTGGCCAGTTTCTTGCATTTGCCTGGGTTCGCAAATATGGCCCCGGAGAGCCGGGCGCCTCTGACATTTACTTGATGGACGTGGCCAGCAAGCAGTGGGTGCAGCTCACGCATGACGGCGGACGCAATGACTTCCCGTCGTGGTCACCCGACGGTCGTCACATTGTGTTCCAGTCCAACCGCTCTGGGTCTCTGCAGATCTGGTCCATGCTGGCCGATGGTTCTAAAGTTCAGCAACTGACTTTTACGGGACGCAACTCGCAACCGAATTGGAGTTGGAAGTAGTAAATCGCAATAAATAAATCGACTTCGTCTGATTCCGAGCTGTTTTCGGGATCGCGGGAGGAATAAAAAGTGAAGCACATAAACCTGAAGTGGTTTTACTTAATCCTTGCCCTGAGTGCGCTGTTGACATTGGGCGCCTGCGGTAAGAAAGCGACTCCGCCACCGCCACCGCCTCCACCACCGCCGCCGGCACCGACAGCTTCCATCTCGGTGAATCCTAATTCGATTGAGGCCGGCCAGTCCGCTTCGCTCACCTGGCAGACCAGCAATGCGACGGATGTTTCGGTCGACGGCATCGGAGCCGTGCAGCCGAACGGCTCACAAAGCGTTTCGCCGTCTGAATCTACAACCTATCACCTGACTGCCAAGGGCTCCGGGGGTACGCAGGAAGCCACGGCACGGCTTACAGTTACCCCTGCTGCCGCACCTCCTCCGCCACCAACGTCCAACGTCACCGATGAAAACTTGTTCAGCCAGAATGTGAAGGATGTCTATTTTGACTATGACAAGTCCGATGTCCGTGGCGACCAACAATCGTCGGTCCAGGCGGATGCGCAGTTCTTCAGCCAGCATACCAACATGAATTTCACCGTTGAAGGACACTGTGACGAGCGCGGCTCCACCGAGTACAACCTGGCTCTGGGCGACCAGCGTGCCAGTTCGGTGAAGAACGCCTTGACTTCAGCCGGCGTCAGCGCCAGCCGCATTAAGACCATCAGCTACGGCAAAGAAAAACCGTTCTGCACAGAAAGCAATGAAGCATGCTGGCAGCAGAACCGTCGTGGCCACCTCGTGTATCAGAAGTGAGTAAGCGGGGACGCTGCGGCGTTCCCATCGAATACGTTGGGCGGACCCAGCTTTGCCATGAGCTAAGCCGAAGGGTCCGCCCGGCGTTAAGCCAAGCGAACGCAAGTGGTTGCCCTTCCGAGGTTGAATCTTGCGGTTCAGCCGCCTCCTTTCTGAGGCGAATGGCGTCACTCTGTGGGACAATCAAAGCATCTAAATGTTCAGGAATTCCCTATGAAACCACATCGTATTTCCGCGGTTCTTGCGCTGCTGTCGGTGCTCTGGTTGACAGTCTCTCCTGCGTGGGGCGTCAACAAGGAGATGGTCCAGTTACAGACCCAGGTGCAGCAACTGCAGGAGCAAATGACCGCCATGCAGCGCGGCTTCGACGAGCGTATGGGCGTTATGCGCAATCTCGTTGAGCAGGACACGGATGCGGTCAACAAAGTGGCCAACGCTCTGAACTCCCTTCAGACTGCCTTGCAGAAGCAGCAGGCGGACGGCGGATCCAAGGTCGATCAACTCTCCGGCCAGATCCAGGCGTTAAACGATACGATGGATGAAATTAAAGTCCGACTGTCCAAGGTGACCAAACAACTGGAAGATATGCAGGCCGCGCAGCAGAGCATCCAGGCGACCCAGGCGCAGCATCAGGCCGAAGCCCAAGCTGCCGCGAATGCGCCGCCACCCGACGTCCTCTACAACAACGCAGTGCGCGATTACACGGGTGGCAAGAGCGACTTGGCTTCTCAGGAATTCAGCGATTATTTGAAGTTCTATCCCAATACCGATCTTGCCGGAAACTGCTACTTCTACTTGGGTGAGATCCAGTTCCGGGCAGCGAACTACCAGCAGGCCGTGCAGAGCTACGATCAGGTTTTGCAGAATTTTCCCAGCGGTAACAAAGCCGCGTCAGCCCAGTTGAAGAAGGGCTTCGCCCTCATCGAACTGGGCAAGCAGGATGACGGGGTTACTGAATTACGGCACGTGGTGCAGCGCTATCCACATTCCCCGGAAGCTCTGCAGGCTCGCGAGAGAATGCGCAAGCTGGGAGTTTCGACCACCCGAGGATAATCAACTAGATCGGGTTATGAGCGCGCTTGGGAGTTTTGTGTTTTACCACTTTGTGAGGTTTGCGCTTGTGAACCTTATGCTTCACCGTTCTTGGAGTTGGGTGCGAAGTATCCGCAGCTAACGTTCCCGCCAGCAGGAAGCTCACAGCCAGCAGCATCAAAGCAAACTTTTTCATATACCCTCTTTCCGGGGGAAGCCACGCCGGAAAATACTATTTTATTCAGTCCCTCTTGCGAATAAACTGCCTAGTTGAGTGGCGGGCTCACAGTGGTCTGTTCCATACCCGCAAATTTTCGCAGAGGTCGCATTCATGGCACATAAAGAAGTGGACCAGGATATGGGGAAGGGCGCGATGGAAACCGAAGATCACAAGACTTCCGGAAACGCCGGATTGCAAGGACAGTTGGGACATCGTGATCGAGATCCAATGCTGAAAGATGCGGATACGGATTTTCCGGAGCCCGGCGAAAATCCGGAGCACACCGGCGAACAGCAGCGCAAAAGCGCTTAGAAACAACGAACCACGAGGTTCAGCGGCGGCATGGGAACCGTTCGTCATCCAGGACCGCCTTGCCGCCAGCAACGCGTGCTAGCGCAATTCTTCCATGCACGTGTCAAGCACTTCCTTGCCGGGCCTGGTCACGGAATCGGGCAGCGTAGCCAGAGGCTGATCCACCACATTCAACATATCGAGGAAATTCGGTGCTTCAGGATTGACGTAGAAGACGCCAGTCAGCACCTCGCCCTTGTCGTGCGCCTCAGTTAAACGAGTCATCGCCCGAATCTTGTCCGTGGGATCGTAATCCTCTTCCAGTTTGCGGAGATGCAGGCGCGATCCATCATGCATCGTAACCGCAACAGTTGATCCCGGATCATACTCAACGTTGATGTCTTCAAAATGCGGCACGAAGCTGACGTCCTGCAAAGTCTCTTCATGCTCCTTCACGTACTTGTAAGACTTGGTCGAGCCCTCGTGATCGTTGAACGTCACGCAGGGAGAAACCACGTCGAGCATCACCGTCCCCTTGTGCGCAATCGCAGCCTTCAGCATGGCGCTGAGTTGGCGCTTGTCGCCAGAGAACGAGCGTCCCACTAATGTCGCCCCCAGTTGAATCGCCAGAGCGCAGGTGTCGATCGGTGGAAGATCATTCACGACGCCCGTCTTCAACTTCGAACCCAGATCGGCGGTTGCAGAGAACTGCCCCTTGGTCAGGCCGTACACTCCGTTGTCTTCGATGATGTAGATGATCGGCAGATTGCGCCGCATCAGGTGCACGAATTGTCCGATGCCGATCGAAGCGGTATCGCCATCGCCGCTTACGCCAATGCAGATCAGCTTGCGATTGGCCAGCATGGCGCCGGTGGCGACGGATGGCATGCGCCCGTGCACAGCATTGAAGCTGTGGGAACGGCTCAGGAAATAGGCAGGAGTTTTCGACGAACACCCAATCCCGCTGGGCTTGATCACAAACTCCGGTTCCACGCCCATTTCGTACATGGCTTCGATAATGCGCTCGGAAATTGCATTGTGCCCGCACCCCGCGCAAAGCGTGGTCTTTCCGCCCTTGTACTCGACAACGGTCAGTCCGATGCGGTTTGTCTTCGGTCCAGGCCCGGTGGTTCCGGGCTCAACGGTGGTGGACGACATCTACTTGCCCTCCATACTGGTCAATTCGTCGGTGATGGACCGCGCGTCCAGCGGCAGTCCGGTAATGTGCGCGATGCTCCGCAGCCGGGTAATCAGCTCGGGCTTCACATCTAGCTTCAGCAAGCTGAGCATCTGCGCGTCACGATTCTGCTCGACGACGTAAATGTGCGCATGCTGCTCGATGAAGTCGTGCACTTCGCGCGTGAACGGATAAGCCCGCAGCCGCAGATAGTCCGTTTCAATGCGGTATTCCTCGCGCAGTTGATCGCGGCTCTCCGTGATCCCCCAGTGCGAGGTGCCGTAGCCGATAATCCCGATCTTTGCGTTATTTCCTTTCACGATCTCCGGCCGCGGTACGAACGAGCGTGCCGTCTCGAATTTCCGGTTCAGCCGCTCCATGTTGTTCTCGAAGTCGTCAGCGCGTTCGCTGTATTGCGCGCGCTCGTTGTGCCCGCTGCCGCGCGCAAAGTATGCCGCAGCGGGATGAGGCGTGCCCGGAAGCGTCCGATAGCCGATGCCGTCGCCGTCTACATCCTTGTAACGCGCGAATCCTCCGAGCTTGTCCAGATCTTCCTTGCCCAATACCTTGCCGCGGTTGATCGGAGTGCTCGGATACTGGAACGGGTCCGACATCCAATTGTTCATGCCCAAATCCAGATCGGACATTACAAACACCAGCGTCTGGAACTGTTCCGCCAGGTTGAACGCTTCTGTCGCCATGGTGAAGCATTCCTCCACCGAGGAGGGAATCAGCAGGATGTGCTTCGTATCGCCGTGCGAAAGAAAGGCAGTCGAAAGAATGTCGCCCTGCGAAGTCCGCGTAGGAAGCCCAGTAGATGGACCGACCCGCTGGATATCCCAGATCACTCCGGGGACTTCAACGTAGTAAGCCAGACCAGCAAACTCCGACATCAGGGAGATGCCCGGTCCGGCGGTTGCCGTCATGCTGCGCGCTCCTGCCCAGCCCGCCCCAATGACCATACCGATCGCCGCCAATTCGTCCTCCGCCTGCACAATCGCGAAGGTAGCTTTGCCGTCCGGACCGATGCGGTACTCCTTCATGTAGTCGATCATCGTTTCCACCAGCGACGAGGAAGGCGTAATCGGGTACCACGTGACCACCGTGCATCCCGCAAACATGCAGCCCAAAGCTGCAGCCGAGTTCCCGTCAATAATGATCTTGCCCGCGGTCTTGTCCATGCGCTCGATGTAGAACACGCCGCGCTTCTGAAGATTGGCTTTGGCGTACTCGAACCCAGCCTGCGCCGCCGCCAGGTTCAGGTTGGCGGCTTTAACTTTCTTCGCGAACTGTTTCCGGATCGCTTTCTCCACTTCGTTCATGTCGATGGTCAGCAGGCACGCGACCACGCCCACATAAACCATGTTCTTCACGAGCTTCCGGAGCTTCGCCTCTGGACACACCTGCGCTACGATCTTGTCGTATGGCACGGAATAAAAAATCAGATCATTGCGGAGCTTGTGCAGTTGCAGCGGTTCGTCATACAACACGGACGCGCCAGGTGCGAGCGACATCGTATCTTCCGTCGCCGTCTCCGGATTCATCGCCACCAGAAAATCGATCTCTTTCTTGCGTCCGATGTACCCGTTCTTGTTGGCGCGAATGGTGTACCAGGTGGGCAATCCCGCAATGTTCGACGGAAACATGTTCTTGCCGGAGACCGGCACGCCCATCTGGAAAATGCTGCGCAACAGAACTGTATTCGAACTCTGAGAACCCGACCCGTTGACCGTCGCAACCTGAATGCTCATGTCGTTGACGATCCGCTTTTGCCCGGTGCCACCGGACGATCCCCGGGGCACTACATCCGTTGTGGCCATCCCTACACCTTCCTTGAATTAGCGGGCGATCCCACTCGCCCGGAGTTATGGATTGCGAAGGAGCAAACATTCATTATACGGCGGCGGCGCTGATCAATTGGTCAAATCGCCCGTCTGCGGCCCGGTGGAACCTGCTTGAGAAACGCGGGAAGAAGTTCGCGGCCTATTCGGTTTTGAAGAACTGGGCGATCGTCCGGAACTTATTATATCGTGATGCGACTAATTCGGCCGCCGGGATCTTCTTCAACTCTGCAAAGTGTTTCTGCAGGCTAACGTCCAGCAGATTGGCGGCGGCTTCGTGGTCGCGATGAGCCCCGCCCTCCGGCTCAGGAACAATGTCGTCGATACAAGCCAGTTCCTGCAGGTCGGTTGCCGTGATCCGCATGGCTTCGGCGGCGAGTTCTTTCTTGGTAGCATCCCGCCACATGATGGCCGCGCAGCCCTCGGGAGAGATCACCGAATATATCGAGTTCTCCATCATGAGCACGCGATCCGCGACCGCAATGGCAAGCGCCCCACCGCTCCCGCCGACGCCTATCACCGTGGCAATAATGGGCACTTCCAGCCGCGCCATCTCGCGCAAGTTATGCGCAATTGCTTCGGCTTGGCCCCTTTCTTCAGCATGGATGCCGGGGTAAGCTCCGTCGGTATCGATCAACGTGAATATCGGCCGCTTGAACTTCTCTGCAACCTTCATCACGCGGATTGCCTTCCGGTAGCCCTCTGGGTGGGGGGTTCCGAAATTGCGGAAGACGCGCTGCTTCATGTCGCGTCCCTTTTGCGTCCCAATGACGAGTACCTCTTCACCATGAAACCGGGCCATGCCGCTCACGATGGCGGCGTCATCGCCAAAGCTCCGGTCGCCGTGTATCTCGCTGAAGTCGCTGAAGACGCGCTCGATGTAATCCAGGGTCTGCGGCCGCTGCGGGTGCCGCGCCAGTTCCGCCTTCTGCCACGCCGTAGGCGGGGTATTCATCTCGCGACGCAGAGTCTCAATGCGCTCTTGCAGCTTGGCGATCTCCCGCCGGGTGGCGTCGGTTGGGCCATTCGACTCCATCTCTGCCACTTGCCGCTCGATCTGTTCCAGTTCCTGCTGGGCTTTTTCTGTAGGTGCCATGCGATTCTTCAGCTGATGATGCGAACGCTGCCGCGCCCGCATAGCTGTTCGACCCGGGCGATGAAGTTGCGATCTGGAAGCACATTATAGCCGTCCGCCTCCATAACCACCATGAAATCGCCCTGCCGCTCAATGTCAAACAGCACCTTGGCCTCGCCCTTGCGCTCAGAAAACAGGGTATGAAGATCATCAATCGTGTTTTCCCCGGCCGTATCCACCATCACGCGAATGCGCAGCGCCCGGGGCAGTGGCACTTTGGCCTCTTCCAGAGGCATAATCTCGGCAGCCGTAATCTTCGGGTTCGCTCCTTCTTCAATGCGAACCCCAGCCTTGACCAGCACAGGCACTTCCAATTTCACCTTCTCCCCGATGCGCTTAAACGCCTCGGGGAAGACGATCATGTCGATCGAGCCCGACATGTCCTCGAGCGTGGACTGCGCGTAGAAGTCTCCCTTCTTCGACTTGAGCACGCGCACGTTGCTGATAATCCCGGCCGTGACAATGGTTTCGTCTTTGGCCGTTGACTTCGTCATGCCGGCAATCTCTTCAATGCTGAGAGCCTGCAAGTCCTGCAATTTGTCTTTGTACTTCTCCAGCGGGTGACCGGAGATGAAGAAGCCGAGAATCTCCTTCTCCGCCGAGAGCCGAGTGTGCTCATCCCAGTCAGGTACGTTGGGCAGCTTATGATTGTCAGCTTCAGCATGGTCTTCCTGGAAAACGCCAAACAGCCCGTGCTGGCCGGACTCGGCGTCGCGCTGCACTTTCTGCGCCTGCTCCATCGCTTTATCCAGTACCGTCATTAGCTGGGCACGGCGGCCCATCGAGTCCATGGCCCCGCTCTTGATCAGCGATTCGATCACGCGCTTGTTCAGCAGCCGCAGGTCGACGTTCTCGCTGAACTCGAAAATTGTCTTGAAGCGCCCCAGTTTTTTGCGCGCAGCCACGATGGACTCAATCGCATTCCCGCCCACGTTCTTCACTGCAGCCAGCCCGAAACGAATGTTGTTCCCGTGCGGAGTGAAGTTCGCGTCGGAAACATTGATATCCGGCGCCTCGACAGCGATGCCCATCTCGCGGCACTCGTTGATGTACTTCACGACGTCGTCAGTCGATCCGGTCACCGATGTCAGCAGCGCCGCCATGAATTCCACGGGATAATGCGTTTTCAAATACGCCGTGTGGTACGCCAGCAAGGCGTAAGCCGCGGAATGCGACTTGTTGAATCCATAGCCCGCGAACTGCGCCATCAAATCGAAATATCTTTTCAATCTTCTTCGGCGGGAATTTCCGCTGTGCCGCACCTTCGATAAAGCGCTCCCGCTGTTGCGCCATTTCCTCCGGCTTCTTCTTGCCCATGGCACGACGCAGCAGGTCGGCATCACCCAGCGAATATCCCGCTATCCGGTTCGCAATCTGCATCACCTGCTCCTGATACACGATCACGCCCAGCGTCTCTTCCAGAATCTCCTTCAATTCCGGCAGGTCGTACTCAACTTTTTTCCGCCCGTGCTTGCGATCGACAAAGTCGTCGATCATCCCGCCTTGAATCGGCCCCGGCCGGTAGAGTGCATTCAGGGCCGTGAGGTCTTCAATGGAGTTAGGCTGATATTTCCGCAGCACATCACGCATGCCGTGCGATTCAAACTGGAACACGCCTGAGGTCAGACCCTTGTGGAAGACCTCGCGGTAAGTCTCTTCATCCTGCAGGGGAATCTCTTCCAGCGTCAGTGGAGTCCCGCGCTTCTGCTCGATCAGTTTCAACGCATCGGTCAAAATCGTGAGCGTTGTCAGGCCGAGAAAGTCCATCTTCAATAGGCCCATCTTCTCGATGGCCACCATGTCAAAGGCGGTAACGATTTCATCGTTCTTGGTGCGATGCAGCGGGACCAGGTCCGTCAGCGGACGCGGCGAGATCACCACCCCGGCGGCATGCACTCCCGAATTGCGCACCAGTCCTTCCAGCTTCTTCGCCGTATCCAGCAGTTCCCGCACCTGCGCATCTTTGGCGTAGGCCTCATTCAGCTGCGGGGATTCCTCAATCGCTTTATCGAGCGTAATGTTGAGCTGCGCCGGAACCATCTTCGCGATGCGGTCCACGTCGGCATACGGTATGTCCATCGCCCGGCCCACATCCTTAATCGCAGCCTTCGCCGCCATGGTGCCGAACGTGATGATCTGGGCGACATTATCTCGCCCGTACTTCTGCGTGACGTAATCGATCACCTCACTGCGCCGGTTCATGCAAAAGTCAATGTCGATATCAGGCATTGACACGCGCTCCGGATTCAGGAAGCGCTCGAAGAGCAGTTCATGCTGCAGAGGATCAATATCGGTGATCCCGAGTGCGTATGAAACCAGCGACCCCGCCGCCGATCCACGGCCCGGCCCAACGGGAATCCCCCGTTCCTTGGCATAGCGGATGAAGTCCCACACGATCAGGAAATATCCGGGGAACTTCATCTGCTGAATGATGGCCAACTCGCGCTCCACTCGCTGCTCGTAATCAGTGATGGAGTGCTTTAGCTTCCCCTGCTCGTGCAAGGGCCGCAAAATTTCCAGTCGCTTCGCAAACCCTTCGCGCGTGACGTGGACGAAGTAGCTGTCAATCGTGTATCCGGCAGGCACTTCAAACTGCGGAAACGGGTTGGGAATTTTCTCGAGTTTTAAGTGGCATCGCTCTGCAATGTCCAGCGTGCGCGTGAGCACTTCGGGGGAATCTTTGAACACGCGGTACATCTCGTTATGGTTCTTGACGAAGAACTGCGTGCCTTCGAACTTCATTCGTGCCGTATCGCGGATCGACTTGGCCGTCTGGATGCACACCATCACGTCCTGCGCGTGGGCATCGTCCTCGCACAGGTAATGGCTGTCGTTGGTGGCTACCAGCGGCAGTCCCAGATCTTTTTCCAGCTTGAACAACCCGGGATGGATACGGTGTTCCATCTCCAGCCCCTGGTCCTGAATCTCGAGGAAGAAATTGTTCTTGCCGAAAATGTCGGTGAAGGTTCCGGCGGCTGTCCGAGCCGCCTCGTAATTGTTCTCCATCAACCGCTCGGCAACTTCACCTTTCAGGCACCCGGAGAGGCCGATAAGACCGCGCGAGTGCTCCGCCAGAAATTTCTTGCTGATCCGTGGCTTGTAATAAAACCCGTGCAGCGAAGCCTCGGAGGTGATCTTTACCAGGTTTCGGTATCCCTCTTCGTTCTCTGCCAGCACTAGCAGGTGATTGTAGGTATCGCCTTCCGGAGCCGCCCGGTGATCCTCTTTCTTGCAAACGTACAGCTCGCATCCCACGATCGGCTTGACGCCATGCTTGTGTGCCGCATTCACGAAATGCACAGCGCCAAAAATGTTGCCGTGATCGGTCATGGCCACGGCGGGCATGCCGAGCTCGTGCACGCGCTCGCACAGCTTTTCGACGTCACAAGCGCCATCGAGCAGGGAATAGTCGGTGTGCAGGTGCAGGTGAACGAATTGGGACATGGGCTAAGAGCAACCGTCGTCGGCTCTTGCGTCCTTCGCGGTATGTCATCCTGAGGTCCGCGTCTTTTGCGGGCCGAAGGATCTCTGCAGTTTTCGCCGAGTTGCATAGATCCTTCGTCGCAAGAACCGCGGCTCAGGATGACAATGCTTCGGTACAACAGTAGCCACGACACTCCAGTCTAACGCAGGATGGCATCGAGGAAGCCTGTGGAGTGCTGTGGGTTTCGAGGTCTTTCTGAGAGTGCCGCGATGAGTGAAAAGAGGCTATTGCAACTGAAGTTGCGATGCAGCCGGCTACATGCAAGAGCGGTAAGGTCTACACCTAATGAGGATCAAGGAGCAGTCGGCGGAGCTTCTTGAAGAATCGTGCCCCTACTCGCTACCCGCTCCCGCCGCCAAAGCCTTCTGCAGCAGTTTCCGGGCCTGGCTGATGAGCTCAGCCACTTCGAATGGCCTCACCAGGTAGGGGACGTTGTTCTCCTGCACGAAAGCCCGCCCGTCGCTCGGCTCCACTCCCGCCGAAAATGTATACAGAACGTGGCCTTCCATTGCGGCGCAATTCTGCTTGATCCAGGAATAAGATTCCCTCGCGCCCCACTCATCAGGCATCTTGCCATTCAGGATAATGGCGTCGAATTGCTCTGACTGCAGCCGAGTCTTGACGTCGGCCCCATTCTGCGCAGTGACGACAGCAGCGCCCGCGCCCATCAGCACATCGCGCTCGAATTCGAGGACAGCCTCTTCCTCCTCAACCAGCAGCACTCGGCCGGAGATCGCTCCCACATGCTGCCGCGGAGCCGGTTTCGGCTCTTCCGCCACCGCGGGCACAGCCGCCGATGCAGGAATCCGCACTTCAATGGTTGCGCCGCCTTCGCTATTGTTGTGCGCCGTAATGTCTCCACCGTGTTCCTTCACAATTCCGTAGCAGATGCTGAGCCCCAGCCCCGTTCCCTTACCCACGCTCTTGGTGGTATAGAAGGGATCGAATATGCGCTTGGCATCTTTGATTCCGGCTCCATCGTCGCTGAAGGAAGTGCACACGTGCCCATTCTGGGTCGCGATGCGAATCTTCAACTTCCCGCTGCGCCCGGTCTCCAGAATCGCATCCACCGCATTGTTGATGATGTTCAGAAACACTTGCTCGATCTGGTGCGCGTCGGCAATGACGCCGGCCGGCTCAAGCGGAACATCGCGTTCTACGGCAATGTTATTGATCTTCAGATCGTAGTCGCGCAGCGCCAGAGTCTCATCCAGCACCCGGCGAATATCGACTTCGTCCCGCTGCGGCTTGCGTTGGCGCGCAAACGACAGTAGATTCTGCACCACACGATGGGTCCGCTGCGCCTGCTTGAACAATTTACCTACATAATCCTGCGCCCGCGTGTTCAGGCCCTCGGTCTCAAGCAGCTGTGCGTAGCCCAGGATGGCTGTCAGCGGATTATTGAGCTCGTGCGCTACGCCGGCAATCAGCTGGCCGACGGCTGACATCTTTTCGCTCTGCAGCAGCTGTTCCTGCGTTTTGCGCAAATCTTCATAAGCCCGGCAAGTCTCTTCGTACAGCCGAACTTTTTCGATGGTAGTGGCTAACTGGCGGCTGATGGCAACTAGCAGGTTCTCATCGTTACTGGAATATTCATATCCCTGATAGTTGCAGAGCCCCATTAGTCCGACCGGACTCTCTTTCGCCCAAAACAGCACCCAGAGCCAGGACCGGTCTTTGTCCGACTGCAGAAATTCAGCCACGCTCGGCGGCAGATGCGGCATGTACTCCGCCGTGACCACTTCCGCCCGCGATCGCATCACCAGGTCCCCAAACCCCTCCCCAAAGGTAATTTCCGCAGCCCGCGCCTTATCCCGGCTGTTAGGACCCCAAGCCGCCCGTCGCCGGAATGTAGGATTATCCGCATCCGACAGATACACAGTCCCACTCTCAGCCCCAAACAACGTGACTACCTGCCGCAAGGTGAGATTCAAAATTTCATCTAGGTCGAACGACTGCGCCGCGACCACAGCCATGGCGTTCAGCGCATTCAGTTCGCGGTTGCGCCGCTGCATTTCATCTTCGGCTCGGCGCTTCTCCGTCATATCGAGCACAAAGCCCTGGTAGCGCTCGATTGCCCCGGCTCCGCTGCGCGTCGCAAAGCTGCTCTCCGATGCCAGCAGCAGAGTTCCGTCCTTACGCCGCAATGTCACATCGAAGTTGCGTACAAAGTTATGCGCCTCGAGTTCTTTCCGGAAGGACTCTCGTTGTTTGGCGTCAACGCAGATTTCCGACTCCAGATTCAGCACCAGTATTTCCGAGCGGTTGCTGTATCCCAGCATGTGCACGAACGCATCGTTGCAATCCAGCAACGTGCCCGCAGGACTCGCCACGTACACGCCCTCCTGCACCTGCTCAAACAGCAGTCGGTATTTCTCCTCCGCCGACCGCCGCTCGGTGATGTCGCGGACAACGTGAATGGTTCCTTTTTGCGGGCTGCCTTGCTCGGTGTACGACGATGACGAAACCACCGAAAATCCGCCAAAGCATGGGTCAGCACCCTCGGCAAATTCCTCGTCGCC
This sequence comes from uncultured Acidobacteriota bacterium, assembly GCA_963785865.1. Lineage (GTDB taxonomy): Bacteria > Acidobacteriota > Terriglobia > Terriglobales > Acidobacteriaceae > Sulfotelmatobacter. The sequence continues at coordinate 37,100 of CAWAXF010000032.1, read as the reverse complement.
GCCCATAGCGCAGTATGGGCACCCGGTCCATTCTCCGAACGTGTGGGGAAGAGCCGACTCGCACGAATTGCCGATCACATCCGCTGCAGCCTGCCCAAGTTGTCCCAACAAAACCTGGTTGGCCTTGATGATGCGGTAATCCGCATCGTGCGCGAGAATGATGTCGTGGATTGAGTCGAACGTATTCATCCACTGCCGCTGCGAACGCAAAACCTGCTCCAGCAGCCGGAAGTTCTCTACCGCTAACGCCAGTTGCTTGGCGCACGCCTGCAAAAACTCCAGTTCCTCGGCCGTCCACTGCCGCCCGAAAGAATGCCCTAACATCAGCAATCCAACCGGCGCCTTGCCACCCAACACTGGCACGGTTACGACTTGTCGGATCTTCTCGTTCCCCAGCGCTTCTTTCGGCTCGTGGCCGGCATCGGCAGTCTTGGTGACAAGCGCGCTGCTTTGGCCCAGCAATTTGGCAACACTCTCGCTGCTCTCAGCAAAGCCGGCATCGCGTAGAAAGTCGGACGACACTCCAGACGCGTGCGTCGCAACCAGATGTCCGCTCTCGATCAGCCGGAACCACGCCCCGCGCACCCTCATCGCCCACTTCAATTCCTCGACGGCACACTGCACCACCTGGCCATACTGCTGAGCTCCTGCTATCGACTCAGTCACCGCCTGCATCGCCACCAGCCGCCGGGTGCGTCCGCGGGCTTCATCGAGCACAACCAGCAACATGCTGGAACCAAGCGCAATCGGGATCGCTACCGCCGCCCAACCGGGCACTCCATCGGTAAAAGGAGACCACGCCAGATGCAGCAGCGGCAAAGTGAGAACCAGCAGCAAAGCGGCCGGTTCCCAGCGCCCCCGGCGTGCCCTCAGCAGGGCGACTGAAGCCGTCAACAGAATGAAGCGATAGCTGATCTCCAGAGCCACGCGCAAAGGCAGCGAATCTGGCCATAACAACACTCGCGCGCCGGCAAAGCCGACCAGCACCGGGGTGATTACGAGTAAAGGAAGGATAAGGTCGCGCATCCGCGCGTACACCAGAACTGCCCCGGCCAGCAGGCCCACAGCCAGCACGAAAACAGCCTGGACTACTACCTGGTCAAACGGAGGCGGCATTTTCGCCGCCACACAATGTTCCGCCAGCCGGCAGGCGACCAGCGCAATCCAGCCCAGAACCCAGATTTTTAGATAACTCTCGCGTAAGGCATGCAGCGCGAGCAGAGAAGCACCCAATAAGATCAGCAGAGACCACTCTGCCGCCGAAGGCCGCACAATTCCCAGCCTCTCCGCCGAATTCCACATCGACCAAAGCGACGCGTTCATGCTAAGACGTACGGGTTCCTCGTCTCTGAATATCACGCCCCAGCCCATTCTCCACGCAGTTTCCGGACCTCAATGATTACTTTCGGAATCTCGCGAAACCATTACAATCGCCGATAGACTTTCGTGCACAGCCATGCCAGATCGCATCCTTGTTGTTGACGACGAAGAGCCGATTCGGGAAATTGTGGCGTCCATGCTCGGCGCCGCCGGATATCTCTGCAAGCAGGCCGGATCCGGCATGGAAGCCCTCGCCGTTCTCAACTCCGGCGACGAATTCGAATTAATGCTTTCTGACTTGATGATGGCCGATCTCGACGGCATCGGACTGCTGGAGCGCACTAAAGAAAAATACCCCGATATGCCGGTCGTGATGGTGACCGCCGTGCACGATATTTCCGTCGCTCTGGCCGCGATTCGCAATGGCGCCTACGACTATTTGCTCAAGCCGTTTGAGCGCGAGCAACTGCTGAACACCGTCAGCCGCGCTCTGGAGAACCGCCGCCTCAAGGTCGAGAACCGGACCTACCAGACCAATCTGGAATCTCTCGTCAAGGCCCGTACCGAACAGTTACAGGCGACTGTCCGTGAACTGGAGCGTTCTTACGACATCACGCTAGAGGCCCTTGGTGATGCGCTCGACTTGAAAGACCGCGAGACCGAGGGACACTCCCGCCGCGTCACCCTTTTCACCATCGCTATCGCCCAGGCCATGGGACTGCCGCGTGAACAAATTACCGTGATCGCTCGCGGAGCGTTCCTGCACGATATCGGCAAAATGGCTATCCCCGACAACATCTTGAATAAGCCAGGAAAGCTTGAAGCCTTTGAAATGGCGATCATGAGAGAGCACGCCTACCACGGCTATCAGATCGTCAAGAAGATTCCGTTTCTGGCGGATGCCGCCGAAATCGTCTACTCGCATCAGGAATGGTTTAACGGCGAGGGATATCCCCGTCATCTCAGAGGCGAGGAGATCCCCCTGGGAGCCCGCATCTTTTCCGTGGCGGATACCTTCGACGCGATTACCTCTGATCGCATCTACCGTGCAGCGCAGTCTTACAGCGCTGCCCGCGCGGAAATCGCAAACTGGGCGGGGCGCCAGTTCGATCCTGAAATCGTGAAAGTGTTTCTTGGTATGCCCGACAAGATTTGGGAAGATTTGCGGAAAGAGATCGAGGGGAAAAAATACAGGGCTGCTAATAACACCGGGGCGAAAAGCTAATCCGCCCGCGAGGGGCGAAGTTGCTGGGGCAAAATCTCAAAAAAATCTATTTGCTGCTCAACGCTCTGCTGCTTGCAGCGCTGACGGCGGGCTGCTTGCTGCTTCCTCGCGGTCTTGCCCGGACGGTGATCAGCGACATCAGCGGCGGTTTGCTCGTGCTGTTGGCCCTGCTGGCGTTCGCCAGACAAGGGCTGGCCAGCTCAGGCCGTCTCCGGTGGTTCTGGATACTCCAGGCCGCGGGTTGGACCCTCTGGCTGGCCGACCAGTGCGTCTGGATTGTGTTTGACGTAGTCCTGAGGCACAAGCTTCCGGGAATGTACCCGGCCGATGCTTTATTGTTCCTCGCCGGTGCTCCGATGATTGCCGGCCTGCTTCTCCGCCCTCACGGGCAGCCATCTCAAACCAGCGCCCAGCTCGGACTTCTGGACTTCCTCCTCTTGCTCCTATGGTGGCTTTATTTATACGTCGCTTTCGTAGTGAGCTGGCAGTACCCATCCCCTAACGAGTCAATATACAGCCGGAACTTCGACCTCCTTTCCGCGGCACAGGCAGTTCTGATGTCGGGCATTGCGCTGTTATTTTGGCGCGAAAGCCATGGACGATGGAGGCGGTTCTATGCGTTTTTCTTCGGGGCTGCAGTCTTTAACGCAGTCGCCTTTTACGTAATCAACCGTGCTCTTGAAACCGGAGTGTATTTCACGGGTAGCTGGTACGACATTCCCTACAGTGCTTCTTTTGCCTTGTTCACGGCTGTCGCGTTGGAAGGAGAAGGACTGGCGCCCACACCCGAGAGCGCCGCGGATGAATCCTACAACTGGTGGATGGGCAATCTTGCCATGACGGCGGTTCTCTCGCTTCCCATCATTGCACTGAATGCAATGCTCAATCCGCGCCTTCCACAAAAAGCTGCAAACTTTCGTACACTCGTCACCGTCGCAACTATGTTCTTGATGGCGCTCCTGTTATTTGTGCAGCACCGTCGCTTGAACCGCGAGCTGCGGCGCTCCAATCAGGTGCTGCAAGAGGCGTCCCTTACCGATCCGCTCACCGGGCTGCGCAATCGCCGTTTTTTTTCCGCCACCATTGATGCAGATGTGAGTCAGGCACTGCGCTCGCATACTGACGATCACGATCCCCACACCCGCGACCTCGTGTTCTATTTGATCGACGCCGATAATTTCAAAGAGGTGAACGATCGCTTCGGTCACGATGTGGGTGACAGAGTGCTCATCGAGATGGCTAGGCGAATCAGCTCTTCGATCCGCCATTCCGATGTGCTGGTCCGCTGGGGAGGGGAAGAGTTCCTCATAGTTTCGCGCTATACCGATCGCAAAGAGGCTGAGCTCTTGGCCCAGCGCGTTCTGGCCGCCGTCGCCGACACGCCTTTCATCATCAGCGCCGCCGACGGTAGCCTTTACCGTACCTGCTCGTTGGGTTGGGCCCCGTTCCCGTGGTTCACGGAAAATCCCCGTGCTGTTACTTACGAAGAAGTGCTCAGCTTGGCCGACAGGGGCCTTCAGCGTGCCAAGCAGTCCGGCCGCAATAGAGCTGTTGGTATGCTGCCCGCCGTGGGGTCACCCTCCACAACGACAGTAGCCAGGCTGCACTCCACGCCTCTACAAGTGGATGTGCTGGCCATTACGGGACCCTCCGTAAGGTCCTGATTGCAAAGGAACTCTCATCTCTGATCGTTTACCGTTCGTGTAACTGAGTTCCGCTCTCTGTTTAATGATCTGGCATCAAATCAAAGACCGGAGCTAAGGACTCTTGCCTGCCCACAGGCAGCTAATTTGTTCATTCGCCCATCCAATCGCTTAACCACATCCAGCCCCAGGGGGATTCCTATGTCGAGGTACATTCTTCTGATCCGCGCGATTTGTATCTGCCTATTTGCTGGCGCACTCGGTGTTGCCGTTGTGGCACAGGACGCCGGGCCCGCGCCGCAATATCAGGAAGCCCCACCTGCGCCGCCGAACGCCGTTGTGCAAGGCACGATCGCTCTCATCCAACTCACCGATCGCATCGATACCAGAGCCGTCAAAGCAGGCGATCACTTTCACGCCCGTTTGGCCGAACCCTTGACCGCAGAAGACGGAGAGAGTCTCCCTGAAGGCGCGAAGATCAAAGGCCACGTCAGTTCGGTGCTGCCCGGTTTCCGCACGAGAATTATCCTTAGCTTCGATCAGATAGAGACTCGGCGCGGATGGCGCCCGCTCATCGCCACAGTCACAGGCGTTCCCGGTGAACACGGTATGCGGCCTATTGGAGAAGAGGGGGAAATCGGGCGCAAGGGCATGACCAAAGAAGAGGTTGCGGAGGCGGTGGTTGTAGGCGCTGGACGAGGGGCAGCCGAAGGTGAGAGAGCCGCCGGCAAAAGAGGCGTCGCTCAAGGAGCAGGAGCCGGCGCTGCCGATGCAGCCTATTCCGCGTTGGAATCAGGACACGACCTGATCCTCGACAAAGGCACCGCCCTGGAAATCCGCCTGGACCGCAATCTCCTCGTATCAAAACGCTAGCGCGAAGCGGGAGCCAGAAGAGAAGCCGCGAAGCGGCGGAGGAATGCAGCCCACGCCGCTAGCCGCCTAGGGGCGAAAGAAACGGCCTGCGTTGGCCACGCTGTTCTCTCTTTGTCATCATGAGCAAAGCGAAGGATCTATGCATCCTCCGCGTAATGCATAGGTCCTTCGCTTCGCTCATGATGACACGATAATGACCCCTACGCACAATTTACAAACAACTGAACCGCTAAGGAATCGCCGTCGCACGCGCTTGCACCGGCGCCGCCACCGCATCCACCTGCAACGTTAATCCATCCACCCCGCGCACCACGACTAACTGTCCTGCCGGCAAACTCGCCGACCCCAGCGCGTCCCAAAGCTCCCCATGCACGAATACCTTCCCCTGCGGCGACAGCGCGGTTTGCACCACACCGGTTTCCCCAACCAGGCCTTGTTCTCCGGTCACAATCTTATTCCGCCGCGCCCTAAGCGCGATCGTCATCAATAGCGCCGTAATCACTCCCAAGGGAATACTCACCGCCAAGGCTGTTGCCAGATGCACGCGCATCTCCGGGATCGGTGAGTCCACCAGCAGCAACGCACCCAGCGTGAGCAGGGCGATGCCCCCAATTGTAAGCACGCCATGCGAGACGAATTTCGCTTCCGCGGCGAAAAGCGCAAAAGCCCCCAAAATCAAGACTAGCGCGGCCCAGCGCGTAGGCAGAAGATTCAAGGCAAAGGCCGCAACCAGAATGAAGACCACGCCCACCGTTCCCGGAATCACCGCCCCAGGATGGTTGAACTCGATATAAAGAGAGAGCGCCCCAATCGCCAGCAGCAGGAAGGCAATATTGGGATCCATCAGCGAATCCAGAATGCGCTCCTTCAGCGTCATCTCAAACGTTACGGTGTTCTGTCCCACCAAATTCAAAGATGCAGTCTCGCCGTGGAAGCGTTTGAAGTTCTTCCCTTTCATCTGTCGAAACAGGTCCTCCGGCGTAGCCGCGACGTAGTCAATCAGATGTTGCGCCAGCGCCTCCTGCTCGGTAAACGATTTAGACTCGCGCACCGCTCCCTCGGCCGCTTCCACGTTGCGCCCACGCTTCGAGGCCACTGACCGAATCAACGCGGCCGTATCGTTCTCAATCTTTCTCCTCATCTCATCATCCGGTTTCATCTGGACCGGACCGATCAGTGCCACAGGATGAGCCGCGCCCGCTGCCGTTCCGGGAGCCATCGCCGCAACGTCAGCGGACTCCAGAATGAAAATTCCAGCGGATCCCGCATGGCCGCCCGTAGGGGTGACGTACACAATCACGGGCACCGGAGAACTGGTGATCTTCTCGATAATCTCGCGTGTGGAACTGACTAGTCCGCCCGGGGTATTCATCTCGATCAGCACAGCTTGCGCATTCGTGCGCGCCGCCTGATCAATTGCGCGTGAAATGTATTCCGCAGTAATCGGCTGAATCGTGTCGTCCACCACGATTTTGACAATCTCACCCCGCGCCGCCGAAGTGCAGAACGCAATCCCCAGAATGCAAACGACAACTCGAATTAAGCCGGATGTCTTCATAAACTCAGTTCGCGACAGAGCCAATTCCCGTCTCCTGCGTTATCCCAGGAGTGAGATTTCTTAGCCACACCCCTATTCTCCCCCCATTTTCGCAGCGCTGGAATGGATTTCTTCAAGGACCTGCTCATGACTCTCGGAGGCAGGCGGAATCCATCCCGGCAAATCCGTCCGGCCGGTAATCAACCGGGCTCCACGCTCGTAAGTCACATAGGACCAGGCCCACTGAATGAAAACCAATAACCGGTTGCGAAAGCCAATGAGAAAGAAAATGTGCACAAAGAGCCAGGACAACCACGCCACGAATCCAGAAATATGAATCCGTCCAAACTGCGCCACCGCCGCTGCGCGCCCGATCGTCGCCAGGCTCCCTTTGTCCCAATAATGAAATGCCGGACGCGCCTGAACGCCCTTCTGAGCCGCCACTTCTTCACGAATCACCTTGGCCACATATCGTCCCTGCTGAATAGCGACCGGTGCGACTCCCGGCAGCAAATTGCCTTTTTCGTCTTTCGCAGCAGCCAAGTCCCCGATCACGAACACTTCCGGACGCCCCGGCAAACTCAGGTCCGGTGACACCGGAACGCGTCCGGCCCGATCCACCGGCGCTCCCAAAGCCTTGCCCAACGGAGATGCCGCTACCCCGGCCGCCCACAACACAACCGTAGCCGCTAGCCGAGTATTGCCCAGGCACACTGCCCCGGGCTCAACTTGCGTGACCATGGTAGAAGTCCTCACCTCTACACCCAACTGCTTCAACTGCTCTTCCGCGCTGCGTGACAGATCGTCTGCATAAGCCGCCAGTACGCGCGGCCCACCTTCGATCAGCACAATATGAGTGCGCGCCGGATCGATCGAACGAAACTCGTGCGCCAATGCATGCCGCGATATCTCCGCCAGTGTGCCGGCCAATTCCACACCGGTCGGGCCTCCTCCTATCACCACAAAATTCAGCGGTGTCGCGGCCTCTCCCGCAGCCGCTTGTCGCTCCGCCAGTTCAAACGCCAGCAACACTCGCCGGCGGATCTCCAGCGCGTCTTCAATCGTTTTCAACCCCGGAGCCAGCGCCTCCCACTCATCATGCCCGAAATACGAATGCCGCGCCCCGGCCGCCACAATCAGGTAATCGTATGCAATCTCCGCCTGCTGCGTGTGTACGATGCGCCGTTCCAAATCGAAGCCGGTAACCTCAGCCATTAACACTTCCACATCACGATTCGAGCGCAGAATCGACCGCACCGGAGCCGCGATTTCGCCCGGCGAAAGCCCCGCAGTCGCCACCTGGTACAGCAGCGGCTGAAAGGTGTGATGATTCTTGCGATCGATCACTGTGACGTGCACTGGCGCCTTGGACAGAGAGCGTGCCGCGTTCAACCCTGCAAAGCCTGCGCCGATAATTGCAACTCGTGGTAGGTGCGTGTTCGTCATCTTGCCGTACCCTGCCCTCACCTATAAGATTCACGCGATGGCCGACGGTTCCATAAGTTCTTTGTCCCAGAAATCCGCTGCCAGGCAAGCTTCAACGTGGGCCCGCTGGGTCATGCCGTCCACCGCCGACCTCATCTTCATAGCTCTAGTTGTCTGCCTTTGTTTCACAAGCCTCTCTTCCAAGCTTTTGAACGATGCCGGAATCGGCTGGCACATCCGTACGGGACAGTTGATCGTCGCAACGCATCACCTGGCGCAAACGGATCCCTTCTCCTCCATCATGGCTGGCAAGCCCTGGATCGCCTGGGAGTGGTTGTATGACGTAATCGTCGGCGCACTCGATTCCAGCCTCGGATTGAATGGTGTGGTCTGGTTCACCGCAGTCGTGATCGCCACCGTCTTTGCCTGCACCTTTCGCTGCATGGTTGCGAGAGGCACGAGTTTGTTCACCGCAGTGGTGCTGACCCTGCTTGCCACATCCGCATCGACGATCCACATGCTCGCACGCCCCCACGTCTTGACCTGGCTTTTCGTGGTGTTTTGGTTCAGCATCCTGGATTCCTCGGAGCGCGACTGTTTCGCCACAACAATTCGTCCGCAAAAACGCTGGCTCTGGTTCTTACCCCTTTCCATGATCATCTGGGTAAATGTTCACGGCGGATTTCTGCTGGGCCTGGTCTTGTGCGTCATCTTTTGGCTCAGCGCCTTGTGGACGTGGCTCACGGCGCGCGGAATAGCGTTCGAAGATTCTCTCCGCCAGATCGCAGTCGGCAACCGCCTGCGGGATCTATCCTTGGTGACCTTCTTATCACTTGCAGCGACGTTCGCAAATCCCTACGGATGGCATTTGCACCGGCACATCTTCTCCTACCTCACCGACCGTTTCCTGATGAATCATATTGAGGAATTCCAGTCGCCCAACTTCCACCAGCTCGCGCCGAAGTTTTTTCTAGCAATAGTGATTCTGACCTTTGCCGCAGTCGCCATCCGCTACCGCAGAATGAGAGTCAGTGAAATACTAGCGGCGGCCTTGTCGATCTATGCCGGCCTGTACGCAAGCCGCAACCTCCCGATCGCCTCCATCCTGCTGGTGCTGGTAGCCGGCCCAATCCTGCCAAGGTTACGCAGAGTTGCGCATTTCGCCGATAGGATGAAAGCCGTCGATTCCAGTCTTCGAGGTCACCTGTGGTGCATCGCTGTTCTCATCTTCGTGTTCGTGCTGGATCTGAATAACGGACGCCTCTCAGGCAAACTCCTGGCCGATGCTCATTTCGATCCGAACAGAATGCCCATAGGAGCGCTGAATTATCTGGAAAAGAACGGTCTCTCCGAGCCAATCCTCACTCCCGATTACTGGGGCGGATACGTCATCTACCGGCTCTATCCAAGGACCAAAGTCGTAATCGATGACCGCCACGATTTATACGGCGTACAGATTCTCGCCTCTTATTTGAAGATGATCCACCTCCAGCAGGGCTGGGATACCTTTCTGCGCGACTCTCAAACTTCTTGCCTCGTGATGTCCACAGATGCAGCGATCACTGCCATGCTGAACCAAACTCCGGGCTGGAAGTCCGTTTACTCCGACTCGGTTTCCACCGTTTTCCGCAAAGTTGATCCCAACCGCTAATCTAGAAACCACGCATGAACCCACATTTTTCATTGCGCTTCTTAGCAACCCTGCCATGATGAGTTGATGCTTCCGTGCCGCCGCATCGCCCTGATCGCCTGCACAACGCTCCTCGCAGTTTCCCTCACCGCATGCTCGGGAGGCGGGTCTTCCTCGGCGCCATTTTCAAGCCCACCCACCCCTAAGAATCCGGTCGGCGCGAATCTGACGAAAATCAGCTCTGATCCCTACACCATCGCCCCCGGTCAGCATGCGACTGAGGTTGAGCCGCACATGGTCGCCAACGGCTCCACTCTCGTCGCGGCGTTTCAAACCGGACGCATCTTTGAGGGCGGAGCCACCGACATCGGATGGGCAACCTCCACCGATAGTGGATTAACCTGGACGCACGGTTTCTTGCCGGGAGTAACTACAGGTGAGGGAACGGGCCCCTATGACGCCGCCAGCGATCCGGTCGTCGCATACGACGCCAAACATGCAGTTTGGATGATCGCATCACTGCCGCTTTCCGCCACTCTCCACCCTCCTGCCGCGGTGGTAAGCCGCTCCAGCGACGGGCTCACATGGCAGAATCCAATCAGCGTGGATCCCAGCGCGCCCACTTCCGACAAGGACTGGATTGTTTGTGACAATTGGCTAACCAGTCCGTATTTTGGCAATTGCTACATGGAGTGGGATGATCCCCTTAATAACGATCAGATCCTCATGAGTACATCCAGCGATGGGGGCCTGACTTGGGGGCCTGCGACCCAGACCGCCAACTTTGCGCAGGGAATCGGTGGACAGCCCCTAGTCCAGCCGAACGGCACTGTCATCGTTCCCATCGAGACCACAGTCATGTCAGCCTTTCTCTCCAGCGATGGGGGGGCGAACTGGACCGCTCCGATCACCGTCTCCAACATTCAATTCCGCGCCGATGCCGGCGGTATTCGCAGCGGCCCGCTACCTTCTGCCGCTATCGACGGGGCCGGAGCCATCTGGGTTGTCTGGGAGGATTGCCGTTTCCGCGCGAACTGCTCGACGAACGATCTCGTCTACAGCACGTCCACCGATGGCCTTACGTGGAGTTCGGTAACCCGCATTCCCATCGACGACGTATCCAGCGCCGTAGATCATTTCATCCCTGGCATAGGCATCGATCCCGCGACCACGGGCGCAACTGCGCATGTGGCATTGCATTACTACTACTATGCGCAAAGCAACTGCTCGCCATCGACATGCCAGCTATTCGTCGGATACATCGCTTCCGGGAACGGTGGCGCAACCTGGAATAAGCCCGCTGCCCTCACCGGCCCCATGGAACTTGCCTGGTTGCCAAAATCGCAGAACGGTCTGATGGTCGGCGACTATATTGCGACCGCATTCACCAACGGCGTGCCCCACGGAGTCTTTGCGGTGGCACAAGCAAACTCAGGCGCTACATTCAGCGAAGCCATGTATACCGGTCAAGGTTTGACGGCATCAGCCTCGGGACGCCAGATCTCCTCAGCTAACGATCGCCCCTTGCACAACGTCAGCGATAAAATCGAAAGAGAAATTCCGGAGAAGGGAAGAGTCCCTCCAAACCGCCGCGCAAAACGCAAAGCGAAGTAGAAGATATGAAAATGTGGCGCGGATGCCCAGGCCCGCGCCGCAGCCATCAGACAGCGTCGTTAACTTCCCGGTTTCGCAGCAGCAGTCGCGATTTCTTGCGCCACTCTTGGAGGAAGATTCTTGACCCGGTAAATGTAAGCCGCCACCGTCCACAGTTTCTGGTCGGAATCCCAAACGCCATTCGAGAACATGCCACTGCGCCGGATCCCGTGCTTCGCCACCCAGAAAATCTGTGCCTCCGAATATTCCGTCCCCGCCTCCGCCAGTCGAGGCGCTGCCGGGTTCAGCGAATCCGGCTCATTCGGCTTGCCGGGTGTTCCGTGGCATCCGGAACACTCGCTTAGATAAATCTTGCCTCCGGCTATCAAATTGTCTTCACTCGGCGCAACGGGATTCGTAATATTCGGCGCCTGGCGGCGCACTGATGCGCGTACGGCCATTTGCATCAACGAAAATTCCAGTCGCGAAGCACGAGCATCGCCCCGAACGTCCGCCAGTCCCAGGCGCAGGTAAATCAGGCCACCCAACACCGCAACCACCACCGTGCACAGCGAGCCCAGCAGGAACTGTTTCATGACGCTCTCCAGGCAGCAGTTTGTCAGGGGATCTCCTCACTTCTGCTGCCGTCGTGAGGATCTATGCAATAGACGCGGCTTCTGCGGTTTCGATAACCCAGGGTTCCACTCACAAGCCTTCATGTCCACTTTGCGCCCGCGAAATCGTACGCCTTCAGCCTGTAGCCGCAATCGCTGCTCCGCGGCCGAGTCTCCACGCAATTTGATCTCTCCCCCAGCGCCCAGCACGCGTTGCCACGGCAAGCCAAATCCGCGCCGCAGCACCCGCGCCACCATCCGCGCCCGCCCGGGCAATCCAGCGGCCTTCGCCACGCCTCCGTAAGTCAAAACTTTTCCCCGTGGAATCGCTCGTATCACGCGCTCAATGCGCACAATCAGCGCCCCCAGCCCAGAGGAACTGTCATTTCTTTTCATCTCTACCGGAGATCACCTGAACACTTCTAGGAGATAAAGAGGGGGTGCCCCACCCTTCTTTCGCGGTGTTGGCGAAAGAGGGCGGGGAACTTGACTTTCTTTCGAACCACTCGAAGCCGGTGCCCGATGAAAAACAAGAACTCGAAGCCTAACTAAGCCACTTGTCGAAACGCCTCGAGCGCCTCGTACTCCGAGCTATGCACCTCGAACACGGTGAGCAACTTGGTAACCTGCAACAAATCCCCGACTCGCTTGGTCAGATTAGCCAGCTTAATCGTCGCCCCCGCAATGTGCGCGGTAGTATGCAGCGCCACCAAGGTTCCCAGCCCGCCCGAATCGATGTAGTTCACTTCGCCCAGATTGAGCACAATTCGCTTATGCCCATCCGCAATTGCCTTCTTTACGTCTTCACGCAGCAGCGACGATTCGTCTCCAAAAACGATTCGCCCGCTGCAGCCAATCGCTAGAATCCCATCTACCGTTCGTTTCGTAAGTTTCAATTGCATAAGCACCTCCGCGCGGCTCCGAAGACGAATCCCGCGCCAGCCGCGTCCGACATTCAAAATGCGCGGAACCAGCCTACAGCGTGGCCGGACGCCGTGCAACCCTGGTGATTTCTTTTCTTTCCGCCCCTTCGAGTCGCTGGCCTTGACCTGTCCCGCAGGCGAACCACATCACGTATAATCGACTCTTCGTCCTCATGAGTTATACCGTCCTGGCTCGCAAATACCGTCCCCAGAAGTTTTCTGAGGTCATCGGACAAGAGCACGTCACCCGCACCCTGCAAAATGCCATCGAGCAGGGACGCACGGCCCACGGCTATATTTTCAGCGGACATCGCGGCATCGGCAAAACCACAGTCGCCCGCATCCTCGCTGCGGCTCTGAACTGCCGCTCCAAAGATCACCCCGTTGCAGAACCCTGCGGAGTCTGCGAATCGTGCACCGAAATTCGCGCCGGAAATTCCGTGGACGTCATTGAAATTGACGCCGCCACTAACCGCGGCATCGACGAAATCCGCGAACTTCGCGAAGCGGCCCGCTATCGTCCCGCCCGCGACCGTTTCAAAATTTACATTCTGGATGAAGCGCACCAGATCACTGATGCCGCCTTCAACGCGCTCCTTAAGACACTGGAAGAGCCGCCGGACCACATAGTTTTCATGCTGGCAACCACACAGCCTGAAGATATTCCGCAGACCATCCGCTCGCGCTGCCAGCATTTCAGCTTTCGCGCTGTCAAATTCGACGACATCGTCGCTCAATTGCGGAACCTGCTAACCAAGGAAAAAATCGAAGCGGATGATGACGCGCTTGCCTTACTTGCCGAAGCCGGCGATGGTTCGATGCGCGACGCTCTTTCCATCCTCGATCAGGCGATTGCATCTTCTACGGGTAAACTCACCGCCGACTCAGTCCGCAATCTCGTCGGAGCAGCTCCCGCCCACATGCTTGAGCAACTCATGCAATCGGTCTCAGAAAGCAACAGCGAAGGAATCCTTCGCCAGGTCGACCACCTCATCAGCGAAGGCCACAGCCCGACCCACTTCGCCCGCCAGATGGTCCGCTTCCTGCGCAACGCCACCGTGGCAAAGATCGCCGGCAAAGATTCTCAGTTGTTGCAGATCTCCAGCGAAGAACGCGAGCGGGTCTCGCGGGTCGCCGAACTTTTCGGCGAAGAAGATTTGACCCGCCACCTGCAAATCATGCTGCGCACGCATGGCGAGTTGGGCTACAAGCAGGAGCAGCGCTTCCATCTCGAGCTGGGCCTGCTGAAGATGGCTCATGCCCAGAAACTTATCCCGATCGAGCAGTTACTTGGCGATATCGCTTCGGTTCCCGGCGGCCAGTGCTCCTAAATCTTCGTCGAAGCCGTCGATCGTCGGCTCATCAAACGCCGAAACACGGCGTCAGGAGCAGCCGGCCGCACGCCCGACTCACGTCAGTCCCTTTGCTGCCGATTCCGCGCGCAAAGGCACGCCGCGCCAGGAAGACAATTCCGAACCCGGGCAGAATCCCGGTCCACGAATCGTTGCGCAAGCCAGCCAACCGGAACCAGTGATTATGGGTTCGGCGGCGCCCGCAACTCAGCGCGAAACAACTGCCATCACCAGTCGACAAGAAAACGAATATTCCTCGGCCGTCGCCTTGGCCGACCCGGAACCCGAGCCACAAGCGGAAACTCAAGTGCCCGCCGAGCCGCAGGACAAGATTCACAAGCTGCAAACTGCAGTACTGCAGGCGCTGACCGATGCCAACCAGCGCATCCTGGTCTCCATGCTTTCGTCAGGCGACTGGATCGTTCAGGCCAATGAGCTGGTCATCAAGGTCGGCGAATCACAAACCGTAGTCGACATGTCGCTCGGGTCCGAAGGAAAAAAAATCGCAATAGCAGCCGCCAGCGGAGTGTTAGGTCGTGCTGTAAAACTGAAAGTCATTGCCGGCTCCGACGTATCTCCGCAGGAAAAGAAAAACAGTACGCCGCGGCTCGCGCCCGGACCAGGTGGCCGTGGCCGCGCCGAACAAGATCCCATCGTCCGCCGCCTGCAGGAAAAATTCGGTGCGCAAATCCGCACCGTCATCGATTACCGCGACAAAAGATGAAAGGAGACGGGTTGAGTAAATTTGGCGAATTTGTAATCGGCATCCAGCGGATCGCTGGTTCCAGGTAGTCTTTTCAATTACAAAAGTACAAAATTACTCAATTAAAAAATTATATGGGTGGCTTCAATCTGCAAGACCTGATGTCCAAAGCCAAATCGCAATACGAAGCCCTGCAAAAGAAAATGCAGGAGACTGTGGTTGAAGCCAGCTCCGGCGGGGGCACGGTCACGGCCAAAATGGACGGCCGCAAGCAACTCTTGAGCCTGCGAATCGATCCCGAAGTCGTGAAATCCGGAGACCTCGAAATGCTCCAGGACCTGGTTCAAGCCGCGGTCAACGAAGCCGCTCGCAAAATCGATTCCCAGATGCAATCCACGGTCGGCGGCATGTTAGGCGGCATGGGCATTCCTGGCCTCTAGGGGATACGCGAGCGATAGCCTTTCCGTCGATTGTCCTCCCGCGCGACGCGAACGATCCCTGCACTCGCCCGCAGATGGTTGCGCAGGTTGATGTTTTCCCCCAAAATGACTATCGAGGATTCATGTCCAAGTTTGCCGAACCCATGTCGCGCCTGATCGATGAGCTGAAAAAGCTCCCGGGCGTTGGCGCCAAGAGCGCACAGCGCCTTGCCTTCCACATCCTCCGCTCCAGCGACGATGACGCCGAAGGGCTTGCCCAGGCGGTGCGCGACGTCAAAGCCAATCTCCGGCTCTGCTCGGTTTGCAACAACATCACCGATGTGGATCCCTGTGCTTACTGCACCAGTGCTACACGCAATCAGCGCCTGGTCTGCGTGGTCGAAGAGCCGACAAACATTGCCGCCATTGAAAAAACCAAGCACTTCAACGGTGTCTTTCATGTTTTGCATGGCGTGATCTCACCACTGCATGGAGTGGGACCGGAACAATTGCGCATTACAAATCTCCTGTCGCGTGTCGACTCCGGTAACGTCGATGAAGTAATCCTTGCCACCAACCCAACCGTGGAAGGAGAGGCGACTGCGGTGTATCTGTCGCAGCAACTGAAGCGGGCCAGCATCAAGGTGACAAGAATCGCGATGGGAATCCCAGTCGGAAGCGACATCGAATACACCGACGAAATTACGATGCTGAAAGCCATGGAAGGCCGCCGCGACATGTGAAGCGTGCCGCGTGCCGCTTTCCGCGCGGGTTTTCAGGCAAGAATGCGCAAGAACTTGCTCTCGCGCCCAACCGTGCGGCTGTAATCCCAGCCCTTCAACTTTGCGATAACCAGAGAGTCTTCAGCGACATACAAGCCTGCTCAGGGCGACTCTGCGTCAGCCGCTGTTATGGAAGGGCAATTGCTATGTAATGCCGAGCAGTTCGCTTTTAAGGCGTGCGATACAAGTTTTAGCTGGCGAAAGAAGATGCCAGCAGCGCCGGGCGATGTAACCGCATCTTAACGACGCAGGAAAAGCCGGGCTAACCAGCCCGGTTTTCTTTTTCCGCGGACTCTCGAACTCGCGCTGGACTAAACTTCCGGTTCAAGGAAGACGTTAGCTTCCTCTTCGGACGACGTCAATCCTTCGGGAAGGCTTCCTCGGTTGTACTCGGCCATGCGGTTCTTCCACTTCAGAAAATCGGTGATGCTTTGCGGCTCAATCCGAACTTCGACTCGCCGCAAGCTCGCGAGGAGTAGATTCATTTCGTATCGAAATCCCGTCGCGGTGCGCAGATTCTTCGCCGACGCTTGCAGCATCTCGATTCGGCCGCGGCGGAGTTCGAGCAATCCCCAACCTGCGGGCAGTTCGTCGCGCTTCAACAAACTCGCGGGAGTCAGATAAAACCGTTCGCTGCCTACACCTTTGTCCGGCTTGGTGCGGAACGGCTTGGCGCGGTCCGCCAGAAAATCCGCCCGCGTAACCTTGCATTCCACCAAAACGGAATGGCACGCCTGCTTCCATCCGAGAGCGTCGGGCATTTCGCCGCTGACGCAAGCCTGCTCGGAAAGGACCACTCCGCAACGATAACTTCGCAGCCATCGTACGGCCCGGTCGACCAGTTGCGCGTGAGTCATAGAAATTGTTTTCCTGTCGCTGCGACAGGGAATAGCACAGCATTTGTACGCCGCGCCAATATGCGAGAGAAGTAACTCAGCGGCTTCTCCATCATGGGCTTCAATGCGTTGCGGCATGCGCCACGCGTGAAATGGGACCTGCCCTGACAATTACCGGACGTCGCAGTAGCGTTTCCAGAAGATATCTTTCCGCGGCCACGGATCTTGCGGTGGGACTTCCATCGACGTAGCCCTCGGCGAGCATGAGCAGCGGTTCGTGTTTCTGCAGCGCTGGCGGTTTTCGTAAGAATCCATTGCTGCGCCGCTTGGCGTCGGCACGTTCAAGCCTCAGGCGCCGAACTTGGCCGTCATGCGCGGCATCCAGCGCGTTTGCCAGGCGCAGAATTGCCGAGAGACGAATCACGGTCCGCTGTTCATCGCTCAACAGATCGCGAATCAGCTTGTGATTGCGCGTAGGCAGCGCGCCACAATGAAAACGGGCAATGACAGCCGCGCGCTGCATAACTTCCGGTTTCCAGCCGAGCGGCGCACTATGTGCCTTGATCAATTCCAGAGAGTGCTTGTGATGTCGATTGTTGCCTTGGGACTTGCCCACATCGTGCAGCAGCGCGGCCAAGTAGAGGCTGGCGCGGGAATCGGTTGCCGCGCCATCTGATTCCGTGCTGCGAGATTTGCCCAGCAACCCATTTGCATCCAGCGCGTCATAGAGTTGCAGGGCGAGTTTGGCAACCCGCTGCGAGTGCGCGAAGTCTGGATCGAGGGCTTTGGCCCATAGCCGCAACCGCGCCGTGGCGATCTGCTGAATCTGTTTGTCTTTCGGCAAGCCATCGCGCCAGAGCGTCCACAGCGATTCTTTGCCACTCGTTCTCTGGCGATATTCTTCGAGTCGTTTCGCGCGTTCTTCCTGAATTCGCTGCTGCCATGCGGTGTGCGAGGACTCGTCCGGGAAGACCTGCGCTTGCCGCGCTGTCTCCCAGAGCACGTCAAGATCGTGAACCTCTCCCAACAGGTCCTGCATGTGCTTGAGGTCGTTGCCCCACACCTTGTGTTCTTGCGGCAGAAAGTTCTCGACGATGTAGCGGAACCGCTTGATCCCGATGCGAAGCGTGTGCAGCGCGACTTGCGACCGGGTGCGCATGGCGCGGGTGTGCAGTTCCCGCGCCGCGGTCCAGCGCTCGAGTGCCAAGTGCTTGAACACTGCGCTTCCAGGGCGAATGCGGGCTGCACGTTGCGGCAGCGTGCGGCTCCAATTCTGCCACTGTTTGCGATCGAATTCGTCCAGTGCTGCCCTGGCCTGGCGCTTGTGCTCGATCTCGCGCGCTTTGAGAACCTGGATTAGAGCCCGCAGTGCAGGATCGAATTGATGTCCGGCAGCAGCGCTGCCGGAATCTGCTTGCTTTGAAAGCGCGGACGAGGGCATTCGTGACACATGGACATCGTTCAGCTTCTCGATCCATTCCATCATGATGTGAACGTCGCGTAGCGCGCCCAGGCTCTGGAACAGTTTCTTGCCCGCCTTCTTCATGGATTTCCAATCGCGATCGGGATCCATGGCTATCATGCCGTCGGCCAGCGATCGGCAACGGCGCAAAGAGACACGCAGGTCGTGCACAGGATCAGGCTGGAAATCGACGGCGGCCTTGCCGCATTCCTCCAGCACGCGCAGCATCCAGTAGCGCAGTCCGGTCGGGTTGTATTGCTTCTTCAAAGTTTCTTCGGGACGGGTGATTTCACGAAAATATTTTACTGAACCGTAGAGTTCAGTGGGCGCACAGACGTACACTTCAGCAACCAATTTTTCAGGGATTCACACGCAGGGGGCCAACGGATCCTTTCCTTCTGGCAATTTCACAGGCAATTTTTGCGCTGCTTTACGGGGCAGCCCTTGGCTGTGATTGGGCTTCTAGGAATCAAAGCCAAAATCCCCACCCTCTCGCAAAAACGCGAGAAGGGTGGGCACCCGGTGCCTGTGATTGCTGGCTCACAGGGGTTGTATTCGACAATTGAATCTGGAAGTCGCACTATACTCTTTACTCTTTGCGGCGATTCGTGATCTCGATGGATAAAAGAACATTTCTGAGACTCTGCTCTGTGGCGCTCACTGGCCCCGTCCTCGGTCGCTTGCTCGGGTGGGCGCAGGGGGACAGACTCAAGAATTGGGCCGGCAACCTTGAATACGGCACGGAAAGGTTGAGCACCGCGGAATCGCTGGAGCGGGCGCAAGAGTTCGTCCGGAAAGAGAAGAAACTGAAAGTGCTGGGTACGCGGCATTGCTTTAACGACATCGCCAATAGCACGGACCAATTCCTTTCTTTGAAGGCGATGGATAAAGCGGTGGTGCTGGATCCTGATGCGCGTACGGTGACGGTACAGGGCGGCATGACGTACGGGCAACTGTGTCCGTATCTCGATAGCAAAGGATGGGCTCTGCACAATCTCGCTTCTCTGCCTCACATCTCCATTGCCGGGGCCTGCAGCACGGCGACTCACGGTTCGGGAGAGAAGAACGGCAATCTGGCGACAGCGGTTTCTGCGATCGAGATGGTGGATGCAGCGGGAAATGTGGTGACCCTGGCTCGCGGCAAGGATGAAACGTTCCACGGTGCGGTGGTAGGGCTAGGCGCCTTGGGCGTCATCACAAGGATCACGCTTGATATTCAGCCACGTTTCATGATGCAGCAGTACGTGTATGAGAACCTTCCGCTGCGCGAACTCAAGGATCACTTCGACGAGATCGAATCGTCCGCCTACAGCGTAAGCCTGTTCACGGATTGGAGAAATGAATCGCTGAATGAAGTCTGGCTGAAAGCGCGAGTGGAAGCGGGGCGGACGTGGGATGCACCTGCGGAATTTTTCGGGGCGAAGCGGGCGACACGGAATCTGCACCCCATAGTGGAACTCTCTGCTGAAAACTGCACAGAGCAGATGGGAGTACCCGGGCCGTGGTACGAGCGCCTGCCGCACTTCCGTATGGGCTTTACACCCAGCGCCGGCAAGGAACTGCAGTCGGAATATTTTGTGCCGCGACAGCACGCGGTGGAAGCGATCCTGGCGGTGCAGCGGCTGCATGATCAGATCAGCCCGCACTTGCTGATTTCCGAAATCAGGACGATTGCGGCCGACGATCTCTGGATGAGCCCGTGCTATCACCAAGCCAGCGTTACCATTCATTTCACCTGGAAGCAGGACTGGCCGGCGGTCAGCAAGCTTCTGCCGCTGATCGAAAAGGAGCTGGGACCATTCCAACCTCGTCCACACTGGGGCAAGCTGTTTACGGTTCAGTCAGAACAGCTCCACTCGAGTTACGTGAAGCTGCCCGAGTTCGTCAGATTGGCGAAGAAATACGATCCGCAGGGAAAATTCCAAAATGAATTCCTGCGGACGCATGTTTTTCAGGCCTCGTAAATTGACCGCGTTTTGGGGCGAGTGGCTACAAGAGAGTTAACGAGGATGGTGCGCGGAAGGCGCAAAGTGCGCTATGCTTCCGTCAATCCAATCCTTTACTTTCAACTACTTAGGTCCGTCCAATCCTCCGAATCACCGCTAAACCCCCAAATTGCACCGTTCGTTGGGATATAGGTGCCTTATCCCAAGCGCTCCCAATAGGATAAGTTCAGTAAAAACCCCAGGAAAAGTGTTTCACACTCGGTCTTAGGACCGAAGAGAAGTCCGGGGAAGCCGCAGTTTTTGGATGATTGCTTCCAGGTTCATCCGAAGCGAAGGCGAAAGCTTTGAGTAGTCGGTGGGATAGCACTATCCGGTAAAAGAGCCCGGGCGAATCCCACCAAACGCCAGCAGCCAGGAGCGAAAAGTTATCATGCGCAAGCCGATTAAGTACGTTGAGAAAGCTGTTGTGACCGCCGCCAAAGGCGCGTGGGTTGTGTTCGATGGCCTGAATAGAGTCAAGCCCAATCCGTCGCCTACTCCCAAGTGGTCTGACAAGCCGCTGCTCAAGTCGTACGAGAAGACCAAGCCCCCGCTCGGCTGGCCGCGTACAACGGATTCTCTTTGCCCCAAGTGCGTGCCGGAAATCCGGCAGCAGATTCTTGATGGGCACCTGCCTCACGAAGTCCTGATGAACGAGAAAGTGGGGGAAATCAAGGCTCAGATCATCGAGCGCGACGGCAAGATTCTGATGGTGAAGGATTGCCCCAAGCACGGCCACTTCGAAGACGTGATGTCTGTGGATACCGAGTTTTCGAAGCACCTGGAGGATGTGTTCCCCGGGCGTGACATCGCGGCTCACAATGATGAGCATCTGCATCATCACGGGTCATCCACCGTTAAGTACGGTCGTGGATCCGTGCTCACGATCGATCTGACTAACCGCTGCAACATGATGTGCGATCCGTGCTTCATGGATGCGAACCAGGTTGGGTTTGTGCACGAACTGAGCTGGGAAGAAATCAAAACCATGCTCGACAATGCCATCACGATCAAGCCGCGCCGGCAGATGTCGGTGCAGTTCTCCGGTGGCGAGCCGACGTTGTCGCCGTACTTCCTGGATGCGGTTCGTTACGCACGCCATGTGGGTTACAACTCCGTGCAGGCGGCGACCAACGGCATTGAGTTCGCGAAGAGTTTTGAATTCGCGCAGCAGGCGGTTGAAGCTGGCATGCGCTATGCCTACCTGCAGTTTGACGGAATCGGCAATGCGGCCAATGCGCATCGCATGGTCGGGAACCTGTTCGATGTGAAGCTAAAGGCGATTGAGAACCTGCACAAGGCGGGATGCGAGATCGTCCCCGTTATCACGATTGTGAACGGGATTAACAATGAGCAGGTTGGACGCATCATCAAGTTTGCGCTGGACAATCCCAAAACGATCAGCTTCCTGTCATTCCAGCCGGTGTCGTTTACTGGACGCGACGAAGCAGTGACCGACGAGCGGCGGCAGGCGCAGCGCTATACGCTGAGCCACCTGGCACATGACGTGAAGAATCAGACTGGGCTGGGCGAGCCGGCGCGTGACTGGTTCCCGATTTCGTTCATGGGAACGTTCAGCGACTGGGCAGATCTGATGCATCCCAGGACGCGAACAATGACTGGGGCCAATTGAGTTGTGGCTGCCATCCCAATTGCGGGACTGGCATGGCGGTAATGATCGATAAGGAAACCAAGGAAGCGGTGCCGGTCACGGCATTCCTGCATGGCGACCAGCTGGCGAAAGATATCGCGAAGGTGAACGACGCGTCACGCGGGAAGTTCCTGACTGGGCTGGGCATGGCGCTGTGCTTGATGAAGAACTACGATCCATACCAGTCGCCGACTCACTTCAAGTTGATGGATCTGCTGAAGAAGTTCGACAAGAATTATCACGTGACCGGGAAAGGACTATGGCAAAGTTGGCCCGGACCGCACGATAGACGACGTGATGAAGCGGCGCGCGACCGATCGCTGGAACTTCCTGTTCATTGCGGGAATGTGGTTCCAGGATCTGTTCAATTACGATTTCCGGCGGACGGAGCAGTGCATTATTCCGTACGCGACGCAGGAAGGGGAGATTTCCTTCTGCGCGTACAACACGGGCGTGGGATGGCGGAACATCATTGAGAAGATGCACATGACCGCTACGCTCACCAAGTGGTACGAGGAGCATGGGCGTCATGAGATCTTCGCCGGCGGTAAGAAGGTGAAGATGGACGAGCCTGCGACCGCAACTGAATATCTGAAACTGCGGGAAGAGATCGTCACCAACGAACTGCAGCGCGACCTGGATAAGCTGGGCATCGCGAAGAACGCACGCGAGGAGAAGAAGCGGGCGCGGGATGCAAAAGCTTCGGGGGAGGCACGTGGGCCTGAGAAGAACGACGCTGCTTATAACGCCCGGATGGCTTCGTTATATCGCGAGGTCGTGCTCAAGGAGAAGCCGGTGCAGTCGGAGAACGGGTTCATTCCGCTGGGTGCGTTGGCCAAGCCGAATGGGAACGGACACGGCAACGGAAATGGGCACCATGCCGCGGAAAGCAAGCCGGAGTTGGCGGAGCCGGTGGCAGGAGATTAGTTTCGTATTCGGCAGCGAGAGTTATAGGGGGTGCCTTCGGGCGGCCCCCTTTTTTGTGCCCGGCGAAGGTTAACGTCCCGAGTCTCCCATCTATTCTCGGCAAAATACGTTGAGATTTGGATGGGCTTCCCTGGTTGCCTTCGCTGGTAGGGAGATCAAAATCCCCACCCTCTCGCACAATACGCGAGAAGGGTGGGGCACCCCGGAGAGGCTCGTTGGGGCACCGGCTTTTTTGTTTTACTTGGTTCGTCCGAAGACTTGTTTTAGCAGTTGGGTGGTTTGGGCGGCGGGGTTTTTGCGAATTTTCTTTTCTTCTTCGCCTAGCATGTAGAAGAGCCCGTCCAAGGTTTTTCCTACCACGTATCTATCAAGATCAAATTCATTGGCAAGGGCTGCGCCGCCGGGTGCGGTCTGGATGAAGCGGTCATACTGCCCGACTACACCGACCTTTTGCATCGACGTGTGAACGATCGGGGCGAAAGCCGTGGTCAAGTCTGGAGTACTGGTGCGCTTGAAATAGTCTGTGGCGGCGGTATCGTTTCCGCTGAGGATATGGCGGGCATCGTCGAAGGTCATCTTCTTCAGGGAAGCGAGGAAGATTTGTTTGGCTTGGGGAGTGGCCTGTTCGGCGGCTCGATTCATTCCTACTTCAAGTTCGTCCACTCTGCTGCCCAGACCGATAAAGCGCAGGCCTCGCCCGACGGTCTCCAACCTGGGTGGGAGGGCGATCTTGATGGCGTCATTTTTCAGAAATCCATCGGGGCGGCCGGTCACGGCCACCGCTCTTGTGGTGCTGAACTGGAGAGCTTGCTTAAGTCCGGCGATGATCTTGTTGTCGCTCAGGCCGGACGTATTGCGCTGCTGGAGGGAATCATCGAGTTTCTTGAAGATTTCGTCGATTTGCGCCGTTGCGGAAACTGAACCGGCCAGCAGGACAAGCAATAGCGCCTGAGAAATACGCATGGAATTCCTCTCAGAGTTTGAGCAAGGGTATCGGGAGCAATGGAATTCTAGCTGTCGAAGGATGGCGAGGAAAGATTACCAGCGGTGCTTTTGGGGCCCTACCGGGATGGGAACGGGCTTGGGTTGATGCCCTGAAATCCTGATTTTCCCACGAACGCGAGGAAATGGGGTGCACCCATTGGTTTCGCAGGGTCGCCCAACCGGGGAGGGCCTTTTATCATCCAAGGGATGTCCTTGGGGAGCCGGCTTTTATTCTGTAAACTAGGCACAATCGCTTGCCGGGTCAAATTCAGCGGGCGGGGCCGAACTTCCTCTGGCAGCTCGAGATGCAGTCATGAAGGAAGCACCTCAATTTTGGAGCGGATGGCGGGACCGGCTGTCGGCTCTACGCAATGTGCCGACGGTCCTGCACTACGTGTGGGAATCGGGGCGGTCGGTGGTCATCCTGGGACTGCTCGCCAGAGTAGTGGCTTCCCTACTGCCTCCTGCGCTGTTCTGGGTTTCGAAGCTCATTATTGACGCAATTTTCCGGATTGTTACCACTCATCAGCCGATCACGCATTACTTGTGGTGGCTGGTTGCGGCCGAGTTTGCTCTGGCTTTGGCGCAGGGGCTCGTGGGGCGGGTCATTGATTACACTGACGCGCTGCTGGCCGGAAAGTACATGAACTACATCAGCGTGCGGGTGATGGAGCACGCGGCCAGCCTCGATTTGCTTGCCTATGAAGACCCGGTATTTTACGACCGGCTGGAACGGGCGCGGGTGCAGGCGACCGACCGGCTGTACATGATCCAAGCCATGGGGCGGCTGCTGCAGCAGGTGATCACCACGCTGACTTTGTCGATTTCGATTATGTTGTTTTCGCCATGGCTTCTCCTCCTTCTTGTCGTGGGGGTGATTCCGGCGTTTGTGGGTGAGACCCATTTTGCCTTCCTGGGGTACGCCAAGAATTTCCGGCAGACTCCAGTGCGGCGGCAGCTGGACTATCTGCGGATTCTGGGCGGGAGCAAGGAAGCGGCGAAGGAGTTGAAGCTGTTTGGCTTAAAAGATTTTCTGACCGCCAAATTCAAGCGGCTTTCGGACCAGGTTTATGAAGAAGACATAGCGTTGGCCAGGAAGAAGGGGGTTGCCGGGTCGCTGCTATCCGCGATCGGCACGGCCGGGTATTACACGGCTTACATATACGCTGTATGGCGGACGGTTACGGGTGTCTTTACCCTAGGTACGTTGACCTTCCTGGCGAACGCGATTCGGGACGCCAGTTCGAATTTACAGCAGACATTCTCGACTTTATCGACCATTGCGGACCAGGCCTTGTTTCTCACGGATCTGATTGCGTTCTTTGACATGAAGCCGACTATCCGGTCGAAGCCGAATGCATTGCCGGCGCCCCGTCCGATAACGCGTGGCTTCGAATTTGAGGGCGTTTCGTTCCGTTATCCGGGTAGCTCGCGCATGGTACTGAACGGGTTGAATTTTGCTTTGCGGCCTGGCGAGCGTGTGGCGCTGATTGGAGAGAACGGAGAAGGGAAGACTACGATCGTCAAGCTGCTGACTCGGCTGTACGATCCGGTGGAAGGAAGGATTCTGCTGGATGGGATCGATCTGCGCGAGTACGACCTGGACGATCTTTATAAAGAGATCGGAGTCATCTTTCAGGATTACATGCGGTACGAGATGACGGCGCGGGAGAACATCGCGGTAGGACGGATCGAGTTGCTGGACAATCTGCAGAAGTTACAGGAGTCAGCACGGAAAAGCATGGCGAACGAGGTGGTCGCTAAGCTGGGAGCGGCAGGATACGATCAGATGCTGGGGCGGCGGTTTGAAACTGGAGTGGATCTGTCAGGCGGCGAGTGGCAGAAAGTGGCGCTGGCGCGGGCGTATCTACGGGACGCACAGTTGCTGATTCTGGATGAGCCCACTTCGGCTTTGGACGCGCGGAGTGAGTATGAAGTGTTTCAGAGATTTGCGGAGTTGACGGCGGGGAAGATGGCCGTTTTCATCTCGCATCGGTTTTCTACTGTGCGGATGGCGGATCGGATCGTGGTGCTGGAGAATGGGAAGATCGCGGAAGAGGGAGATCACGAGTATCTGACCAGCATCGGCGGACGGTACGCGGAGATGTTTGAGTTGCAGGCGGCTAGTTACCGGTAGTGGTAACTGTAAATCTTCCAACTCGACGCGCGATAGATTTAGCGGACGTCAAAATCCCCACCCTCTCGCGAAATACGCGAGAAGAGTGGGGCATCCTCGGTTGATGAATTTATGGGTTCAGACATCCAGGCGAACGGCGTTGTGGGTCATGCGGGCGGCGATGTCGGCCAGGAAGAGCGATCCTCCAACGTCGTTCAAATTCGGGGCGAGGGTAAAGCGGACGCGGCCGAGTTGCAGGCCTTGCGCCAGGCCGCGACCGAGCTCGCCACTAACCTGAGTTGGCTGCCGGATCGCGATGCCGGTGAAATGTTTTCGGAGCGCTGCGAGCGGCTGTCCGAGGCGTTCGAGTCGTTGTTTGAAGGAGTGAAAGAGGCTTTTGGCAAGGGCAAGCCTTCGGAGGATATCCGGTGGCTTCGGGACAATGATCAGCAGCTTTTGCTCGCGGCGAAGGCTTTGGCGAACGATCTGGGCGGGAAGAGCGCGCTCCCGGTGGTGTCGAACAAAGTGGATATTCTGCCGCGGGTCATGGCGATTGCGCTGGGATTTCTCAACGTTGTCGATACAACTTTTACAAAAGAGCAGTTCACGGAATTCTGTAAGGCCTTTGAGGAGCACACACCGCTCAAATTTCATGAGATTGGGGCCCTGGTTCCGTCACTGGAATTGCTTTTGCTGGAGACGATCGCGGCGCATGGCAAGGCTGCGGTAGCGGCTCCGATCACCGCTGGTTCCAAGCGAATTCCTCCTTATATCCGCATCTTCCGCTACGTGTCGCAGACATCCTGGAAGGACGAGATTGAATCACTGCTGCCGTTTGACAGCATTCTTCGGCAGGATCCAGCGTGCGCTTTCACCTTCATGGATGCGGAGACGAAAAACCAGTATCGGGAGAGAGTAGCGCAAGTTGCGCTGCGTTCGGATCAGAGCGAGATGGATGTGGCCCGAACGGCGCTTGCGTTGGCGCGGGAAGCGGAGGCGCGCACGTATCGGGACCCAAAGATCGGATTGCGGGAGGCACACGTTGGCTATTACCTGGTGGCCGAGGGTGCGCCGATTTTGCGCCAGCGCGTTGCCTACCACCCTACTTTCGCGGAGCAGGTGAGAATCTCGCTGCGAATGAATCCGGATCGATTCCTGCTGCTGGGGATTGCCGTGCTGGCGCTCATCATCATGAGCGGTGTGCTGTGGCTGTTGACGCCGCCCAGCACGCCGTTGGGCGAAATCCTGCTGTCCTTGCTGATTCTGGCGATCCCAAGTTCGCAGGCCGCGGTCGAGGTCATGAATTACTTGACCACCAACCTGCTCGAGCCGGTGATGCTGCCGAAGATGGATTATTCGGAGGGGATTCCGGAGGATTGCGTCACGCTGGTGGCGATTCCGACGCTGCTGCTCAACGAAAAGCAAGTGCGTCACCTGGTGAAAGAGTTGGAGGTGCGGTACGTCGGGAACCAGGATCCGAATATACATTTTGCAATTTTGTCGGACCTGCCCGATTCGCGCCAGCCTGCCCCGGAAGAAAACGAATTAGTCGTGCTGTGCTCGAAGCTGATCACTGATTTGAATGAACGGTATGCGCGAAGGAAGGCCGGAAGTTTCCTCTTCCTGCATCGCCACCGGGTGTACAACCCGCGGGAAAAGGGCTGGATGGGATGGGAGCGAAAGCGCGGCAAACTGATGGACCTGAATCAGTTCCTGCGGGGGAAATATGACCCGTTTCCAGTGAAGTCGGGGAATCTATCCATTCTGCCGAAGGTGAAGTACGTGATCACGCTGGATTCTGACACGGAGTTGCCGCGAGGGTCGGCGCAGCGGATGGTGGGTGCGATTAATCATCCATTGAATCAGGCGATCATCGATCCGCAGGACAACATCGTGGTGGCGGGATACGGGATTCTGCAGCCGCGCGTCGATATCAGTGTGGACAGCACGGCGCGATCACGGCTGGCTGCTATTTTCGTCGGGGAGACCGGGCTGGATCCGTACTCGCGGGCCAGTTCCGATGTATACCAGGACCTTTACGGTGAGGGATCATTCACCGGCAAGGGGATCTACGAAGTCGATACGCTGCTGCATGTGCTGTACGGGCGATTTCCGCGGAACGCCCTGCTCAGCCACGACCTCATCGAAGGCGCGTATGCACGCGCGGGGCTGGTCAGCGATATCGCGGTGATCGAGGATTATCCGTCGCACTACAGTTCGTACAACCGGCGCAAACATCGCTGGCTGCGCGGCGATTGGCAGATTGTGCAGTGGCTCACCGACCGAGTGCCGGATGAATCGGGCTCGCAGGTGCGAAATCCGATCTCTCTGGTCTCGCGCTGGAAGATCCTGGACAACTTGCGGCGCAGCCTGGTCGAGCCGGCCACGTTTGTGTTGCTGCTGTTTGGGTGGTTCGTCATGGGGCATCCGGTGTGGTGGACGGTGGCGACGATCTGCATCATGTTTGTCCCGGAATGGGTGGAGTTTCTGTTCGGATTGACGCGGGCGCTGCTTACCAGGAATTTCGGTGTCGCTCGTGACGCGTTCGGGAACTTGATACAGGCGAACCTAACGGTTCTGTTGACGCTGACACTTCTGGCGCACCAGATGCTGCTGTCGATTGATGCGGTGGTGCGGGCGTTGGTGCGAAGGCTGGTGACTCGCGAACGGCTGCTGGAGTGGGAGACAGCAGCAGAAGCGGAGATGGGAAAGCGTCGGACTCCCATAGATCGCTACATAGACTGGATGCCGTTTCTGTCAGTGGGATTGGGGCTGGTGATCTGGCTGACAAAGCCGCATTCGCTGTGGGCAGCTATGCCGGTTCTTGTGCTCTGGTTCTGCAGCCAGCCATTCGCGCTGTGGCTGAACGGCAGCCCGCTCGCTCCCGAGGTAGAGATTACCAGCCGCGACAAGTGGCTGCTGCGCAAATCGGCGTTGTACATCTGGCGCTATTTTCTCGAATTCTCAACTCAGGAACACAATTGGCTGATCCCGGACAACGTGCAGGATGAGCCACGTAAGGCCGCGGCAACGGTATCTCCGACTAACATCGGCCTGCTTCTGAATGCGCGGCAAGCGGCGGGCGAGTTTGGATATCTCACTGTACCGGAGATGGTCGATCTGACGGAGAAAACGCTTGAGACGTTGATGCGCATGCAAAAACATCGCGGACATCTGATGAATTGGTACAAGACGCACACCCTGGAACCAGCGCCACCGTTTTTCCTGTCTTCGGTGGACAACGGCAACCTCGTAGCGTCGCTGTGGACGTTGCGCCAGGGATTTTTGGAGCGTTGCCGCCAGCCTTTGCTTGCGAAGCCGCTGGGAGAAGGGTTGTTGGACTATTTGCGCGTGCTGGGCGAGTTGCGGGCTTTTCCAAAACGTGAATTGAAACAATACGAGCAGGAGCTTTGCGGCGATGACTGGTTCAGTGCGGTGATGAATTTTCCCATGCAATTGTTGGAGCCAACAAGTTCCGAAGGGAAAGAGGACGCTGCGGATATCGAGTGCTTCCGGCAACAGGCGAGAGCGCGGGTTGAGGCAGTCGGCGAGATCGCAAAATCCTACTTGCCCTGGAAATTGCCCGAATTTGCCGAGCTGCGCAAGGCTTTGAAAGATGGAATGAAATTCAGTGACGAATCGATCAAGCTGGAGAGACTGCCGGACTTGATCGCCGCCCTGGAATCACTGCTGGAGCAGTCCGGCGAATTGAATCGCAACGGGAATCGTGCGCAGGCAGAGCAGTTGGGGCCGATGCTCGCGCAAGCGCGGCAGAATGTGTTGCAGTTAATCCATGAGTTGAACAAAATCAGCGAGCATGCGGAGCGGTTGGCGAACGCGATGAATTTCTCATTCCTGTTCGACAAAGAGCGTTATCTCATGTCGATCGGGTATGACGCGGAAGCGAAGGAACTCGCCCCTTATTATTACGACCTGCTGGCTACGGAGCCGCGAACCGCGGTGTTCGTCGCGATCGCCAAGGATGAGATTCCGCAAGACGCGTGGTTCCGGCTGGGACGGCCGTTCACCGAAGATCGGGAGCCGGCGTTGCTTTCGTGGACAGGCACGATGTTCGAGTACATGATGCCTGCGATCTGGATGCAGACCTATCCCAACACGCTGCTGGACGGGGCTTTGAAGGCGGCGGTGCGAGAGCAGCAGGAGTATGGAAGGAGCAAAGGCGTGCCGTGGGGAATTTCCGAGTCGGCATGCGCCAAGCGCAATCCAGTGGGAGATTATCACTACCAGGCGTTCGGAGTTCCGAAATTGGCCTTGAAGAGAGAGGAATCAGAACCGCTGATCATAGCTCCTTACGCCACATTCCTGGCGTTGAGCGTGGACCGCCGATCAGCGATGGCCAATCTGCGCAAGATGGAGTCGTTGGGATGGTTTGGAGCTTACGGATTTTTCGAGGCGGCGGATTACACTGCGGGCCGCAAGCGTTTTGGCGCCCCTCGTTTCGAACTGGTGCGCGAGTGGATGGTGCATCACCAGGGCATGAGTTTTTTGTCGCTGGCGAATTTCCTGTGCGATAAGGTGGTGCAGAGATGGTTTCACGCCGATGCTCGCGTGCAGGCAACCGCACTGCTTCTGCAGGAAAAGCCAGTGGCCGCGGTGGTTTAGTTTTTGTGAGTTAAATCGCAGCTCTGATTTGTCGCCTACCCCGAACACAATAGAGAATACGAATCGCCGAATTTTTCCAACAACATTCTTTGAAGCTGCCCCCGATTGAGCGCCGTGCTGAGGAACAAGATGCAATTGACACCAGCCGTGACGCTGGCTGCCGAGAGCACGTCGAAGATCTGGCCCGAGACTCAATTAAGTGCTTCGGAATGTGTTACATTCGAAAGAGATGGGCGCGTAGCTCAGTTGGTAGAGCAATGCCCTTTTAAGGCATGGGTCGCAGGTTCGAATCCTGCCGCGCTCACCAAGATTCTAAAGTGCTTAGCTGATTGCTGCTTGGAACCGAGCGTTACGAGTGCACACCAGGCACGGCAATATCTTTTTTCAGACCGCTGCGGACGCACAGACTACCCCATGAGTTTCCAACGGAATGGATCGAGTCCGCCCATCGAGCGGAACGGTTGCGCGCATGCTGGTCCCGCGAGCATCGGATTCTATCTCCAGCTTCCCGTTTAGTTCCCGCAATCGCTCGCGCATCCCGGCTAGACCGACCCCCGATTTCGGGCTGATTCCTTGAAGCAACCGCAGGAGCTCCTTTGGTATGCCGTTGCCGAAATCGCGGACCTCGAGAATCACGGCGTCGCCCTGATGTAGAAGATGGATGATCGCCTCCGACGCGCCGGAGTGACGGTGTACATTAGTCAAGCTCTCCTGCAGCACACGGAACAGAGTGATCTCCACGCTCTTTGGCAAACGCTCATGCGGAGTCACAATATCCGCTCTTACGTTAATTCCGCTTCGCTTGGCGAACCCTTCGATATACCACTCGGCCGCGCAAGCAAATCCCACCTCGTCCAACAATGGAGGATGCAGCAGATACGACATGGTTCGAATTTCTTCGATGGCCTGATCAGCCAGTTGCACGACGTCGGACACCATTGCCAGTGCAGCCGGAACTTCCCTGAAGGTCTCCTGCAATAGCGACGCACTTATTTTCAGCGCGGTCAGGGTCTGGCCGGTGCTATCGTGTAAATCGCGGGCTAATTTTCGCCTCTCCTCATCCTGCACTTTAAGCAGACGCTGACTGAGTGTCTGCAGTTCTGCCGTACGTTCCGCAGTCAGTGCTTCAAGTTCTGTGTAGGCATGTGACAACCTAAAATGCTTGGCAATCCACATAAGTCCTCCTGGGAGCGGCAAGGGGAAATGCGAATAATCCCTTCTGTCTAGTGTCCTCATTCTGCCACTTTGGGAATCATGACGCTGCTCACAATTGCACATGTCACAACTCTAGGCTGTCGCTCGGAGATCAATGCACAAGTGGGGATGAAATTGGGACGAACCCACACTTTCGCAACCGAATGGCTACTGCGGCTGCGCGTTTATTTGCAGAGTGTACAAAAGTGAGCAGCACGGAAGGTTTCGCCAGACCTGGTCACAATTGAACTGTTTAGCGGCGACGTTTTATAGCATGCTGTTGGAAACCGGTTTGTACTTCTAAGGCTCGACATGATCATCCGTCGTAGGACAACTCTAATCGTTGCGGGCATCACCGCGACACTCTTCCTTGCGCTGACTTTGGCGGTCCCCGCTCTCATTAACATGGATCTCTACCGGCCCCAATTAATCTCCTATCTCCAAGCGAAAACTGGAAAGAAAGTTGAACTCGCAGGGCTGGCGCTCACATTTTTTCCTGTAACGATTCACATTGACCATATCGGCATTAGGAACCCTCCGATATTTCCAGCTGGCTATGTTCTCCAGGTGGCGCGGATCGATGCCGAACTTAGCCTCGGAGCGCTCCTGCACCGGCGCGTGGTTATTAAGTCCCTCGTAGTCGAAGACGCAGTCTTGAACCTCACTTCGCATCCCGACGGCCCGTGGAACTTTGAAAATCCTCAATCAAGAGTTGAGGTGAATGATGTTCCTCTCGCTCCTATTTCGATTCTGAACATTAAACGCGCAACCGTGATTGCGTCGAATCTCCTGCCCTCCGATTGGCCGGTCCCATTTTCTTCGAAGCTCACGAGATCTCCTGCGAACTGGAACAAGTGAACCTGGCGGGGATTATCAATCCTTCTTCTGCCTCGATGGACGGCCAGGGCAGGCTAAAGGCAGATCTTCTGCGCTTCGGCGCTATCGAGGCAAGAAATCTCAATTCCAAACTACGGTTGGAGTCGCGGCATGTTCTCTTCACGGATGTCAAAGCGGAAGAAGTGTATGGCGGGAGTGCCGCGGGTGACCTCTCCTTCGATTTGTCGGGGAAGAACGCAAAGTTCAAGATCAATGCCCGATTGAGCGGAATCAATGTGGCCCAACTTCTGGCAGCCTTCCCGAGCGGCGGTGGAAAGATGACCGGGAAGATGGAAGGAGACGTAAAACTAACGGGAGAGATCGCGCACTCGCTCCGCCCCTTGGCGGGAATGTATGGAACTGGACACCTGACAGTGCGCAACGGACAGCTGCCCAGTCTAA
The DNA here is from genome assembly GCA_963785865.1 of uncultured Acidobacteriota bacterium. GTDB lineage: Bacteria > Acidobacteriota > Terriglobia > Terriglobales > Acidobacteriaceae > Sulfotelmatobacter. The sequence continues at coordinate 4,005 of CAWAXF010000032.1, read as the reverse complement.
AGCTGAACGCGAATTTGATGAAACTGGCGCACTTCAACGATCTTGGGCCGGCGAAAGATGATCCGTCCTCGTTTAAGCTGATCACCACCGACCTGGAACTGGAGAATCAGCGGATTTCGAGCAGGCTGATTGACCTTGACGGCTACGGAGTCGACGTCGATGGCTCGGGCAGCGTGAGCGTTTCAGGCTCTGACGATTTGAATTACCGCGGTTTGGCGGAGATTACAAGTAAGGAAAGCTTCTTCACCAACACCATGGCTCGGCTGGCCGGAGCGAGTTTAAAAGACGGTAAGTTGCAGTTTCCTTTTCGGATCGGCGGAACGATTGATAGCCCCCTATTCTCCAAGGTTAAGGGAGATAAGGAGGTAGACGCTCGGTGAGTGCCAGAGAGAACCGTTCTCTGGGCGTGCAATCCTCGTTCAAGCCTATAGACACCACCAACATCATTCTTCAAATTCTTGGGCTGGCTTAGTAAAGCCTCCGCCAGCCTGCGCAGCAGAGGTGGCCCGCCGCAGGAGCGATCTTTCTTCTCCGCGCGGATGCGAAGGACGGATTACTGCAGAAGGGACGAGGCAACCGCATTCCTGCTTACCCGACATGTTCAGCAGCAAGGCCGCGCCTCCCGAGCATTGCCTAGCACCCCCATTGACACACTCCGTTCATGGCTCTTCTTGGTGAAATATCGCACTACACTCGCTGTCCCCTTATCCGAAGCAAAACAAAACGTCCCAGAATCAAAAGAGTTCTGAGACGTAAGTTTGAACAGGCCCTCCCCCGAAGGCTGCTCATAATCAGTATGCCGACACTGGCAATGAGCGTCTGTTCAAAGTTGCACAGCTATTGAAAGGTTTTCATTGCTCGCCTCTGGACTTAGCGGCCCGCCCGTTTTGCGGCGGCCTGAACTATTCCTTGCGCGTCTCTGGGATGATTAGCAGCTAAGTGCTACGTTGTGCTGTGTCTTTAGCAACGCGAGAATCGTGGGTGGAAATCGTGGGTTCAAATCCGGTCACTGTGTGCTGATGCTAACTGGCCGGATTTGACCGAAAACTAGTCGATAAGCTTCCAAGCCCTTTCGAGCCTCTTCGTGGGCACACTAGGGCAATGCCGCGCTCGCAGTGGCGGGCTTGGCACGCTTGCTGTCACGGATCTGCTCAGTACTAAACTCGCGACCGCAAACGCTGCAGCGCCAAGCGGAGGATACGGCTCGAGCCATACCTGGTACTGATTGCTGATCGGTGCGCCTGGCTCTCACCAGTTCGCTACTGCAATGGGGACACTGTCGTTGAGTCATAAGGTCAATGGGAAGAAATTCCGCCCACACTCTCGGAAGGAGTTAATTGCGGATGGATCGTACGAGTCTCCTCGAAGTGTGAGTCGGGAAGGATCGCAATAGCCGTACCCTGTCAGACAAGCTGTGTAATTCCGCTTGTGTTCGGCATCAGCCAGCGTCTTAGCTTCCGCTGGGAGACAGCTTTGCATAGTCACAAGTTTCCTGGCCGTCCTTGCAGGACGCGAAGTTGCGATGTTTTTCAGCGGACGCAGTTTGTTTCGCTTCCTCGGGAGTCAGTTTGGAATGGTCGCATTCGTCCCAGCCATGTCCGCAATTCTGTGCGTTGCGCATGTGTTCCGAAGCATACGCATCCCTGGCTTGCGTAGGAGTTAGCTGCGCCTGATCGCAAGTGCCAGAGCCATTTTCACAGTCGGATGCATTAAGTTGTTGACTGGCGATATTCACTTCCGCCGTTTCCGACGAACTTAGTTTAGATCGATCGCAGGTGCCCGATCCATCTTTGCAGGCAGCCAGATTGCTTTGGCGCTGGGATGTGTCTATTTTGCGAATCTCAAGCAGAGTCAGTTTCGAGCGGTCACAGGATTGCATCCCGTCACTGCAGTCGGACACATTCCTCTGGTGATTGGCTAGGCCAACGCGATAGTCTCCAGTTCAGTCAGCTTGGCAAGATCACAGGAAGAATAGCCATTTCTGCAATTCACAACATTGCGCCGGTGAGCGGCGAAAGCCACGTCGTCCAACTGCGCCGCACTCAACTTGGATCGGTCACATGACTCGCTGCCGGATTTGCAGGCATCCAGATTTCCCGAGAGGTCAAAGGACTGACCGAACCCCAAGAGCGGCCAAAGACCTAAGCACAAGGCTTGGGCCCAAAGACATTTCCGCAGATTACGTATCATAATGTTTGCACCCTCCAAACATGGTATTCGGCCGCCGACAAGGTCCTCTATCTAAACGTATTGCGCTGGCCGGAACCCATTCAGGTTCCGGCCAGCCAAACGCTCCAGTTGTCAGGTCCTGACGCAACTATTTCTTGTCTTCTTTTGCTTCAGCGATCTTTGCTTGCTGGCCTGCTTCTGACACGGCTTTCAGGAATGCATCTGCGCTGCTGCGGAGTCGCCGCTTTGCCCGAAAGGATGTTGCGGAACATCATGTGCTTGCCGTAAATCGCGTGAGTGGAGTCGTTATCCTGCTCCACCACTGCACCTTCTAGTGTCAGTCCGGCGAACACGCCTTTCGAGCGCGAATAAGTCAGTACTTGAGTGTTCATCTTCCAGTCTGTTCCTGCGGAAGCATGACGTCCGACTGGGCCCGCTGCGACCGATCCTTCTCCCGTGAGTTCAAATTTGCTGGAAAGCAGGTGCTGGAAACCCTGATCGTTCATGATCAGCATGACTAGGTCGACGCCTTCCAGGCCGATCTGAAATCCCGCACTCCCGCCGCCGATCGAGACGAAAGCCGGTGCGCTCCAGCCTTCGGCCGTACGGCAGGTAGCCACGCCGCGTCCGTGCTTGCCTCCAAAAATGAATCCGCCTTTGATCATATTGGGCACTACGAGCATGCACTTTGCGTTGCTCAAAACCTCTTCCGGGATCCCTTTGTCCGGAGTCGCCATAATCGCGTGTAAAACGTCGACGGAGGAATCCAGCCGGGCGACTGAATCTTCCCGCGCTGAGCTTGCCCAGGCGAAGGTTCCAACCATTCCCATAGCGCTCATCAACAACACTGACAGTGTTTTCTTCATGGAAAGTTTTCCTTTAGGTTTGTACGGAACTAAGAGGAGAAAACTTCAGATATGCTGACTTAGCTCAGAGGACCTGAAAGAGAGAGGAAGTGCTCGTCTCAAGAACCATCATAAGCGCGCAATACCGGGATAGCTGGTCTGAATTGCTCACTTGCGGGCTTGAAAAGTCGCTCGATATCAGTTCTGGCGAAAATCTCAATTTGCCTTAAAGCGAGCAATCTTGCACAGAATCGTTGGGGTGCGATGTGCCATGGTGGACATTGCAGAGTCACTACGCTGGAGTTTCAACCATGTCCTTCGCGCCGCCATCCGTTTCTTGCCGGTCTTCGTAGTCTGCTTGCTTTCTTAGCCGCATCCCTGCGGAAGTTCCTCAAGATCGAACGCCATGCTCGGCGACTTCGCCTCACAGCGGATCTGCCCGTTTTGTGGACTCATTACACCTCGTCACGAAGCATGTTGTTTGGAATGCGGCGGGGCCTTCAAAGCAGCTTGAAGGCAAGGAGTAGTACAAAATCTACGCGCAGGCTTCGCATCCATTTTCAAGGGATGGTGCAATGATGTATTTGTTCTTAACTGGACAGAACCGGCATGGCACTTCAACAACTTGTCCAGTGATCTCCTTAACTACTACCAACTGAAATGATCGAAGGCACGCCTCACAGGTCACCGACACATACGGAATCCCGTTCGAGTCATTTCCGTTGAGCGGAACCCAGGCTGGAACGATCTCTCGCCGATGGGCTCTGCTGGCTTCAGGAGTCGAAATGATCAACTGCTCAATCTTTCGAAGCAGGTTCTTGGGTTGCCCTCCTTTGGCGTAGAACCCGTCCGCGGCTATCCAGGAGGGCAAGCCGTCTTCCGAGTACGCGCCGCTCATGGCAACGGTCAATATCTGCGGGAAACGTCGGCGCACAACAGAGAGCAACTCAAAACCCGACATGCGAGGCATCTCCAAATCGGAGATAACTAC
>CAWAXF010000031.1:0-6615 GCA_963785865.1 uncultured Acidobacteriota bacterium | reverse complement strand
ATCATGATCGCCGTTCAGACGTTGCTGATCGCTTGAAGTCATTTCTCAATCGCTAACTCAAATCGCTATTTGCCCTGTCGCCCACGCAACCGCTTCCCACTGCAGACGACCGGGAATAAGTTCGATCCCGGTATCAGCGGTACCCTTTGCCCGTCAGACTACGCGACTCTCACAATATTCAATCATCGCCATTTGCTGCGGGCCACATGCCACCGCGCTGGACACAAATCCCAATGAATGCGCCGCGTGCCTGATTTAACGCCCGCTACCCGGATGGGCACGACGTCACTGGTAAAGAGAAGCTCGATTGGCGGGTTGAGGAATTGTCTCCGAAGCATATGAACGATTTGACGTTTCACCCGCACCATCACCGCCATACCGCTGAAGCGTATGCTTTTCACTGCACCAATCCTGGGGAATTGACCGGGGAAGTGTTTAGGTGTAGGTTTGCGTGAAAGGAGTTTCCCTATGGATGCAAATCCCCCGAAAAAACCACCAGCGACAGCCTCGGGCGCGCCACCAGTGCTCGAACAGCAGATCAGCCTACGAGCTCACGAACTTTACGAGGCACGTGGCCGTGAGGACGGTCACGCAATGGAAGACTGGCTCCGCGCCGAAGAAGAAATCACCAACAAGAAGGCACACACTATCGCCGCCTAATTTTACCTGTGTCCTAAGCGACGTGGCCCCGACCCTCGGGGCCTTTTTCATGTAACCCGAGAGCTTACGCCGACAAGATCCAAAATAATTTTCACTTACCCGAGGCAAGATTCGTCTGTTTTTGGTTACACCTTCTAATAATCTCGTGAAAAGTATGATCCTTCTGTGGTATACCGACCTTGCAAAATACCGCACCGCAGTCTTGTAACACGCCCCTTCTCGGACTGCGCGACCGGGCCTTGGGGTCGTGAGTGGTTTCGGGGGAGACACAAACGACCCTGAGGTTTTGGCTCAATTCGCGACAAACTGAAAGACCCAAAGTCGAATTGGATGCCATCATTCTTCGTGACCTCCTTCAGGTAAAGAATGCATTCCAAACAAAGGGCTACGCTCCCCGCCGGCACGCATTGAACTATGGGATTTAGACGAGGCGAGGGCTGTGAACTTCCGTAAGGCAGCGCCCAAATTGATGATGCTGTCGAGATTCGCATCGCTCCCTATGTCGCTGGGAGCACCAAACCGAACGTGAGTAAGGCACGTTCAATCCTGCGCGCAGACGCTGGAGCGGATCCTTGAACGGACTCGCCCGACGATGTGGGGACGTACCAGTTGGGCTTGGTAGCCACGTTTTCCCGTGAGTCGCTGCTGAATCGTTGCGAGACCGCGCCCCGAACGAGCGCAAATGGATGTCAAGGCAACGATTGCACGTCCCAGCCAGCTCATGAGTGGCATGCTTGAAAGGTGGCGGCTGAAACGTGGCGCAGAGTTGATCGCACATCGGATTACGAGACTCCAACCAGCTCTTCAGACCGCCGAGTTGGTCCACTGCTGACGGAACTGTTCGCGCATCGCGCCGCTCGATACGACCGTTCGAGATAAGGACGACAATAGTGCTGCAGCTCTACTTTCCTCTAGGCTGACTTTCTTAGCCTTTTCTCGACAAATCCCGCCGCCGATTCAAATCCGCAACGAAAGGGCGGGCCCCTTCGAGCACAGCAGCACGATGCCTCCGTTCATTCCTGCCCGGCGCCACTGCCGCATGTTCCTTGCAACTTTTCCCTCAAGTAGTGCCCTAAGGAGGGAAAGCATCCCGCTTATAGCTATTCCCGGCAACCATGCGACGGGAACAGCATATTCAATGCATACTTGTTCTGAGGTCCACCAGTACATTATCGAAATCATTTAGCCCGACCAGTCCAGGAAGTCGAGGAAACTCAAGGTCGCGAATTACGTAGATGGTTAATGCCAGGATCAGGACGAAGGCAACGGTATGCATCCAATTGCGCGATTTTCCACTTGCCATTCCATAACCCGCCAGGAGAGAACCGACCAACATCAGTCCGGCGAGCATGACAAAAATGATGGTTGGTGGATGCATCTGTAACGCCATGGTTCGCTGGCTCGAAATGTCGATCATTTTGCTGATTGCGGGAAGCATCAGCATCGCGACCGGCTGATACCCAGAATCACGGGTGGCCGTGACAGCCTGCGTCCAGATCTCGTTCTGCAAAGCCTTCGAGCGCTCGAACTCCGCTTTCGCAGCGTCAAGGTCCGGCATCTTGCGATACGCTTCCAATCGCGAATCTACATACTGCCTAAACTTATCTCGCAGCGGTGGCTGCGCTTCGGGCCGCAGCAAATCAATGAGCAAATATGCGCTTCCGATGTCATTTGCTTCGTCTACAATCTGCTGCCGCCGCGCATCGAAACGGGCCGCCGCACCGGAGAAAGAAAATGCGATGAGCAATCCCAATAGCGCAAGGAGCGCACTCTCAACCGTTCCAATACCTGCCCGCGCGCCCTCCGTATCCACGGCCATCCGCCACAAACCGATGCGCCGACCGACTTCCAACATGAACAGCATGCCGAGCAGCAAGCCAATAGCGTAGATCAAATTGTTGAGTGCAAAGTTCATCAAGTGTCTAGCCTCCAAGAATATCTGCCGAACCGGGAATCAGGCTGCGCCTCCAGCCATCCGGTCCTCCGGCGCCCGGCGAGCGGAAAGCGAGAAAGATCATCATCAAGCCGAAGACTAGCGCGTATGCGCCAATGACCCAGAGCCAATGCGCTAGCCGCCGGATTACGAGAATCGAAAAGTGCTGCCGAGGATCAGCATCCACGGGTCGCTGATCTCCTTGCGCAATTGCATTGCCGCGATAATCTCGAAGATGCCTTGCACCCCCGCGCTCAGATAGAGTAACGGAATGGCGATGCCGAGCACACATTCCTGCGAGCAGCTCTCTAAGGTTTTCCAAGTCTGCCTCGCTGATGAGCATACTCCGCCCTGCGGTATTCATGATTCGTTTCTCCTGTGCGCTGGCAAAACCGGCGAGGTTGTAGTGAATGATAGAGTCATACGAATGTGAAGTAGCGACCCACATCGGCCCCGAGTCATGCGGAGCCGCCCGCGAGGGCGGCGATCGAAGCGTTGACAGGGGGAGGTGCGGGCCGGGTATTCAGTCGCAGGCGTGAAACTAGTGCATTGATGGCTTAGATCATGCTACATAGACTTTATGAAGCGCCTGCTTCAATTTCGATTGTCATTACGACTCAGTCCATCCCGACTGAGTTATTAACTCCTGCACAATTTATAGCTTCAGGCCCGTGGCGGAACTGGCATACGCAGCTGCCTCAAGAGCAGCCCTTTTATGGGTTCAACTCCCACCGGGCCTACCAGAAATTCTGTCGTTCTTTGAAAATTCAACGGAGAGTGGGCCGGACGGTAAGGCACTTGTCTGCTAAACAAGGGTTCTCGCAAGAGGCTAACGGGTTCAACTCCCGTACTCTCCGCCATTGCGGAAGGTACTGCTGAATGGCCGGCAACTGGTCCTGAAAACCGGGGCATCGTGATGAGCGATGGGCGTTCGATTCGTCTACCTTTCGCCAAGCTTGCACAGGTGCGTGAGTCCGGCCGAAACGGACCGGCTGTAACCCGGTTTCCCCCAGTGGGACGCGGAGGTTCAAATCCTCCCCTGTGCACCAGAGTGCCAGCGTGTGCGAATTGGAATAGCAGCCTGTCTTAGAAACAGGTGTTTGAGAGTTCGAATCTCTCCGCTGGCACCAGATTTCACTCTTACGCGTCCTTAAGGATGGTGCGCTCACCCGATCATGAGCCAGACTCGCCGGGCGAAGCGGACCCCTCGACCGGCTGGGCCTCCGCGTGGGTGTCCTGCACGTGCGCTTCGACCATCTAGAGGGACTTGCCCAACGCGGTGGCACCTTCGATGGCTTCACGTGCGCGCGGGTGCGACGCCGTCCTATCTCTCCTCATTCGTACCCGAATGATGTTGCCGACAAGAGTACCGTCGGGGTACAGCACCTCCTCCTCTGGGTGCGCGTGTAGCGCCGTACAACCGGACGTCGAGGTTGTGTTTCGAGATGTCGAGTCATCGACGGTGCAGCCGCAATGAGCACGAAAGATCGGCGTCAGGTCGAGAGATCGAGGGCACACGGTCAAGGCACGTGAGCGCGCGAGATGTGTGATCGCACACCGCACTGTTTATCGTGCGACTGTCCTTACGGTGAGGACGGGCCACGTCCCTTCACGGATGACTTGATGTGTGGTCGATCCGAGAACGGCCACGTCGCCTGCGCCGCGTCCTGATACACCCATCACGATGAGATCCACCGATCGTGCACGGGCGATCTTGACGATGGCAGCGCTGGCTTTGCCCGTGGTTAGGACCGGCTGCGCGCCTGGCCCATCAGAACTCGAACGCGGCAACAGACGAAGCAGCCCGTCGCGCGCGCTCGCCTCGATACTCTTTCGAAGCTCTGCGACAGCGCCGGAGGTCACGGCGTCTCCAAACGGCCACTCGACGGCATGCATCACGACAAGTTTCGCGTTGGCCTCCTTCGCTAGTCGCTTGGCATACGCCACGGCTCTATTCGCTACCGCAGAAAAGTCGGTGGCACAGAGGATCGTCCCGAAAGGCGACTGGCTTCGACGCGCCACCCTAACTCCTCTCCGAACCGTCAAGACTGGGCAGGTTGCGAGCCGAAGAACTTTCTCGGCGACAGATCCAAGGACCAGGCGCTGAACGCCTCCTCGACCGTGGGTTCCCATCACCACAAGGTCGGCCCGACTCGCTTTGGCTTGCGCCAGAACTTCCTGCACCACGTTGCCTTTGCGCATGAAGATCTTGACCCTTACGTCAGATGCGCGTCTGGCTGTCAAAACCCGCGTTAGATCACGCTCCAGTGCAGCCCGGAGGTCATTGGGCACCCTGTCGTCCGCGGGGGCCCGGCGACCGCCCGTGGGCCCGGCGCCCTCGATGACTTCCAACAAATTCAGCCGGGCGCCCTGCCATCTTGCCAGCGCAATCGCGTAGCCGAACGCCTGGAGGGAACTTGGCGAGCGATCGACCGGGCATAGAATGTTCTTGATCATTGATCTTGACCTGACGTTGCACCGTGAGGCGCTGTCCTTGTCCGCTACCGAGACCTTCGAGCTTCTGCTTGGTCATCTTAACACTCTTGCATCCGGTTGCAGGCCGTGGGTAATCCCCTTATACGAACCGCCCATTTGGGGCGAGATGAGAGAATCGAACTCTCGTAACCGGATCCACAATCCGGCGCCTAAGCCATTCGGCCAATCCCGCCATTGAAATCTGGAGCTGGTCGAGTGAATCGAACACTCGTCGGAGAGGTACAAGCTCTCTGCACTCCCACTGTGCTAGACCAGCAAACTTTGGAGCTGGCACGCAGCCTCGAACTGCGGTCGGGCGCTTACCATGCGCCTGCTCTTCCGGTTGAGCTATGCCAGCGGAGCTGGCGCGGCGATTCGAACGCCGATCACGGACTTACGAGGCCCGCGCTCTTCCCACTGAGCTACACCAGCAGACAACTTCTTCTCAACACAATCTGGAGGTGGCGGGGAGAATTGCACTCCCGATGATCTGCTTTGCAGGCAGACGCCTTGCTGTCTTGGCTACGCCACCTCACAAATTTGGAGCGGAAGGCGGGACTCGAACCCGCGCTCTCGACGTTGGCAACGTCGCGTCTTAGCCACTGGACGACTTCCGCCCTCACAAACTTATGGAGCGAGCAGCGAGAGTTGAACTCGCGTCATCGGGTTGGAGGCCCGAGGCACCAGCCGCTATACCATGCTCGCTCTTTGGCGGGAGATGAAGGACTCGAACCCTCGTTACTGGATCTGGAGGCCAGTGTCCTAGCCGCTAGACGAATCTCCCGCAAACTTATGGCGGAGCTAACGGGAATTGAACCCGTCCCTGCTGATAGACAGTCAGCCATCCTACCGATAGACCATAGCTCCGGCTCCCTCCCGTGGATTCGAACCACGATTTCCGCGTTCAGAGCGCAGCGTCCTGCCATTGGACGAAGAGGGAATCTCAATTGTCAAAGAACTGGCTGCCGGGGAGCGATTCGAACGCCCGTACCCGGATTCAAAGTCCAGGGTCCTGCCACTAGACGACCCGGCATCACGCCTTCAGCGCGACTGCTTTCATGCACCGTATGCACAACACCGCCGACTCATCGACGTTGTGGCCCAGTCTTCTGCGATCCGTACGCGCACGATCCACCAATTCGCCGTGGTCTCCTCCGCGATCGCAGTAGAGTACCGACGCAAGCTCGATCTCAAAGCCTTCGAGTTCAATTACCTGTGTGCTCATAACTTGGTAGCAGCGAGGAGAATCGAACTCCCATCTCAGCCTTGGAAGGGGCGCATCCTGGCCGTTAGACGACGCCTACTCCTATCTGCGCATTGGCGAAATACGCCCTAAAAAGCAAAAGCCCCCGATTTGTATCGGAGGCTCAGAAAAACTACGTGCTATGGATCGCCCCCGTTACATGAACGTACCTTTGCCCGCTCCTTGCCACATAAACGTGGCCGGTGTCGGGAAGCAATCGGTATGGGGCTTTCGCATCATTGCTAATCTCAGTTATTACTGTGGCATGACTCCGCAGATTCGTCAATACCTGAAAGGTGGGGAG
>CAWAXF010000030.1:0-128160 GCA_963785865.1 uncultured Acidobacteriota bacterium | reverse complement strand
ACAATGGGGCAAGTGGGACAAATGTTCTTGCACGCATGCTCTGGACCTCTGAAAGAACGTATCAATCGATCTGCGAGGCACTATTCGTAGCGCAAAGCGGCCAGAGGATCCACACTTGAGGCTCGGCGTGCCGGAACCACCGCCGCCACCAGAGCGCAAACAATAAGAACCGCTGCGGCCAGTCCGATCACGCTCGGATCGTAATTCCTCACCCCGTAAAGCTGATCTATCAGCAAGCGTCCTCCTGCCAACGCAACCGGAATACCGATGGCCAAGCCCCAAGTAACTTGTGCCATCGCGCTCCGCATCACCCAGGTTAGAATGCTCGTGCGCTCGGCGCCTACTGCTATCCGGATACCGATCTCGCTCGTTCGTCGTACAACAGCATAGGCTGTGACACTGTATAGGCCTACGCATGCCAGAATCAAAGCGAGAACCCCAAACAGCTCCGCCAGTCGCGCGATGAGCCTTTCTTGATTGAAGTTACGCGCCACCTGCTCGTCGAAGCTCACCATCCTGAGTACGGTCAGATTGGGATCAACCTCAGCGATCGCTCTGCGAACGGCGGGTTCAAGGTTTTCCGGTCTGCCGCCGACATGAAGCTCGATGCTGCTCGCCCAGCCTCGAAGCGGTTCTCCGGTGCCGACCTGCAGCAGAGGCAGAAAGAACGTGGGATAGGCTGGGCCGCGCGTGTCTTGATATTTTGTGTCCTCCACGATGCCGACAATCTCGTAGTCGCCGCTATGACCAAGATCCGACATGCCGAAGGAGTGGCCGATCGCGTTTTCTTTTGGGAAATACCTGCGCGCGAACGAGTCGTTTACAACCGCAACTCGGGGAGCGCCGGGACCATCGCGTTCATCGATCAGGCGGCCTTCCAGCAGTCGTGTGCCGATGGTCTGAAAATAGTGAGGTCCGACGCGCAGCCAGGAGGGCGCCGTCCCGCTGAAATCCGGCGGCTTTCCTTGAATTACCACGTACTCACTCCAGTTGTTACCTTCCAGCGGACTATAAGTCGAGAGACTGGCACTCAACACGCCGGGAATGCGTGGCATCGCCTCCTCAAGCCGCTGGTAGAGCCCGGGGAGCTTGGCTTCCGAGTATCCAGCAGCCTGTAGACTGATGAGGCTTACGATGAGCCTTCCATGCGTCACAAAGCCGAATTGCTGGCCTTCCAGATTGCGCAAGCTCTTGGTGAGCAAACCAGCACCAATCAGCAGCACGATCGAAAGAGCAACCTGCACAACAATCAGCGACTTCTGAACCTTTGAAGATCTTCCGCCAATGGCACGCCCCGCGCCGCGCAATGCATCGACCGGACTTGACCGCGATGCCATCCACGCTGGAGCGATTCCGAACACAAGGCCGGTTGCGAGCGATAAGGCCGTGGCGAAACCGAGGATCGGCACAGACGGCCGCGCGCTGATCGGAATATAGTGTGCGCCGCGAAAGGCCAGCAGCAAGAGCGCAAGGGTTCCTATGTAGGCGGTATATAACCCGGCCACGCCACCGGCCACTGCCAGAAGCACGCTTTCGGTGATCAACTGTCGAATCAATCGGAACCGCGTCCCGCCCAGGGCCAGTTGCACCGCGATCTGGGACCGGTGATCTGATCCTCGCGCCAACAGCAGGTTGGCAATATTCGCGCACGCAATCAACAGGAGCAACGCCGAAAGCGTCGCCAACAGCCGCAGCGCCAAAGAATATTGTGTTTGCATTTGCTCGACGCCCCGCGCGGCCCGCGTCAGGCGAATGTGTTGTCTCGGGATCTCGCCCCAATCCCGCGGGGGAATCACGTCGCGATGGCTGCCGAGCCACTGCTGGAGCTCGAGGGTGAGCCGAGCCTGAACTGAGTCGGGCGCAATCCCGTCCTTCAGTCGCCCCATCAGATATAGCCATTCCACATTCCCGCTTTGTAATCGCCACTCCTCCGGTTCTCCGGCCAGAGGCAGCCAGAAATCCGGCGGATCACTGCGCAGCGTCTCGCCATAGAATTGTGGATCTGCTATGCCGGCAATTGTGTACGGGGCGCCATCGATGTTCAGCACCGACCCGACGATGGAAGGATTCTGTGCGAAGCTCTGTTGCCACGTGCGATAGCTCATCACGGCCATGCGAGGCGCCGCGGGAGAATCGTCGCCCGCGGTCAGTAACCGGCCAGCAGCGGGCTGGATGCCGAGCATCTGGAAGTAGTTGCCGGACACGAACTCGCCCTTGTAAGCCTGGGCAGCAGAATCGCGTGGGCCGCGAACGCTCAGGTCCTCGAGGTAGGACGCGAAGCCGGCGAGTTGTTCGAATTCGAGGGTGTGATCGCGAAGGTATAGGTAGAGTGGATGCGAATACAAAACAAAGCTGCCGCCGTCTTGAGTCCCGGTCATGCTGCAGCAGTTGTTGTTGTCGCCGAGCCGATAAAGTTGTTTAGGATTGTCGACCCGCAGCGACTCGAGCATGACGGCATCAATCAGCGTGAAGATCGCCGTAGTAGCTCCGATGCCCAGCGCGAGAGTGAGCACCGCGACCACTGTGAAGCCCGGCGACTTCCACAGTCTGCGGAATCCGATTCGCAGGTCCTGACCGCAGGTTTCGAAAAAAGATTCCCACCGCGCTGCATGGACGGCTTCCCTCGCCACCTCGCGACTGCCCTGTTCGAGCCTCACCGCGCGAAGGGCCTCCGCGCGGGTCATCCCCCGGTTCATCTTCTCCTCAACGGCCATTTCCATGAAGTCATCCAGTTCCTGGCCGAGATCACGGGAATCTTTATCTCGCCGAAACAGTGACCGAAGGCCGATGGCGAAGCTCCGCAACAGCGACATGATATTACGATGCCTCCAGAATCCGGGTGATGGCTGCGACTTGCCGCTCCCATTCTTTGGTTTCGCTATCGAGCCGCTTTCTTCCTTGCTGCGTGAGAATGTAATACTTCGCGCGCCGGCTATTTTCGGTGGCCTTCCACTCACCCTTGACTAGCCCAGAGCGTTCCAGCCGCTGCAAGCCGACGAACAGCGATCCTGCGTTGATGCGAAATGTTCCCTTGCTCATCTGTTCGAGTCGGACAGAGATCCCGTATCCGTGCATCGGCTCCAGGGCCAGGGTTTTCAGGATGAGCATGTCGAGAGTGCCTTGGACAAGTTCACTTTGTTTGTCCGCCAAGAACGTACCTCCTGAGAGTCAAGAAAAGGATACTCCTGCTCTCCTCCTGATTGTCAAGATGAAAAGAGTTTTGCGTTGCCGTCAACTCGGACGGGCAGACACTTGGGAAGCGTATAGAAATCGTCGTGAGCTGGAGAGCAGTCCAACCACCGAACCGGAACGCGATCCGAGTGCCACCGGACACCATCTTCGCGCGCCATCAAAATTCATAAAATTAAAAGATTGGATATTCATCATTGGTATAGCATCCCAGAGCGAGGTTGATCATGGTAACGAACGCAACCGCACCGCGAAGTGACCTGGCCAGAGTGGTTCAACATCCGCAAGCGGCGAACGGGCTGGCGCTTGTCCGCGTGACGATTGGCGCAATGTTCGTGTGGGTCTTTTTTGAGAATCTGGGTAAAGGCCTGTACAGCCCTGCGGGTTACGCTGGTCTGATCAATTACTACATCGAACACAGTCATTCCCCGGCTGCGTGGAAAGCGGTGATGGGTCTCGCGGCGAGCCACGCCGCGATGGCAGCCCCCATGCAAGGGCTGACCGAGATCTCTCTCGGCATCCTGCTCGTCATTGGTTTGCTTACCCGACCGGCTGCATTCGTGGCTTTTCTGTTTCTCGGCAGTCTTTGGATTTCGGAGTTTGGCACCGCGTGGATCTGGGAGTTGCTGGTTCCGGTGCTCGCGTGCCTTGCGCTCGCGATTGGAAGCGCCGGTCGCAGGTGGGGTGTTGACGCGTGGATGGTGCAACGGTGGCCATCCTCGCCCTGGTGGTGATCGGGACGATTCACGTGCGAGTGTCCGTCGTCATTCCCACCCACAATGAAGCGCAGGCGATTGAGCGCGTTTTAGCGGATCTTCCGTCGGACCTCACGACGGAGGTCATCATTGTCGACAGCAACTCGACCGATGGGACACCCGAGATCGCTGCAAGGATGGGAGCCCGGGTCATTCAGGAACCGCGCCGCGGCTATGGGCGAGCATGCCTTACGGGTCTGGCCGCTGCAAGCTCCCCTGACGTGGTTGTGTTCCTTGATGGCGACTACAGTGATCGGCCAGCCGAGCTGCCGAATCTTTTGGCACCAATCATCGAGGGGCATGCGGACGTCACGCTCGGTTCGCGTCTCCATTCGCAAAAGTCTGCTGACGCGTTGCCCTGGCATCAGGTATTTGGTAATCGTCTCGCCGCTGGACTGATCAGGCTCTTGTATGGCCTGAAGATTACTGACCTCGGGCCGTTTCGCGCGGCCCGCGCCGATGTGCTGCGCGCTCTTTCGCTCGAAGAGGCCACCTATGGCTGGGCGGTGGAAATGATCCTCAAAGGGGCGCTCGCGGGATTCCGCGTGGTCGAAGTTCCAGTGAGCTACCACCCGCGTATTGGGGAATCGAAGATCAGCGGCACGTTGAGGGGCACGGTGGGTGCCGGTTGGTTCATTCTCAGCTTGATCGTACGTTATTATTTCCGGCGGCGAAAAGCTACGACCTCAGAAGTGGTGTAAGTCCGCTTCAGAACTCTAGAGAGTGTTCAAACGAGACGGTGCCCCATTCAAGCCCGATTTTGGCTTGACTGGGGATGTTCCACGGCTGGACAGAGTCTTACCATCGCGCTTTGGGGCGTCCATTCTGACTCGACCTCAGTCCCTCCGATGCGAGCGCCTTAACACAAGGTCCCTCCACTCCGCAGATCATCGGCTTCGCGATGATCTGCTCCGGTCGGGATGACAGAGTCAAGGAGATCTGATCGCCTCATTCTAGCGAAACACAGGGCTTGAGTGGGCCACGGTCATATATTATTGCCCAACAATCTATGGAATCTTCAAGCGAAACCATGCCGCGTTCGTCAGGCAGTGATCGTGTGCTGGTAATCATGGCGAAAGCACCAAGGCCAGGCGCGGTCAAGACACGCCTCGCTTCCAGCCTCTCTCCTGAGGCCGTCTCTGCTTTCTATTGCTGTCTTCTGGACGACACGCTGGCCTTGGCGGGGTCGTTGGGCGATGTGGAAGTTGCGATCATGTGTCCGGACTCGGACGTCGACCAGCTCGTGCAGCTGGCGGGCAACAAGGCGAGCGTGGTTGCACAGAACGGTGCAGGCCTTGCGGCTGGCCTCATTTCGGTGTTCGCGCACTTTACAGATGGTCAACAGCAGCGACGCACCATTGCTTTCAACAGCGACAGCCCACACCTGCCGCGTTCTGCTCTCGAAGACGCGTTCGAAACCCTCTCCGCACACGACGTAGTCGTGGGACCAACGCACGACGGAGGCTACTATCTCGTCGGTGCGAAAGCTTCTCATCCTGCGCTTTTCGCAGGCGACGGAATGGGCACCAGCAGCGCCTTGGACAGACTTTTATCCCGTGCACGAGCTCTTCACCTTTCTATAGGTTTCGCAGCTCCTTTTTACGATGTTGATGTCGTGAACGACCTGACTCGGTTGGCGGAGGAGTTGCGTCTGGCTCCGGCAAGAGCGCCACGGACGGCCCAATGGCTTAGAGAATGGGAGCTGGTGACGGCACAATTACGGACTAGTTCGAGAGAGCTGTGAAGGTCCCCGCGGAATGGAGAGTATACATACTTGGCGTCACCTTATGCGTGGCGCTCACGATCTGCTCACGCAACTTCGGCGATAGGGGCGGACCGCATTTCATGGTCTCTTTAACGCTTGCGGCCGTCGTCTACCTGTTAGCGATTCGTGAGTTCTTCGCAATGGCTAGATTTCCACGGCGCCTTGTCGTCCTCGGACTGGTCCTCGCTGCTGTCTGGCACCTTGCATTTCTTCGCCTGCCACCAGGCACCGATGATGATATTCATCGATATGTTTGGGATGGCCGCCTGCAGAGGCTTGGCTTCAATCCATATATTGTCGTTCCCAGCGATCCCACTGTTCGGGAGCTGCATACTCCCGAAACCCGTAACTTGAACAACCCGGATCTGCCGAGTCCATATCCAGCAGGCGCGCAGCTTTTTTTCGTGCCGTAACAGCGATTCAGGAGTCCACTTTTGCGCTGAAATTAGCATTCGTGATTTGCGATTTCGGAATTTCTTTGGTCTTGCTTGATCTCTTGCGAACCAGCGGACGAGGTGCGCACTTGGTTCTTGCCTATGCCTGGAACCCGCTACTGGCAACGGAAGTGGCGGGAAGTGGTCACATCGACATTGTCGGCGCTCTGCTGTTGGTGATCTCTGTCGCGGCGCTCGCGCGCCGTTGGCGTCCGATTGCTGCGATTGCGCTTGGGCTGGCGATAGCGGTGAAATTTCTGCCGATTGTGTTACTGCCTGTCTATTGGAAGCGGGTTCGCATTCGCGATGCTGTGCTGGCGGCAGCTATAGTTGGACTCCTCTATGTCCCATTTCTTAATCACGGCCGCATTCCGACCGGTTCGCTTGGGATGTATGTGCAGAATTTCCGCTTTAACGGTCCCGTGTTCGCGACACTGGCTCAAGTGGCGCCTCCGCAGTTGCTAGCTGGGCTGGCAGTCCTCATCGGATTGGTAACTGCACTGTGGCTGAGAAGCACAGCGCGTGCCTGGTCGCCGGATGTATTTGCCTGGCCTATGGCAGCATCCCTCTTGTGCGCACCCGTCGTATTCCCTTGGTATCTGCTCTGGCTACTGCCATTTCTGACCTCGGCCTCGACGTTACTGATCACCGTCTGGAGTGTGAGCATGATCACCACTTACGTCCAATGGCACCTGAGCACTCGTGGGCATCCGTGGGGAGCACTTCCCGGTTGGGTAATGATGTTGGAATACGGATGCGTGGCGATCGCTGCGGCAATTGTCGCTTTCCGCCGGATCAGCCGCCGCAGAACACTCAGCGGACCCGTAGAGTCAATTCAACCACGCACCACTCACAATTTGTGAATCCAGGCGTCTTGTGCATCATCATAGACGCAACCGACCAGAGTATCGATCAACGCCGTCGTCCAATACACTGTTTTCTTCCGTTTTGGCTTAATCGCAACTGTCATACCGTCTGAGGAGGACCTTCCATGACAAAGTTGGGCCGTTCGACAATGATCCGGTACCTATTATTGGGGACCTTGGTTCTTGCTTCAAATTCCTGGGCGCAAGAGCGCGCGCCAATTCTTGAACAGATCGCAAAAACCTATGGCCTCGATTCGTACGGGCAAATTGAAGCTATCCGCTACACGTGGAACGGAGAAATCCCCGGACTCTTCAAAGTTGCCCACAAATGGGAGTGGGAGCCTAAGACCGGTAAGATTTCGTACGAGGGCGCGGATAAAGAAGGCAAGCCGGTCAAGGTGAGTTACATGAGCTCGGAGCTCAATAGCCAGTCAGACCAGATCAAGAACCAAGTCGAGCCGTCTTTCGTCAACGACAATTACTGGCTTCTGTTTCCGTTCCATGCTTCCTGGGATACCAGTGCCACCGTGACCGATCAAGGTATGCACAAATTGCCGATTGGCGCGGGCTCCGCGACGCTCGTGTCGGTGAAATATCCAGCGGAAGCGGGCGGCTACACGCCAGGCGACACTTGGGATCTCTACGTCGGCAAAGACCATCGCGTTCAGGCAATGGTCTATCACCGCGGCGGGGCTACGAAACCAAGCCTCGTCACTGCGACATGGGCAGGGTACAAGAAGGCCGGCCCGCTTCTCATCTCAACGGAGCACCGCGGCACTGCCGATGGCAAGCCCCTGCACATCTTCATTTCGGATCTTTCAGTGAAGCTGGCAGGCTCCGATAACTGGGTAAAGGCGCAATAAAAGAAAAGCAGGGCTGAGTCGGGCCGTGTAAAAGCACGACTACCTGGCGATCACGACAGTGGTGCAGGAGCTACCCAGCTTGGGCAGATCGCGATTTGGGGCCATGCGGATCGGCAGCGTCGGGCGCTGTCCCCGAATGATGGGGCAATAAAAATCAGGCTCGAGTAGTGCGCCTTGTAAGCGCCGCCGCCCCGCACATCCGCCGTGGCACGACTCGCGGAACTCGCAGTCATAGCAGGCTCGAGGAAGGGTCCGCGCCTGCTCGAAAGCTGTTGAGCTCAGAACGTTGACGCCGGCGGCCACTAAATCTGAGAGTGGCTCCCCTGATCCCGGCCAATAAATGCAAGGTTGTGTCGTGGCTCTCGGCGTCACTCGTACGGTGCTCACGCCACAACCGCCTGGGAGGGGTGGCAATCCAGACATCGCGCGAACGAGTGGCTCCCCAATAGCGATTACGTCGGTCTCTTCAAAAAGACGCCGGAACCCTTCCCAGTACTCTTCGTAGCTCAAGGCATAAACGTCCGATCGCACGGCCTGGTAGACATTCACTCGCAAGGGCGCGTCAAAAGTTTTGGCTACTCGAGCCACATCCGCGAGACGCAAATGGTTCGACTTCATCATCACGGAGATGATGGTCACAGGAATATCCAGCTTCACACAGCGTTCTGCCTGCTGGTGGACGAGCGCCCAATTGCCAGGCCCGCGCTGTGCATCCTGTTCGGCTTCTGTGGCGTAATCGAGAGAAAACTCGATGTCATGGAAGGCTCGCAGTTCATTGTCTTCCAGAACAGCAACGCTATGACCGTTGGAAGTGATCGTGAGCTTGACCGGTTTCGTTCGTAGGTAGCCCAGTATTGCCTTGAACTCGGGATGCATGCCGTTCTCACCGGTGCCCAGATTTACCGAGCTCACGGGCAGGCGTTCCATGACCGCCTTCACTTGATCCAGAGAGAGACGATCCGTGCGATTTGGATCGCGGTAGCAGAAGG
This sequence comes from uncultured Acidobacteriota bacterium, assembly GCA_963785865.1. GTDB lineage: Bacteria > Acidobacteriota > Terriglobia > Terriglobales > Acidobacteriaceae > Sulfotelmatobacter. The sequence continues at coordinate 119,299 of CAWAXF010000030.1, read as the reverse complement.
CGCAACTGAGATTGCACTCGTTGGTGAGCCCGAGTCCGAGCGCAATGCCGCCATCATGCGCCGCCGCGCCAGATGTGAGCCCTGAAGACTGGTCTGTGATGTTGATCATGTATCGTGCTTCATTGGGGCCACGCGCTGTGCCATGCACTGCGTATAGCGGGCGACTGCCACAAACTCCGGCCGCTTAGCGAGCTTGCGCTCCAGCTCAAAAATCCGTTCGTACTCGTTATTTCGATGAACCGTTGCCGGTAAGTAATCCGAGATAACCCTTACGCCACGTTCAACAGTCCCCTCCAGTGATGCTGCCGCCAGCATCGGCCGCAGGCTCTCTGCCGCAAATAGCCGCGCTTTGCCGCCGTACAGAGACTCATCACCCCACTCAGCGGTAAGATTTTGCTCAGCAGCTGCCAAGTCGCCGTCTTTTATGCCCGCCTTTAGCACCGCACCTGCCCGATTACGCACCAAAACCGAGATTATGCTGGACGACTCTCGCAATGTGCGACTCGCACTACTCAGTACAGCAACCGGGTCATCCACGTATTCCAGAAGGTTGTGGCAGAGAATTACATCGAACGATCCGGCGTCCAACACATTTGCCAGTTGGGCGGCATCGCCCTGTTTCAGGGTAACCTTCTCCGCAACTCCTGCTTCCCGCGCCGCCTGCGTCGCGAACTCCAGCATCTGCAGGGAAGTGTCCATGCACATGACATGAATCCCAAGTCGCGCCAGACGCACCGCAATGGCGCCGGTACCGCACCCGATGTCCAGGGCGCGCAAAGACCCTGCGGTCTGCGGCAGAAACTCCTGCAAGTTGGCAAACGCGAGATCGATGCGCAGCCGACCTTCGGGGGTCTCGAGATAGGTGGCGTATCGCGCTGCGCCGGTCTGGAAGCGTCCGTCCTCGGCGTTAGCGGTCATCGTCTTCATCTAGGGCTGAGGCGCCACAACGTGGTGAGCGGTGGCGTCACCGCGAAAGTGTTACTTGCTCAAAGCTGAAGCGCTTGTCGAGCTTCTCGTAGGCCTTGCCGTCCACCTCGACGTACGGATAGACGAAGTAATTTAGTGCCGGGCCATCCTGCTTCGGAGAGAGTATAACGTCGCGGCCCGTCGAGAACTGCACCCGGTTTGCGTCCACCGCGCCGAAAAAATAATCTTCCTTCTCCTTCGCCTTCCATGCCTCCGAGATATCAACAGGAATCCAGCCTGTTTTTCGCGCATAGAACTCAGCCCAGCAGTGATAACCCGCGATATCTCCTTTGTCCTTGTTTTCGGGCAGTGGGAAGCCGATATCGAAGCGGGCCGGAATTCCGTCAGCGCGCAGTATGCCAATGAACGGAGAATGGAAGTCTGTACAGTTGCCGCGCTTGGTGTCACACGCCCACACTGCATCCCCACGGCCCCACCCCGAGCCCGTTTTGTCGTATCGCATGTTCGTGAAGAGGTAGTCATAAGCAGCCTTGGCCTTTGCGATCGTGCCGCGTTTGGATCCGGTTACCTCGACCGCGAGCTCCTTGATCTTTCCGTCGGTAGGAATAAGCCCGTCAGCCGCAACCAATCGGTTCATCGATGCCAATACGACACCAGGCGTCTGATCTGTTCGCTCCAGCCGCGCGTAATCGCCCCGTGAGTATTCGCGTCTAGTGATCTTGTATTCGAGAGTAAACTCCGCTTTGTCCACAGCGGGATTCTGAATCTCGGCATACAGCATCCGATTGCCGTACTCGGTCTCCTGCGTCATCCGCGTCTTACCAGGAGCCTTGATCGCCACAACACGGACGATCTGATGCTGATCAGTCTGGGGCACTGGAACCCAGACGCGTACTCGCTTGGCGCCAGAAGGAATGTCCTTTACGGTGAAGTTATAAGTAAAGTGAAAGGTGCGGGTTGAAGGGCTGAATTTCTGGGCGTCTGAACTCGTTTGTGCAATTAAGTGGCTTAACGGAAGCAAGAGCAGCAGCAATGAAAAGAGAACTCGCACCCTCACGGAACACTCCTTACTCGGTAGACTGGATCGAGATTTTACCAGACCGGCAAGCCGTCAGGCTGCGACGGCCGGAATGTGCCTGTGAGTTATGAGTGGAGAATTTGTGTAGGGGCGGACGCCTCGTCCGCCCCGAGCGAAGCGAACCCTGGGCACCCTCGTAATCGTCCACGGGCACGGAAGGAGCACTGCTAATCGTCGATTCGTTATCGGCCCGCGCCCGCGGCCCGAACAAGGACCGGCGGATGAATACTTTCGACCATGCGGCTAAAGTACATTCGATACGATCGATGAACCGCGTACATCAACGGGAACACTCCAAGGGCAAGGCCCCACCCCAGATGTCCACCAACTGCTTGCAGCATTGAGGTCACGCCAGCGCTGAGCACGTAATACGGAAACGAAAGCTGAGCAAGTTCCCGCCACAGGTTCATCGCTGATTTGCCCTCAGTAAGGGCGACGATTCCCGCCACCGGCACAGTTTGTCCAAGAAACAACGCTGCGGACCCTAGAAGCAGACTCAAGATTCCGTGTAACGAAGTCGTAGAACTCGAGATCCAATTCGCATGCGCCAGCAGGCTCGCTATGGCCGTTGCGAAAGCCATCATGCTGAGGTTGAACGTCATCTGCTGCCGCTTGACCTTCGTATTGTTACGTGGCCAGCATTGCAGGACCGTCGAAGCGCACGTTATTAGCACGACCTCAGCAGCACTTAGATTCACGATGGCGCTCAACAGGAATGGCAAGTTTACTGACATGTTGCCATTAATGCCTGGGAGTTTGACCTTCATCCGCGAGGATGCTGACGCGAGAGCCAACACCGTCAATGCCAAGAAGATATGCGGCGTATGACTGGCGAAGGCGGCATAGCCAGCGGTGCTCACCGCGGCAAGGGTCATCAGGCCAATGCATACGTAGGTCGGCCGTGTATTGCTCATGAAATTCGCGATCGCTTTCGTAGAAGATTCACGCGGTTACTACTGCTCATCATCTCCCGCATCAGAGAAGGCTGAGGTGGCGTTTCCAACTGACGCTCCCCACACCATGCTCGTGGCAGAAGCGTTTCCGGTGCTCGATCCCCAAACCACGCTGAATGCGCTAAGGAGATTATTGTTCCAGGGCAGAGAACTTCCCCAAACCACGGAGTTGCCGTTAACTACCGATGAGCCCCATACCACCGAAGTTCCCCAGACCACCGAAGAGCCCCAAACAACGGAATTCGTAGATACAGTGCTGTTCCCGTAAACCAGCGAAACTGTCCCGTTCTGCGCGTTATAAATCGCAGAGGGAGATAGGGCCGACCCCTGAGTTGCGGGCGCAAGATCGTTATTGCTCACGGCCGCTTGCACATTGAGCACCCCGGAGCCGACCGAGAATAAGTCATAAGAATCCAAGAACGACATCAGAAGATGTGGAACATAGGACGATGTTGAAAACAACCCCATCTTCGACGCCGTCTTCATCAGTCGTGCTTTTACCTGATCAGGCGTGAGTGTATTGTGCTCTTGCAGCATCAATGCTGCTGCGCCCGCCACCACGGGAGTAGCCATGCTGGTCCCGCTTAACTTGAAATAGCCCGCCTGTCCGTCAGTTCCGGTGACAAGATCGCTGCCATACGCACTTTCGAGCGTCGCTCCACGCGCGGCGAGCGAGACGATCGCATTTCCCGGCGCTACTAGGTCGGGCTTCACGACGTGATCGTAAGTGGTAGGCCCTTTCGAACTGTAACTCGCCTTCGTTTCAGCAGCGAAGTAGCTCGAACCGTTAGCCTTGGTTGCTCCAACGGTGATCACGAAGGGATCGTTACCAGGGGCGGTGATGGTTCCGAATCCGTTGCTCCCGTAGACACTGAGGCGGCCGAGGTTGCCGGCTGCCACTACCACCACGATGCCGCTGTTCCACGCGGCTTCCACCGCCTGGCACAATGGATCCTGTGTATAGCTCACGGGGATACCGCGCCCCAGCGAAAGATTGATGACGCGAATGTTGTAAACATTTTTCAACGCGATCGCTTGCTGGATGGCAGCGATGACCGTGCTGTCTGTGCCACCGCCATTCGCGTCGAGCGCCCGCAGATCAATAAGATTGGCTTGTGGAGCTACCCCCGCATAACGACCCGCCGAAAGATACCCATTCCCCGCAATGATTCCGGCCACGTGCGTCCCATGGCCGTACAAGTCGTAATTAGCTCCGCTCGAATTTGTGCGCGCGGTTCCGGTGAAATCCTGGTGGTAGAGAACGCGGGACTTTGTCTGGGTTGCATCCCACAGGTCCGGATGGCTGTCGTTGATGCCACTGTCGATTACCGCCACTCCGATTCCCGCACCCGTAAAACCCGCATTCCACGCCGAGGACACCCCCGTAACCGCATTTGTCAGATCGTCCATACCACTTAGCGGGTGGTCGATGGTTACTGAGGCTACCTCGGGATCAGCCTCCAACGCGGCCAGAGCATTGACAGGAATCGTGAACGCCGCGCCGCGAATGAAATGCAGCTGAAGGTGAAGGCGCCCGCCTCTACTCTGCATCGCGGAATAGTGAGCCTTTGCGGGCACGTTCTTGTATTGCACAATTACCCTTACGGTTTGGGTGTTCGCCGACCCCTGCTTCGCTTTCGCTAGAAGGCCGGAAAGTTCTGAAGCGATCTTCGAAGATCGGGCGTTCTGACGAGCCGCCGGAGGCGCTGCAAAGGCCAGGCCGGTCGCCAGCAACAAGACCAGGCCCAGGCGTTTGCCCCAAGCGGCGCTGTGGCGCTCCTCGCGTTGGGATTTATTTCCGTTCTTTGTACGTAACATAATCTCCCTTTGAACCGCGTTGGGGGGAAGATCCAGCTTCGTATCCGCTATGCTTCGTTGCACGGCGACAGCCACTTAAGCAGTCGTAAGTGGTTGCAATGATTGCGATTGTGGTTTACGGATTAGTTGCACATGGGCCACTCTGTCTCGCGAAGGCGGGCGTGGGACATTTTGTCGCGCGGACTGACGCACCAAAAATGACTTTGGGCATTCGAAGTGGATGTACCGGATGGCGATATGTGGCAGGAGCACTGCGTGAAGTGTCATCCTGAGCGAAGCGAAGGATCCATGCAATCTGCTGGGGCCCGGCAAATTACATAGATCCTTCGCTTCGCTCAGGATGACAGGCTGAATTAGACCGCTGCGGCTCTACCGAAGGCTGATTTATCTCCGAGCTTTGGCACGGCTGCCATCAGCCGCCGTGTGTACTCGTGCTTGGGCTCGAAAAGAACGGTGTCGGTGGTTCCCGATTCAACAATCTGCCCGTGATGGAGAATAGAAATCCGGTCACAAAGTCCAGCTACCGAAGCCAGATCGTGAGAAATGTATAGGATTGCCATGGAGTAAACGCGGTTCAACTGGCGAAAGAGCGACAGAATTTCCGACTGGGTGATCACGTCCAGCGCACTCGTAGCCTCGTCAGCAATTAGCAGGGAGGGGCGATGCATGACAGCCATGGCGATCAGTACGCGTTGTGCCTGCCCCACACTCATCTGGGACGGCAACTTGGCGAGGAACTCCTCGTTCGCTGGCAGGCTGACGCTGTTCAGCGCTTCGCGGACCGCGTGATCGCAATCCACACTGGATCCGCTGGCGTGAGCCCGCCACGCTTCTCTCAGCTGGGTGCGGATTTTCAGCGCCGGGTTCAAAGATGAAAGAGGGCTTTGCAACACCAGAGCGATTTTCCGACCGCGAATTGCACGAAGTTCGCGCTCGCGCAGTTGCAGCAGGTCACAGCCTTCGAAGTCCATCGACCCCTCAACCGTTACACGCTTGCGATCCAGTAGACCCAGGATCGCCAGCGCCAGCGTGCTTTTCCCGGAGCCACTCTGACCGATGAGGCCGTGTACCTCGCCGCGCCTGACATCGAGTGTCACACCATCCAATACCGCAGATTTCCCGCCATACCGAACCGAGAGCTTTGCAGCCAGGAGAATCTCGGAATTTGTTTCATTGGTCACGGTTTTCACAGCGTCAGTTCACCGAGAGACGATCCATATTCCAATAGGTTTGCGGAACAAGAATGACGGGGCTGGCTCCATGTACGGACGGGGAAACCGCCGACAGCGCATTCCTGTTTACCAGGTAAATGAACGGGGATTGCTCGACTACGATTTCCTGCACGCGATCGAAGGCTTCTTTTCGCTTCTTGAGGTCAGAGGTTGCTGCCTGCAGACGCATCAGGCGGTCGATCTCTGCCTCCCATGCGGTTTCTGGAGCTTTCTGCTGCGGGTTCCATTGGTGATTTTCCGACGAACTCAACCACACATTCATTTCTTCGTTGGGATCCAATCCCACATTCGTCAATCCCAGCAGGATCGCTTCGTAGTTGAACGTCTGAGTCATGCGCTCAATCAGGGAAGGGAAGTCAAGCGTGACGACGTTCACCTGAATGCCGATCTTCTGCAGATCTTCCTGGATCATCGTGGCCATGCGCTCACGATATTTATTTCCTGAGTTCGTAATAATCGAAAAGATGACGGAATTATCGTATTTATCCTTGAGCGTGCCCTTGTCCAGACGAAAGCCCTCGGCTTGGAGCGCCTTCAAAGATCCATCCGGTGTGTACGTCGGCGGCGTCAATTTGGCATTGAACCAGTACTTGTTTGCAGGCGAAACCGGACCTGCCGCAGGTTTGGCATGACCTCGAAAAACCACTCTGCTCAAATCTTCGCGGTTGATCGCACTCGATATCGCGCGCCGGAACGTTGCCGAGCGGAACCACTCTTTCTTGTATCCGGGCAACGGCGCCTTAGCGACCTGGTTGAACCACATTTGTTCGCTGTCCAGGGAAGGCCCTGCGTCATGTACCAGTTGAGGGGAACTCGATGCCAACTTGTCAAAGTATTCGCTATCCAGCGAGTTGATCAGGTCAATTTCGTTTCGCGTAAAGCGCAGCATCTCGACATCGCGGTTCGGCTGAATGTCGAGCTTGATCGAATCCAAATACGGTAATTTGTGTCCCTGGGCATCAGCCTTCCAGTAATTTGCATTTCGTTTCAGCAGTACGGTCGTGCCCGCTTTGTACTCGGCCACCACAAACGGCCCAAGCACGGCCATTTCTTTCTTGGGCGAATGCGCCGACAACATTGCAACCTGGTCAAATTGCCGGTCAAGCCCCGCAATTGGAGCGGGAAATATGATGGAAATCTGGGTTGGCGAAATGATCTTCGTTTCCACCCTCCCCGCCCCGGAGCGGAATGCATCTCCCGTGGGCGAGTGCAGCGCTGGATCCATCAGTTCTTGAACCGTGTAGGCAACGTCTTCCGCGGAAAACGGTGTACCGTCGGAGAACGAGATTCCACTGCGCAGTTTGAAGGTAATCTGCCTACTATCTTTCGAAACCTTCCAGGATTCGGCAAGTTCCGCTTCCAGCGCTTGAGTTTGGCGGTTCATGCGGACCAGGGTTCCACCTGTTAAGTAACGGATGGCCACGGAAGCGTCGTCCTCAACCTTCAGCGGATCGAAGGTTTTCGGCTCAGAGCGCAAGCAAAATCGTAATTCGCCCTGAGCGAATGCTGAACTCGCCAAGATGGCGAGGCAGACAAATGAAATCAGAATCGTCCTTTTGGACATTGATTATTCCCCTCAACAGCTTTCTATCCGGCTAATTCTTCCTGGTTCGAGAGTACAAGCTGAAAACTTGTGACAACGGCCACCAGCAACACGAGCGGCACAAACTTCCACGGTTCGTCACCAACCGCCACGAGGCCTTCCAGTTCTTTCAGCAAGCTCCCCCACGAGGGCAGCGGCTCGGCTACTCCCAGCCCGAGAATGCCCAGATTTGCCTCACTCAAGATGAACGCGGGAATTGAAATCCAGAACTGAGCGAACAACGCCGGTTTGAGATTCGGCAGGATATGGATGCAGAAGAGGCGCGCTCGCCCGATGCCTGCCGCTCGCGCCTGCCGCAAAAAATCAGCTTGCCGCAGAGAGGCTGCGCTCGCACACAGCACGCGCGCCGCCGACGTCCATCCCAATAAAGCCAATATAGCGAAAGTGACCAGCACGGATACCAGCGGTGTGACGTTCAGCGGCATGAGCGCACGAACCGTGATCAATAGGAACAGCCAGGGCAATGACAAGAAGAGATCTGTCACAGCCATCGCGCCGGATTGCCAACGGCCGCCCAGGTAGCCGGCCACCCCGCCGATCAATGCCGCCATCGAGGTGGACACCAACGCTGCGGCAGGGGCAAGCAACAGCGAAATACGCGTACCATATAACAGCCGGGCAAAGCGATCGCGACCGATGTCGTCGGTTCCAAGCCAATGTTGGCGCGAAGGAGAAGCCCCGGCCGCTTCCCGATACTGCTTTGCGTACCCTGCCGGCGCCAGCCAGTTCGCAGCCAACGACACGACAAGCACCAGCAACAGAAGGGCACACGCCAGCCTGCGCCAGATCCTCATTGTTCCTGGCCTCGCAACATGCCTCCGATTAAATCGGCGCTGCAATTGGCCAGCAAGGTTACGAGCGTCACCAGAACCGTGATATTCACGAGCAGTGGCAGATCACGACCGAGTGCGGCTTGCCAAGCGAGTTGTCCAACTCCCGCTAACCCGCACAACGCTTCCACCGGAATGGTCGCTCCGATGGCGACACTCACCGAGATCCCCGCGACAGCGAGCAGTTGTGGGGCAGCAACGGGAATCACATGCCAGAGGAATACTCGGAACTCGTGCAATCCCTTGGCGCGCGCGGTCACAATGTGGGGGAGGGAATAGGCTTTTCCCAGCAAGTTCCGGGCGTAGCGGAAGTCTCGCGGGAAGACAATCAACGCTACGGCCGCTGCCGCCGGCACATTCCACAATACGGATAGCAGCGCCAACACTGCAGCCGGCAGGCACACCAAAATCCCACTGATAACGGTGGCAATCACGTCACATCCGGGTACGCGAAGCCACGCTGTCGCCCAGCGCGAGCGCCATGGCCGCCGCCCAACTTAATAAGAGTCCGAGCCCGATGATGCGGAGCGTAAGCGGAGCGCGGTCTTTCAGCAGTTTACTGACGGGCTGTTGAAGTGAGATGGAGGTCCCCAGATCGCCCTGAGCCGCACGTCGCAGCGAATGAAAGTAGAAGCGAAGAATGTTGTGCTGTTGCAAACGTTCTTGGCGTAATGCGTGGATGGACTCGGAATTAAGATGCGAGTCTAGCTGTGCTTCATCGGAATCGAATCCGGGCGCGAGGCGTACCATGGTGGCCGCAAGGAGTGGGCCGAGGAGCGCGGTCAGCAGAATTGCAATTCCATGCCGCGCAAGTTTCCGCCCCAGCATGGTTTCATTTCTCCTAGTTGGCCGAGGCCCCGATTGTCTTTCCGTCCTGCAAGCGAGCGACAGCTTCGGCGTGGTGAACTTGTTTCATCGAGTACATTCGCCGGTCGGCTTCCGCCAGCAAACGCTCTACGTCCACTCCGTCTTCCGGACAGAACGCCATTCCCACACTTAGCGTAATCAGATCCCGGCCGCAGACGTGACGCCCCGATTCGATGGCGGCTCGATTCAGCCGGTCCGCTTTTTCCTGGGCCGCTTCCGGAGTCAACCCCGGCGCGGTAATGACGAATTCATCGCCACCCATCCGCGCGACATAGTCGTATCCTCGGCAGACGTCCTTAAGCCGGGTGGTGAATTCGCGGAGCAGCTTGTCGCCTTCCAGATGTCCGAAGGAGTCATTGATTTGCTTGAATCCGTCGATGTCGCAGACCAGCACGGCAAGACTCGTCTTCATGCGGCGGCATCGCGCCACTTCCTGCGCCAGATGAACGAACAGCGAGCGCGCGTTGGGAAGTCCAGTCAGATAGTCAGTCGTGGCGGAGCTCTCGGCCTGCTGGTACTTCAAAGCATTTTCGACGGAAAGCGCAACCTTGGAGGCGACGGCCAACAGAATTCTGAGGTGATCGGGCGTGAACGCGTCCCGGTTAGTCTGATACATGGCCAAGACGCCAACCACGCCGTTCAGGCCTTCCAAGGGGACCACGAGCGCTGACTGCAGCGGGTTCTTGCTACTCTCCGGTGAGTAGCTGGCCTCCACTTGCGGATTGCCATTCACGATGGGCTTGCAGTTCTCTGCCACCCATCCGCAGAGTCCCTCGCCAACCTTGACTTTCAGAGAGGACAACGTGCGAAAGTTTTCGCCACTGACAAGTTCAGGCAAAAGCCAGCCGTTCCGGTTTACGAAGACGGCAATGGAATCGTACGGGATCATGCGCCGCAGCCGCATCGACAGCACGGAGAGGGTCTCGCTCAGGCTCAGCGATACTCCGAGATCCTGGCTAAGTTCGAACATCGTCTGCGCTTCCTGGCGCGCCGATGCGATGGAACTGAGGAAGTCCGAGGTGTCCACGAACCCATGCGTCGGTTCACTGCGCTCAAATCCCGCGGCTGGAGCCAATCCACGTTCCACTCGCACGGACCGCGAAAGGCTGGAGGGAAGGGCAGTGTCTTCCGACATTTGCGCAAGGCGCTCGAGATCGATGTACCGGCGTTCGAGAACTTCCACCACGCGCGGATCAAACCAGGAGCCGGACTTTTCCTTAACCTTGTCCATGGCCTCGACCAGCGGCAATGCCGGACGATACTGGCGATGAGAAGCCAGTGCATCCAGGCAGTCCACAGCTGCAAGAATGCGAGCCCCGATCGGAATGCCTTCGCCACTCAGGCCCTCGGGATATCCTGTGCCGTCCCAACGCTCGTGATGCGAGCGCACGATGGGAGCCACGGGATAGGGAAAAGCGACCCGTTCCAGGATCTCCGATCCCACGATCGGGTGCACTTTCATCTTTTCGAATTCTTCCCGGGATAACTTCCCGGGTTTATTAATGATCTGTTCCGGAATAGCCAGCTTTCCAATATCGTGCAACAATGCGGCTGCGCGCAGTGCCTCAATTTGATCTGGCTCTAACTCTAGCTCTTTTGCGATTTCAACCGCATAGGTTCGAACCCGCTGCAGGTGCGTATGAGTGGTTTGATCCTTGGCTTCGATTGCCAAGGCGAGCGCCTCAATGGTGCGCATATTGAGAGAAGCAATTTGCTCGACATGGCGCTTCTCAATTTCGACCCGTTCTTTTTCAGCCTCCAGACGCCCTAAATAAAGGCGGTAGGATCGATAAACCCAGTAAATGAGCGGGAGCACAAGCAACGATGTTTGCCAGCCCGCGGCGCCATTCACGATTCCTACCAGGCCTACTGCCGCCGCGCCCACAAGATAGTACGGAAACGACCAGAAGTAGCATTCAGACCAAACCTTGCGAGCGGATTTGCCCTCTGTCAACGCAATCACAACCGAAATGGGCAGTGTGTTTGCGAAGAAGAAAACCAGTGCGGCGACCATCAGCATGATGGGCTTGTTCGAGCCCATCCTTATTAGCAGCCAGTGATAAGAAACGTAGGTCAGGTACGTGGCGTTGGCCATCATGCCTGCCACATTGAAAATGACTTTGACCGGATCGATCCGCTTGCGCGCCTGCCAAACACTCTGTACAAGCGTGGCCGTGCAGCCAATCACCAGAGTTTCAGGCAGGCTCAACTCCAGCACACCTAAGAGAATGAAAAGAAAATTCACCGACATGGTGCCGTCGATCCCGGGCAATTGCACCTTCAATCCCGAGGCCAGGACGGCGACGACCAGGTAACACGCGAGCCGCATCAGATCGTGCGACTGCCAGTGTGTGAGGAATGAAGCAAGGATCACTACGCCAATGGACGCAGTGATTCCGACGAATGCTTTCGTCTGAAGCGACAGACCGTCTGCTTCTGCTTTCATCGAGAGCCTACAGCCGCAGTGCTTCGGCCGTGTCCCAAGTCGAGGCAAACAGCAGAACCGAAGTGAGTAGCAGGCTGGCCAGAGTTTCCTTGACTTCCGCTGGCTCCAAAGTGCCGAGCCTTGAACTCGAATCTTATTGCAAAGATTAGGGTTTCTGAAGCTTACCGAAGTAACCTCGTCAAAGTACCCAAGGGTTGACGACGCGTGTGGAATGAGAGAGTCTGTTCAATTTTATTGCGATATATGTGCAAACCCTATTACTTTCGTTACCCGATTTGATACGCAGCGCTCCGTTCAAATGAAGCGGCTGTGTCACCATCATGCACAAAAGGCGGACATGCCAACGACTGGTTACAGCGCCGCGAAGCAGGTTGACACAAGCCCGTCGGGCTCGAGTCAGGCCGTGAATACTGACTCAGCAGAGAAGGCCGTCTTCTGCGCCGATCTGAACGGAGAATTTGTAGGATGTAACGCCGCCTTTACGCGATGGTTTCATTACGCGCCGCAAGAACTGACCGGCCGCGATTTTTCCGCCCTGTTCATCTCGAAAGAGAATAATCAAAAAGAGAATGGCCGCCTTAGCAGCAAGATTCTTGCCGCCATTGCTGCGGATCAAGACTTTCAATGTTCGCTCTGGACGCAACCGAAAAGTGGTCCCAGCTTTGCCGTCGAACTTGCCGCGACGGTGCTGCGAGGATCTTCTTCGAAGCCTGTTGAAGTGGTGCTGTCAATAACCCGGCTGGATGGTTCAAATGGGAGCCAAAGTGCGAAAAAGGATGCTTCGCCGCCTGACAGTGTGATTTGTCGAAGGGTCGACGGCACGGCCTTTATTCTTGCCAGTCCAGTGATGCACGAATTCATGGCTATGGTGGACCGCGTCGCCAGCCACAGCGAAACCGTGTTGATCACCGGCGAGACCGGCACCGGAAAAGAGCTGATTGCACGCACGATTCATGAAGCCTCGCATCGCCGCACGCGTCCTTGGGTGGACATCAACTGCGCGGCGCTTCCCGAAAACCTGGTCGAAAGTGAACTCTTCGGATATGAGAAGGGCGCATTCAGCGGCGCCGACGGCTCCAAGCCCGGCTTATTCGAACTGGCTGATAAAGGCACGCTATTCCTCGATGAAATCGGCGAACTGCAGTTGCAAACGCAGGTAAAGCTCCTCAGGGTGCTCGACGGGCAGCCGTTTTATCGCCTTGGAGGCCATCGAAAAATCAAAGTGGACGTCCGCATCGTGGCGGCTACCAACCAGAATCTCGAAGCAGCGGTTCGCGAAGGCCGCTTCCGGCAGGATTTATTCCACCGCTTGGGACAATTTCAGCTGCGCGTTCCACCCCTACGCCAGCGACCCGAGGATGTGGTTGCACTGGCCGAGCATTTTCTCCGATTGAAAGCGCCGCAAAAACATTTCTCCAGCCAGGCGATCACCGCGTTACTTACGCATCCCTGGCCGGGCAACATTCGCGAACTTCGTAATCTCGTGGCTAAGATGGCAATGGAGTCTGCCGGGGCCGAGATTGACTTCTCTCGGTTGACCGCCGCTCTTACCGGAGAACCATCAGCACTTCGTCAAACAGCGTCCATGCCTGTGAGCAACCTGGACAGCATGGAAGAGCAGATGATTATTAAGGCGCTCGAGCGTACCGGCGGCCAAAGAACCCAGGCGGCTGAACAACTCGGCATCTCACGGCGAACATTGAGCCGCAAGCTGAAGGAGTACAACATTAACTTCGCGCCCGGAGAAAACAGCGCTTCCCCGAGTTTCATCAGCAACGAACAGCAGAAATTCTTCCGTGCGCGGGTTGAAATCCTCGTCACCGTGCGGAATTCGCAGGGCGAAGAGATTCAAGTGCAGGGCGTGAACCTGAGCACGGGTGGCATGGGTCTGGATGGTGTGAAAGAGCCTCTCAGATACGCTGGCTTGCTCGACGTGAGTTTTCTGCTTCCCGACAGCGACATTCGCTTTCAAGCCAAAGCTCGCCTGATGTGGGTGGGAGATGAGGGACGAGTGGGTGTCCGTTTCGTGGTCATCGAGCCCGCCCTGTTTGAACAATTGCAGCGCTGGACCAGTCGCAAAATGAAAGATGACGGTTGGGACTTGCAGGGCTAAGAGCTTCGTTAAATAACGCTGCCAGACGGAATCGAGCAATGTTCCATCCACCCATTTCACCACAGCGACCGGCCGATCGCAGCGTTTTGGGCGACAGGGTTTTCCCCCGCAAATCCGCTCAACTTCTTCTTGGATATCGCGCAAGGGACGGATCGGCAGCTTCGATCCTTTGATGGCGTTCAGCAGGTCCTCCCGCAACGGATTGATGGCGATGCCGCGTTCCGTGACCACCACATCGATCAGTTCCCCCGGACCGCACAGAGTGGTGACTTCATCCACAATCACTGGAATGCGGTCGCGGAAGGATGGCAGGGCTAAGATCGTGCATTTGGAAGCCAGGCAGTTCTGCCATCCTCCGATGCCGTGCAGCAGTCGACCATCGGAGTGAGTCACGACATTGGCATTGAAGTTCGTATCCACTTCTGTGGCCCCGAGCACAACCGCATCGATCATCGACGCGAAATTTCCTTTCCCATGATAGTTGTACGAAGTGAAAGGAGAGGTCGCGACGTGACGGGGATTGGCCGCCATCGAACGTACGCCATCGATATCGAAGGTCTGTCCGTCAAGGATGTAATCGGTAAGTCCTTCCTCCAGCAACTCGACGAGGTATTTGGTCGAACCGCCACGCACAAAACGGGCTTTGACGCCGGCGTCCTTCATCATTTGCTTGAGATAGCTGACGAAAGCCAGTGCGATCCCACCCGCGCCTGCCTGAAACGAGAATCCATTGCGCATAATTCCCGCGTCTCGCAGAAATCGCGCCACCAATTCGGCGATTCGCAGGCGATCCGGAGAACGCGTGATCTGGGTTGTACCGGAGACAATTTTCGACGGATCACCAATTGAGTCCACCTGCACTACATAGTCCACGTTGTTGCCTTGAATCTGCCAGGGCACGCAGGGGAAGGGAACCAGGTTATCGGTGACCACGATGACGTGGTCGGCGTAGATGGAGTCGGCCAGTGCAAAGCCCAGCGAGCCGCATGCGGACTTCCCGTGTGAGCCGTCGCAATTTCCGAACGGATCTGCCGTAGGCGCGGCGATGACCGCAATGTCGATACGGATTTCACCATCCTGGATCGCCTGCCATCTCCCTCCATGCGACCGCAGCACTCCCATGCCGCGCATCTTGCCCTGGGTACAGTAATCGCCAAGAGGGCCGTTCAGACTGCCTTCAATGTGGTCGATGACCCCGGCCTGCATCAGCTCAATGGCGCCCTTCTGTGAAGGAAAGGACGCGCTGGGAAACCACATCAGGTCTTTGACGCCAATCTTTGCCGCTGCCTGCAGCATGGCGAGTGCTACCGTGTCGCCATCGCGCAAATGGTGATGCGAGGACAGCACCATGCCATCGCGCAAGCCACATTTGCGCAGGGCAGTTTCGAGATCCGGCAGTACTTTGTCACCATTCGCCGGATACTCGGCCGCCGTGCGAATCGGAGCCGAAGCCTTGCGTCCGCCTGGATGGTATTTGCCAACTCCCATATAAGGGAGTTGATGACGGTCGTTCACCATCTCTGGAACCACCCGCCCGGCGGCGTTGGTGATCAGTTCTGCTTTTTCGGCGACTGGCATGACGGCTCCAATTATTAATGGACTAGGCCCATTGCCTGGGCACGAGCCATGAGCTTCAACGCGCGCTGTACGACGGGAAGGTCAATCATCTTCGAACCCAGGCTGACGACGGCCAAGCCTCTTGCTTGCGCATCGTCGTACGCAGCGACGATTTTCCGGGCACGTTCGATTTCTGTCGAGGTTGGCGCAAAGGCTTCGTGAATGACGGGAATGTGAAGCGGATGCACGCATCCCATCCCTTCGAACCCCAGGGCCCGAGAGTTCGCTGCCCAGGCTCGCAAGCCTTCGAGATCCCCCAAATCACCAAAAACGGAATCGATGGCCTGCACCCCCGCCGCATGGGCGGCGTTCACGATTCGTTGCCGCGCAAAGAGCGACTCGTTGCCGCTCCGGGTTTTCACTACCCCCAAGTCGGCCGTGTAATCTTCCAGGCCGATTGTGATGGCAACAGTCTTCTCGCTCGCCTTAGCGATGACAAAAGCATTCTCAATCCCGAGCGCCGATTCCAAAATCGGCATCAGCCAAGTCGGCCGCGTGATCCCGTAATCACCCTTTACCTCAGCAATTCGCTTTTCCACCGCAATGACCTGGTCTGGAGTCTCCGTTTTTGGGATCAGAATAAGGTCCGGCGATTCCGGCACGATCTCGTCCAAGTCTTCCAGTCCCAGCGGAAGCTGATTGATGCGCACCATGCGCTCGCAGTCGAGGAAATCGACAGCTCTCAGCGCGTTTCTCACCAACAGGCGAGCGGTATCCTTTTCGCCGGGATGCACGGAATCTTCGAGGTCGAGAATGACGGCGTCCGGTCCGTGCAGTGCGGCGTTGATGAAATACTTCGGCTCGCTTCCGGGAACATAAAGACGCGATCGTCGGATGCGGTCGCGGGCCGAAGCAGGTGGGAGTGCAACTCCGTCGGGAAGTACGCGCGTGCCCTGGCCCAGGCCCGCGCGCCGCGCTGCGGCTTCGATACGTGCGGAAATTACGAAGGGCAGGGCCCCTTCATCCTCCATCTGCACATCAGCGTAACGAATTCCGAGTTCTTCCAGAACTGACTCAGCCTGGCGACGAATCGAGTCGCCGTAATAGGGTTCGACTCGCGAATGCAGCTCAATTTCGATTGCGCCCTGATCGCGGGCTTCGATTCGCACTCGCACATCGGAGCGGACCTCGGGGCCGCTGCGCCCCGCCTCGGCCACTATTGATCTGTCATACACCGATATCCTCCCCAAGAGCTTGCGCCCGAGACTAGTTTTCATGCGAACCCCGCTCTGCGCCGGCAAACGAGAGTTCTCTGGCTGGGCCAAGCTTTTCCAGAACCGCGTCCGTCATTTCCACTGTACTTGCCGCACCCTGGGCAATGGCTTTTGCGCCTCCCGGGATACGCATCATGTCGTAAGTGCGAACTTTGCCTTCTTGAATGACGGCGGCGATGGCTTCCCGGATGCGGCGCGCCTTCTCAAGCTCTCCGATGTGTTCCAGCATCATCACCGCCGAGAGGAACATCGCGATGGGATTAACGATCGGCGGATCGAGTTCAGCATATTTCGGCGCCGATCCGTGCGTCGGCTCGAAGACTGCAACTTCATCACCAATATTGCCGGACGCGGCAAAGCCCAAACCGCCGATCAATCCCGCGAACGCATCGGAGATGATGTCGCCGAACAAGTTTGAAGCCACCACGACGCCGTAGTCCTCGGGGTTCTTGGTGAGCCACATCGTCTGGGCGTCAATGTTCGTTGACCAGAGCGCGATTTCCGGGTACTCCTTGGCGACTGCCCTGGCCTCGTCCTCCATCATTCCCGACGTCTCACGCAGCACATTTGGTTTCTCGCAAATGGTGACCGATTTGTAGCTATTCTTCCTGGCCCACTCGAATGCCGCCTTGCAGATTTTGCGAGCCGCTCCTCGCGTGATGATGCGAACCGAAATTGCCAGATCGGATCCAGGCACTGAAGCAAATGCTTTGAATTTCGAATGCGTCGCCAGCGCGCCGCGAACCTGCTCCGGTGGATTAGTCCATTCCACCCCGGCATACATCCCTTCGGTGTTCTGACGAAACACTACGACGTTTACCAGCGGCTCTTCAAAGCCGCCATCGGCCCGCTTACGGACGAAGTTCAGCGGATTGCCGCGGAAGGAAATGCAAGGGCGAATGCAAGTATCAAGCTGGAATTTCTGCCTCATGGTGACGATCGGGCTGAAATACGAATAACCCTTGCCGCGGAGTTCGGGCATTAACTCCGCTTCAGCCTGCTTTTTTGGCTTTGAAGTGATCGCTCCGAAGAGTCCAAGCTTGTGCTTGGCCAGGAGATCGATGGTGCGCTGGGGCAGGGCGTTGCCCTCACGGCACCAGCAATCCCAGCCGATGTCCGCGTGAATGAATTCGCCATCAAAGCCCGCCGCCTTTAAAATGCGCAGCGCTTCGGGGAGGACCTGGTTGCCGATTCCGTCTCCCGGCATGGTCACGACGGTGTGTTTTGCCATCAGCTCAATCTCCTGAATGGATGAGTTCCGGATTCGACTGTTTCAGTCCCAGCTTGCGGGCGACGACATTCTCGGCCCCGCCAGCGATCACCAGAGACTGCGGCACGGTTCCCAAGGGCGGGAAACCAAAACAGTAGCTGCGCCAGTTCACCCTGCACGTCGTGAAGTCAACTTCGATGCGGTCTCCCGCAATGATCGTCTTCTCGTTCGCCGCAATTTCCGTGGCGAACTGTTCGCGCAGTTTCCTTACGAGCCCGGGGACTTCAATGCACAAAAAGCCATTGTTGTAAGCATTGCGCAGGTAGGTTTGCGAGAAACTTGCGGCAATAATCAGCGGAATGCCTTTCGCCTTCAGGCACGTAACGGCCTGCTCGCGGCTCGATCCCGTGCCGAAGTTCATCCCCCCGACGACTACATCTCCGGCCTGCACCCGCTGTGCGAACTGCGGGTCATAATTTTCCATGACGACGCGAGCCATCATCTCGGGAAGCATGTTGTCGCGATAGGTGTAATCCTTGCCATAGATCGCGTCGGTGTTGACGTTGTCCTGCGGCATAAAAACCAAGCGCCCATGGACGCGCTCAGGAAATCCGGAGAGGATCTCTACACTCTCGCTGGCAACCGGATTTGACTTCAGATCTTCATACCGACGCTCGGGTTTCGAATCCGGGAATCGCCGCGCCCCGCGTATGTAACCGGCCAGGGCCGAAGCCGCTACCACCTCGGGGCTCGCCAGGTAGCATTGCGCGTCGCGCGATCCCATGCGGCCTTTGAAATTGCGATTTGTGGCCGAGATTCCAACCTCTCGCTCTTCCAGAAGTCCTGCTCCTAAACCGATGCAAGGGCCGCAGCCCGGCGGCAAAGGAATCGCTCCAGCATGCATCAGGGCCTGCCAGACGCCTCGGCGCTCCGCCTCCTTCTGCACCCAGGCGCTCGCCGCCCCCACATAGAACTTCACATGAGGAGCGACTCTGTTGCCGCACAGTACCCATGCGGCAGCTTCCAGATCCTCCAGCCGTGAGTTAACGCAAGAGACCAGGTACGCCTTCTGAATCGTGATCTTCTGCTTCTCGATCTCCGGCAGAGACTGCATGCGCTGCACCGTGTCCGGCCCAGAAACATGAGGCGTGACCTGGTTAAGGTCGAGCCGGATGCGAGCGGCGTAAGCCGCATCTTCGTCCGGTTGCGGACGAGACTGGCTCCAGCGCTCGACGTCTTCGTCCGTAAATCGTTCGACCCCTTGGTCTTTCAATTTTTCATGTGTATCTCTCAAATATCGGAGGGTGACTTCATCCACCGGGAACCAGCAGACAATCGGTCCCCACTCGGTGCTCATGTTGGCAATCGAGAAACGCGCGTCCATCGGAACGCTGGCCAAGCCCGGGCCGGTGAATTCGATCGCTGCATTGAGGGCTTCGTCATGGTTGTACAGGCCACACAGCGTAATAATCACATCCTTGCCACTGACGCCCTCGGGCAGGCTCCCTTCGAGAACCACCTGGATCGTGCGCGGAATTTGCCACCAGAATTCTCCCGTCGCCCACACCGCTGCTGCATCGGTCCGTACGATGGGCGTGCCCACCGCTCCAAGCGCGCCATACATATTGGAGTGCGAGTCCGAAGCTACAACGAATGAGCCCGGCACCACGTATCCGCGCTCAATCATGATCTGGTGCCCTATGCCGGCTCCGGCTGCGTGAAAATCGACTCCGTGCTCCGCAGCGAAGCTCTCAATCGAGCGGTACTTTTTCAGATTGGACTCGTCTTGATTCTGGATATCGTGGTCCAGGGCGAAGACCAGTTGCTTCGGGTCATGGATCTTTTTTGCACCGATTGCCCTGAACTTACTCATCACGGCTGATGTATTGTCATGCGTCATCACGTGCAGCGGACGAATGGAAACAAAATCACCGGTTCGCAACGGACGGTTCGGCCCCTCAGCGCGGTGGGCTTGCGCGATCTTCTCGACGATCGTTTGAGACATAACAGTTCTTTCGCCTCCCGAGGGCCGACCACGGGGCCCGGTTTCTAGGCCAGCACCGTAGTGCGCTTGCCAGCTTTCGACCGTGCCGTCGGTTTCACCTTTGCGGTATTTGCCTGCGCGGATGTCGCTTTCCATCAGCGCCATGAGTTCCGCCACTGAATCAACGTGCTCCAGATTCCAGACTGCTTCTTTGACTTTCTTCTGCGCAGCGGGGGTCAGAACGCCCTCGGCTAGCGCGGCGAATTTTTCTTCAACTTCAGAATCGGTGAGCGGGTTGCGAGGATCACCTTTTGGATAATCCAATTGTTTCTTGAATGAGCGTCCGTCTCTTGTGTCGATGTGCACGATTACCCTCTGTAACGCTGGAAAGACTTTTTCGATCTCGGGATCGGCGACCACCTCCACCTTGTGGAGTTGTTCGCGGATCGTCGGATCCATAATCCTTTGCATGGTGAACTGCGCCGGAGTGACCTGCCGGTCCACCAAAGCTGCTGCGATCACGTAGGGGAGAGAATGATCCGCAGTCTCTTTTGACTGCGGATCGTACTTGCTGGGGTCGGAAAGAATGTCGGCAGCCCGTGCTAACGATCGAATCTGGATTCTCTCGACGTTCTCGGGACGCAGGTCGTTGGTTTTAACCAGGTCGAGCACGGCGGAAATTGCAGTGTGAGTCAGGGCTTCGGTGGGAAATGCCTTCATTCCGCACTGCGTGATGCGCCAGGATTCGCCCAGACCGTCGGTCAGTATATTGAGCTTCCAGTCTGGCTTGAAAACGTGAGTGAGTCCTTCTTTGCCGTCGATTACATGCTCCGGCCCGGTGTAGCCCTTCTCAGCAAGCAAAGCGGCCAGGACGCCGCTCTGCGTGGCCATGGGATCCACCGTGTTCTTCATCATCGTGAGCTTTCCGGCAGTGACCGCGCCCAGAGTGCAATGGCGACTGGCGGAGATCCCGATGGCATGCTGGATTTGCTCCCATGTCAGGTGCAGGCCCCGCCCGGCCACAATCGGCGAGACGAACGCAGTCAGCGTTGCGTGATGCCAACCGCGCTCCCGGATGCCGGGGAAAGCGGCCTCGCAGAAACGCATTTCGAATTCATGGCCCAGCACCAAAGCAACGATAAGTTCCTTGCCACCACTGCGCGCGCGTTCACAGCAGGCAAGTGCTGCGGGAAAGATGTCAGATGGATGCGAAGGATCCTGCTTCCAATAAATGTCGTTGTAATCCATGCAGCGGATCATCAACGCATTGGCCAATGAGGCGGAGACCGGATCGATCTGTTTTCCGGTGCCTATCACGGTCGCTAGTCCGTGGCCCGCGATCTCATTCAGCACCTCCAACGCGATCTTGACGTCGTGCTGCTGATACCCACCAAGGGCACAACCGAAAGAATCGAGCAGATATCTTTTCGCCTGATACGCCGCTTCCGCGGAAAGGTCTCCGAAACCCAAGCCCGCCGCCCAGCGGGCCATAGTTGCCGTGATTGTTTCTCGGGCAGTCGAATTCGCGTTGGTCAAGGAAACTCCTATGTGCCTCGGATATTTTTCGGGTTCTTAAATGGCAAGAACGCCATGAAATCGGCGTGGTGCACGATGAAAGCTTCGGTCGTTCTCTTCACCAGATCACCCTCGGCCGCATGGGTCGCGATGATGTGGCACACCGCATCAGGGATGTCACATTCGAGCGCCAGCGCAACTCCCGTAAAAGGGTGCCGCAGTGCTTCTCCGCGCTCGCTTTGCCGGCTCTTGCCGTCTGGACCTATCTCGTATTCCAAAAGCTTCCCCACATCCGCAAGGATTGCGCCGGCTATCACGGTGTCCATCTCGATGGGCAGAGCACGTCCCATGAACTCCTGCATCGCCTCAGCGCTGTCGCGGGCAATGTGCACCACGCAACGCTTGTGCTCCATAAAGGAGATGGGGCAGTTGGGCACTAGCAATGTGAAAGGAATCTCGTTCAGGTCCGTGGCTTTGAGCGCGCTGCGCTCCAGTGCCCTGATCCAGGTTTCAGTAACTTGCCCCCGTAGTTGGGGATCGCTGATCCACTCAATTTCCGGCCACAGGCGCTGGACAGTCTCTCGCATAAACAGGGCCCCGGACGCCTTCTCCGGGTGGGCTCGCTGCGCGTCCGCGGGCACGGAGCAACGTACCCGTGCCTGAGATGGCGATGCGAACTTACGAGGCTAGCTGGGTGTCTCGGCGGAAACGACGATTAGAATCACAGAGCCCTGTGATTGGGCACGGTTATGAGGCTCTTCACATGTAAGTGGCTGATTGTCTGAGGATTGTGAAGCTATCTATTTCGGCAATAGAGGCCCGATTTCTCTGTCAAGGACGTCGATGGCAGTTGCTCCGATGTGTTTCTTGACAATCCGGCCATCCCGATCGAGCAAAAAGGCTATCGGCAGTCCGAGCACTCCGCCATACTCTTCGCCGAGCTTAGCGTTGCCCATCACGACGGGATAATTCATGTGGAATTGCTGCGCGAACGCTAGCACGGGGTCGACACTGTCGTCCATTGAAACCCCGATAATCTGGAGCCCACGCTCGCGGTACTTATTCTGAAGCTCGACGAAATGAGGAATTTCTTCACGGCATGGAACGCACCATGTCGCCCAAAAATCCAGCAGCACCACCTTGCCGCGATAGGAAGATAGCGTCAGATGCTCTCCATTCAGCTGCGTGAGTGTGAAATCCGGAGCAAGCGGATGTTGCTTGGGCGTCGAGTGGCTACCCGGTCGGATGTGTTTCCCTAACAGCACGCCCAGCAGCAGTGCGACCAGGGCTGTCCCGGCAATCGTCAGCTTGCGACCGGAGGACAAGTCTCACTCGCCTTTCGCAGTCGGGTAACCCTTTTCGACCCAATTCGTGCCGAAGTTGTCGGAAAGATAGAGCACCTTTACGTTGGTGAACCCCATCGACTGAAGCGCATCGTCGGCGGGCTTCACATTCGGGCAGTGGCTCCAGGGACAGCATCCGCAGTAGAGCACGATGAATTTTGTCCGCGGCAGCGATTGCACGCGCTTCCGCAGTTGCTGCAGCCCCGCTTCGCTAGACGCCGGTCCAATGTATTCAGAGCCGGGTATATGGGCCTGCGCATACAGCACATGGGAGCCAACCTGAATCAGCAACGGTGTTTCCTTTCCCGAATGCTGAAGCAACTTCACCAGTTCCTCGGCAGCGATTTGGCGCGAGGCAGGTATTGACGTCGCCTGTCCAGGAGCCTGCCTCAGCATAAGAAACAGAACCGCAAAGGTGATGATTACTATCTTCATGACGCCAGTTCTCATAATGAACCTCAATCGAAAAATATCCGTCCACTACGTCGTGCATCTAGGCGGTTGCGAGTTGACGCAGCCGTTCTGCCGCGATCTCGGCCGTAATATCTCTCTGAGGAGTTCCCAGCATTTCAAATCCAACCATGAACTTTCGAATGGTCGCCGAACGCAGCAAAGGTGGATAGAAGTGTGCATGAAAATGCCACTCCGGGTGTTGCTGGCCGTCGCAAGGCGCTTGATGAAATCCCATGGAATACGGAAACGGGACATCGAAAACCTTATCGTAGGTTGCGGTCACCTGATGAAGAATACGGCTGAGCGAAGATGCGTCTTCGGGCGAGAAATCGTTCATGCTTTCCATATGCCTGCGGCTGCACACAAGTAATTCGAAAGGCCACACCGCCCAGAAGGGCACGATGGCAACAAACCCGTCGTTTTCGCAAACCATTCGCACTCCCTGGCGGGTTTCCAATGACACGTAATCACACAGCAGGCATTTACCGCGAGATTGCAGGTAGGCACGCTGGGCTTGCAACTCCCTCGCGGGTTCTTGCGGAATCGAAGATGTTGCCCAGATCTGGCAGTGAGGATGCGGATTGCTGGCGCCCATCATGGCGCCACGATTTTCGAAGATTTGTACATGGTTGATACGGTCCTGGCCACCGAGTTCGCGGAACTGTTCCATCCACGTGCGAACCACAATTTCGATGGACTCCGGCGACATGGTTGCGATCGTTAGATCGTGCCGCGGGGAGAAGCAAATTACCCTGCAACTGCCTGCCTCCCCTTCCGCCACCAGCAGTCCCATCCCTTCTACATCAATGCGGTCGCGCGGCGTCTCCGGTTTCAGGGCGGCGAAGTCATTTTCAAAAACAAAGGTCGTCTCGTATTTCGGATTGCGAGCCCCTCCGGCACGCTCATTGCCGGGACACAAATAGCAATTGGGATCGTACTGGGGCTCAGGAGTGGACTTCAGCTTCGCGACCTCGCCCTGCCAGGGACGCGTCGTGCGATGAGGTGACACCAACACCCACTCGTTGCTTAAAGCATTGAACCTGCGATGCGGATCTTCCGTTAATTTCAATTTTCGTGCCTCGCTGCATTTTACGACGGCGGACATTCAGCTTTGGAAACTGTGATCCGCTGCTCACGCTTAAGTGTGACCGCAAGCACAGGCAGTCTACGGCTCAAGTTTTAGCATTTCCTTGTAGGTGTAGAGGCCGTTGATGAGTTCGGAAAAGATTCGCGTCATCATACTATTCGCTTTCTTCGTAGCCCTCGTGGGATTTGCCGTCACATACAGTCCGACCAGTGCTTTAAGTCGCCCTGCAGGCCAACGCAGCTCGGTACTGCCTATTGGGAAACCTCTGCAAATCAAGGTACCCCTGGGCCTGCCTCCGCTGCCCGTACCGGCCGACAATCCTCTTACGGCAGAAACTGTGGCGCTCGGCAGGCGACTTTACTATGACCCGGCGCTGTCGGCCGACAATACGATCTCGTGTGCATCGTGCCATTCGCCGGAGGCCGGGTTCACCGATCGTAATAAGTTTTCCTTAGGGGTTGGGCAAAAGAAGGGCACTCGACACTCGCCGACAGTAATTAATTCCGCGTACTGCGCTTTCCAGTTCTGGGATGGCCGCGCTCCCACTCTGGAGGAGCAGGCCAAGGGTCCAATTGCTAATCCCGTGGAGATGGCTTCCACGCACGCGGACGTTGTAAAGCAGGTTCAGGCTAGTCCCCAGTACGTTGCATTGTTCAAGGAAGCCTGGGGGACCGACCAGATCACCATCGACCTGGTCGTCAAGTCAATTGCATCGTTCGAACGCACCGTGCTCAGCGGAAACTCTCCGTTCGACCGCTTCTACTACGCACACGATAAAAAAGCGCTGTCGGCTGCAGCGCAGCGGGGCTTGCAGATTTTCACCGACCCAAAAAAAGGGAACTGCGCGGTCTGCCATACGATCGGAAAAGAATACGCGCTATTCACCGACAACAAGTTTCACAACCTGGGAATCGGCATCGACGCGAACGGCGATTTTCCCGACCGCGGGCGTTTTGAAGAGACCAAGGACGATGCAGATTACGCGGCTTTCAAGACTCCCACTCTTCGCCACATCGCGCATCGCGCTCCTTACATGCACGACGGATCATTTCCGGCGCTCAGAGACGCCCTCGGCCATTACATTGGCGGCGGAAATAGCAATCCGCACCTCGATAAAGAGATGCGCGCGCTGGATTTCTTGAGCTTCGACGAGCGTGACGATCTGCTGGCATTTCTGGATTCGTTGACAGGTACGCTGCCCGACAATTTGGGTCCACCGCCTGAGTTCGCGACCAGGAATAAGGCGGGAGGCAAATAAAGGAGTTTGGTTACGGCTTGAGGGAATTCACCATCATTGAGGCGAAAAGCAACGGCAAATAGATGACTGTATCCTGGAGCACGTGCCGGGCCCGTTTCTTCGACTGCGCCGAAGCTAGAGGAAGATCCCGGAAGGCCAGCCGCATTCCAACGTACAGAAGTGCTGCTCCCAATATCACTGCTCCCGCCAGAATAAATCATTCCCGCCAGTGTGGTCGAGCTCATGATGGCCAGTTGTAAGTTACCGAAAGGCGATTCCTGGGTTGCTATCAAACGAGCCCGTACAGACGCCACTCCGCTACGCGCTCAACGATTGCATTCGTACTCTGATCAATGGCGCGAGTTCAGCTAAACCCACCCGCTGGTGAACCTAGGCTAACGCATCCCGCGAGTCACAGCGGGAGTCGCGATCCTGGCTGTCGGAGTCCGGGTTGCATGGCATAATCTTCAGACACTTCAACATCAGGAAATTCTCCATGCGCGTAGTGCTGACAGCAATTCTGTCTTTGTGCTTCGTAGTATTCGTCCAAGTTGGGCGAGCGGCGGACGCGGGTAAGCCGTTGCAGATCTACTTCATCGATGTAGAAGGCGGACAGGCAACGCTTGTCGTGACTCCATCTGGGGAGTCGCTGCTGATCGACACCGGTTGGCCCGGATACGAGGGCCGCGATGCCGACCGCATACTCGGCGCCGCGCACCAGGCTGGTCTGAAGCAAATCGACTACGTGCTGATCACGCACTATCACCGTGATCACGTCGGCGGTGTGCCGCAGCTGGTGGACGGCCTCAAGGTCGGCACCTTCGTCGATCATGGGCCGAACCTCGAAGATTCCCAAGTATCCCGCGCAGACTACACGGCCTATGAAAAAGCCATCGCCGGGCATGCCCACGTGGTGGTTAAGCCAGGGTGGGGACTACCCATCAAAGGAATTCAAGTTCGCGTAATCAGTGCGGCCGGTGAACACATTACCGACCCGTTGCCTGGCTCTGGCGAGGCGAATTCCTACTGTGCTGCAGAACCCGCGGCGGCCGTTGATGCAACCGAGAACGCGCGCTCCGTGGGAGTGATGATCACCTACGGCCAATTCCGTTTCCTCGATCTCGGGGACCTCACTAAGAAAAAGGAACTCGAACTCGCCTGCCCCAATAATCTGCTGGGAACGGTAGACCTCTTTTTGGTAACACATCACGGCGGGGATCTCTCCAATCCTAAGGCGCTGGTCTGGGCTCTGCATCCGCAGGTCGCGATTTTCAATAACGGGCCGCGCAAAGGAGCCAGTCCCGCCGCGTGGCAAATTGTTCATGACGCCCCCAGTCTGAAGGATGTATGGCAGCTTCACTATGCGCAGGAGTCCGATCGAGATCACAACATTGACGCCGAGCGCATCGCCAATGTTAAAGAAAACTGCGAAGGAAAGTTCCTCAAAGTATTAGCAGGGAAGGATGGTACCTTCACAGTGGAGAATGGCCGAACCGGCGCGCAAAAGAAATATTCCAGGAAATAGACGGCCATACAGTCAAGCATGATCGTCATCATCATGGGGGTTGTAGGCGCCGGAAAAACGACCATAGGTACTCTTCTGGCCAACCAGTTGGGCTGGCAATTCGCCGATGCCGATGATTTTCATCCCGCGACCAACATCGAGAAGATTCGACAAGGTATCGCTCTCACCGATGCGGATCGAGCCCCTTGGCTTAAAACGCTGAGCCACACAATCGAAAGTTGGATCGCAGCGAACGAAAATGCCGTGCTGGCCTGCTCCGCCCTCAAGCGCAGTTACCGCGAAAAACTTAGCGTGGCGCCGGAGGTTCGCTTCGTTTACTTGAAGGGAAGTCCTGAGTTGATAGCAGGACGCCTCCACGCCCGTCACGGACACTTCGCCGGAGAGTCGATTTTGACCAGCCAGATAGCAGATCTGGAAGAACCCGAACTTGCGATTGTGGCTGACATCCGGCAAGACCCCCTGCAAATCGTCGATTCCATTCGGAAGCAACTCGGACTGGGGTAGAATCCTCGCACTGCGGGGTGTGGTACTCCCCTTATCGATGGAACCAGCATTGGACGCAACTTCCGAGCACCTCGAGTCCGCCGTCATCTCGCGCCTGATGTGGCGGCTGATGCCGTTCCTGTTCCTTCTGTACATTGTCGCGTATCTGGATCGAATCAATGTCGGATTCGGCATTCTTCAAATGCGGGATCAGCTTGGCCTGAGCGATCGGGTGTACGGACGCGCTGCCGGCATCTTTTTCGCGGGATATTTTTTCTTTCAGCTTCCCAGCAATTTGTTGCTGGAGAAATTCGGAGTGCGCCGCTGGATCACCGGCATCATGGTCCTTTGGGGAGTGATCTCATGCCTGATGATCTTCATCCGTGGCCCACACAGCTTTTATGCCATGCGTTTCCTGCTGGGCGCGGCCGAAGCCGGATTTTTTCCCGGCATCATCCTTTACATGAAGCGCTGGTTTCCAGCCCGGGCACGCGCTCGGGCGGTCGCGTGGTTCATGACCGCCAACCCGCTGGCCGGGGTAGTCGGTAGTCCGGTTTCGGGTGCATTACTGGGTCTCCATGGAGGGGGTCTTAGCGGATGGCAATGGATGTTCCTCATCGAGGGCCTGCCTGCAATCATCCTGGGCGTGGTGGTGTTCTTCACCCTTTGTGATTGGCCCCGTGACGCAAAATGGCTGGGTGAAGGAGAGCGAACCTGGTTGCTGCAAACGCTCGAAGGCGAGCGCCAGGTAGAGGCCCGTGTCCCTCAGAGTAGTTTCTGGTCCGTGCTCCTCAGCGGCAAGATGTGGCTGCTCTCCATCGTGTATTTTGGTGTTTCAACCACAATGTATGGAGTGACGCTGTGGCTGCCGAGCGTAATCCGCTCTTCTTCTGGACTAAGTTATCTCTGGACCGGCGTGATCGCCATTTTTCCATTCCTGGTGACGGTGGTTGCAATGGTCCTGGTCGGAATACTGTCCGATCGGCGCGGCGAGCGCCGGTGGCACACCGCTCTTCCTGCTTTCATTGCGGGGGCAGGACTAGCCCTCGCAGGTTATGGCGGCTCTACCCTGGTAATCGTGATCGGCCTTGCACTCGGAATGGCGTTCGCCGAAGGCATGGTGGGCCCATTCTGGGCTATGGCTACATCCAGCATGGCTGGCCTGTCTGCCGCGGCGGGCATCGCTATGATCAATTCGCTGGCAAACTTAGGAGGATATTTCGGTCCGGATATTATCGGCTTGTTCCGGGATTTTAATGGAGGGTTTCGCGGAGGACTGTTGGCCATCGCCGCGACGGTCACGCTTAGCGGAATGGTTGCACTCGTCGTCGGACGGCGGCCGGCAGATGCCTGACGGGCTTCCCCCTTCGTTCCAATCGTTTGAACGTTTACAATAGACACTTCGTCTGCCTACTTACGCTGCAACTCATAAGGACGACGCAATCTTGGATCAGTTAAACCACAATTCCAGTCCGACGGTTTACTGGCGTGTGGAAGGAAGCCTTCTTGACCTCACTGTGGTCAGGCCGGTGGCTTTTTTCACCTGGAACGCCCAGACTTTCACCGGACGCCTGCGTCGCCGGGGACTGATCTTTCTGATGGCAGTTCTGCGCCCCATTCTGTACGCCACCAACCGTAAGTTCGCCACGCGCATGGTTCATACGGTTCTGCGCGGCGTCAGCAAGGACCGGCTCGATCTGCTGGGCGAAGAATACTTCCAGTACAAGCTCAAGCCGCACCTGAAAGACCATGGCGCGGAACAAGTTAGGGAACTGGTCCGCGCCGGCGCCGACGTTGTCCTGGTCAGCCAGGCACTCGACCACATCATGCGTCCGCTTGCCGAGCACCTTGGCGTGAAGCGCATCATCGCGAATCGCCTGGATTTTCGGAGCGGAATTGCGACTGGCAGGCTGCTTGAGCCGGTGATCCGTCCGCGCGGGGCTTTTGCGCCTTTTAATGACAATATGCCGGATGGACGCCGAGCTCCCAAGACTTTGGCGCGTCATTTGGACGTATCGCTGGATGCATTGCGATCGTCTGTCATTCCCGCGGAACGGCAACTTGCCCCAGCGCGCCGGCCCATCGTTTACTTCGACGGATATCGACAATCGCGCGGCTTTTCTGTCCGAAGGGCGTTTGCAGGCAAGCACATCATGCTGATCGGCGTGACTGGGTTTATCGGCAAGGTGTGGCTGGCGAATACGCTGCTCGATCTGACGGAAGTGAAAAGGATTTACCTGCTTATTCGCAAGCAGAAATCCAATCCAGCCGAGCAGCGTTTCGAAAAAATGCTGGAAGACTCGCCGGTGTTCGACCCGTTATTCGAGCGTTATGGACCGCGTTTACCGGATTTCCTGCGCGAGAAGATTGAGATCGTTGAAGGCGACGTCACTCAGACGGGCCTCGGACTGAGCGAGCCCGCTGCCCGTGATCTGCAAAGAAATTTAGATCTGGTGATCAACAGCTCCGGGCTGACCGATTTCAATCCGGATCTGCGTGATGCTCTTACCACCAACACCGATGCCGCTCTCAATATCCTCGAATTCGTTCGCAACTCTGATCATGCCGGGCTCGTGCACTTGTCCACCTGCTACGTCGCCGGGGAACAGGATGGTCGCGTTCCCGAGAAACTGGTTGCCAACTACAACCCGCACGGATTACCCGATTTCAATGCAGAGCGGGAATGGCGCTCGTTGCAGGAATTGGTGAAAAAAGCTGAGGTGCTGTCCGAGGCCGACGAAGTAACTTCAGTGTTGCGCTTACAAGCGCAGGCCAAGGAGCATGCGGCCAAGAATCTGCAAGGTGCGGCGCTCGAGAATCAGGTTCGCAAAAACCGTGTTCGCTGGCTCAAGACCTACCTGACCGAGGCGGGAACTCGACGCGCCAAGGAACTCGGCTGGCCGAACACCTACACACTGACCAAGAGCCTGGCCGAGTCACTCATCGCGACCCATGGCGTTGGACTCCCGGTCGCCGTGGTTCGCCCAGCGATTGTCGAGACCTCGGTGGCTAAGCCTTTCAGCGGCTGGAACGAAGGCATCAACACCTCGGCATCACTGTCATACTTGCTGGGCACCTACTTTCGCCAATTGCCGTCGAAGGAAAGCAAGCGGCTCGATATCATCCCCGTAGATGCGGTTTGCGCCGGGATGACTTTGATTGCTGCGGCCGTAATGGAACGCCGTCATGACCCCCTGTATCAGCTTGCAACCTCCGTGACGAATCCATGCGACATGGGCCGCTCCATCGAATTGACCTCATTGGCTCACCGCAAGCACTATCGAGCGCAGGAGGGACTCGAATCGTGGTTGCGGCTGCGCTTCGACGCCATCTCGGTTTCCAAGACACGGTATAACCGCATGTCGGCACCGGCGCAGAGGGCGATCGTGAAGTCTATTCAGAGGATCATGTCGCCGCTGCCGCTCAAAAAGGCTCCCCTGGTCAAGGCGGAACGCAATCTGGGGCGTGTCGAGAAACTGATCGAACTCTTTGAGCCTTTCATTCTTCTCCATGAACACGATTTTGCCGCCGAGAACATCGAGAAGCTCTCCCATGCTCTCGTCGCGCAGGAGCACGATCAGTTCGGTTATGACACCCGCTCGCTGGATTGGTGGGAGTACTGGATCAACATTCACATCCCAGCCTTGCGCCGCTGGACTTATCCATTGATAGAGGGGCGGCCGCTGGAAGCACGAGCCCCTCGCAGCCTTCAACTTGCGCCCGCGAACGGCGATGCCGTCAAGACCGGGACCAACGGAGCAACGTGGCGATATTCCTGACCGGATCCACTGGATACATTGGCGCACACGTGGCCGCCAATCTTCTCGAAGGGCACGGCGCAGCGCTTAACCTGCTGGTGCGCGCCCGCGATCCGCAGGAAGCGAGTCTGCGCCTGTGGCGCGCCTTGCAATTGCATTTGGAATTTCCTCGTTTCTACGAGCACTTGCAGACAAGGGTTCGCGTCTTTTGCGGCGATTTGACGGCTCCAGGTTTCGGACTGGGGCGCGACGAGTACGATCGCCTGGTGCATACCACCGATTCGGTGATTCACTGCGCGGCCTCATTGAATCGCAAATCGGAGAAGAGTTGTTTGAATGTAAACCTGCGTGGAACTTTGGAAGTTCTCACGTTGGCCCGCCATGCGGAGCATTATCACGGCTTGCGACGCTTCAGCGAGGTGAGTACGGTGGCTGTAGCGGGAAAGCGGCAGAACGAAATCGTAACCGAGGATCATGCTATCGAATGGGATCGCTCCGATTACGATCCCTACGCACGAACCAAGAAGTTCTGTGAACACATGACCAGGGTCCTGCTGCCGGACACGCCGAAAACCATATTCCGTCCCAGCATCGTTCTGGGTGACAGCCGCCGCGCCGAGACCACGCAGTTCGATATGGTGAAGGCGTTCGTTTTTCTCGCCGGTCTGCCCGCGCTTCCGTTCCGTCCGAAGGACAAGATCGACGTGGTGAATGTGGATTTCGTTGCCGATGCGATCGCCACTCTGCATCAGAAGGATCAGCCGCAATTCGATACCTATCATCTATCGTCAGGCACATCCTCGCAGACCTTTCGCGAATTGACCACAGCATTGGCCGCGGCTCAACAGAAGCGTAGACCTGTGTTTCTTCCATTCACGGAAAGGCCGTTCACTGGATCGGTGAAGTTACTCTCCAATCGCAAAGGCTTGTTGGGCAGCGGCGCGACCCTGCTGAAGGTTTTCATGCCATATCTGGTGTGGAACACCGTATTCGACAATACTCGCGTGACCTCCGAATTGGGACGCCGCCCGGTTCCGTTTTCCGAATACAGCTTTCCCTTGCTCAAGTTCAGCCGCGAAAATAATTTCGAGTATCGCTACCAGCCGTGGCCCGCCGCCCGCGGAGGTACCGCCGCATGATGGATTTCATGCTGGAAGCCTGGGTCAGCACCAATATCGAACGGGCGAAACTCGGGTGGATGCTAGGCAAGGGCAAGCCTTGGCAACCCGGGGAAAAGCTCAAGCTCCTTTTCGCCGGATACAACGGAACGCGCAATATGGGATCCGATGTTCGTGTGGAGGAGATGCTGCGGCAGATTCGTTACATCCTGGGCCCCGAGAATTGCGACTTCACCTGCATGACGTTCGAGTTTGAACGTTCGAAGGGTTATTTCGAAAATACCGCCCAGGTGCGGCTGCCGGACATCTTTCCTCCTTTTCTCGCCAATGAAGTGCCAAAGCACCATGGCGTGGTCGCCTGCGAAGGCTCCATGTTCAAGAGCAAGTTCGCCAATGCCCTGACGACGATGATGATCGGTTCACTTGGCATCGCAGCGGCGGAAAACAAGCTGTCCGTGGGATATGGCGGCGAAGCCGGCCACATGGACCCGCTGTTAGTGAAAATGTGTTCGCGTTACTGCCGCAATTCCCTGGTAATCACGCGCAATGAGGAATCCCGCAGCGTTCTCCGCGAATTGGGAGTTCCCACCGAATTGGGTACAGATACGGCGTGGACGTTTCAGCCTCGTCCGCCCGAATATGGGCAGAGTGTATTAAGGCAAGCAGGATGGGACGGACGAACTCCAGTTCTGGTGGTTTGTCCCATCAATCCATTCGAATGGCCAGTGAAGGCGTCGGTTGCGAAAC
The DNA here is from genome assembly GCA_963785865.1 of uncultured Acidobacteriota bacterium. Taxonomy (GTDB): domain Bacteria; phylum Acidobacteriota; class Terriglobia; order Terriglobales; family Acidobacteriaceae; genus Sulfotelmatobacter. The sequence goes on along the minus strand of CAWAXF010000030.1, from coordinate 86,141 downwards.
TGGCTCTGCACACCGTGGCGGGTGCATACAAGAAGACTCACTATCGGGGCCCGTACTTCCACAACTCAGGACCGGCGGCGGACCGCGCGTATGAACATTATCTGTCCTCGATTGGCAATGCCGTGGACGCATTCCGGAAGAAGCGAAATGTATTCGTGATTCTGGTAGCGACCGAGCGCCTCGATGCGCGTCCCGCGAATCGCATATCGGAGCGGTTAGGCGGCATCCCCGTGCTCACCTCCGATCAGTACAACATGTACGAACTGGTCAGCATTCTCAGGTCGTGCCACATGATGGCATCTTCGCGGTACCACGGTATTGTGACTTCGATGCCGGGTCTCGTGCCCTCTGCCGGAATCACCATGGACGAGCGCATTCGCAATATCATGCGAGAGCGTGGCCACGAAGATCTGTTGATGAACGTGGACGACCCGGACCTCGAGCAGAAGCTGCTCGTAGCCCTGGAAACACTTGCGACACAAGGCGAGCGAATCGCCGATGGCATCGCCCGTACTGTAGTCAGGAATTTGAAAGTGATGGCGCGTATGGGCGTCTATTTCGAGGAAGAAGTCCAGCGCCGCTATCCGGAGTTCCCCACCCGTACGGGTGAATGGAGTTGGGAAGATTATCTGCCGCCGATGACCGAATCGCTGCGGCAACTCGTCGCGGCTTACAGTTAGTTCATTGGCATCAGCACACAAATGCCCTTTGTCGGAGAAATCTTTGCCCAACTGAAATCTGCCGCAGGCACCACGGTTCTGCAGGAGATTCGAAACGGGCAGATCACAGGAGTCACGGGAACTGAACTGCTGGCATTGGTCCAGCAAGCTCGCACTTTTCTTGCCTCCAAACGATTGAACAAAGGGGATCGTTGTGCGCTGCTTGCTGCGAACAGCATTCGCTGGATTGCGCTGGACTTGGCGGCCACCGCCGAGGGCCTGATTGTCGTGCCGCTCTATCACCGCCAGGCTCCGGCGGAACTGGTCGCGATGATGAAGGACAGCACGCCCTTATTGGTCTGTTGCGGTGATGCGATTCTGAAAGAGGCAATCCAGCAGATCTGGCCGGCTGCCCCCCCGCAATTTGTTTTTGACGAGATCTTCGCTGGAGCCGAGGGAGTTTCGTTGGATCGTCCGCAGGTGCGGGAAGAAGATCCGGTCACAATCATCTACACCTCCGGCACTTCGGGCGAAGCGAAAGGTGTCGTCCTCACTGCCGCAAACGTTGGATTCATGCTGGGCTGTACGTCGGCGCGTCTCGATTTGCTAATGGGCGGACGAACCGGCGAGGATCGCATTTTTCATTATCTTCCCCTCAGCTTTTGCGCGTCCTGGATCGCCGTATTGACCTTCATGCTGCGGGGCAGCCCGGTGACCTTCAATACCGATTTGACGAAGATCCCCGACGACATGCCACTGGTTGCACCCCATTACTTCCTCAACGTTCCCCAATTGCTCGAGCGTATGCGCCGCGGAGTTGATGAACAGATTGCGAAAAAAGGCGGTGTCGCGCAAGCCATCTACTCTCGCGCGAAAGCGGCGTGGTTTCGCTCTGGTGCTGGCGCAGTGTTTCCCTGGCAATGGTTGGCCAGGCGCTTCGTATTTCCGGCGATACGAAAGAAGCTGTTTGGCAGCAACATAAAGGCGTTGATCTGCGGATCGGCTCCGCTTATGCCGGAAACCCAGCACTATTTCAGGATGCTGGGGATTCCCGTGCTTCAGGTGTACGGACTTACCGAGACCACTGGAATCTGCACCATGGACGATCCCCGCAATCCGGTTCCTGCCCGCGTAGGCCCGGCAATCTCCGGCATCGAGATGAAACTCGCTGACAATGACGAGATTATCGTCCGCGGGCCTAATATTTTTCCGGGCTATTGGCGAAGGCCGCAGCAAACTGCCGAAGTGCTGCGGGATGGGTGGTTTCATACCGGGGATCAGGGCGAACTGGATTCGACCGGCACGTGGCGGATTGTGGGGCGCCTCAAGAATCTGATCGTGCTCGGATCCGGTCACAAAATTTCACCGGAGACCATCGAAGAGGAAATCGTGCAGCAATTGCCGGCGGCGCAGGTCGTCATTGTCGGCAACGGTCGCGGCTACCTTTCAGCGATCGTCACCGGAGACGTGAGCCGCGACCAGGTGCAGTCAGCACTCGACGCGGTAAATCCGAAACTTCCGCACTATAAGCAAGTGCGGGCGTTTTGTGTCCGGAAAGAGCCATTCTCTATCGATAATGGGATGCTGACCGCCAATGGGAAACTGAAGCGGGATTTCATCTCAGCTCGCATGAACAACGAGATTGAGAGACATGTACCAGGCGGTGAAGACAGCATGAGTACCGCTGAAGTGACAAAACGCGGCGAAACCATGTCGTATCAGGTTCACGACGGCGTGCTCGAACTCGCGTTGTACCGCAGCCCGTGCAACGAAATCGGCTCTTTGTCCCTCGAGGAGCTTGAATCTTTTTCCACGAGCACTGCAACACCTCGAGTCCCAGCTTCACGCGGTCATCGTTCACAGCGAGATGAAGGCTGGTTTCTGTGCCGGGGCAGATCTGCGTGAGCTCTATCGGCGATCCCAGGACATGAAAAAAACGGATGCGGCGCGCGGAGTGCGCGAATTCTTGGAGCGCATCCATCATGTGCTGAATACCATTGATGCTTCTCCACGAACGACAATCGCCGCGGTCCACGGCGTAACCTTTGGAGGCGGACTAGAACTGGCATTGGCATGCGATTTGATCATCGCCGATAAGACTGCTCGCTTTGCGTTTCCCGAATTACGCTTGGGACTTATACCCGGATTCGGTGGAATTCCGCGCCTGAAGCGGGACGTCGGCAACGCCGTGGTGCGCGATCTTTTACTTACCGGACGCAGTTTCAATAGCACCAAGGCCCAACAGATTGGATTGGTGAGCCAGTTAGTCGGGGCGGGAGAAGCGCTGCGCGCCGCCCGCGCAACTGCCGCGCAGGTGCGGAAGTTTGATCGCGAAACCTCCGCTGCCGCTAAACGGTTCATCAAGCCGATCCCTTACGAAGAGTTAAAAGCGGAGATCGATATCTTCTGCAGTCTGTTTGAGCGGCCCGCAGTGCAGGCAGGGCTGAAGAAATTCGTGGAAAGCTCGGATGCCCAGCCCTATTTGCCGTGACGATGACTGGATTAGAATGGCTGGTTATGCCAACAGCTCAAAACACCCTTGACGAGATACTTAATCTGGCTGCGGCGCACTTCAAGGTGCCCCGTGACAAACTCTCCCCCGACGAGGATTTCTTCAAGGCCCTCGGCATTGATAGCTTGCAGACGCTCGATTTGCTTACCAAACTGGAAAGTCATTTCTCTGTCGAGTTGCCCGACTACGAACTTCAAGGCGTCAGCGACTTCCGCACTCTGGCTGGCAAGATTCAGGCCCGGTTGTAGGTCAACGGTTTTTGCTCGGTGTCGAGAGAGAACAATCCTGTTACATGCATTGTTGGGTGATGACTTGATAACTAAGCATTCCTGTGTCTGTCCGCGCTGCTGTGGTGAAATAAGGCTTTAATGCTCGATCTCACCAAGTACAGTTGTCTGGGCGCAGCCCTGCGCGACGCACTCGATCGCTACTCCACCGAGGTGTGCCTCATCGAGGCTGAGCGCGATCGCGAAAAGCTTCGCCTCACGTACTCCGACTTCAAGGAGATGGCCCGTCCTCTCGCCCGCGCTCTGGAAGACGCAGACTTCGACGCCAATGATCGCGCCGCGATCATTATGACCAATCAGTCCAAGTGGCTGATCTCGGCATACGCAATTTTCTTCTGTGGTGGAGTATTGGTTCCTTTGGACTACAAGCTAAGCGCGGCAGAACACCTGCAACTGCTGGCGCACTCCAAAGCCAAAGTTCTCGTTGTCGAGTACCACCTGTGGCGCGCCATGATGCAATCGCCCCAGTTCCAGACGATTGCCACAAAGATTGTGCTGGTGACCGAGGCTCCTTTGGGTGCGGAATTAGCCGGCGCCTTCCGCTGGGAAGATTTCAAGCGCAAAGGCGCACCCGACTTCGTGATGCGGCAAAAAGAAGACACTGCCTGCATTGTGTATTCGTCAGGTACGGGTGGCCGCCCTAAAGGATGCGTGCTCACTCATGAGAACTATCTGGAACAGTGCCGCTCACTCACTGCCTGGTACCCGTTCTGGCCGGGAGTGCGCTACCTGAGCATTCTTCCCACCAATCACGCGATCGATTTTATGGTGGGATTCATCGGTCCTTTTGTGTGCGGTGCCTGTGTTGTTCACTTACGCACGCTCCGTCCCGAGTTCGTGAGGGATGCCTTCGTTCGCTATCGCATCACCTATGTGGCATTGGTCCCGATGATCCTCAAAAACCTCGAAAAGGGACTTCGAGCCAAATTCGACGAACTCGCGCCATGGAAACGCGCACTCCTGGATAGCATGATCGCAACGAACCGGCTTCTCACTCGCCACCGCCCCAATGTGAAGCTGAGCAGAATGCTGCTGCGAAATATACATCGCGGATTCGGTGGGGAATTGTTAGCGCTGATTACCGGCGGAGCCTTCATGGAGCCCTCCACGATGCAGTTCTTCTACGATCTTGGCATTCCGGTGGTGAACGGTTACGGGCTGACTGAGGCGGGAACGGCCATCACTCTCAACGATCTCAAGCCTTTTCGCGCCGACACAGTTGGCAAGCCGCTCCCGGGAATGGAAGTTCGTATCTTGAATCCCGATGCAGATGGAGTCGGCGAGGTCGCAGTGCGCAGTAAAACCATAATGTCCCACTATCTGGATGATCCGGAACTGACCCTCGAGACCATTGTGGACGGGTGGCTTCTGACTGGTGACCTGGGGCGCTTCGAAGATCATGGCCACTTGCAATTGTTTGGCCGCAAGAAAAATATGATCGTGACCGAGGGTGGAAAGAACATCTACCCGGAAGATATAGAAACCGTATTCGACGGCCTTCCTGTCAAGGAATACTCGGTATTCGCGGCCAACTACATCTGGCCGCAAAAGGAATTGGGTGCACGCGAGTCCCTGGTACTGATCTTACGTCTGGAACAGAATCAAAAATTGGAGAGTGGATTGCTGCAGGACATCTCCGCGCGAAACCTGCGTCTTCCTGATTTCAAACGCATCAACGGATACGTGATCTGGGATAGAGATTTTCCGCGGACCGCCTCTATGAAAATAAAGCGTCAGGGATTGGCGGAAGAGATCAGGACATTCCTGGAACGAGCTGCAATTGTGAATCTCTAGCTGTTGCGTGTCTGGGATGTGCAGGGATCTGGCGGTACGACGACTATCTTGGGACAAACTTATCTCGCAATTGTGAATCCCGCCGCGGGCGGTGGACGGAGCGCCAGGCTTCTAGGGCCGGCTCTGGACCGCCTGAAAGCCGGTGGAGTTCAAGTTGATGTAGCGCAGACAACTGCTCCCCAACAGGCCACCGAGATTGCACGGGCTGCCTATGGCCGGGGAGTGCGCAACTTCATCGCCGTCGGCGGTGACGGCACATCTTACGAAATCGTGAATGGACTTTTTCCCGAAGCTGCGACCGGCGAGCCTGCGCAGCTCGGTTTTTTGCCCTTGGGTACCGGGAACTCCTTCCTGCGCGATTTCAGCGACCGCGGCGTCGAGTACGCCATTGAGTCCATTCTGGCGCACCGTTCCCGTCCGTGCGACATCATGCGCCTGCGCCACCGCACCGGAGCTATCCACTACCTGAACCTTCTCAGCATCGGCTTTACCGCGGACGTCGCGACCTTGCGCGCTCGACGGTTTAGCGGCTGGGGAGAACTGGGATATTTCGGTTCCATCTTCCTCACACTCGCTCGTTTCCGTCGCCGTGCCTTCCCGGTCCGGATAAAGGGTGAAGCAGAGTTCGACCGCCGCCCGTGCCTGTTTCTGACTTTCAACAACAGCAAGTTCACCGGCGGAACTATGATGATTGCTCCAAAAGCACGAACCGACGACGGCTTAGTGGATTACGTACGCTGGGGCCCTATCGGGCGACTCGGACTGATCCGCAACTTGCCTGGTCTGTATGACGGCACTCATATCCAACATCCCCTTGCGGAGTGTCAGGCGGTGTCGCACGTTGAATTCGATCTGGATGCTCCGGTAGACGTCATGGTGGATGGAGAAGTCCTTACGCTTGAGTGCCAGGAGCTCGATGTGCTTCCGCGCGCATTGAACGTTGTTGCCTAGTCACCGTGATATAAAAAAGCATGTCGGAAGAGCGGCGAAAAAGGCGCCAGGAGCGCACGGACGAACCCTCCAAGGGACGGAACCACAAGAATGTCTGGCGCTACGGCATCGTCGCGGTGTTGCTGGCGGTTGCTTTTCTCGGTGGACGCTACTATCGCAACCACAAGTACGATTCCTTTGCGAAATGCCTTGCCGTGCAACAGGCGAAAATGTATGGACTTTACTGGTGTCCACACTGCGTCGAGCAGAAGGAGATGTTCGGCGCCGCATTCCGCTATGTGCCCTATCAGGAGTGCGCCATCAAGGATAAGCCGGGAGAAATGCCTGCGGCCTGCAAAGCCGCCGGCGTCAAGCTCTTTCCAAGCTGGCAATTCGGCACGGATCCTCCCAAGCAAGGTGTCTTTTCGCTGCAGGAGCTTAGCGACAAAACAGGATGCAGTTTGCCGTGACCGAATCGTCGCGCGCTACTCGCTCGCTTTTCTTGCTCATTGCTATCTGTTCTGCTGCGGGAGTCATCGACTCCGGCATCGCCTTGCAGCGTCACTTCGCCAAGAGCGCGACAACCTACTGCGACTTCGGCCAAAAACTCAATTGCGACATTGTGAACCGGAGTGAGTATTCGACGATGCTCGGAATTCCGGTCGCCTTAATCGGGGTTGCTGGCTATGCCGCGATTTTCTTGCTCTCGACCCTATGGAGGTTTCGCGCTGAGACTCCCACGCGCCTGTTGGCAGCGGCTCTTGCGGGTCTCGCCTATGCGCTCTATCTCACGTACATCGAAGCCTACGTACTGACAACCTGGTGCATCTTGTGTGTAATCTCTCTTGCTTTGATTGCAATGATCACCCTGCTGGCGCTGGTCTTGAAATTCAGAGTTGCCCGACCGTAATGGCGGTGCGTTGTATTCTGAAGGCACATCCCGGATGGAAGAGACACAGCAAAACCAGGAAGCAGCCCCGGCAGAGATTGCGGGCGTAATTCGCGCAACGTCCGCAACCGGCGATCTGCGAATTCATAAGTTCTCCAGCCGAATCTTTCGCAACACTCGGTTCCTTCGAATCTGGCTCCCGCCCGGTTACGAGGATCCGTCAAACGTCACGCGTCATTATCCCGTCCTCTACCTGAATGACGGTCAGAATCTGTTTGAGTCCGCGACTTCATTCAACGGCGTCGAGTGGCAAGTGGATGAGACCGCCGATCGCCTGATCCGGGAAGGACAGATTCCTCCACTCTTGATTGTGGGCATCGACAATGCCGGCAAAGATCGCATCCGCGAGTACATGCCGCATCGTTCTTATCAGCCGATGATATTGCGAGTGCAGGGAAGCCGCTATCCCAGCTTTCTGATCAAGGAAGTTATGCCGTTTGTGCAACGTCATTACCGGGTCGCATCGGGCCCGGAAAATACCGGACTCGGCGGATCATCTTTGGGAGCGCTGATTGCCCTGTACACGGTTGCGGTATCTCCCGGAATGTTTGGTCGGTTGCTGTTGGAGAGCCCATCCCTTTGGGCTTCGAATCGCCAAATTATCCGGCAAAGTCGAACTGTACGGCGCTGGCCGGAGCGCGTATTTCTCGCGTACGGGCACCGCGGAAGCGGGACGCGAGGATCGGGACCAGAGCATGGTCGACGATGTACGAGAATTGGCTGCCATTCTGCGCCGTGGGGGGCTAAGTGATCAACGCTTTCGGTTGATGGTTGAGCAAGACGCTACTCACCATGAATCAGCTTGGGCTCGCCGCTTCCCAGCGGCATTGTCATTTTTGTTCGGTGAAAGCGGCTGACAACGCTATTCTTTGTGCGATCTTGAATCCTGCTGGCTGCTGATTCATCTTTAGTCATTGGTTCATTGCACGTGCTGCCTGTGGATTCGCCTGTTCGTGCGAAGATAGTGGTCGGAACTTGGAACTGGTCACGGGATGAGAGCGTCACTCCGCAAGGTTTTCAAAGCTTTTCAATATCGCGATTTTCGCCTGATGTGGTTTGGGGCTTGTACCTCGAGTATAGGCACCTGGATGCAAATCGTGGCGCAGGGCTGGCTCATCTACCGCCTGAGCCATTCCGCCTTCCTGCTCGCTCTCGATCAGTTTCTCGCTGGAATTCCCATCTTTCTGCTTTCGTTGATCGGGGGTGTAGTGGCCGATCGCACCGAGCGGCGCAAGATCCTGCTGGTATCGCAATTCATTCAGATGGCGAGTGCGGCCATACTGACCTTGCTTGTGGCCACAGGCATCGTAAGCGTGTGGGAGATCCTGTGCCTGTCTTTCATCTCGGGGATTGCCCAGTCATTTGGCGGGCCAGCCTATCAGGCATTGATTCCTACGCTGGTTGATCGGGACGATATGCCGAACGCCATCGCGCTCAATTCCATCCAATTCAATCTTGCCGTGACGGTAGGCCCTGCTCTCGCAGGTCTCACGCTGGCCAGGCTTGGCGAGAAATGGTGCTTCGGACTCAATGCCGTTTCCTTCCTGGCTCCAGTGATTTCGCTGCTGATGATCACCGCGCGATTCCTGCCCCAGAGCACTAAGGAATCGGTTTTCGGCAGCCTCAAGCAGGGAATTCGCTTCTTGCGGCAGCAGGGATCGATGGAGGCGCTCATTGTACTGGCCTTCTGCATGACTGCGCTGAGCATGCCGATGCGGACGTACATTCCCGTATTCGTGAAGGACATTTTCCGCCGCGGACCAGAAACCTATGGAAATTTGCTTTCGCTGATGGGAGTGGGATCCATTTGCGGTTCGCTGGCTGTCGCTGGAAAAGGCAATATCCAGAACAAAGGGCGCTTCGCGTTGACGATGCTGATCTGCCTGGGAATAGGAATTTCAGGCTTCTCTCTTTCGCGATTCTTGCCCTTTTCCTATGTCATGTTAGTGGTGGTCGGAGCATCGATGATGGCCGTCTTCGCCACCGTCACTTCACTCGTGCAGTTGATTACTACCAATGAAATGCGCGGTCGGGTGATGAGTGTATACAACTGCGCCTTCCGCGGCGGCATGCCCATGGGGAATCTGGCCAGTGGATGGCTGGTGCCCAGGTTTACCGTCCCCATCGTCTTGGGAGCGGACGGATTGTTGCTGGTGCTGCTCGCGCTGTACTTCCTGCTGGTGCAAAGGCGGGTGGCAGCCTTGTGAGCGGCTGGGAGAAAATTCAATCCCTGAGCGAATCATCGGTCAGAGAAGTTGGCTGAGCCGTCGTCATGGACTGCGGCCTGGTGAAATAGCGCACAGTTACATCTCGTCCGATGTTCACTTGCTTCGGTCCGTGGTGTGATTCCGCAGTGGGCGACACAGAATGGAAATGTCGCACAGTGACGTCATCGGTGACGTAATCGATCTCATCCTTTCCCACGCGAACGCGCGTGAACCCCGCGTTAGGGGCATTCACATCATGTAGAGATCTTTGCGCCTGTGGCTTGGAAACGGGAACTAACGCAGTGCTGTCCGAAACGGCAGGAACTGCGGGGGCTAACAGGGGAGTGGCCGTTTGAGACGAGGCGTCGCTGGTCCTGGAAATGCTGTTCTTGTGGTGCAGAATCGAGGCTCCGACCGCGAGCACCAGCAAAAGCGATACCGCTGCCACATTCCACGTCACCTTCCGAACGGCGTCGGAACGCAGCTGAATTCTTGCCGTGCGAGCGCGCCAGCCAAGATTCCGTATGCGTACTTGAAGACCTCTGAACGGGCTGCTCTGCCCCGAAAAAGTTGGGAAAGAAAAATCCGGCCAGCGTAGTCTGGGCAAAGAAACTGTTTGCAACGACTCTGTTGCTGCCTTCGCCAATTGCGAAATGTGCCGAACCGTACGCCACTGGCGAATACTCGGAGTTGCGCCTTTCTGTACAGAACCGGACGCCGGCTTCTGCCTCGCTTGCGGGGTGGGCTGACTGGCCACCCTGAGTTGCTGAACTCTTGAACTCATCCGCCAAAGTGCGCGCGAAACGGTTGAATAAGAGACGCCTTTCTGCTGCACAACCTGGGCGGGCAGCAGCGTGGCATCCCCCGCGAGGGTAGCCATCAACTGGTAAGACCGCACCTCCGCTTCAACGAAACGATGCGGCTGGCTGAACAGGATTTCCAGCACACCAATCACGCTGCCCTCGCGATAAATTGGAACCATCAACAGCGCCTGGGCGTCGAACTGGCGGCAAATATCCGCTTCAATACGAGAATCCGTGCTGGCATTCTCCACACGCAAAATCTCTCTTCGTGGATGACCATTGACAGTGGCGCTGAACACAGCAGCCAACTGCGAGCCCACAAGCTGGGAAGCGCTGCCAATACCCGCACGGTGAACTAATTGATTTTCTTGCAACAAAGCGATGCCGATCCCAGATGCATGCCCCACCGCTTGAGCGCGGTCTGCGATCAGACGTAAGGCTGAGTCGATAGCGATATCGTCCTTGCTGATCGTGCGCTGAATTTCAATGATGGAGCTAAGAGACTGCGGCGTCATGCCACTTTGCTGCACGGAAAACGCATTTGCCAGCAGGGACTGAAACGATTCGCGATCAACTCTGTCACGCGTGCTCATGGTCGCACCAATATCGGCAAAGGGCAATGGGCCATGGCCAATTCTGAAGCTGCTGCGGCGTGGACTGCAACGTCCCGATCCCCTCTGCAGACGAAAATAGTAGCAATCACCTCGCGACATCTACATACAGGTTTTCCCTTATACGGCGGGGCATTGTGGGGAAATTAGCACAGCTCACGGGACAGCGCGCTTTTCGGCACATTTGCCAAATCGCCGGTTGCCTGGAGTCAAAATAGCGCTTCCCTAAATACCGGGGCAATCCCGGACGGGCGAAGTACCCTTTCCGTACCGGAACACGTATCTGATCGCCGTTTTTCGCAGCGGTCCCCGCCAGGCGGCCCTTCAGCTCAGAGCACTTACTGCGAGTGCCAGTCCAGGGAATAAACATCCTGGCTACCGGTATCGTGCAGCAGCAAAGGAGAATCATCCGGGGTGAGGGCGAGCCAGCCGCCGTACCGACCGACGGTCACATAGTTCCTGAGATCCACAACCTGTTCTACCTTACGGTCGCTGATCCGAATTCTCACAACTGCATCCTGTCCGCGGAAGTCGAGAACGTAGACGTATTGGCTGTCATGGGACCAATTGAGCCAACTTAAAGAACCACTGGCGAGTTCGGACCATCGCTGTGTCTGGACGTCAAACAAGAGGAGTGTCTTTGAATCCGCTGAGAACGCCGTTATGTGACGCCCATCGGGAGACCACCGCGGCGAGTAGAGACCGTCCGATGCCGGCAATGTCGAGACCTGGCCAGTTGCAATCTCGAGGATCCGGATGGCCGAAGAAGCGTTGTTGGATTCTCCAGCGAAGATGATCTTGCTCCCATCCGGCGACCAATTAGGATCGAGCTGTTGCGCGAGATCTTGCGGCAGTAGCTCGCGAGGGTTCCCGCCCTCGGCAGAGATTTCGTACATCCGGGCAGGCTTCTCCGCGCTGCGGGCAAATTCGAAGAAAATGATTTTCTTTCCGTCCGGTGACCATCGGGGAAGCACCGGATACAGCGGCCGGTAAGTCAGCTGCATGCGTTCGGTGCCATCGACTTTGCTCCGCCACAGTGTCCCTTCACGATAGCTGACGTACGCGACCCATTGCCCGTCCTTGGAAAAGTCCACGAATTCGGCGGAAATGCCGCCCAGGAACGGCGACAGCTGTCGCGATTTCGCATCGTAACGCATCAACTCGCCACGATACGTTTGCCCAACCACAAACAGTTTCTTTCCGTCCTTGCTTGGCAGCGGCGACGACAGAGAAAGAGGACTGGAAGTCAATTGAAATGGTTTTGGGCGCGACCCGAACACGCCCGTTTTTTCCGGCAAGCCCCAAATCTGGTTTCCCGAGACAAAGACGAAAAATTTCCCGTCGGGCGTCCACCTGCCGCAGCATTCGTCTGGAGGGTTGTGCCAGGCGTTGAATAAACGATGCAGTCCGCTCCCGTCTGCGGCCACTTCCCATTCCACCTGCTGACCCACCGTTCCGGCCGTCTCCGATGCATCAAAACGAAGCACTCTGCCATCGGGTGACCATTCAATATTGAGAATGTCCCCTTTCACGCTCGGCAGTTTGCGGGAAGCGGATCCGTCCGCATTTGCCACAAAGATGTCACCCAGATTCGTGTAAACCAGCGCCTTGCCGTCAGGCGACCACGCGCCCGTTTCCGCAATCATGTCTCCGAGCCGGCGCGGCGAACCGCCGAGAAGGCGCAGACTCCACAGAGGACCTTTGGGAGGGGCGCCCTGCCCGTCTACGGCGAGAAGCTCCGAGCTGTCAGGCGACAGGTCGATGGGAACCATATCCACCGAGGGCAGAATCGAGAGCTTTTTCGGCTCTCCACCCGACACTGACATTTCGGCAACACCGTGTGATGCAAAGCTGCCGCTGCGTACTTCCCCCAAGCTCAGATACAACCGGGCTCCATCAGTCGCGATCAGTGATTTCTGTTGCCCATCGTGGGTGAGTTGAACGTAATTAGAGACGCTTGGCTCCGCCGGAGGCCGGGATAGGAAATAAATCAGCCCCAGCACACCGAAAACGAGTGCGAGTGCTGCGACCGTCCAGGATAGATATGGCCGATGTGGCCGGTCCGATGGTGCTAGCGTCCCTCGACTAGCCGTGATCGATGGATCTGACAGCGCTTCCAAAGCAAAAGCAAGATCTGAGGCCGATTGAAAGCGCTGCGCCGGATTCTTTTCCAGACACCGGCGGATGACCCTTTCCAAAGCAGCCGGGGTATCCGGCGCAAGTTCGGCTATGGACGGCGGTTCCTCGTTCAGGATGGCGCTGATCGTGTCGGCCGAAGTGGGCCTTTGGAAGGTCTGCCTCCCCATCACCATCTCGTACAAAATGGCACCCAGCGCGAAAATATCTGCGCGCTGATCGGTGGACTGTCCGCGCACTTGCTCCGGAGACATATAACCGATCGTGCCCAGTGCGACTCCCGGCAGCGTGATTGTCACTGCCAGGTTATGGGCCGATTGCCGTGGCAGGATCACTTTTGCCAAGCCAAAGTCGAGGATTTTGACGCGTCCGTCAATTGTGACGAAAAGATTGTCAGGTTTGAGATCCCTGTGGACGATCCCCTTATCGTGGGCAGCCGCCAGACCGTGCGCGATTTGCACCCCGAGATTGATCGCCTTGTGAAGCGTCAGCGGGCCACGTCGAATGAACTCGGTCAGCGTCTTGCCCTCGAGCAGTTCCGAAACCAGGTAAGGCATCCCTAAATAGGTTCCCATCTGGTAGACCGCCAGGATATTGGGATGATTCAGCGCGGCAGCCGCTTTGGCTTCCTGCTCAAATCGCAAGAGGCGCTCGGGATCAAGAGAAACCAACTCGGGAATGACTTTGATTGCTACGTCGCGGTCCAGGCGCATATCGCGCGCACGGTACACCTCGCCCATGCTGCCCGCGCCAAGCGGAGAGAGTATCTCGTATTGACTGATTTTTGTGCCTGGGACCAGAGGCATCGAGGCAATTATAGACCTCGATACCTCTGCCATCATGGCAGCTGAGGACTGGTTGCGAGTTTCAACCGGCAAGCTTCAGTGCTTCGCAGAAAACCTTCCACTACATGCGCGTTCGTTCCAGGTTCGGTGTTTCCGCGCCGCTCGCTGGTACGGCTCCGGTCGTATTCTGAATCGGAGTAGCCAGGACCGGGCGTTTGATGGTAAAGCGCTGGATCCGTATCTCTCCGCGTTCGTAGACCGCCAGCAGCGCATCCACGGCCGCGGGATCGAGCCGCTTGCCCGCAAGACTCCGGATGATTTGCAGGGCCTGGTCAGGCGTGTGTGCCTGTTGGTAAGGGCGATTGGTAGTAAGCGCGTCAAACGTATCCGCCACAGCGATGACCCGGGGCATCAGTGGAATCTGATCGCCCTTCAGACCGTAAGGATACCCGCGGCCATCGAGTGCTTCATGGTGCAATTCGATTCCAGGCAGCATCTCCGCCAGTTGCGGCACCGGACGCAAGATATTCGCACCCTTCGTCGTGTGTGTCTTCATTACCTCGAATTCTTCCTCGGTCAGTGAGCCTGGCTTCTTCAGGATGTGATCTTCGATCCCGATCTTGCCCACGTCGTGGAGCTGCGCCGAAATTTGCAGCGTTTCCATGAACGCAGGCGGCAAGCCCATTTCTTTCGCGATTAGTAGCGAATACCGGGTGACGCGGTCGGAGTGGCCACGCGTATAAGGGTCTTTCTCGTCAACCGCTCCCGCTAACATCTGAATTGAACCCATGAACAATGCCCGATTCTCTTCCGCGGCTCGCTTGAGATCTTCAACGAAGTGCTCGAGCTCCTCAGACATCGTGTTGAACGTCTGCGCAAGTTCTCCGATTTCCGTCCGGCTCATCAGATGGACGCGCTGTGAGAAATCACCCTTGGCGATAGCCCGGCTGGACTCCGTCAGCACGGAAAGCGGATTCGTAATACGCCGCGCGGCGAAGATGCTGACTCCAATGCTCAGCAGCACGGCGAGCAACGCAAGCAGGCGAGCCGTACGCTGCATCTCGTATACGCCGCGGTAGGCGTCGCGTCGCGGCTTCTGCACCACCACCGCCCAGTTCAACGACTGGACTGGGCTGTAGGTGCCGAGCATTTCGATCTTTTCCGAACCCGTGTTCATGTTGAATTCCCGGGTCTCGGCGAACTGAGCTTTGTTACCCCCGTCAACAAACGTGCGGACAATCTCCAGATTTTTCATGTCCTGGCCGGTAGCGAATTCGGGAGTCGCCGCTGCCACTAACCGTCCTTGGGAGTCGACCACGTACGGAGTCAGCCCCCCGCCGCTAACTTCGCGCAGACGACGGATCAGGAACTGCAGGTCAACCACCGAAGCGATCATCCCCAAAAAACGTTCTTCGTACTGCACTGGGGCGCTGACCAGAAAAATTGTCCGCGCTGCCTTGCCTTCGCCCACTACCAGAGCCTGACCGTTGTAGGCGCGCCCATCGCGGGCGGCAGTGTAGGCATGTTCCAATTCGCGTTGCAGAAAAGCATCAGGAGCGATGCGCCCAGCCGAGATGCCCTTCGCTTCAGAGTTGAGTAGAGTCGCGTATGCAATTTCGTCCGAGGAACTTACGAAATTCTCCAGCAAAGCCCGAAGTTCCGGCGACTCGATGTTCTTCTCCCCGATATCGCCGCCGCTGGCTACTTGTATAGCCGAAGACAGATTCGCCAGCATCATGCGCTGCGAGCGTTCGTGCTGCGAAAGATCGTCGGCCAGCGAGCGCGTGACGGTGTTCTGCAGCAGCATTTCGTTGGTTTTCAGGCGGTCGCGGTTGATCGCCTCCACCTGTGCCGAATAGAAATACATGGGGATAATGCTGATGACCAGCAGAACTCCCAGGATGACATACAGAATGGGAATGCGCGCGGGATTGGAGTCGCGAGACGGCAAGGTTGTCCCCTCACTCGTCCCCAACGCCGTCGGCGAAGTGGCGGCTGCTTTCACGGGTATCTATGAAATTCTACTGGGGATTACGCGACGAGTAGCGAAAAGCATGGGCAAGCTACGTTACGGAAGTACCTCAGAACAATGACTCTCGGGCGACTGCATAGGCGGTTCGTGGGTGCTTGAGTCACTGCTGAAGCAGTTTTCCGATATCTCTCCAATGAATGAGGATGATGTGATTATCCCTTAATGCCTTCTTGAGTTCGGGGCTGGTGATGACTTCGTAGTCTCGCTGCCGCCACGCCGAACCGTAGTCCGGATGCCCGATGGTGATCGCCTGCATTTCCGCGTCATCGTGCGCCAGGTGCACGATGAATTCAGTGACTCCCGGTTTTAGATTTTTGATGGCCTCAAGATAAAAGTTCTTCCAATTAGCAACAGGAACTTCGGGAAAAGCCATGACGACATTGTCGAGGATCACATCTTTGCGACTGAGCTGCGAGACGAGTTCCTTCGGTGCATTGGGTGTCAAGGCGGCGAGAAATGGCAACTTGTACTCGCGTGCAACTTTTAAATACACCGCAAACAGGTCGGGCCGATCGAAGAATTCGCCCATGTGGCTGTCGACGTGGGTGGGATGCATTCCCATGGCCATGGCTTTTTGGATTTGCGCACGGATCTCGCGCTCAGCATCCTCAGCCTTGATGTTTTTTGTTGCGGGATCATTATCGGGCCACAGATATCCATCCGCGTCCAGCAGGCTGGAGACTTTGTCTTTTGATTCCACCGGTCCCCAGCGGTACGTCTTCCATTCGCTGGTAACTGTGAGATGAAGCCCCAGGTCGGCATCGGGATGCGCTTTGGCCCAGGCGGCAACTTCGGTCAGCCAGGGACAGGGAACCATGATGCTCGCAGAAGTAGCGGCCTGCCGCTCGAGCGCGTCAAAGCTCGCCGCATCTTCGGAGTGCGCCACTGCGAGATCGTCGGCGTGAATGATGAGCAGTTTCGAATCTCGTGGATACCCGAGGCGTTCGGCAGTTGTCTTGCTTTGCGCGTGTGCAACATTCAGTGAAATCGCAACAACGATGGCAGCCGTTGAGCCAGCCAGACGCAGATGCATTAGAAGACTCCGGGAAGCGTTCTGAAACCGTTAAGTTTACACGGGCTGGGCAGGTGTTTCTAAATCTCAGGCAGAGGCATGCCGGATTCGCTTTTCCCAGTTCGCGACATGAGTTCCTGTATAGCTTCCCTCGGGCTCTTGCCCTGGTGAAGGATTGCGTGCATCTGTTCCGTGATGGGCATTTGTACTGCTCGGGCCCGGGCGAGGCCGACCGCGGCCGTGGTCGTGAAGACTCCTTCCGCAACCATGCCGTGCATGCCGCCAATAATTTCGGGTAATTTTTTGCCGCGGCCCAGTTCAACGCCAACACTCCGATTCCGCGAAAGCCCGCCCGTGCAGGTCAGAACCAAATCTCCCAACCCGGCCAGCCCGGCCATAGTGTCAGCCCTTCCTCCGCACGCCACGACTAAGCGAGTCATCTCGGCCAGGCCGCGTGTGATCAGGGCCGCGACCGAGTTGTGTCCCAGCCCCAGGCCGTCGCAGATTCCTGCGGCAATGGCCACGATATTCTTAAGAGCTCCTCCCAGTTCCACCCCGATCACGTCGCTGTTGGTATAAACACGAAAACTGGAATCGCTGAATTCCTGCTGCACTGTTCGTAGCAGTCCGGAATCCCCGGATGCAATGGTGATGGCCGTGGGGTCGCCGCGGGCGACTTCTTGTGCGAATGAGGGGCCACTCAGCGCCCCGATCGCAGCATCACCCAGCACTGTCTGAATCACTTCTGACATGCGAAACAGCGATCCTTCTTCCAGTCCCTTAGTGGCGCTGACGATCAGGCTGTGCCGCGAAATTAGCGGCTTCATGCGTTCGAAGAGCCCTCGGCAATGCTGCGAAGGCATGACGCTTACGATGATCTGCGCATCCTCGACGACCCGTTCAAGGTTGCTGCTGGCAACCACCGACTCAGGCACGATCCGCCCCGGCAGAAATTTCTCATTGACTCGCGCACGCGTAATGCAATCGACGACTTCGGTCTCGTGCGCCCACAGTCGAACGTGATGGGCACTCTTGCGTCCCAGAACGATGGCAAGGCCGGTCCCCCAGGCCCCTGCTCCGACGACGGCTATCTCGCTCATTTGGGTCCTAAGGAAAATCTAGGTTCCTGGCCTGCCAAGAGCCGGCTGATATTTCGCCGGTGGCGCCCGATGATCAACACGGCCCCCGCGCCAATGAATGCCAGGACCCAGGTGTCGCGTGGCAGCAGAAAATAGCACACCACGGGAAAAAGTCCGGCAGTGATGATCGATCCCAAAGAGATGCGGCGTGAAATCAGCACAACGATAACGAAGATGATAATGGCAACCAGCACGGAAAGTGCATCGAAGCGCAGGAACGCTCCTAAAGCTGTGGCCACGCCTTTGCCGCCGCGAAACCGGAGCCACACCGGGTACATATGCCCGATTACCGCAAACAATGCGGAGGCAGCCATCGTGCGATAGAGGCGCACATCTCCGTGAGGGAATTGGCTAAGCCGGATGGCAAGTTCGACCGCCATAATTCCCTTTGCGGCATCGAGAATCAATGTCACCGCGCCCAGGGCTGGAGACTTGCGGGCGACGTTGGTAGCCCCGATATTCCCGCTGCCACTCCGCCGCACATCTTCCCCGCGGAAAATGCGTACCAGCAGATATCCGAATGGGATGGATCCCAGTAGATAGCTGCAGGCCGCGATCAGAAAAAGTCGGGACATTGTCGCTTGGATTTCAAACTGAAGATTCTAAATTGCAGGTCGCAGATGCGGAATGGGCAGCATTATTCCGTCTGTAAAGGAAATCGTTCAAGCTTGGTATATTTGGATCCCTTCGGCGAGAGTTGGCTTCGGTACAGCCAGAATTCGCGCGCCGTCATGCTACCAAATTCCGGAGTGCCCAGGGCTGCGAGTTTTTGCTGCAAACGCTCGAACGTGCCGGTGACGCGATCACCCTTGAGACGGCGCGGAGAGCCGGATCCACCTGCGCTACGGGCGAGCGTAAGATGCGGACTGAATTTTCGTTGTTCTCGGGGAACTCCCAGCGGCGCCATTTTTTGGTCGATTTCGGCCGCCAGGGAAGCTAATTCCGGTCCGGCTTCCATTCCGATCCAGAAAACACGTGCCGATTTTGCAGTAGGAAAGAATCCGTACCCGCGGAATGTGATTGAGGCGCATCGTCCCGCGACAGTAGAAAGAGCCTGCTTGATACTTTCCAGTGCCGTATCAGATTGTTCGCCGATGAATTTCAAAGTGACATGCATCGACTCTTCTTTCACCCAACGCGCCTCTGGAGCGAAGTTTTGCACACCCTCCACATAGCGCCCGATACGCTCGCGGATCTCATCAGCAATATCAAGAGCAACAAAAAGACGCATAAAAAGGAATGGCGGTACGAGCGAGCTGAACCAGTTCTTCAGCTCATAGCTCAAAGCTCACAGCTCAAAGCTCACAGCTCACAGCTTCTTCTCACATCAACTTTCTTCTCAGCATATCCAACGCCATGGTGGAAGCGAATTTTCGAATGCGCTTGCGGTCCCCGGCGTAGCTTCGCTGAATTACTTCTGTGCCCGATCCGCTCGCCACGGCGTGGAAGACCAGGCCCACCGGTTTCTCGGCCGTACCGCCCGTAGGACCGGCGACCCCCGTAATCCCCACTCCCAAGGTCGATTCGCAGCGATAGCGGATCCCTTCTGCCAGCGCTGCCGCTACTTCGCGGCTCACCGCTCCGTGGCGATGAATCATCTCCTCTGGAACACCGGCCAGTTCCGTTTTCATCTGATTGGAGTAAACAACGGCGCCGCCCACAAAAGATCGAGAGCTCCCGCTGATCGACGTAATGCGCTCCGCCAGCAGTCCTCCGGTGCACGATTCCGCTACGGCAACCGTGGCATTGCGCATTTGCAGCCAGTAGCTGACAATTTGCTCCAAAGACTCGCCGTTTCGCGAAAAGACGGCATCTTCCAATTCGTCTTCCACCAGGCCAGCTACTTCGTCCGCCCGAGCCTCCGCCGCCTCCAGTGTCGCCGCCTGGGCTTTGAAATGCAGTTCGATCTCGCCGGCGCCCGCAAGAATCGTCGTCTCCACTTGCGGAAACCGTTTATAGATGGGGGATACCCGTGCATCGACCGTTGATTCTCCCAGCATGGCGATCTTCAATGTCCGGGTAAAGATGTGGGCTGGCGGGATTTTGGCCTGCAGTCGCTCCCGCACCTGGTTTTCGAAAATCCCCTTCATTTCGTGTGGAGGCCCGGGAAGCAGCAGAATGATGTGCTCGCGCCCATCGAACTCCCCGCTCAGCCACTGCCCGGGAGCGGTGCCGTTGGGATTAGGCAGGATCGTCGCACCCTCAAGCACATCCGCCTGCTTCGTATTGTTGGCAGACATCTTCCAGCCGCGCTCCAGGAAGCGCTTTTCCAGAGCTGCAACGAATCTCGGCATCGCGATGCAGGCCGAGGCCGAGGGCTTCGGCTACTGCCTCCCGCGTGAGGTCGTCCTCGGTAGGTCCAAGACCCCCGCTGAAAATGACAATATCGGAGCGAAACAAAGCGTGTTGCGCGGCACCCACCAGTCGCCTTAAGTCGTCGCCGACGACGCTCTTGAAGGTGACATCCACACCTAATTGGTTCAGCTGCCCGGTGAGGTAGAGCGAATTGGTATCCACGCGGTAGGGAGTTAGCATCTCCGATCCTACCGCGATGATTTCGGCGTTCACGCCTTAGAAGTGTAAATGAAAGGAGAACGAAAACCGCAGAGCGCCGGACTCAGAAGAACTATTCCGGTAGCAGCGGAAGGCCTGGAATATTCCATAGCAAATGATGAACCGCATTGCTGGTGGCCAGAACGACCGAGCGGCCCGGAGCGAATGCGAGACCGACCAGTCCTTGTCCGGAAACTTCCAGGTTCGCTCTGCCATCGGGTGTGATTTTCACAATTCCACGAGTGCCGGAGAGCGAGGCAGCCACATAGAGATTCCCATCCGCGTCGAATGCCAGTCCTTGCGGCCTCCCCAGTCCTTTGTAAAACGTGGTGACGGTACCGCTCGGATCAACCTTGAATACGCGATCGTTTGGACCCGTCACGAACAGGTCCCCGTGAGGACCGAATGCCAAGTGATAAGCCGAGACGCTCATCTCCAGGGTAGCGAATACGAACATCTGTTGATCGCGGGCAATTTTGAAAATCGTACCGTTGCGGTCGCCGACGTAGAGACTCTGCTCGCGGTCAAAGGCAATACCGGTAGCGATGCCCAACCCCTCGGCGAAGGTAGTCTGTGATCCGTTGGGCGCTACTTTGTAGACGGCGCCATCGGCACGCGAGGAAACGTACATCTGCCCTTCGCGGTCGAACGCAATTGCCGTGGCGTTCATCATCTCCGAAACGAACGGCTTCACGGCGTAGTTCGTATCGATCTTGAACACGGATACAGGTACTTTCTGGCCGCGCGTCCCTGAGAAAGTCACGTAAATGTTCCCTTCAGGATCGAGTGCGGGATTCGTCACGGGATGAAGATTCTCCGCGATGGGGACAGCCACCTTCACAGGGTGCGGATTGCTCTCGTGTCCGTTAGTGGCAACCACCACGGAGCCAGAAACGGCCCCTTCGGGGACTCGCGTCACGACAAATCCGTCGGAACTCACCACGACCGGGGCTTCAAAACTGCCAAACCGTACTTTTGGACGCAATAGTTCCTGCGGGCGTAACCCTGAGCCCGTAATGCGAACTTCGCCCCCAGCCAGGGCGAACGAGGGTGAAACCGCATCAATGTGCGGACCGCCGTTCAGGTTTTTTCTACCGAGAATGCGATCGGAAAATCCCATCAAGAATAATGATTCCCAGTTCGAGACCGGCACTCACGTCCCGCGTGTTGGAACTACTTTAATAGATGAAAAAAACGGAGGAGAATTTGCATGACTATCAAAGCGTAAATTCCTGCCGCGACGTCGTCGAGCACGATTCCAGTTCCTTCCGGAAGACGTTCCAGTTGGCGCACCGGAGGTGGCTTGATGATGTCGAACGCTCTGAAAAGTATAAAGCCCGCGAGCAATGTTTTCCACGTCAAGGGAACTGCAATCAATGCAATAAGCTGTCCGGCCACTTCGTCAATGACAACAATTTGTGGATCTTTGCTCCCGGAAGCGCGAGCCACCAGGGTCGAGGAAGAAATGCCCACCACAATGATGACTATGGCCAGCCCAACCGCGACCGCTATGTTTGCCATTGGGGGCAGCGTGTATGCAATCGCTGCCCACAACAAAACGGTAAGCGCCGATGCCCAAGTACCCGGCCCAGGGCGAAGCCGCCCGATCCCAAAGAAGGTGGCAACCAAAGTAGCCCACAAAGGTGCCGGCGACGATACTCCGGTCGGAAGTACACGGCCCCCACGACCCTTCTCAGCCCCGCTCATAACCGTAGCGCCGCCGTCTCGGCGGCTGTCGTGGGGGCATCTTGCCCCCACACCCAAACCCACTTCCACTCTTTCAGGTTTGCCTTTTCCGGATTCCGAGTGACATATCGAATAGCCCGCTGAAGCTCTCCATCATCACGAATCAAATGGTCGTAATACTCGCGCTGCCAAAAAGAGCCTCTCACCCCAAGAATACGGTTCGCCGATTTTGCTGTATAAGACTTCCAGGAGTGCAACACTTCGGCCAGCCTGTGCCCAGGAAAGATCTTGAACACGACGTGCACATGGTTCGGCATGATGCACCAGGCAAAGAGCCGATAACGTTGTTCATCGAAATAGCGGAGCGTATCAGCAACTCCTTCGGCAATCGCAGGACGGAGCAGAGCGCATGATCCGGTACCACGGTCTAAGTACCGTTCAACACTGACGCTGGAGAGAACCCGAAGCTTCTTGCATTCGTCTGAGCTCAAAGGACGGCGTAGTTGGTTTGCCGTTTGAAAGATATCCCGACGCTCGGCCTCGATTCTGTCGAGAAGAGAGTGCGGCAGCGAATCGTGCAAGCGAAAGGTTACGAAGTAAGTTGCGCTTTCCTTCTCCCAGTGGGGTAATCTTCCCCGGTCATGAATTATCACGCTCCCGAAGCGTGGGCGGGACGCCCCCGCGACAGCCGGCGGGGCGCCGGCGCTACGTTCCATCCCCCTCTCCAATACGTTCATGGATATCAGGGTACTACTGGCACGACGGTGTTAATGGTGTTTGTCGAGATCCTCTGGAGTTTGTTCCCGAATCGACTCTTCGCTGTCCGTTACGGGAGATGAAATCACGTATCCTCCGCTGGCCCATTTGCCGAGATCGATGGTGCGACAACGTTCGCTGCAGAAAGGGAACTCCGGGGCAGTGCTCTTCACTTCCTTCTTGCAGATCGGACACCGTAGTTCCACTATGCGTTTTCGGGACATGGACGCTCTTCAGGTTTGAATAGCGGGGCTTGACGCATAACCGGAGTGCTCAAACAATTTTCGCCACCAGATCATAATCATGTGCTTCGGTAATCTGGCAGCGATAGAACTGGCCAGGTTTCGGATCGACATGGTCCGGGAAGTCGTTGATGAAGACCTTCCCGTCAATTTCAGGCGCGTGCATTGCCGTACGGCCTTCCAGCAGCAGTTCGGTTTCTTCCGATTCGCCTTCCAACAACAGATCGAACTCACGTCCCACTAGTGCTTTCTTATTCTTCTTGCTGATCTGGCGCTGAATTGACATCAAATGCTTGCGGCGGCGTTCGATTTCACGCGGCGCGAGCTTTCTGTCCAGAGCGTACGCCCCGGCCCCCTCCTGATCTGAATACGAGAAGGCTCCCATCCAGTCGAACTTCGCTTCGCGAACGAAATCGCAGAGTTCTTCGAACTCTTTCTCGGTTTCGCCAGGGAATCCCACAATGAAGGAAGTGCGAAGAGTGAGCTCCGGAATGACTCGGCGCATTTTTTCAATCGATCGCAAAAAGACGTCGGCGCCGCCTCCGCGCTTCATGCGTTTCAGAACGGATGCAGAGGCGTGCTGCAACGGTACATCCATGTAGGAACAGATCTTTTCGTGAGCTGCGATGGTCTCCAGAAGCTTTCCAGTAATTTTATTGGGATACGCATACAGAAAGCGGACCCAGCGCAGTTTCTCGATGCCAGCCAGTCTTTCTAACAGGAGGGCGAGACCATCTTTGAGGTTCAAGTCCTCGCCATAGCAGGTGGTGTCCTGGCCAATGAGTGTAATCTCCCGCACTCCCGTTTCCGCGAGGCGCTCGGCCTCGGCTATTACAGACTCAAAGCGTCGAGACCGGAATTGCCCGCGCAACTGCGGAATGATGCAAAATGTGCATGGGTGATCGCAGCCTTCCGCGACCTTGATGTACGCCATGTGCCCCGGGGTGGCGAGCACGCGCGGGGTTGACTCGTCATAAAGATAATTTGGCAGATCGGCGATGGCACCGTCCCAGCTTTCGCGAGAGAAGCGGCCCTGAGCGGCGCGAGCATCACCCTCCGCCCGCGTACCGAGGATCACAAACGGTGAATTGGAAGCTTGCCGAGCAGGTGCAATCCCCGCTGCGGAGAGAATTTGCTCCAGCTCCCCTGTCCCCACGACCGCATCAACTTCTGGAATGTCTTTGCGGATCTGCTCGCGGAATCGCTCCACCAGGCAACCGGCCACCACCAGCCGCTTTGCCTTGCCCGCGGTTTTGTGACCAGCCATTTCCAGAATCGTGTTCACGGATTCCTGCTGCGCGCTGTCAATAAACGAGCAGGTGTTGACCACGATGACATCGGCATCCTCGGCGCGGCGCGTGAGTTCGGCTCCAGCCCGGGACAGCAATCCCATCATGACTTCGCTGTCCACCAGGTTTTTTGGGCAGCCGAGACTTACGAAACCCACTTTTTGCCGGACGACGGCCTCCGCGTCGATAGAGGGCTGCTTCTCCGAAAGGTTCTTCTCGATCAGTTCAGGGGAAGCGGCTACAGTGAGATCTTTCACAGGCATGCAATCTTTCTATTTTAGCATCCGGATTTGCCGGAGCCGGGCGGCTGCGCGTCGTTGCGCCGCAAAGTCTTAAGCGGCCGAGCATGAAGGTACACGGCACGCAAATGCCTGTACACCTTTTGTGGATCGAATCCTGCCATCCTCGTGCTAGGCTATGGCTTACCGCCGTACAACTTGATTGAAACCAGCCCCGCTGGAGGGTAAATGTCTGGCAAATGGCTTTTGCTTGCGGTGACGTGGTGCGCGACCCTGCTGACGGTATCGGCGGTTGCCCAGGATGAGAAGAATGAGTTGGGCGGTACTTTCGGCCACGCATTCATCAGCGATCAGTCGATTACCGGTGCAAATTTCTTCAATCCGGTCGTGCATTCCGGCAGTGGCTGGAGCTTCGATGCGGAGTATGCCAGGCGTTTTCTGGTCACACCCCTGTTCGGCGTTTCCGGTGAAGTGGTGGCGATGTACAATCCCGACGAAGATTTAAACGCGGGCTCTGTTGCCAACCCGGTCGTCCCCATAGATTACAAGCAGCTCTTTGTGACCCCCGCCGCACGTCTGAACCTGTTTCCCACGACCGCGATATCTCCCTGGGTGAGTCTGGGCTTCGGTTTGGCCCATTACAGCCAGAGCGAGAGGCTGGCATTCGGAAGTACGAACCCGGGAAAATCAACCACCAGCGCAACCTTGGAAGCCGGAGTGGGGCTGGATGTGAGGCTTTTGAGTAGAGTCTACCTGCGCGGGGAAGCTCGTGACTTCTGGTCCGGGCATCCGGATTTCCCCCTGGCGCCGACCGGCAAATCGCGGCAACACAATTATTATGTCGCGGTGGGTGCATACTGGCGCTTCTAGAACTTTACCGCTTTCATCTTGCGCCCCGGACGAAAGCGTCCGGGGCTATGTGTTTCGTCCCAGAACATGATTCAACTTTCTGACATACAGGCTGCGTTAGGCAGGATTCGAGCCGACATCCGTGTTTCTCCCTGCCCGCGTTCAGAAACCTTTTCCGGTGTGACGGGCAACTCCATTTATCTCAAAATGGACAACCAACAGCGCACCGGTGCATTCAAGGAGCGCGGCGCCTTGAACAAGATTTTGACCCTCACCCCAGAGGAGAGGAGCCGCGGAGTCATTGCGGCCTCAGCCGGAAATCACGCCCAGGGTGTCTCCTACCACGCCGGGCGGCACGGGGTTCGAGCACGGATCGTCATGCCGCTGCCCACTCCGCTGACCAAAGTCTCCGCTACGCGTGCGTATGGCGCTGATGTCGTCCTGCATGGCGCCAATTACGATGAAGCCTATGGCAAAGCACTCGAACTGTCGCAGCAGGAGTCGCTGATCCTGATTCACGCATTTGATGATGACGCGGTCATTGCGGGCCAAGGCAGCTTAGGCCTGGAAATTCTCCAGCAGCACCCGGATATAGAAGCCATTGTTTCCCCCATAGGTGGTGGCGGGCTGATCGGAGGAATTGCCTGCGCGGTAAAGCAAACTCGGCCATCCATCAAAGTCTATGGAGTGCAGCCTGCGCGTATTCCTTCCATGAAGGCAGCGGTCGCCGCAGGCAAGCCGGTGACTCTGGAATCCGCGAAGACCATAGCGGATGGCATTGCGGTCCGCCGGGCTGGAGACTGCACACTACCTTTGGTGCAGAAGTATGTCGACGACATCGTAACCGTGGAAGAAGAAGAGATCGCCAACGCAATTCTGCTGCTGCTGGAGCGCGAAAAAACTCTGGCCGAGGGTGCGGGCGCCGCTGCCATAGCCGCAGTTTTGAATCGCAAAATTGAACTACACAACAAGCGCGTTGCAGTGTTGGTTTGTGGGGGCAATATCGACGTAACTTTGCTCGCGCGCATCATCGAGCGCGGCTTGGTCAAAGATGGAAGGCTGGTGCGGCTGCGAGTCCATCTGCCCGATTATCCCGGCGCATTGCATCGCTTGACCGGCATACTTGCCGATCATCGCGCCAACATTGTAGAGACCAGCTATGACCGCGCATATCACGGAGTGAACCTTGGAGATACTGCCATCGATATCACCATGGAAACACGGGGCCCCGAACACATCACAGAGCTGTTAGCGGCACTAAGCGCAGGGGGATACACGCACGAAAGAATTCTTTAAGCCACGATAAAAAGCACCGCGCCCGCCCTGAGTACCAAACGTTTGTAGAACGGCGGAATTTCGCCACTTTCTCCGCTTTGTAATCCTTCCTAGTGTTGGGTAAAACTTCGTAAATCACGGTTTTGCCCTACTTCGCACGAGGTAAATTAAAGGTTGGACGTATGAAGAAGAGCACTGTCATTCTGGCGGCATCTTTGTTCGCGATGGGCGCAGCTTTCCCCCGTTCGATTTCGTTGCTTCCGCAAGCGCGGGCGCAGGAGGCTGGAACCGCAGTAGCGCGGCGCATCGGCGCCATCAAGACCATTCAAGGAAACGCTCTCACGCTGACTGCGGACTCCGGGGCCGATGTGGCAGTGACGGTGCAACCGAACGCCCGGATTTTGCGAATTGCACCGGGAGCAAAGGATCTGAAGGACGCGACCCCCGTTCAAATTCAGGATCTCCAGGTTGGGGACAGGGTTCGGGTGCGCGGGCAGGCTGGCAGCGATCAAAACCAGATTGCCGCACTCGAGGTCATCGTCATGGCGCGGACCGATCTTGATGCTCGTCGCCAGCAGGAGCAGCAGGATTGGCAGAAGCGAGGTATGGGAGGACTGGTTAGCAGCGTCGATCCGGCAACCGGGACGGTAACCATCTCTGTGACTGGATTGGGCGGCAAAAAAGACATCGCAGTGCATACCACCAAGAACACTGTGTTTCGCCGCTACGCCCCAGATTCGGTGAAGTTCGACGATGCCAAGCCGAGCACGCTTGCCGAAATTCGATCCGGCGACCAGTTGCGTGCCCGTGGTGATCGCGCTCCCGACGGCTCAGAAGTCACCGCGCAGGAAGTGGTGACTGGCAGTTTTCGAAATGTCGCCGGCACCCTCAATTCTGTAGATGTGAGCGCAGGCACGGTGAACGTTCAGGATTTGCTAAGCAAAAAAGCGGTTGTCGTGAAGGTCACGCCGGAGTCGCAATTGCACAAACTCCCTCCGGAATTTGCGCAGAGGATTGCAATGCGGCTGAAGGCCAGCATGCCTCCCGGTACGCCTGGTGCTGCCGCAAACAGCACCAACGCGCAGCAGGGATCGCAAGGTGCCGCGAAACCGCAAACCGAAGTGCCGGGTCGCGCAGAACCGCCCGGAGGCAATGGTGCAGGAATGGGCGCAGGCATGCGAGCAGGCGCAGGGGCGGATTTCCAGCAGGTCCTGAGTCGCATGCCGGTAGTTACGCTAGCCGATCTGCACAAAGGCGACGCCCTTTTGATTGTTGCTACCGAGGGATCGTCGTCCGGCGGCAGTATCGCCATAACGCTTCTTAGTGGCGTTGAACCGATTCTGCAGGCAGCGCCCAGCAGTCAAGCCATGATGCTGACGCCGTGGAGCCTGGGTGGCGCACCGCCCGGCGATGCGGCGCAATAGTGATTTTTTATATTTCTTATCTGTGTTGAATGGAAGTTAAACATGAAGCTCGAGAAGTATCTGCCTATCGTTCTTATATTGCTTGTGGGTTTTTTCTGTATCAGTATGTCCGCGCAAAACGCGACCGGAGCGCTACGCGGGGAGGTTGCTGATCCCTCCGGGGCGGCAATTTCCGGCGCCAGCGTCATCATGACGCCTGTGACCGGATCCCCGATCGTCATCAAGAGCGACGCCCAGGGCAACTACGAGTTCAAGAACTTGCCACCCGGCAAGTACATCCTGACCGTCGCAGCCAACGGATTTACTCTCTACGAAAACGACAATGTGGTCGTCGCGGATCAGCCCCTTCGGCTCAACGTGAAGCTGGAAATCGAAGTCGAAACCCAAAAGGTGCAGGTTTCCGACACCGCTCCCACCATCGATGTCAATCCCAACAGCAATGCCGGCGCGATCGTGATCTCCGGCAAACAACTTGAGGCTCTACCCGATGATCCCGACGAGTTGCAGTCAGACTTGGAGGCGCTGGCAGGACCCTCGGCGGGTCCAAACGGCGGGCAGATGTACATTGACGGATTCACTGCCGGCCAGCTTCCGCCCAAGTCGTCCATTCGCGAGATCAGGATCAATCAAAATCCGTTTTCCTCGGAATACGACAAGCTGGGATACGGACGCATCGAGGTCTTCACCAAGCCCGGCACTGACAAATTTCACGGTCAGGCGTTCGTCATGGGCAATGATTCGGCCTTCAATTCGCACAACCCCTTCGCAGGCGCGGAAACCGGCTATTACACGACCATGTATAACGGGAGTATCGGAGGCCCACTGGGAAAGTCGGCTTCATTCTTCTTCAACGGCGAGCGCCGCAACATCAACGATCTGGCGGCCGTGAATGCGCAGGTCCTGGACGAGAATCTTATCCCCGCACCCCTCGTGGAATCCGTTCCCAATCCCAGGCATCGCACCAACCTCAGTCCGCGACTCGACTACGCGGTGAACAAGAACAATACCCTCACGGCACGTTACCAGTATTTCCGCGATACGCAGAACAACGACGGAGTCGGGCAGTTCAACCTCGCGTCGCAGGGCTACAACGATTTTTCAGAGGAACACACCGTGCAGATCGGCGACACCCAGGTGATCGGTGGCAAGGTCGTGAATGAGACCCGCTTTCAGTTCCTGCGCGAGAACGACAGCCAGAACGCGATCAGCACTGATCCCACGATCAACGTTCGGGGCGCCTTTGGCGGCGGAGGCAACAACCAGGGCACCATCATCAGTCACGAGAATCACTATGAATTCCAGAACTACACTTCGATGATTCATGGGAATCACACGCTGAAATTCGGCGCAAGAGTGCGTGCGTTAACCCTGGATAACTACTCCACGTCGAGCTTCAACGGTACTTTTATATTTTCTTCACTGTCTGGACTGACCGACTTGAATTGCCATACGCCGGGTGATCCGAACCAACTGCCCGCGACCACGCCGTGCCCGGTTTCTTACAAATACGCTCAAGAGCAACTTCAGAATGGCGGGATTCCATATGCCACGCAGCTGTCGATTACGACCGGCTTCCCCTACAAAAGCCTGACCACCTACGATGCCGGCCTCTATGCGCAAGACGATTGGCATGCCCGGCCGAACCTGACGTTGAGTTACGGCCTGCGATTCGAAACCCAAAATTCCATTCACGACCGCGGCGATTGGGCGCCTCGCATCGGATTTGCATGGGGAGTGGGCGGCAGAACCGGAACACCTAAGGCGATTGTCCGTGGCGGCTTTGGAATCTTTTACGATCGCTTCCAATCCGAACAGATCCTGCAGGCAGAACGCGTGAACGGTGTTGTGCAGCAGCAGTTTGTGCTGGTCAATCCCACATGTTTCCCGGTGGCTGCGAACTGCGATTTATCTGGTGCGAGCACGGCGACGCCGACGATTTACGCAGTGAGCCCCAGGTTGCACGCGCCCTACACGTTGCAGTCCGCTATCAGCGTGGAGCGGCAGGTTACAAAATCGGCGACACTGTCCGTCACCTATTTGAATTCGCGGGGCTTTCATCAGCTTGCCACAATCAATGCGAATGCTCCGTTGCCGGCCAGCACCGTGCGGCCGGACCCCGCGCAGGGCAACGTTTACGAGTTCCTGTCTGAATCGGTTTTCCGCCAGCAGCAGCTTATTGTCAACAGCAATATACGCGCCGGGTCAAAGCTGCAGCTCTTTGGCTATTACACCCTGAACTACGCCAACAGCAATGCCTCGGGCGTCTCGAATTTCGCCTCGAATTCACATAATTTGAGCCTGGACTATGGGCGGGCAACGTTCGACGCGCGTCATAGGCTTTTTCTCGGTGGAAGCCTTTCATTACCCTATCTCTTCCGGCTCAGCCCCTTCATGGTGGTGAGTTCGGGCTCGCCCTACAACGTTACGGCGCCGGATGACGTTAATGGCGATTCCATTTTCAACGATCGACCGGGATTTGTTTCCTCCGCGAAGTGCGCCACATCGGTGCTTCCGGCAGCAGGCTCCAGCCTTTACTGCACTCCCTTGGGCACGTTCGATGCCGCTGGGGCCGCGGCTGGATATCCGCTGCTGCCCATCAATTACGGCAATGGGCCGTCACACGTCGTCCTCAACCTGCGCCTCAGCAAGACCTTCGGATTCGGCGCCGAATCCAAGGGAGCGGGCGGCGATACGGGATTCGGCGGGCCGGGCGGTGGGGGAGGCGGAGGTCATCGCGGTGGTGGTCCGCGGGGTCCATTGTTCGGAGGTGGACCGTCGATGGGTGGGACAAACACGAATCGCCGTTACAACCTGACCCTTGCGGCAAATGTGCGCAATGTGTTCAACAAGGTGAATGTTGGCAATCCCAGCGGAGTTTTAGGCTCGCCATTTTTTGCCCAACCGAATGGGTTGCAGGGGGGGCCATTTTCGACGGGAGGAGCCGTGCGCCGCATCGATCTGCAAGCCACGTTCAATTTCTGAAACACCCACCAGTGCAACTTCGGATTCGCCAGCCCCGCCACTCCGGTATGCTGGTAGATGGCAGTGCTATCTTCGCGACCTGAAGCTCAACAACGCTTGCTCCTTCCCAGAATCAACAGACGAAAATTCATCCGGCTGGCAGGCGCAGCCGCAGTCGCCGCCCTAGGCGCCGACAGTGTGCTCATCGAACCGATGCGGCCCCGCCTCGAGCGCCAGGAAATATTTCTCCGTCGCTGGCCATCGCGCCTGGACGGTTTCACCATCGCGCTGCTTAGCGATTTCCACTATGACCCTGTATTTTCGATGCATCCTATTCGAAGTGCCGTCGAGATGGTCAATAAACTCGGCCCTGACCTGGTCGCGCTCGCCGGGGATTTCATAACCTCCCCGATGTTCGGGAAATCAGCCAGCGGAGCGGCAGCCGCTGAACCCTGTGCCCAGCTGCTGCAACCGCTGCGCGCGCCGCATGGTGTCTGGGCCGTTCTCGGCAACCATGACGAGGACGCGGATCCACCGCGGGTGATCAATGCGTTGGGCGCTGTCGAGATCAGAGTGCTAAGGAATGAGGCAATTCCCATCGAACGCGACGGAGATCGTTCCTGGTTGGCCGGAATAAAAGACGTTCTCGTCAAGCGAGGCGCTGACCTGCCTTCGGTGTTGCGGCCGATCCCTTCCGGGGAGCCGGTTGTGTTGCTGGCTCACGAACCCGACTATGCCGACTACGTCGCACGCTATCCAGTGGATCTGCAACTGTCGGGACACTCGCACGGTGGACAGATCCGCTTGCCCTGGCTTCAGCCGCTCTACCTGCCTCCCTTGGCGCGGAAGTATTACCAGGGTATGTACAAGGTCCGCAATCTGACGCTGTATACCTCGCGCGGGCTGGGAACGATCCGGCTCCCCATCCGGCTCAACTGCGCACCGGAAGTTACCTTGATCACGCTTCGCCGTGGTGCGCAGGCGTAGCGCAGCGCTAATGTGAATCTGACCCGCTACCGACTTTCACCGGAGGATCCAGCGAGCCAATCTTCTTTTCCAGAAACATCTGCTGCGAGCCCCAGGGCCGTGAAGCTGCGCAAAGCGGTGCGCATGTTTACGGCCTTCGTTGTTGCCGACGCTGCATCCCACTCGGTGCAATGGGTTAGACATTCTGCTCCCGATCATTCAAAATACTCAGTCTCTCCCTCCAGGAGCGTTCATTGACGACACCTGTTCGCGCCAAAATCAGCGCGCTTGGCACTTATCTACCTCCGCGTGTTCTGACCAATGCCGACCTCGAGAAGATGGTTGACACCAGCAATGAATGGATTCTCGAGCGGGTCGGCATCCGTGAGCGTCACATCGCAGACAAAGGCGTAGCCGCCAGCGATATGGCTGTCGAGGCGGTCAAGAATTTGTTGGCGGCTCATCCCTTCGATCTGCAGGAAGTTGATCTGATCGTCGTTGGCACCGTCACCCCCGACATGATGTATCCCTCAACTGCCTGCCTCGTGCAGCACAAGTTGGGTATCAAGAACACCTGGGGCTTCGACATTTCCGCCGGATGTTCCGGCTTTGTCTATGCGTTGAACACCGGCGTCAAGTTCGTAGAATCGGGACAGTACAAGAAAGTGCTGGTCATTGGAGCGGACAAGAATTCCGCCATGACCGACTACACGGATCGCGCCGTGTGCATCATTTTTGGCGATGGCGCCGGCGCAGTTTTACTGGAACCCTCACGAGACGGCGAGGGAGTCATCGATCATGTCGCACAAATAGAAGGCGGAGGCGGTAAGTTCCTCTACATGCCGGGCGGCGGAAGTCTGAATCCCGCCTCCCACGAAACCGTGGATCACAAGATGCACTACATCCATCAGGACGGGCAGCAAGTGTTCAAGTACGCGGTCAAGAAGATGGCCGAGATGACCGAGCGCATCCTCGAAAAGAACAATCTGAGCGGGAAGGATGTGGATTGCTTCATCGCCCACCAGGCGAACAAGCGCATCATTACCGCCACCGCCGACCGCCTTGGCATGCCCCTGGAGAAAGTTGTCATCAACATCGATCGTTTCGGCAACACCACCGCCGGCACAATCCCGATCGCTATGCAGACCGCCATCGAGGAAAAGAAACTGAAGAAGGGTGATCTGCTGCTGATTGCGGCCGTGGGCGCAGGATTCACCTCGGGCGCTTCGTTAATGCGCTGGGCGTTTTAAGTCAGAGCACAGTTCCGAATCCTGCGGTTAGACAATATCGTCCGTCATCCTTCAAAATATTGATATTCATTCCCAGGGGATTCAATTGAACAAACCACTTCGCGCCAAGATTAGCGCTTTGGGGACCTATGTGCCCCCTCGTCTTCTCACCAATGCCGACCTCGAACGCATGGTCGACACCAGCAACGAATGGATCATGTCCCGCGTGGGCATTCGGGAGCGGCACGTAGTGGATCCCGGCGTAGCCACCAGTGATCTCGCGGTCCAGGCCTCGCGAAAAGCTTTGCAGCAGCGCGGACTCAGCCCGACTGACCTCGATCTCATCGTACTGGGCACGGTTACTCCTGACATGTTCTTTCCCTCCACCGCCTGCATTGTGCAGAACAAGCTGGGCGCGAAAGGGGCGTGGGGATTCGATCTCTCGGCAGCCTGTTCCGCTTTCGTCTACTCGTTGCAGGTGGGCGCGCAGTTCATTGCCAGCGGCGCGCATAAACGAGTCTTGGCAATCGGTTCCGACGTGATGTCCTCCATCATCGACTACACCGATCGCGCCACCTGCGTCATCTTTGGTGACGGAGCGGGTGCAGCCATTCTCGAGCCTGCGGAAAATGACTCGGAAGGGTTCATGGACTTCGTGCACGAGGTCGACGGATCTGGTGGACAGTTCCTCTACATGCCCGGTGGTGGCAGCCTGCACCCCAGCAGTAAAGAAACGCTCGCCAAAAAAATGCACTACGTGCACCAGGATGGCCAGCAGGTGTTCAAGTTTGCGGTGCGCAAGCAAGCCGAGCTATGCCTGAAATTGCTGGAACGCAATGGCCTCACCGGCTCCGATATCGACGTCTTTATTCCGCATCAAGCCAATCTGCGCATTATCAACGCAACCGCGGAGCGACTGGGATTGCGTAACGGCAGTGTCATCGTGAATATCGATCGGTACGGCAACACTACCGCCGCGACTATCCCACTGGCCATGAACACCGCGATTGCCGAAGGCAAGCTGAAGAAGGGAAGCCTGGTGTTGCTCGCGTCGGTAGGCGCCGGCTTTACGGTTGGTGCAACGCTCCTGCGCTGGGCGTTTTAGGCCCGGACCACAACTTCGGACCTCCGCTGTCGAACGTCCGACACCCGATTTTTAGGTCCGGCATCTGTGACGTTCGTAACGCTCTACCGTGTTTTTTGAGTGATGCGTTGTTCCACGGCCTGCTATGTTTTCCACAATCTTCCGAAGCTGGGCCTCGGGGGAAGTGTGAGTCATGATCCGCACGCTCTGCTGCTGTTTCCTCTTAACGCTGACGTCGGGCTCTTTGGTGGCTCAGCAAGCCGATCCACGCGAAAGCAAATTATTGGTGCTGGAGCATCTCTGGAACGAGGCTCAGGTGCATCGCGACTCCTCAGCCCTCGACGCGCTGGTCTCCAGTCGCTTCATCAACACCGAGTGGGACGGCGAACTCACCGACAAGCAGCGATTTCTGGCAGACATCAAGGATCCTCTCTTCAAGCCTACTCTGGCGCATGTCTCCGACATGAAGATGAATTTCTTCGGCGATACCGCGGTGATCACCGGCATCTATCACACGCAAGGGTCCTATAAAGGCAAGCCTTACGACCACGTCGGCCGCTTCACCGATACCTGGGTCTTTGACCTGGGCAAATGGCAATGCGTCGCCAGCCACACTAGCCTGCTAAAGAAGTAAACGCGCTCGTCTGCATTGACCTCGTATACCTTCATAAATTCTTTTTATTCCCGAAATCCGCATCGCCAGCCAAGGCCAGTGATCTAATCACTCCTGATTGTTCCTCACGCTTACACTCAGAGCCAGAACAGTCACAGCTAAGACAGTCAGAGCTAGCACAGTCAGAGTCAGGAAAGTAGGAGCCAGGAAAGTAAGAGCCAGGAAAGTAAGAGCCGGAAAGTTAAGAGCCAGGGAAGTCAGAGCCAAATTGTTTGTTATCCCCAGATAGTTTGTCATCCTGAGCGAAGCGAAGGATCTCTGGAGCGCGCGCGGACAGATGGGTCCGGCGATCCTGATGATGAACATGCTGAACCGAGAAGCCAAGCCGAGCGCTCCGCGTACTTGGAAGATTCTGCTGGCGTTCGCCATCATCTACTTCGTCTGGGGATCGACATTCCTGGCGATCCGAGTCGGCGTGCGCGAGGTCCCGCCATTTCTGCTGGCGGGTATCAGATTCCTGGTCGCCGGAATTGTTTTGTATCTCTGGATGCGCGGAAAAGGCACTCCGTCACCAAGCGGCCGCGAATGGGGCAGCGCGACCTTGCTGGCGGTGCTGATTTTTGTCTTCGACTACGGCCTGTTGTTTTGGGCTGAGAAACGCGTCCCCTCGGGAATCGCCGCCGTCATGATGGCCATGATTCCGGTGTTCATGACGCTTTCCGAAATCCTCATCATGAAAACGCAGCGGCTCACTGGACGCCTCGCCACGGCGCTCCTGGTGGGTGTTGCCGGGGTCATGGTGCTGGTGAGTCACTCTGTGACTTTCGGGGATACTCCCATCGACACGCTCGGCGCGTGCACGCTGATTGTGGCATCGATCAGTTGGTCAGTCGCCTCCGCCCTCACGCGCAAGCTGCCGCTGCCGTCGGAGAAGGCGATGAGTTCCGGAGCCCAGATGCTGGCTGGCGGAGTGTTGCTTACTCTGACTGCAGCGATGCTCGGGGAATTTCGCGGCTTCACGCTGCAGGCAGTTTCACCCAAGGCATGGCTTGCTCTCGCGTACCTGATCGTAGCCGGATCCATTATCGGCTTTACGGCGTACGTGTGGTTGATCCATCACGAATCCCCGACCAAGGTCGGGACCTACGCGTATGTGAATCCGGTAGTTGCCGTCCTCGTTGGATATTTCTTCGGAGGCGAAGCCCTGGGACCGCGCACGATCTTGGGCACTCTGTTGGTACTGGTCAGCGTGGTGGTGATCACTACGGCGAAGAAGGTGCGCGAGCCCGGATCTCGGTCTTTCGAACCAAAGGCTGCTACCGAACTGAGCAGGAAAACTGAGTACTGAATTAGGCTACTTCACGCTCGCTTCGCGAGCGGGGCGGACGAGGCGTCCGCCCCTACACAAGCTGGTCACGGCCTCGTCATCTTCTCCGGCTTTACTAACTGATCGAATTCTTCTCCTGTCAGATATCCCAGCTTCAGCGCAGCTTCGCGCAAGCTGGAGTGATCCACATGCGCGGTGTGTGCGATCTGCGCCGCCTTGTCATATCCAACCTTCGGAGCCAGCGCCGTCACCAGCATCAGGGAGTTCTTCACGTACCAATCCACTTTCGCGCGATCCACCTCGATGCCCTTGAGCATGTATTCGACGTACCCGTGACACGCGTCATTGAGCAGCGTGACCGAGTGCAGGAAGTTGTAAATGATGACGGGCTTGAAAACATTGAGCTCGAAATTGCCCTGCGAGCCTGCGAATCCCACTGCCGCGGTTGCCCCATGAACCTGGGCGCACACCATCGTCATTGCCTCGCACTGCGTAGGATTCACTTTGCCCGGCATGATTGACGATCCCGGCTCGTTTTCGGGAATCGAAAGCTCTCCCAAACCGCAACGCGGCCCGGAAGCCAGCCAGCGAATGTCGTTGGAAATTTTCATGAATGATGCGGCCAGTGTTTCCAGCGCGCCCTGGGCAAAGACGATCTCATCATGGGCGGACAACGCCGCGAATTTATTGGGATGTGAGCGGAAGGGAAGTCCGGTGAGTTCCGCTACCTTCTTCGCGGCGCGCTCGGCGAATTCCGGATGCGTGTTCAGCCCCGTCCCTACGGCTGTCCCGCCGATGGCCAGATCGTAGAGTCCGTCGAGCACCTGCTCCAGTCGCTTGATGTCCCGTTCGAGCAGGCTCGCCCAGCCGCCGAACTCCTGGCCGACCGTAAGAGGCACCGCATCCTGCAGGTGCGTGCGGCCGATCTTCACCACATTCTCGAACTCTTTCGCTTTGGCGGCAATCGCATCCCGCACGGTCTCGATTGCAGGCATGAGTGCGTTCTTAACGCGCTCCGCCGCCGCAATGTGCATCGCCGCTGGAAAGGTGTCATTCGAAGATTGCGACATGTTCACGTGATCGTTGGGATGAATGGGCTTCTTCGATCCCATCTCGCCGCCGGCAATTTCAATCGCGCGGTTAGAGATGACTTCGTTCACGTTCATGTTGGTCTGCGTCCCGCTGCCGGTTTGCCAGATACGCAGCGGAAATTGGTCGTTCAGCTTGCCCGCGATTACTTCGTCGGCGGCCTGAACGATTAACTTGGCCTTGTCCGCGGGTAACTTTCCCAGATCCTGATTTACCAGCGCGCATGCCTTCTTGAGAGTGCCAAACGCGCGAATCAATTCCGGCGGCATGGTGTCGCGCCCGATGTTGAAGTGCAGCAGCGAACGCTGCGTCTGCGCTCCCCAATAGACATTGGAGGGAACTTCAATCTTCCCCATGCTGTCGGATTCAATGCGAGTTTTCATGGCAGGTTCGGTAAGAGTAGGCATGAGTGCTCCTGCGTGAGCGGAGAGATCAGTGCAACCCGAAATTATAGCCCTTCCAGAATTGCTTCTCTTTAACGCTGGACGTTGCATGCGATACGTAATATACTTTAACGAGTGATTAAGTCGTTCCGTTGTGCCGAGACAGGCCGACTGCATGAGCGAATATCCAGCCGGCGCTTTGGGGCAATGGAACGCGTGGCTCGTCGAAACTTGCGGCAGCTCGATAGTGCAACGGAGTTGCGCGATTTGGCCGCTCCTCCGGGTAACCGTCTGGAGCCGTTGTACGGAACTCGAAAGGGTCAGCACAGCATTCGCATCAACGATCAATGGCGGATCTGTTTCGTGTGGCGCAGTGGAGATGCATACGAGGTCGAAATTGTTGATTACCACTGACGGCTCGTAGCATCCGTCGAAGCAAAGCACGGTTCAGATGGACCGAGCACAGGGGATACGCATTTTGGCCAAGTCTCAAACTCGTCTTTCACCCATCCATCCCGGCGAGATTCTGCGTTCTGACTTTATGCAACCGCTTCATCTCAGTATGAATCGCCTTGCTCTGGATCTGCATGTGCCCGTAACTCGCATTGCGGAGATTGTTCACGAACGCCGCGGCATCACTCCCGACACGGCGCTGCGCTTGGCTCGTTACTTCAACACGAGCGCGGCTTTCTGGATGAATCTGCAAACCGCATACGATTTGGAAATCGCCGGCGACAAACTGTCGCGCAGTATCGAACGAGAGGTGCACCCCGCCTCCGCGGCGGCTGCGAATTCCGCTCCCTGACTCTCAGGAAGGCCTTCGGCAGCATGCTAGAATCTACCGTTTCCGGGTTGTGCTCGAATCCCCGTCGCCTCGGTCCGACCCTGCCTGACATCCCATGCCTGACTTCTTTGCCGCCCTGGAATTCGAGACCGAGACTCAGCCCAAGGCGAAGCCTCGTCCCGAGATGCGCACCGACGTTCTGGTGATTGGCGCCGGTCCGACCGGGCTCGCGTGTGCCATCGAAGCGCAAAAGATCGGCTTGAAAGTCGTCGTCCTAGATAAAGGATGCCTGGTCAACTCTCTGTATCACTACCCCAAGGGCATGGTGTTTTTCACTACGCCGGAACTGCTCGAAATCGGCGACATCCCGTTCACCACCGCCCAGCAGAAGCCCACGCGTGAGGAAGCGCTGGAGTACTACCGCAAGGTTTCCGAGCACTACCAACTGGACGTGCGCCAGTATGAGTGGGTCAAGACCGTGATGGGGGAAGACGGCATGTTCGTGATAAGCGCCAGCGACCGTGCCGGCCGTCCGCACGATTACCGCGCGAAGAAAGTGATCGTCTCCACCGGCTATTACGATCTGGCAAATCAGCTCAACATCCCTGGTGAGGATTTGCCAAAAGTGTCCCATTATTACGGCGAGCCTCACCCTTATTACGACAATGACGTCCTGGTCATCGGAGGCAAGAACTCCGCCGCGATCGCCGCCCTGGATTTATGGCGGCATGGAGCCCGCGTCACACTCGTCCATCGGGAGTCACAGCTCCACCATCATGTGAAGTATTGGATAAGACCTGACTTGGAGAACCGCATCAAGGCGGGAGAAATCGAAGCTTACTTTAACAGCAGCGTGCAGGAGATCGGCATCGACCACGTCGTGATCAATACGCCGTCCGGGCCGCTGCGACTGAAGAATGACTTCGTGCTGGCCTTGATCGGCTATCACCCTGATTACGATTTTCTGCGCAGCATGGGGATTGAGTTGTCAGAGCAGCAGTGCCGTCCCGTCTGTGATCCTGTGTCGCTCGAGAGTAATGTCAAGGGAATCTACGTCGCCGGCGTCATTGTGGCTGGATCACGCACCAATGAAATCTTTATCGAGAATGGCCGGTTCCACGGTAAACAGATCGCCGACGATCTGAGGCATAAGTTGAAGTCCTAGCCCAGCTCTCTGCCCTGATCGTCTATGCGAGACTCTCCTAAAGGTATCGGGAACTGAATCAGCAGCAAAAACCCCGGAACGCTCTAGAGCAGGTATTTGCAGCCGTGCCGCAAGGATATTAGCCTAGCTTTCCCTATGGACCCGCAGCCAGAGCGTGGCACCACTTCAATCTCAGTCGCGTCCTACGTGCGGCTGATCGGTGGCAATCGCAATTTCCGCCGTCTCTGGCTGGCCCAGATCGTCAGCGAGATTGGAGACTGGTTCTACACTCTCTCCATTTACACCTTGCTGCTGCAGTTGACTGGCCACGCGAGTTCCGTGGCCCTTGCCCTGGTCCTCCAAGTCTTGCCTCAGACGTTGGTCGGTCCGACCGCGGGCGTAGTAAACGATCGGCTTAAGCGCAAGCACGTCATGATTGCCGCCGATCTGGTGCGATTCGTTGTGGTTCTCGCGATGCTCTTTGTGCGGTCCGCTTCGACTGTGTGGCTCGTTTACCCGCTCCTTCTGGCGGAGACGACCATGGCGGCCTTCTTCGAGCCCGCTCGCAGCTCCGTAATCCCCAATATTGCTAAGAGTACTGACGTTCTGGTCGCGAATACGCTGTCCTCGGCGACTTGGTCGGTGAACCTTCTTATCGGTGCCTCCGTGGGTGGAATCGTAGCCGCATTCCTTGGCAGGGACGTGGTGTTTATCCTGAACGCTCTCTCATTCCTGACCTCTGCCGTGCTCATCACCGGAATGCGCTTTGCCGAGCCGCACGCGGAAGCTTCCGCACCTTTGCGCGCCCGCGATCTAGTGGATTTTTCTCCGATTCTCGAGGGGATCCGCTACATCGGCCGTCATCGCACTCTCTTACCGGCGGTATTTGCCAAGGCCGGAGAGCTCATGGTTGGCCCCAGTTGGGTGATCTTCACGGTGATGGGCGCCGGAGAATTCGCCTTTCATGGCCGAGGCATGGATGCCGCGGGCGGCGCCATGCTCGGCATGAGCGTCCTTCTGGGTGGTAGAGGACTTGGAGCGATGGCCGGGCCTCTCATTGCAGCCCGCTGGGCAGGACAGAGCGATCGCCGCCTGGGTCTGGGAATTGTGCTGGGCTACTTGACGGTCGCTGTGGGCTACGTCGCGCTCGGGTTCAGCCGAAACATCTGGATGGCTGCTGCCTGCGCCATGCTCGCGCATGCCGGAGGTTCGACGGTGTGGGTCTTCTCGACCACGTTACTCCAACTCCACGCAGAAGACCGTTTTCGCGGCCGTGTCTTCTCCGCGGATCTCGGCCTGGGCAGCTTGAGTTTCGCGGTCACCGCTTACGTTTGTGGACGCTTCCTGGACGCCGGAATCTCAGCCCGGGCGGTTGCGACCGGTACAGGATTTCTAATGCTCGTGCCCGCAGCCATCCTTACGCTGGCGCTGCGCCTGGCCAGAGCCCCTGGGAAGTTGGCTACACCTTCAGCCGGTCAATTTTTGCCGCCAGAATAAAATCGCTTTCTGTCAATCCATCGACCTTGTGCGTCCACACGGTGATGGCGGCTTTTCCCCAGCCCAGCAGAATGTCGGGGTGATGGCCTTCCGCTTCCGCGATAGCGCCAACCCGATTCACGAAATCCAGAGCTTGCTTGAAATCCGGAAAGCGGAACTCCCGCTGCAAATGATGTTCGTCCACAACATGCCATTCCGGAATGCTGTTGTGGAGCTTTCGCAGTTCCTCACCCTTCAGCGCCGGAACGCCACCCCGGCAAGGCACACAGCTCTTGTCCGCCAACTCTTCAGCCATACAAAGCCTCCACATACACCGATCCTGGAAACTGATCCTACACGAAGGGGTGCCCCACCCTTGTCGCGTCTTGTGCGACAGGGTGGGGGATGTTGACTCCCCATTCAGTCGAGCAGGCGCCGTATCGTGAATGCTGCAAAGCGCGGCGCCCGTCTGAACCACGATCTGTGTAAAATGATTGACTCACCTTGTTTGTGGCGGACTCTTCAGCGCACAACTTCGGAAAGGAAGTACCGTGACCATTCTCGTAATCGGTGGTGCCGGATATATCGGCAGTCATACCGCCCGGGCTCTCCGGCGGGCCGGCCACGATGTCATCATCTTCGACAATCTCAGCACGGGCTATGATTCGCTCGCCTCCGGTTTCGAGCTGGTGAAGGGTGATGTGCTCGATGCCAGTGCCCTTGCCAAAGTGCTGCCTCGAACCGACGCCATCATGCATTTTGCCGCTCGCGCCTATGTCGGCGAGTCCGTCACGAATCCCCGAAAGTATTTCCACAACAATGTGGAAGGCGGTCTCTCGCTGTTGAATGCTGCCTTGGACGCCGGCGTCAAAAAGATCATTTTCTCGTCCACCTGCGCCGTTTATGGCGAACCCGCCAAGATTCCCATCGAAGAGAACACTCCGCGGCAGCCAGTGAATCCCTATGGTGTCTCCAAGCTGTTCTTTGAACAGGCGCTCGAGGCGTACGACCGTGCCTACGAATTTCGGTTTGCGAGCTTGCGATATTTCAACGCCGCCGGCGCGGATGACAGCGGGGAAATCGGCGAACTGCACGATCCCGAGACTCATCTGATCCCGCTCGCATTACGTGCCGCGGCCGGCATGGGGCCCGAGTTGCATGTCTTCGGGTCCGATTACCCTACGCCCGACGGCACCTGCGTTCGCGATTACATCCATGTTAACGATTTGGCCAGCGCTCACGTGCGCGCGCTGGAACATTTAGCTGCCGGCAAGGAGAGCGTGGCCGTGAACGTCGGCACTGGTGTGGGCGCTTCGGTGCAGCAAGTCATCTCTGCAGTCGAGAAGGCCACAGGCAAAAAAGTGCCTCGCAAGGTTGTTCCCCGACGTGCCGGTGATCCACCTGCACTGGTGGCCAACCCCGCGAAGGCGCAAGCGTTGCTGCACTGGAAGGCGGAGCGCGATCTGGAAAACGTCGTGTCCACCGCATGGAACTTCATGGAGAAGCACCGCCCGGCCGCAGTAAGGTAGTCGTGAAAGGTTTTCTAAGGAACCCGAATGTTCAATGAGCTAAGGGGCAAGAAAGTCGCATTTTTGGGAGCTGGCAAGATGGGCGGCATCATTTTGCAGGCGCTGCTCAAAAACGGGCTGCTGTCGCCGAAGTCTACATTTGCCACCGTGGCCCATCCGGAACGTGCTAAAGCTCTGGCCACCAAGCTGAAGGTGAAAGTGGGCACCAACAATGCCGAGGCTGCAAAAGGCGCCGACATCATCGTGATTGGAGTGAAGCCGCAGGTTGTGGAAGAAGTGGTGCGCGAGATCAGCGGCGATATCGGTCCTAAGCAACTGATCATCTCAGTGGCTGCTTCCGTGCCCACGGCGATGATCGAGAAGAATCTTTCGGCGAATGTTCCGGTGGTACGCGCCATGCCCAACACACCTTGCTTGCTGGGCGCTGGAATGACCGCGATCTGTAAAGGCAAGTACGCCACTGCCGATCACGTTGCCACCACCACCCACATCTTTGACGTCGTCGGACGCACGGTGGTGGTGGACGAAAAGCACATGGACGCGGTCACCGCACTTTCGGCCAGCGGCCCCGCTTACATCTACATCATCCTGGAATCCCTAGCCGAGGCCGGAGTGAAAGTGGGATTGCCGCGCGACACGGCAACTCTGCTTGCCGCTCAAACCGCGCTGGGCGCGTCACGCGTGGTGCTCGAGACCGGGGATCATCCGGCGTTACTGAAAGACGCCGTGACTACTCCCGCCGGGTGCACCATCGACGCCATCATGGAACTGGAAGAAGGCAAACTCCGCGTCACGCTCATCAAGGCCGTAGTAAAAGCCGCACAGCGCGCCAAGGAATTAGCCTTTGGCTAAACCTGCAGTTGTCACCCAAAACGCTTGTCATCCTGAGCGAAGCGAAGGATCCCTGCA
Organism: uncultured Acidobacteriota bacterium; assembly: GCA_963785865.1. Taxonomy (GTDB): domain Bacteria; phylum Acidobacteriota; class Terriglobia; order Terriglobales; family Acidobacteriaceae; genus Sulfotelmatobacter. The sequence goes on along the minus strand of CAWAXF010000030.1, from coordinate 42,478 downwards.
CCTGCTACGAACGATGAAAGTGCTCATGGTGGTCCACCACCGCTTCGATCTCTGGCGGCTTCCACCTTGGTTCGCCGAACGTCTCCGCGAAGAATTCCCCGACATCGAAGTTTCCCATCACAACAGCTATGAAGGAATTGAGCCGGAACTGCGCGAAGCCGAGGTCGTGTTCACAATCTCCCTGCGGCCGGAGCAGTTCTCGGTCGCTCGCAACCTCCATTGGATTCATGCTCCCACAGCAGCAGTCCACCAATTGCTGTTTCCCGCACTCATCAACAGCCCGGTCGTAGTCACAAACTCCCGCGAAGTGCATGGGCCGGTTGTCGCCGAGCACGTCATCGCTCTGATCTTCGCTTTGGCGAAGAAGATTCCTCAATCCGTCTTGCTGCAGCAGAAATGCGTGTGGGGGCAGGAAGCGATCTGGAACGAGGGGCCGCGCCCGCAAGAAATTGCTGGCGCGACTGTCGGGCTCATCGGCATCGGAAGCATCGGAAGCCGAGTCGCTCGAATGGCATCGTCGCTGGGTATGCGAGTTCTCGCCGTCCGCGAACACCCAGGCAAGGAAACTCCGGAGGGAGTTGAACAGATCTTTCCCATCACCGGCCTGCATGAAATGCTGAAACAATCGGATTACGTGGTACTGGCCGCGCCGCTGACTCCCGCCACCCAGGGCATCATCAATGCTGCCAGTCTCGCCGAAATGAAAGCGTCGGCCTGCCTGATTAACGTAGGTCGTGGTCCGCAGGTGGACGTCCCGGCTCTGGTTGACGCCTTGCGTAATCATCGTATAGCGGGCGCCGCGCTGGATGTGTTCGACCGCGAGCCGCTGCCGGCGGATTCTCCGCTTTGGGCTGTCGACAACCTGCTCATCACTCCTCACACCGCAGGGTTGACCGAGAAGCTTTGGCAGCGCCACTACCAGCTCTTTTCCGAAAACCTGCGCCGTTACCGCGTTGCGGAACCGCTTCTATACGTGGTCGACAAGCACAAAGGATATTGATCCCCGCCTTCGTGCTAAAGTCTCCTTGATCGCAGTTTTTCGCGACGAAGTTGCAACCGGCAGCGATCCCAGACTCATGGAACCACGCCTCATTTTTATCAATCTGCTGGTCAAGTTGGGCGTGGCTGCCGCCATTTCCAGTAGTCTGGTGCGCTCCAAGGAATTCAAGAAACTTCTCTTCCGGGAAGAGCGTAGCTTCAGGCAGAAAGTGTATCTGGTGCTATGGTTCGCTCTGCCCATCATGGCCGGAGTCTGGATCCGCATTTCGCAAACCAGTTTTGCCGCCAGTGATATCAGTTTCGAAACTGCGCTGATTCTGGGAGTCATGGCCGGCCGCTGGGCGGGATCTCTGGGCGGAGCACTGATGGGCCTGCCTGCGCTACTCCACGGCGAATGGGCGGCCATTCCTTTCCTGGTGCTTTGCGGCTTTCTCGCCGGACAACTCCGCACTATGGCCGCCGACAAAGACGATATCTGGTCGTTCTCACCGTTCATTGATCAGAGCATCTTTCGTCTAATCCGGCGAAATTTACCCCGTCCACGATTGTTCGATTGGCAGGTGATGTTCTTCTCGACGGTGGTTGCCTTGCGCTTTGTGGAGACCGAATTGGCGCGATATTTTCCCCATTCCATCTTCAGCGTTGAGAGTCCAAACAGCTTCTGGGTCTGGGCCGCGATCTACGCGGCTACCGTAGCCGCGGTAGGCATTGAGATCAAGGTCTTCAACAGCGTCCGCATCCAGATCAAGCTGGAAGAGCAAGAGCGACTTCTCTTGCATGCCCGCATGGAGGCGCTGCAGAACCAGATCAATCCCCATTTCCTTTTTAACACTCTGAATTCGATTTCCTCGCTGGTGCGCTTCGATCCAGACATGGCCCGCGATGTCATCTTTAAACTGGCAACCATTCTGCGTCGCCTGTTGAACAGCACCGAGGCGTTTGCTCCTCTGCGCGAGGAATTCGAATTTATTGATAACTATCTCGATATCGAGGTGGTCCGATTCGGTCGCGACAAACTGCGGGTGGTGAAGGAACTCGATCCCAGGTCGCTCGACGTGATGGTCCCCAGCATGCTGCTGCAGCCGCTCGTGGAAAACTCCATCAAGCACGGGCTCTCGCCCAAGGTGGAGGGCGGCAGCATCTACCTGCGCAGCCGTGTTGCGGACACCCGTCTAGTCATCGAAGTAGAAGACGATGGCGTCGGGATGGGCGGACCGCAGCTGGAAGGGAGCAGCAGTTGGACCGGCATGGGCATCGGTATGGCTAACATCTTCGAACGGCTGCACGTGCTCTACGGAGATACCGCGCGCATGACCATTGATAGCCACGAAGGGAAGGGAACTCTGATTCGTATCCGGCTACCGCTGCTGGAATCGGACAGCGCTGTGCCGGAAGGATTCTACGCCGAGCGCTCCAGCACGCGGCGATAGAAGTCCTCATATTGCTTCACAATCTTTGTCGAGCAGAAGCGTTCCATGGCAGCGGCGCGGGCTGCCTTACGCATTTCGGTGAGCCGCTTTTCATCCCGCAACAGCTCGATCGCGTAGCGCGACATAGTTTCGACGTCGCCGACTTCGGCGAGATATCCGGTCTTTCCGCTATCGACCACCTCCGGCAGGCCTCCTGCACGTGTCGCAATGGGAACCACCTCGCAAGCCATCGCTTCCAAGGCCGCCAGCCCGAACGACTCTAGTTCGCTCGGCAGCAGCATGATGTCAGCAATCGTCAGCTTGTCATAAATCTGGTCCTGCTTGCCCAGGAAAAGGACGTCGTCGTGAATGCCCTTTTGCACTGCCAGCCATTCCGCGACCGAGCGGTCCGGCCCGTCGCCGATCAGCAGCAGCCGTGCGGGCATTTGTTTGTGCACGCGGTCGAAAATCTCAATCACATCGGTCAATCGCTTTACCGGCCGGAAATTCGAAAGGTGTACCAGAACCCGCTGTCCGTTCGGGGCATACTCGGCCCGCATGATTTCCGCCATCTTTGGATTGGGTGCGTACACGTCGCAGTTCACCGAGTTGTAGATGACCTCGATCTTGTTCTTCACATCGAACACGCGCTGCGTACGGTCGCGCAGGTAGTTCGAGATGGCGGTCACGCCATCACTCTGTTCGATGGAATAGCGAGTGATGGGGAGGTACGAGCGGTCCAAGCCAACCAGGGTAATGTCGGTTCCGTGCAGAGTGGTCACAAACGGCAAACGCTTTTTGCGTGCGCCCTCGGCCAACATTTGCCGCGCCAGCATCGCACTCACAGAATGGGGAATGGCGTAATGGACGTGCAGCAGGTCGAGATCGTAGAGCTGCGCCACCTCCGCCATGCGCGTCGCCAACGCCAGGTCATACGGTGGATAGTCGAAAAGCGGATAACGCGAGACCTCCACCTCGTGATAGTGGATGTTGGGTTCAGCACCGCGCAACCGGATCGGCTGCGCATAAGAAATGAAATGGATCTCGTGATCGCGCTGCGCCAGTTCCAAACCGAGTTCCGTCGCTACCACGCCGCTGCCGCCGTACGTCGGATAACACGTGATCCCGATCTTCATGCGCGAGGGGTTCGCCTTCTTCTTCCTGTGATTCGATGGCTGGAACGGGTGATGGTTGCAGATTCTACACGAGGGATTTGCGGTTCACCGCCGCGAAGGCTTACTGGCCGTCTTTGGAACCGTCTTTGGAATTCGTACCCAACACGCTGGATGGGTCAAGCGTGTCAAGATGCGCCTGAAAGCGCTGCTTCAGGTCTTCCGTCATGCCCGTAAACTCGATTCCCATGCCCACTCCGGGATCGCGCGTACGAACGATTGCACTGGGTGAGACCCGCTCTTCGCCGATCCAGAAATCTACGCGCAGGGCAGTGGCCACGGCCAGAGGCATCACGGTCTCAACATAACAGCCGTTCCCGCTGATATCGGTGGCGTTTACCCGCAAGGGCGTGTTTACGCGTTCATCGCGCAGTTCGACAGGAAAAGCAATCTTGTGCCGGTAGAATCTTCGCCGGTTATCGTGGCGCTGCGCCGTGCGCTCGTCAGGCTTCAGATCGGTCGGCAGGACCTGCGCCCAGGGACATTCCTGTTCGGCTACTAATTGCACTCCCACCTGCATCTTTTTTAGGGCCCCTGCGTCCACTACCCAGATCACTTTGCAGCGCGCCTTCTTGCCTTCGTACTGCACGCCGATCACGTCGCCCACCTTCAATTCCGGATCAATCCCGTAGAGGCAGGCGCCAGTCGCGCTCACGTTTTGCGCCATGGCATTTTGGAAGAACGGTTGTCCATTCGCGCCCATACCCCACACTTTGACCTTCAACTCCAAAGTCGCACGCGGAGCTGAGCCTTGGGCAGCCATCGATGTAAATCTCCTCCCGTCCACGGCGAAACGGTGATCGTGGAAATGATCATACTACTTACACTTATGTCGGAACGTTACCAGAGTACCTCTGGAAGCATCAGACGTATGTACCCCTTAGTGAGAAGGTTAACAGTTTCTCATGATGCCGCCAGATCGCTGTACGAGATGAGTTGGATTCCGCGCTCTTCCAGGATTCCACGTGCCCCGGGCAGAGTCAGCACCCGCAACTCCATCTCTCGTGACGCGCGCAAGCGCGTGTTCGCTTTCTGCAAGTCGGCGTCATTGTAGCCGGGATGGCAGACAAACTCCCACGTCCCGTCAGGAATGCTGTCGGCAATCGCGTGGAACAGCGACTCGTCGAGCGTGCCTGTGACTTCGATTCCCAGAGTCCCATCAGTCGTGGCGAAGCCCTCTCTGTCCACCGCCGCGCGAAACTTTCGGGCAAATGCCCCGAGCAGCCGCAGCTGCGCATAGCGCGTCCACAAATTCGGGCGCTGCAGAAGTTCGCTGGAGCGCATGGGCAACCGCGGTCCAAACGGATTGCGCACCGCCGCTACTCCACACGCCTTCGCTGCCCGCAGCACGGGCCGTAGAATCCGGGGAAACAGGTGAGTGTGCTTGTGAGTATCGAAATGCGCGATGCGAATCCCGGCCGATTGAATGCGGCGAATTTGCGCTGTTGCCTCGGCGAAAACTTCCTCATCGTCGATCCTCGCCGCAAGCGCCCGCGCAGCAAAAGTTTTCAGCCCATCGCGAAATCTGCCGCCGCGAGTCAGAGAGGGAAGTTCGTGCGCTGGCAGCACAGGTTCGCCATCGATCAATACCACATGGCACCCAAGGCTCAGCAGCGGAACACTGTGCGCCAGCTCCACCGCGTTGGCAAACGCTATCCCATTGGCCATCAACGTAGAGGAGGTCACGATGCCGCGCGAGTGAGCTTCCACGATGGCGCGATTCACGCCCGCGGTAAATCCGAAGTCATCCGCATTGATGATGAGCCGTCGCACGCAGCCAGTCTAGCAACTGGCTCCCGTTTGAACCATTTTTCGGCCCTCGCGTATACTCGAATGCATCGTCCCGCGCAGCCCCTCAATCTCAATTTTATGGGGCCAAGCCGAACGGGCGGTTAGCTCAGCTGGTTAGAGCGCCTGCCTTACAAGCAGGAGGTCGCAGGTTCGAGTCCTGCACTGCCCACCACAATTCTTGCAATACCACCGGCCGTACCTGAAACCCTGTTTCCCTCCGAATTACCCGCCAGCACGCTATCCGAAAAGATAGTCTTTACAGATGTTTTACATCGCAAAAGGGAAAACGATTTGACTGTCGGTCATGATGGGCGCTAGCGTTCCCAGGTCGGGGAGATAAGTAATCCCCGCGCTTCTGAAGCGAGATTTCTGAGGTGCCCGTCCACCACTCGGGGGAGGGCTTGGCGGGCGCTTCTGTAACGCAAGCAACACTTCCAGCACAAAAATGGCTCCGGTCTTCGGAGCCATTTCTTTTCTCAATTTTCAGTTATGGGGTCTAGGTAGATTGTGCGGCTAGGCCGGCATTGTAATTCTTGCTGCGACTGCTGAATCCGATGCTTTCGGCCCTGATCTTTGCCGGTTTCGAGGAGTACGGCTGAGTCTTTGCAAGCTTCACAAGCAGTTTCTCGACCTTTCGCTGCTCGTTAGGACGGGGAAGGCCGCTGATTTTCATAACACTATTGTCCCAGACATTCAGTGTTCATTCCAGTAAAACCGTGCCTGATTTTGTGCCTCAGCAACCCTTATAGATTGCGACAGATAGCGCCGGCCGGTATATACTACCGCGGACTTTTGGGCATCCAAGTTTTCCGCACATCGTGCAGATCGGAGACCTCATATGCATTGGCTATGGGTAATTCTGATTGGTCTCGTCGTCGGAGCTTTGGCGAAGCTGATCATGCCCGGCAAAGATCCTGGTGGGATCATCATCACTATCCTCATCGGCATTGCCGGATCTCTGGTAGGAACCTGGCTGGGTCGCGCCCTCGGACTGTATCAGGAAGGTCAGTCGGCGGGATTCATCATGTCCCTGATCGGAGCCATCCTCCTCCTGGGCATCTATCACCTCATCCGCAGACGCCCCGCGTGAGCCTAAGCTCCCACGCGCCTCGTCTGTCACAAAATTCTGTCAAGAGGTAAAACGCGAGCTAATTCAAGCAACCAACACAAAACAAAAGGAAAATAAATCCAAAAGCAAGTCCACCTTGCCCCACCAAAAATGCTATACTGAAAGTATAGAGTGAATTTGAGGCGCAGGCTCACCAGCCAGCGCCTTTTTTATTGCCCAAAATGTCCAGGAAGCCTTCTCGTCGACGCCCTTCCGCGTCGCGCCCGAAGTCTGTCCCGGAGAATCCCCCGATTTTCACCGCCGCCCAGCGCGAGCTGGTCACCAAGCGCCGCGGTGAGCTCGCCGAACTCGCATTCACCCTCAAGGCCGCCACCCTCGGCTTCGGAGTCTCTAAGCCCTTCGGCGACAGCGAGCGTTATGACGTAATCACCGACTCCCGCACTCTCGCGCCTCCCGCCGCCACTTCCGGTACCCCATGCGTGGCACGCTCGTTGCGCGAAAAATGGGGCTGTTCGAGCTGTGAAACGCTGCGCTCCCTTCAAACGCATCGAAAGAAAAATCCCGGCTGTCCCCTCTTGCGCGATCTCCGCAAGCACATCCCCACCAGCCCCGCCTGCCCAACCGATCCCAATCCGCCCCTCTGGCGCGTCCAGGTCAAGTGCACTACCCAGATCACGCAGGGAATGTATCGCCTCAACGCCCACCGCCGCATCGGAGGCCGCGACGTCCCCTACAAGCTTGGAGAGATCCATTTCCTCGCCGCCTACGTCATCCCCGAAAACACCTGGTACATACTCCCCCTCGAAGCCTTCCTGGGATCCACCAGCCTCCTGTTCCGCAAACGCCACGACCGCAAACCAGGCATGTACGACCAATACAGGGAAGCGTGGCACTTGCTCCGTCCAAAGTGAGCACAGCTCACGTAGGGACAACCTCTTGGGCTGTCGAGCGAAAAAAAGCGAGCAGCACAGCAAGAAACACCTGCGTTCTTCCTCTGCTGCTCAGGACATGGGTTTCAAGTTGGTGTAATGCGTTGGGGGGACACCCGGGGGGCGGCCGCCCCTAAATAGATGAGGGCGTTTGAGCTTTGGCATCAGACAAACGAGGCTGCCGGATCAGGCGCAACCCAAGCAACACTCCGAACGCCACATCAAAGGCCAGGCAAAAACCGGGCCACCAGCGTGGCACTCCCGGGTTGTCGATGAGGAAGTGATGGACAAAATCAAACATGCCGTGCCCGATCAGGCCAACGGCGAGAAGCCACAGATTTCCCTTGAATCCGAATACCGCAAACAACAAGAAGATGAGTGCGATCCCGACTTCGGCCAGCAGCGTGCGAGAGGAAGCGCCCATGGCAGCGAACAATACATAGTAGGATCCGACCACGATCAGCACCGTTGCATAGAAGGAGCGCTCGCGCGCCAGCCCGACCACACTTGCGAAAACCGCTACGGCGCCTGCCAATGTCAATCCGATCACGTATTCCATGTTTGTCTTCGCTAATCTATACGTCGTGTCAAGACGATGGAAGCGAAAGTCTCCGCATGTGACCCACGGAGGGACGGCGGAAATCGGAGCAAGTTGCAGTCATGTAGGGCGGACGCCTCGTCCGCCCCGGCGACGCAGTCGCCGTAACACACGGATCACGTGTCCTCTCGGAGTGAATTTCTACACAGCTCCCACCAACCGCACAAGGAGCGGAGAAGATTCAAGCCGCGACTGCCGGGCCCAAAGCCCCGATCTGCTGCAGCATCCCAAGCTGATCCCAGTTGTCCCAGCTCTCGACGACCTTACCACCCGCGAAGCGGACGACCGTGATGCCCCGCAGTCGTACCGTGCGGCCGCTGCCCGGCATGCCCATCGCATCGCCCGTATGCTTCATCACACCCGACCAGCGCAGCACGCCCTTGTCGTCCGTGGCAAAGACGTCTTCTACCGCGAGCTGCATGTCGGGAAACGCGCCTCGGATTTTCCGCACAAATCCTTCGAACTCCTCGGGGCCGCGAAGTTCCGCTTCGGGGCTCTCTTGTCCGCGGGCGACTCCCTCGGGAGAGAACAGTTCGTGAATGGTTTCGATTCGGCCCTCATTCCACACTTCCTGGAACCACCGTCGCATGATCTGGACATTCTCTTCAGCGGACATAAGTCTCACTCCTGTGGTCCGATTTTCGGGCGCCACACGTTAGCTCACCAGAAGGGAAGCGGGCAAGGGAAATGTGATGTTCTGTCGGTAGCACATGATATGTCCGGTTGGGATAGCCGGGTGCCCCATTTCTCGCGTTCTTTGCGAGAAGTGGGGCTTTTCTCTCACACCCTCCCAAGCCTCAGCCAGCGCTCCGCCACCTGATTTCGTGCCAGCCTCAAAGGGTGCGCCGCCCGCCATTTGTCGGAAGTTCCATTTTGCCCATTCCCCCATTGTTACGAAAGCCGAAGATGTAGAACCCGCAACTACATTGTGCACGTAGTCGCATATACTCCTTCCGCTGCCCTATGGCTTCGCCGCCGCGAGATGCAGAGTTCTAGACGGTTGAGCAGGCTTTGGGGGTGCAAAGCGACTTCATCTTCGAGTGCTGCCGCAGGGCTTGGAGGAGTTGAGTGAATAAGCCATTTGACGAAATCGTTCCTGACACCGGATTCCTCGTAGATTCCCAAATACGTGAAGCCTTAACTCAGGGTTACTTGATCGAACCCGGCACATGGGACGAATCGCAAATTCGTCATGCAAGTTATCAACTGCGACTCGGAGAGCGTGTCGAGATTGCTCGCGCAAGAAACGCAAGTCAGAATACGAAGGAATTGTCGATCGTTAAACTTTCAAAACTTAACGAGACAGTTGAGCTTAGACCAGGCGATACAGCACTGCTGTATTCTGGCGAAAATCTAAAACTTCCAAATTCGGTCCTTGGTTTTACGGTTGCCCGGGGTCTGTTATTTGTAGAGTCTCTTGTTCCGGAAAACACGTACATTGATCCGGGGTTCACGGGGAATCTATATACAACTGTCACAAACGTTTCCGGGAGAGTTATCCACCTAAAGTATCGAACTCCGATCGCGAGGATGTTTCTCTTCAGACTTTCACGCCCGGTTGTGAGTTCTTACAGCACCGGTGCGGCGATGGGCATTTCCCAAGAACTCGCTTCGGTGCCAGCCAGTTCGATTCCGACGCAAGAGGATGCGCGTAGTGCAAAGAGTAACGTCCTGCTAGAGGAGATTAGACGGATACCTTTCGGGGGCGTGCATCTGGCGGAGTCCATTTCCCGCAGCAAGTTAAAAGAGGACCGCATTCTAATTTTTTCCTTCGTTTGGCCGATGGTGCTTTTATTTGTCAACACAAGCGATTGGGTGAGGGGTGCGGTGAAGTCTGCATTTGCTGTCAATGTTATCGCTGGCCTGGTAACGGGGTTGCTCGTGTACCTAGGCGCGGCAGGCTTGAGAAAGCTGCGTGAAGAATGAGCTACGGTGATTTCACGAAGCTATCAAGACAGCAGTTTCGAAGATACTTCCAGCCCTCGCGTCTTCTCCTTTGTGTGCTGCCTGCTCCAACTCCGAGCGGCATCAATGTGTTCACAGTGTCTTTCAATATGTACTGTTCATATAAGCCGCCCATGATGGCAATTGCCGTCCACAACATCAATAGAAGCTGGGAACTCATTCGAGAAGCTGATGAGTACGTGCTATCGGTCCCTGGGGAATCGTTGGCGAATGAAACGCTCCAGTGCGGGATCGTCTCGTTGACGGATCAAGACAAAGTAAAAACACTTAAGCTGGACCTTCATCCGAGCGAGCGAGTGCGAGTTCCGGGCTTACAGCGTGCTATCGCAAACGTTGAACTCAAGAAATTCGCTTCGATCGAAACAGGAGACCACTCCTTAGTGGTGGGAAGCGTACTCAAGTTCGCGGTAAATACTCGCTGTCGCGAACGTCCCCTTATCTCGATTGGCCCTGACACTCGCGGATATACGGTGCTCGCGCAAAAAGGGATCCACCGAATTGCAGTTGTGAATCGGCCGATGAACCGTCCGTGAGCAATCACGGTGGCGGGTGGCGGCTGGCCCATCCTTTCCCGCACTTTGCGAAAGGGTGGGACAAGCGGAAGATCACTCCAGCAATGTGATGGTAACCACACGTCCATCGAGGTATACGTTTCCGTCAATTCCACGCTCAAAGACTAACGTTGTCAGAACCTCGGTCTCTGGAAGTTCATAAGCCTCCACCCAATAGGCAAGATAGTAGTCCACCTCCGGCCCGAGTCCTTCCTCCCTGTTGGAAAGCACTCGAGTTACTACCGCCTGCCTCTCTGGCGAAGGGCTGTCGGACAATAAATTGAACTTGAAACGTTGCCCTACCTTAATGGTAGATTCCATTTGAACTCCTCGCATGTTCTCAGCTTCTCATGACGAATGCACAGCGCGTCACAGTCTTTCGGAGAATATGGGAGGATATGCCGGGTGGCTGATCCTTTCACGCGTTTTACGAAAGGGTGGGTGCCGGAGAGATTTCCATTCTGCATGGCGTTTGGAAATGAGGTCGAAATCCTGCGTCCCGAGCTGCTGGCAATGGCCGACGCCCATGTCCGCATTCCCATGCTAGGGCAAAGGGAATCGCTGAATGTCGCCACGGCGGGCGGGATTGTAATGTACGAATTGCTGCGGAAGTGGCGCAACACCCCCACTCTAAAATCGCAAACACCGCGATTTTAGAATGGGGCACCCTCGGACCGTTCCACCCTCGGACCGTTCCACCCTCGGACCGTTCCACCCTGGGACGCTCCACCCTCGGGACGCTTGATCCTCTGATCCGTTCTCGGGTCCAGGAGGGTGACAGGAGGGTGCCCCGTTCAAGCTTCGCTTGAGCGGGGATTTTGACTGGTCCCTTCAATGTCAGAAACGAGTCCTGCGCGCTCTCTTCGGCGGGCGGGTGGCCCAGTCCCTCGCGCATTTTGCGAAAAGGTGGGATGCTGAATCCGAACACCATGAGATTTTGACTTATGATTGCTGAGCACCCATGAGCAATCAGGAGTCTCCCATCAGCGCGGTTCCTGTTGCGCGTCCGGGCGAGCCTATCGTCAGTACGCGTGCGATCTCTTCCGGTGGCTACGAAGGCTTCCGCCTCCCTGTCGCCGTCCTGCTCGACAACGTACGCAGCATGTATAACGTGGGCGCGTTCTTTCGCGCGGCCGATGGCGTGGGACTGCAGAAGTTATGTCTGGCTGGGATTACTGCGCATCCGCCCAAGAAGGCGATCTCGAAGACGGCCTTGGGGGCAGAGAATGACCGTCGCATGGGAGCACGACTGGGATGCCGTTCACATGGCGGAGGGGCTGCGGCGCAGCGGATTTGAACTTGCTGCCATCGAGACCAGCTTGCATGCGGTGGATCTGTTTGAATGGCAGCCCAGGTTCCCGGTCTGCGTCGCCTTTGGCAATGAGGTCGAGGGGCTGCGTCCGGAGCTGCTGGAGATGGCGGATGCACATGTGCGCATTCCCATGCTGGGGCAGAAAGAATCGCTGAATGTCGCTACGGCGGGAGGGATTGTGATGTACGAATTGCTGCGGAAGTGGCGCAACACCCCCACTCTAAAATCGCAAACTGCGCGATTTTAGAATGGGGCACCCTCGGGACCGTTCCACACTCGGACCGTTCCACCTCGTACCGTTCCACCATGGGACCGCTTCATCCTCTGATCCCTTCTTACTTCCAGGAGGGTGCCCCGTTCAAGCTTCGCTTGAGCGGGGATTTTGACTTTCTGGTCCCTTCAATGTCAGAAAGAGTCCTGCGCGCTCCCTTCGGCGGGCGGTCCACTGGGACTCAATCTCGACTGTGCCCACTTCTCCCGTCGCGTAATGTCGGAAGCTGCTCCAGGCCCAGTCCTCAGGTTCAGCGACCAATCCGCGGGCACTGGATTGCGGTGCAGGTAGCGCAGCTTCTCTACGAATTTGCGCTCGCTCCAGACGTTAAAGTCGTAGTAGCGCGCCTGCCAGAACGGTTCTTCCGCACGCAGAGCCAGTTGGCGGGCCACTCCTTGCTTCAGTGATTTGATCGCCTGCGAGAGCGTGCTGCGCTCGGGTTCGTTGACCAGAAGGTGTACGTGTTCCGGCATGATGACGTATCCGTAGATACAGAGTCCGTAATCCTGACGGACACGTTCGAGCGCATCGGTGAAAACCCTGCAGGCATTCGCTGTCGCTAACTTTGGTTGCCGGTGGTAGCAGCTGAAGGTGAGGAAATGATTCTGGCGCGTTTCCTGGAAGCGCTTTAGGGACCACGGCATGCGGCCACACTATATCTACTGCAGTCAGCATGTCTGTGATCTACAGACCACAGGCTCCAAAATGTTGGTTGTCCGATTCCGGAAACGGAATTTCGTGTGAAATCAAGGCAAAATCCCCGCTCAAGCGGAGCTTGAACGGGGCACCCTTTGACTTTAACCGTATAGGGGCACCTTCTTTACCGTCCACTGCGCCGCGTGATATTCTCTAAACGTCACAATGACAATCGATTAAAGACAGGAGTGCAGGAAATTAGTGTTAGCCAGAGAGCAAAAGAAATCCCTCATTGACCAGTACGGGACGCATGCGAGCGATACCGGCAGCCCAGAGGTCCAAATCGCTCTGCTTAGCGAACGGATTGGCCAATTGACGGAGCACTTCAAGACGCACCAGAAAGACCACGGCTCGCGCCGCGGCCTTCTCATGCTGGTCAGCAAGCGCCGTAGCTTGCTCGACTACCTCAAGAAATACGATACCGAGCGTTACAAGACCGTCATCTCGAAACTCGGCATCCGCAAGTAACGGCCCCTGGGTCCCTTCCTTCGGACAGCGGAAGGGAACGGCATCTGAGGCTTCAACGTTCCTCGTGTTTCTTCGCCTCAAGGCTCTGAAACTCGAAACCTGAAACCCGAAACTTTGCTTCCCCAGGCATTTCTGAGAATCCGTCTCCGGTGAGATGGAACAGCATCGAGGAAATCTCCATACGTGCGTTCTCCAAGCGCAGGCAATCTCAACCCATGCGGCATTGCGGCTGAGGTGTCTCTCATCGACACCCATCAGCGGGTGCTTCACTTCTGGCAGCCTCTGCAAGAAGTGGGTGTTTTGATTGCTGATCACTCAAAGCTAATTGCTCAAAGCTCACAGCTCATTGCTCAAAGCACTCCGAAGGAAAATTCATGAAACCAGAACCAACGACAGTTACAGTCAGTCTCAGCGGCGGCAAAACCATCTCTTTTGAAACCGGAAAATTAGCCAAGCAGGCCCACGGATCAGCCGTCGTCCGCATCGGCGAGAACGTTGTTCTCGCCACCGCCACCAGCAATCCCGACCCGCGCGAGGGCATCGATTTTTTCCCGCTCACCGTCGATTACCGCGAATACACTTACGCCGGCGGACGCTTCCCCGGAGGCTTCATCAAGCGCGAAGGCCGCATGAGCGAGCGCGAAGTGCTCACCAGCCGCCAGATCGATCGTCCCGTGCGTCCGCTATTCGCCGAAGGATTCAAGTGCGAGACTCAGGTCATCGCCTTTGTTCTCTCCGCCGACACGGATAATGATCCCGACGTTTGCGGCATCAACGGCGCCTCGGCCGCGCTCCACGTTTCCGACATTCCGTTCCTCGGCCCCATTGGTGCAGTGCGCGTAGGCCTCGTGAACGGACAGTTCGTTGTCAATCCGACATACGACGAGATGCGCGAGAGCCTGCTCAACATCATGGTCGTCGGCACGGCAGACGGCATCGTGATGATTGAGTCCGGCGCAAAGGAAGTAAAAGAAGAAACCGTGGTGGACGCAATCGAGTTCGGCCACACCGAGATCAAAAAGATATGCGCCGCCATCGACGACCTGCGAAACAAGGCGGGCAAGCCCAAGCGCAAGGTCGAGCCTCCGCAATTCGATCAGGCGTATTACAACGATCTAGAGAAGCGCGTCGGCGCCCAGCTCACGGACGCGCTCGATACCAAGAAGCATCCCAAAGCGGAAAGCTACACCCTGGTAAAAGAAATAAAGAAGAAGCTGCAAGAGGACCTTCCGGAAGACGACGAAGAAGCCAAGCAGAAACTGAATCACTACTACGAAACCCTGCGCGAGAGAATCTTCCGCGATCAGGTAATCAAGCAAAAGCGCCGCCCCGACGCACGAGCCTTCGACGAAGTCCGCGAAATCTGGATCGAAGCCGGCGTGCTTCCACGCACCCACGGCAGCGCAATCTTCACCCGCGGCGAAACCCAAGCCCTGGTCACCACAACCCTCGGCACCAGCGACGACATGCAACGCCTAGAAGGTTTCGAAGGCGAAGCCAAAAAACGCTTCTTACTGCACTACAACTTTCCGCCGTTTTCGGTGGGAGAAGTGGCGTTTATGCGCGGGGCTGGACGGCGAGAGATTGGGCATGGCGCGTTGGCGGAGCGCGCGATTTCTGCCGTGCTTCCGAGTGAGGAGAAGTGGCCTTATGCGATGCGCGTGGTCTCGGACATTCTCGAGTCGAACGGCTCTTCTTCCATGGCTACGGTTTGCGGGGCTTCGCTTTCTTTGATGGATGCGGGCGTTCCCGTTAAGGCTCCCGTGGCTGGAGTGGCCATGGGGCTGGTGAAAGAAGGCGAGGAGTACGCCATTCTTACGGACATCGCTGGAGCTGAGGATCATTACGGCGACATGGATTTCAAAGTTGCCGGGACTCGCGACGGCATTACTGCGCTGCAGATGGATATCAAGGTCGGCGGCATTACGGCGCAGATCATGCGCGAGGCTTTGTCGCAGGCGCAGCGCGGCCGGATGCACATCCTCGAAAAGATGGAGGAAGTGATTTCCAGCGGGCGCGAGAAGATTTCCGATTACGCGCCGCGGTTCTACACCGTGCAGATTCCTACCGATAAGATCCGCGATCTGATCGGACCGGGCGGGAAAATGATTCGCTCGATCGTGGAACAGACCGGAGTGAAGATCGACGTGGAAGATTCCGGGCTGGTCAAAGTCGCTTCCAGCGATCAGGCTTCGGCGCAGAAGGCGCTGCAGATTATCGGAGACATCACGGCGACCGCGGAGGTGGGGAAGACTTATCTCGGCAAAGTCACGCGGCTGGCGGATTTCGGCGCGTTTGTCGAAATCATTCCGGGCACGGAAGGATTGCTGCACATCAGCGAAGTGGCGGAGCATCGCATTGCCGATGTACGCGACGAGTTGAAGGAAGGCGACCAGGTGCTGGTCAAGGTACTGGCGGTCGAAGGCAACCGCATTCGACTTTCGCGCAAAGCAATTCTGAAAGAGCAGCGCGCGAAAATGGGCGGTGGGGAAGCCCCTCCTCCCGTGGCAGCGGTGGAAGGCGGGCAGCCGGTTCCTGCGGGTTCGCTGGTCATTGAAGGTGGCGGAGATTTTCCGGATGATCCGGATGAGCCGAACTTCAATCGCGAAGGCGCAACACAGGCGAGCGCAGATCGTCCACGCGGGGGCGATCGCGCACCGGGTGGAGATCGCGGCGGGCGTGGTGGACGTCCAGGTGGCGGTGGAGGTGGGCGTCGCGGGCGTGGCGGTCGTCACGGCGGCGGTGGTGGCGGTGGACGGCATGGTGGTGGCGGACACGGCGGGGGACGCCACTAAGGCCCGGCCTCGGACTTCGCTACGTGAGAGCTGCGACTTGGGTCGCAGCTCAGATTGCTGACAGACTGGAAAGCATCCCTCAGGGGCTGAAGCCCGTCTGATTTTCGAGTACTTCCGGCACGAGCGAAGAGGCTGCCGGAAAACTCGACTCGTCGGTTTCCAGACTTCCGCCAGCGGCTAAAGCCGGATGATTTTTCGGTACTTGCGGCACGACTGAAGTCGTGCCCGCCCAAAGCGTCTCCAACGAGTTTTTCCGCAAGCTCTGAACTCGTGCGCTTTCAAAACAAAGGGGTTCATTGATCCGTCTGAGCTGCGACTTGCGTCGCAGCTCTTTTTTGTCCTGGTCTAGACCTCAGATTCCAAATGGGATGTGGGTCACCCGTTCTGCGTACCGCCGGCGGTCGGTTTGACTCACGCCGCTTCTGGAGTTCATAATTCAGCCCAACGCCGCTCCGATTTCAATCGAACTAAATCAGGGAGTATTTGATGTGGAAAAAGCTTGAGAATTTTGCAAGCTCACGAACCGATGCGGATCCGAACCAGGCTCCGAATCTTAATGATGCACTGGACAGCGATTCGCTGGAGGATCCGTGGCTGGTTGGCAAACAGGATGCCGACCCCGAGTTCGAAGGAAATCCTCACAACGAGATTGCGCCTGAGCAGCCCGCCATTCCGCAACCGCAGGTGGAGCAAGCCCCGCCGGCAACCCTCGGGGCGTACACCGAGGCTGTGAAGAAGTTCACCAAGAGTGCCAGCGCATTCATTGAACAGTTGCCTCTTCTGGCTGAGGCTCGGGAGGCCTACGAACAAGCCACTCGCGCCAGCATGGAATTGCGCAAGGTTTTAGATTCAGGAGACGAGAACCTGCGCACGCTTATGACTCACCTGGAGCAGATGGCGAATATTCACCTGGTTAATGTTCCTGCGGTGAAGTCCATGGGCGAGCGAAGAAAACCGGAGTCTTCGAAGCTTGCTGCGGTGCGATCCGGCGAAGACTTGAAAGCTGGAATGAAAAGGTTTCCGTGAGACTTTGCCATACCGGTTATAGCCGCGGCCTGGGCCGCGGTTTTTTTTAGCCACGAGGAGTTTGACATGCGATCGATGGTGAAAGGTTTTACAAAAGCCTGGCCCTCTCGACGTAGACAACGCGGAAAGAAAAGGGGTCGCGGCGGGAGTTGCTGGGAATAGTTTTCAAGGAATTGCGCAATAAATGCTTGGAGGCCCTGGCGATGGAAACTGACGCAGGGTACGGCGTTTCGCGTAGATCAGAAGGAAAAATGTCGGATATGTTGGCAAGCGTTCCGGGATGGGTAGTCGCTAAGCCTTGCAGATGCAACGAATGTCCGCGCATGCACAATATCGGGATCCGCAGCTGGCAAGCCTCGTGCTAGCTGTTACACACGAGCCGCGAATGGCTCCTGGAGGATTTGTGAAAAAGTTTCTGTCTCTCTCATCACTCGCCACCCTGGCGATCGTCTTTGGAATGATCTCCTGGGCCAGCGCTCAAACGTCACCGTCGACCTCGACACCGGATGCTGCACCATCGCAGCAGACACCGTCGCAACAGACGCCTTCGACGCAACAGCCACCCGCACCAGAGATGCCGCCCTCGCAGCAGCAGACTCCGTCGTCGGAGACCCCGTCATCAACTCGTCTTCGCAGACTCCTTCGTCACAGACTCCCCCTTCGCAGAGCGGATCGCAATCGCAGACGCCGGATGCAACAGCCCCGGAATCGGGTTCGAAGGCTGGATCTCAGTCGAACAGTGATTCGGCGGCGCGTTCCTCGGCGAGCGATGCGAGTGGCGCCCAGACATTCTCGGGAACAGTCGTGAAGCAGGGCGACAAGTACGTGCTGAAAGACGACGCGGGCAAGACGTATGACATCGATCACCAGACCGATGTAGCGCGGTTCGAAGGGAAGCGCGTGCGCGTGCAGGGTACGCTCGATCCGAACGGCAAGATTTTGGTGAAGTAAGTTCGACAGAGTTTATTTCTCTGGAGAAAAGCACCGAAAGCTGCGGGAAAAACCGCCCGAGCTTTTCGGTGCTCGTTTTTTAGAAACGTTCTTTTAGCGGAAAACACTGCCCTTCTCCCCGCAACATTGGCAAATTCCCAAGATCGAGTTCGCTGTGAGCAATAAAGGGCGTCCACATTGTATGCAGGACCGCACAGTGTGCGGCAAGTCGCGCACCCTCGTCGAGGGGATTTGACTGAAATTGCCTATTAACGGTAGTGACGTTAAAGCGTCTTACAAGAGTAGAATTGGCGAACCACGCTGGATGCTCTATGGTGTTTACACGCTTTCTTCCCTTGCTATTTCTGTTGCCTTTGTCATCGTCTGCCCTCAGCCAAGATGTCAAGACTCAGTCAGTGCCGGATACGTGCGGGGTGACAAAACCTTCCGAACATCCCTTCGTGCCTCCAAGACCCTATCTGGCGAATGGCATCAACTGGTTCGGCACTGACAAGCTCTGGACCTACATCCCGAGCAATGGGATATCTGGACAAGGAGAAAAGACAATGTGGTTCCGAGAAGAATGGAGCCACTATATCCACTGGATACCAGATGAGAGTGCGTCGAAGCTAACCATCACGGCGAGACGACTGGACGCAACCACTCCGGCGCCTGAGATTTCCGCAGGGCCGACATTCACCCGGGATTGGAAGGCATTCATGCTCGGAGGCATCAACTTTCCGACACCAGGATGCTGGGAAATTACCGGACGATATGAAGATGCCCAAGTGCAATATGTTGTTTGGGTGGTACCTGATGCGCCCGCGAAACTGACCCAAGACCGAGCGGCCCCATTGTCAATCATCGTTGACAAATCATGCCGGATCGAGCCTGAGTCCGACCCCGTAATTGTTGGAGAGCATGCGGACGCTTTTCGCGATGACGCGATTTGTCACCTTGAGAGCGTATTGTCATCCCACCATGACGAAGAAAAGATCACGGACGGCCAGCGCTCTCGCTTAACTGTCCGGGTTGTCGAACAGGAGTACGTTGTCCAGAATCCAACTGACAAACCCGCCGTATTTATAGTCCGCCATGACGTTCCGGAGAATTGGATCGTGGACTCCGACCCTGAACCATCCAGTGTGGATGGCTCGACGGCGATGTTTCGACTGAATGCGGAACCGGGGCAGAGAGTGCGGCTACATGTGGGTATGCACCGAAGCGACAGCGTCCGTTGACGTAATATCTCGATAGCACTCAAAATGGTCTGCCGGGTTTGAGCGCTATGGTCTGGTTAACAGCAATAGGGACCGCTTTCGAAAGGCGACACGATCTCGCTCAGTATTGAGGCTAGGGCTTTTCCTTGCGTAGGGTCACGTATCGGGATAAAATCTCAGCCCCAGCGGGCGAACTTCTCCGTCCTTCCCTCGTCTTCGCCTCGCTTTGACATATTCCAAACGCTCGCAGAGCGGCAATGCCGCCTAAGACGGGATCGGGAACTTCATAGGACTCTGAATCAATTGCTTGATCACGACAGAGTGCGACGTGGCCCATGTTGTCGGCAGTTGTCCGCTGCGATGAGCAAAAGAATGTTGAATAAGCGTGTCACTAGGGGTGTGACCGGTACGACGCCCAAAAACTTCGAGGGAGAGACGAATGAAAAAACATTATGCGCTACTTGCGATGCTGAGTTTAGCCGCTCTGCCGTGCGCAGCACAAACTCTGAAACTCTACGACAACTTTGACCACAAACTGATCAATACGTCTAAATGGGCGTATGCCTTTTGCTTTTCGTCCAATGGACTGGAAATGGAGTGTGTTCGCGAGATTAGGGAGGAGAAACTTCACCTGGCGCATCGCCACTTTGGCGTCCAAGCGAACGACGGCGGGCAGCAGAATGGTTCGGCCGGGGTGGGCTTCGCGAATGCGCAGAATATCAAAGCCATTCGCACTGACGTGACGGTTCGGAGCAATCTGGAACTAGCCTGCGCCGCTAATCCGAACTTCGGGTCCAACACGGGGCTCTGGGGAACATTCTTCAACCCGGGTTCGGGGAATCCCAACGACGACGTAGGGGCAGCCCTCAACCTAAAGCGCGTTGCATCCGATCCACCAGGACAGCTGCAGGTTATCGGACAAACCTTCCAAGCAGGCATCTATTCGCCATACACTTCGCTGGGCTGGGTGGCAATTGGGACGCCAGTAACCATCACGCTTGCCTGGGACCAACCGAATCATCAGTTCACCGTCAGCCTGACGAACAAGATCAACCATGTGACAACAAGCGCAACCATGCCTTACACGTTCTCCGACACGATGCGAGCCGCCGGTCCGGCGAAAGTGATGGAAGCAGGCGGTTTTACCTCCGACTGCGCTGCGAACGCAACGTCGTTGTATATCGATGCAGTCTACGACAACGTCTACGTCGCGCAGTGATCCTTGGTCGGTCTTCGACGCTGGGGAGCGCCGAACCTTTGGCAACGTAATTCGAAATGCGCAGGCTCAAAACGAGTGGCACGGCGCTCAAAAACGTTGTGCCACTCGGGCGAGAACCCCCCGCGATCTGATCTTGGCCGCATACTGTCGTAACATCGCCATTGGACTAAAAATGGCGTCCGCACGTAGCGACATCAGAGTGGGAAACCACACGGTGTCACTCTTCCCTCGCGTTGCAGTCTGAGATCCTATGGAGTGTAGCTGACCACTTGTACCGTGTGAGTGGATTTGAGCGAGGTGCCGTCCCCCTGCTTCGCCACAACAGTGATCTTGTGAGTGCCGTTCGCAAGATAGAGGTAATCGCTCCAAATCTTCATGTTCGCGGTGCCGGAATAGTGTTCCGTCGGTCCAGCTTTCACCCCGTCCACCCACACCTGTAAATAACTGATGCCAGCCGAACTGCTCGCCACGGCGGAGATCCGCACCGGCGAAGGGCCAACCTCATTGTTCGCGGGTTTGCAGAACACAATGGAGCGATCTGTGCCCGGTGCCGGGCACGGCAACTGCAGCGACTGCCGGAACGACACAGATTTCTGAAATGTGCCCATTGAATCGGTGACCACAATGTTGTAGGTGTGGATTTTATCGTCCCAGTTGAACCCGCCTCCGCCGTTGAAAATATCCGGGGCACCCGTAATAAACTTACCGTCTAGATACATCTTCGACGTGTGCGGCAAGAATCCTTGATCCATCCGTAATCCGTAACTGCAATGCCGCTGACAGTGGAGTTATCAATCGGATAACAATACGTAATGGTGCGGTCTTTAGCCAGAGCTTTGCAGGGCGGTGGAGGCGTTGTCTGCGCAATGACAGCCGAGGTCATCATGGCGAGCATCACCGTGAGGAATATAGAAACAGAAAGGCTTTTCATCGGATGCTCCAAAAGCCAGGCGGAGGCTGGGGTCAGAATTTAGAGGCACGTTCTGGGTTATAGGTTGTCGCGGACTGAGCGGCTTTCAGGTTCTAAGGGATTGCAGCGAAGGAATTCTTCCTCGCGTACCGCTTGAACCGAGGTGTGGTTTCCCAATTCGCCGCCCTCGTCCCTCCTTGGCGAAAGCTTAATTGGTGAAAAATCGGCCCTTTGGTTGGTTTGCGCCTCCAAAGTCTACTCGGGCCTGGGAGCCGACATTGTTTATGGAATCATTACGCTCAAATGCTCAGGGTTTTGGCAGCAAAGCCGATTAGAACAGTTATCATCTGTACGCGCTATGCGAGCGAACAGAAAACTGCCCGCCGGCAAAATCTTTGTGGCCCATGTGCTACTGGTCCTGTTCGCGCTGGGTGTCTCAGCGCATGATTTAGCGAAAAAGCCGTCGGATATAGAACTGCGCATCACGCCGGGCGAACTGGTGAAGGGAGTACCAAGGACCATCGGTTTCGTGTTCTTAAACATCACGGATCACGAAGAGAGAATCCCGCCCTTGTCGCCCTGTATCGGTCAATATTCCGGGACGATTCAGTTAAGAGTCGATTTTTCTCCAGTCACTCCACAAACGACAGGAAAAGGAGCAGGCTGCGGAGCAGGAGGTTCTCACCCGCCGGGGATTCTCGAACAGGCAAAATCTTGGAGAAGGCTAAAACCTAGCGAATCGTTCGCCGTGAGCTACGAAAGGGCGGAACTGTTCGACTTTGAGGAGGCTCCCGGAGCTTACGAACTATGGGGAGAATATCGACCGCCCCAACTGACAACTGAAGAGATCGCGGTTCTTGACCACGCAGGCATCGCTTTCCCTTGCCGGACGCTCAGAAGCGCTCACTTACAATTCAACAGGCCGCAATGACGCCGCGCCCGACTGGCGAAACATCGCCATCATCCATCCTGGGTTGTCGGCGAGATGAATGTTAACGAAACACTGGTGCCCCACTCTTGCCGCGATTTCTGCGGCAGAGTGGGTCTTTTGACTTTTTTCCTCAGGCTACCTTTCTCTTAGATTCGACTGGGAATCCGGCTTCGCGCCATGCGTCGAATCCGCCCTTGAGGGCCCAAGCCTGATAGCCATTGGCAATTAGTTGTTGCGCCAAACTGGCGCTTGATCCTTCGTCTGGTCAAGTGCAGTAGGCGACGATGGGACGATCCTTGGGAATCTGCGAGAGATGACGTTCGAAGTCGTCGAGCGGGACGCGAATGGCTTCGGGGATCATAGTGTCGGACTGGCCCCAGGCTTGAGGATTCCGCACATCGATGACCGTGAAATCCTCTCCAGCGTCCATTCGCCGTTTTAACTCGTCGACTGTGATTCTCGGCGCTTCAGGCATAAGAGACATCCTTCTCCTTCTATTTTGAGACTAAGAATAGATGCGAGGTGGGGGCGGTAGTCTGCCGCGAAAATTGGCCAGCGAACATGGCCCTGTTTTGCGTGATCCAGGCGGAGTGCAGGCGTGTGGCGCTCGATTACTTCTTGCTTTGCTCGGGATCGGGCCGTACCAGACCCTTGAACACTGGGTTGTCTTTCAAGTGTTTGGGAAAACGCTTCTCGTAGGACTGCAGCGTGGGGCAGATAAAACGGTGAGGGCCCTTGAATCCGAACGTCCTCATCTCCTTCAGAGCGTCTTCGGTGGACCAGCCCTCGTCGGCCATGCGGTAGGCGGCAATGGCCATGCCGGTGCGATCGTCGCCGAGACGGCAGTGCACAAAAAGTTTCTTCTTGGGATTGTCGTGTATGAGCCTGAGGAAACGGGCGAAGATCGCGTCGGAGGGGAACGGGCAGTGCCAGGGGATTGCGATGTATTGCATGCCCAGTTCCTCGACTGCGATCTGCTCGTGCGAACTCTTACTGCCTCGCATATCGACAATGATACTCACACCCATTTTCTTGAGAGCCTTCAGGCCGTCAGCGCCGGGTTGCCCTCCGCGGAATAGATGGGGAGAGACTTGAGCAAAATTAGGCAGCCCGACATATTCCTTGCGGCTACCCATTTGGCGTTGCGTGGGAGGGTTGGTGGGCTTGGTTTCTTGCGCAAAGCCAATGGCCATGCCAAGCACGAACAAGAGGCCCAGTGATTTGACACGCGTGAGAACTCTCACTGGGTAAGCTTGATGGCCAACTGTCTTTCGGGTTGGGTCATTTCTCCCCAGAGTTTCTGCAGGTCATTCTGAATGGCCTGGTTTGACGGATCTTTGCGCAGGGCGATGGCGAACCAGCGATAAGCGGTAGGCAGATCATGCGGCGCGCAAAGGCCGGCGGAATACAGCGCTCCCATTTCCACCATGGCTTTTGGATTGCCCTGATTGGCCATGGGCTTAAGGATTCGCATCCCGCGATCGCAGTCCTGGGCGGCGCCGCGGGCATAAAGATATTTTCGCGCATCGGCCACAGAATCGACAGGCTTGGTAGCCGCTCTCGGTTTGGCTGCCGGAGTCGATTTCGGTTGCGGCGCATCTTCTTCCGGGGCGGCCGCCTCGGAATCGTCGCTCGAATCCTCAGGCTTCGTTTCCGGAGCGGCACTCTTAGTCTTGGGCGCGGGTGCCGGATCGGCGGAGGGCGGAGTTTTAGCAGCGGAAGTAGTATCGGGCGCGTTGTCGTTATCTGCTTTGGGCGGTTCCGAATCGGCCGGAGGTTGGGGTCCAGTGGAAGCGCCCGGAGTGGGCGATGGCTGCGCTGCCTGAGGCGGAATGGCACCCGGCTGCCCAGCTGCCGGCGGATTGGCGGCCGGCGCATTCGAAGTGCTGGCCGGAGGTTGATTTGGGACAGTCTGCGACTGGGGCGTGACCTCAGGCGGGGCGGGAGATGGATTTTCTGTCGCAGGATTCTCCGGGGTCTGCGCCGCAGGAGCTGGCTTTTTTACGATTGCGTCCAGCCAGGGAAGCTGATTCTTCCAGCGCAGGTATCCCAATCCGACGGCGAGCAGCAGCGCGAACACAATGAAAAAGAATTTGCCGGCACCTCCTCCGCGGTGGTGCTCCTCATCATCCAGCAGGTAATCGAGGTTGCGGGAGCGTGCGTCGCGGGGATCGACCTTGCGCGACGCGGCAGGCGCGTCACCGAGGCCGAGAAAGGATGGCCCGCTGATCGAGGGCGAACTGTCTACCGCGCGGGGGGATGTGTGAGGCTGGTCGAGTGACCGCGTTGCCGTCGCGGTGCTTTGCGTGGAACGCTCCGGAACCGGGGCAGCGCCACGTTCCCCTCTTGCGGGTGGAGGGGTCGAAGCCAGCAAAGTACCGCCGCACATGCCGCAAAAGCGCATGCTATCTGGATTGTCATTGCCGCAACGAGGGCAGCGCACAGGTTCTCCTTCCTCCCATAGCTTACGATATCTTGAGGCTTCGATGCAGGAGGACGTGTTTTACTCGTCAGCATGTCAGGAGCGAAGTTGTCCCAGGAAATTTTGAACATTAGGGTGCAAGGGCGCCGGCTCGAGGTTCTGCGTATCGCTGCTCCCCGCGCGAGAGGTCCCGAGTTGGTCTTACTGCATGAGGGTTTGGGATCGAACTCGCATTGGCGTGATTTTCCGGCGCGAGTAGCAGAGGCAACCGGATGTTCCGTGACTGTGTATTCGCGCTACGGTTGCGGCAACTCCGACGTGCTGACAGAGTCGCGCGGGGTGCGATACATGCACGACGAAGGGCTGCTCGTCCTGCCCGATCTTTTGGCTCAGTTAAAGATCGAGAATCCCGTGCTCGTTGGGCACAGCGATGGTGGTTCGATCGCGATCATTCACGCCGGAGCCCACGATCGTGTGCGTGGATTGATTCTTCTGGCGCCGCATGTGTTCGTCGAAGATTTGAGCATAAAAAGCATTGCGGAAGCGAAGGTGACATTCGAAACCACCGATCTGCCGCGAAGGTTGTCCAACCATCACCGCGATGCGGCGCGCACATTCTGGGGATGGAACGATATCTGGCTGCACCCCGATTTTCGCAGCTGGAACATCGAGGAGTATCTTCCCAAGATCACGTGTCCTATTCTGGTAATTCAGGGCGTGGACGACCAGTACGGAACCATGGCGCAGGTGGAAGCGATCGAGCGGCAGGCTGGTGGTTCGGTGCAAGTGCTCGCATTGTCCGAATGCAAACACTCGCCGCAACGGGATCAGCCTGATGCCAGCCTGCAAGCCATTCAGAGATTTATGGCCGCTTTGCGGCCTAAGGAGGGTCTTCGGGACCTGCGCGAACGGAACTAAACTCGGCAATAGACGCGGGTTTTTCCGCTGCAAACGGGTATATACTACGGAGCCACAGACAGTTTTGGGGCTCTGAATGTCGAATGTACCCAAGTGGCCGCCCGACGGGAGCGGTGCCGAGGGGGACCGCACTGCAAAGGACGAGCGAGACAAGACAGCAGTCATCAGTGGGCCGCCGGGCGAAAGTGCGTCCGGCGAAGTAGTAGCGCCCTCCGACGCCCTTACCCTCATCGATGTAACGCCCAGCGCGGGAACCGGGGTCACCCCCGCGGATGCCCCTACCATGCTCGACGCTGGTGGGATCCGTCCTCCTCGTCAGACCCCGGCTACCTATCACCACGTGAGCGCGCCTGCGTTGCCCCCCGGCACGGTTTTAGGACAGCGCTATGAGATTGTCGCCCTGCTTGGGCGAAGGCGGCATGGGGGCAGTTTACGAAGCCTTGGACCGTGAACTTGAACGGCCCGTCGCCCTGAAAGTAATCCGCCCGGAACTGGCCAAGAGCAAAGCCATTATTGACCGTTTCAAGCAGGAATTGCTGCTGGCGCGCGAAGTTACGCACCGCAACGTGATCCGCATTTACGACCTGGGTGAGGCCGACGGCATCAAGTTCATCACCATGGAGTTTGTGCGGGGCGAAGACCTGCGCACCCTGCTGCTGCGGGAGAAGAAACTAGCTCCCGAACAGGCGGTGGACATCATCCAGCAGATTTGCCGAGCCCTGGAGGCAGCGCACAGCACAGGCATCATCCACCGCGACTTGAAGCCACAGAACGTTATGTGCGACAGGAGCGGCCGCATTCTGGTCATGGATTTCGGCCTGGCACGCATGATTGAGGGCGACGGCATGACCCAGACCGGCGCGCTCGTCGGGACCATGGACTACATGTCCCCGGAGCAAGCATTGGCCAAGGATCTGGACCAGCGCTCCGACCTTTTCACCGTAGGATTGATTTTTTACGAGCTTCTGACGGGTGTCACGCCGTTCAGGGCAGATAGCGCAATTGCCAGTTTGCTTCGCCGTACCTCGGAAAGGGCTATCCCGGTTTCCGATCATGACAAGACAATCCCAGCTGCGCTCAGCGGGATTGTCAGCAAATGTCTTGAACGAGATCCCACCCTGCGTTACCAGAGCGCCACCGAACTGCTGCGGGATCTGGACGCATGGCAAGGCAAGTTAGCGGGAGCAACGTTGGGTTTTCAGCCGGCAGTTGAGCCCTGGGGACGGACGATTCCTTGGCCTCTGCTGTGCGGCATCGTTACCGTGATTGTCTTGGCCCTCGTGGGCTATTTCTTTCGCGGAAAGCTCTTTGGCCCCTCCGGGCAAAAGGCGGTATCTGGACCCGCCATGTCGCTGGCGATTCTACCTTTCCGCAATGCATCTGGCGATCCTGCTCTGGATTGGCTTGGACCGAGCCTCGCGGAGATGTTGAGCACCGATGTGGGCCAGTCTGCCAGCTTACGAACTGTGTCGCAGGAACGTCTGCATCAGGTGTATTCCGATCTGCGCATCGCGCCTAATGCTTCGATTGAGCCTACGACCCTGAGAAGCCTGGCCGAGTTCAGCAATGCGGATACCCTGGTTTCTGGACAGTACGCCAAGTTCGGCGGCCAGATCCGGATTGACGCCACCGTCCAGGATCTCAAACATGATCGCGTCGTACCCATCAAGATTGAAGCCGTAGATGAGAAGGATATCCCCGGAGCGGTGGATCGACTTGCTGCATCTGTTCGCGACAACCTGGCGATGTCGTCCGATGCCATACGCGAGTTGAAAGCCAGTTCGTTCCAGCCCAGCTCCAGTTCAGCGCCCGCCTTGCGAGACTACAACAAGGGAATTCAATTGCTACGGGACGGCAAAAACCTCGATGCGGTTAAGGTCTTACAGTCTGCGACCAAGGAAGACGCAAACTTCGCCCTGGCGTATTCGCGACTGGCCGAAGCGGAGTCTGCCCTTGGCTTTGACGGGGATGCCGAACTGGCCTCGCGCAAAGCCATCGGCCTCAGCCAATCCTTGCCCACGATTGAGAAATACCTGATCGAGGCGGCGCACGCGCGAGTGATCAAGGACAACAAGCGGGCGATCGAAGCCTACGAAAATCTTGCAAAGAGCATGCCCGAGAATTCCGATGTCGAATCCGGCTTGGCGGATCTGTACACCGCCACCGGTAATTATTCTCAGGCCAGAGCTCAGTTATCCAAGCTTCTGGGAGCGGATCCGAAGAATATCAAGGCCCTGTGGCAGATGGGTGTAGTGGAAATCGTGAGCGGGAACCCGCAGGCGGCGTTTGAGCCCTTGACCAAAGGATTATCGCTGGCCACGCAGTTAGATGTCCCCGAATTGAAGGCGTTAGTGCTGCAATCGATGGGCATCTCGTATCGCATGATGAACAAACCGGATGAGGCCATGCGCCAGTATCAAGAGGCGATGGCGATTAATCAGCGGCTCGGACTGAAGCGGGCATTGGCCAGCAATCTCGTGGAAATGGCGGTGGTACAGAATACGAGCGGTAAAGTCGCAGCCGCTCTCTCCGACTATACCCAGGCTCTCCAACTGCAACGCGACATCGGAATGAGGAAAGAGGTTGGCGACACGCTGATTGATATGGGCGTGGTGTACGAGTCCAAGGGCGACTACGACAAGGCATTGCAAAATTATAAGGAGTCGTTGCAAATCCAGCGCGACACCGGCGACGAGAATTATCAGGCACTGTGCCTGAATAATATCGGTGGCGTATATTTCGGCAAGGGCGATACGGACAATGCCTTGACGTATCTCCAGCAGGCATTGCAATTGCGCGAAAAGCTTAACGTTCCCGCATCCATCGCGCAGACCCTGTCCGCGCTGGGACAGGTGTATATCGGTACCGGGCAGTACGATCAGGCGCTGACCACCGCCATGCGGGCGCTCGATCTGTGGCGGAAGGCGGGAAACAGTCGCGGGGCATCCGATGAATCGCATGACATCGGGCTGGTTTTCCAGAACCAGGGACGGTTCGGGGCCGCGCTCAACGCCATGCAAGACGCGGTCAATGGGTACCGCGCCATCGGGGATCGCAGTGCCGATATGGCAGGACTTCTCAATGATCTTGCCGGCGCGCTCGCCCAGGCGGGACGAGGTGCTGAGTCCGACGCGGTTTTGCAGCAGGCCCGGGCTCTCATTGGTGATCTCAAGAATGACAGCCTGAAGGCCCACTTGCTCATCACCCAGGGAGATGCTCGACGTTACGCCGGTGACGCGAAGTCAGCGGAAGCTTTGTATCAGCAGGCGCTTCAGTCAGCGTTGCGCGGAAACTCTCCTGAGGTGATTTTGTTGTCCCGCTTGCGCGTTGCTGAGATGGCTCTGAATAAGGGGAATCCGGATTCCTCAGCCAAAGAATTTCGCAAATTGACGCAGGAGGCGGACAGCCGCAATCTGAAGTACCTGTCCGTGGAGAGTTCAGTGGATGCCGCAGAGGCCCTCATCGCGGGAAAGAAATATGCCGCGGCTCAGCAGGAATTGCAAACCGATCTGGGTAAGAGCGAGAAGCTTGGTTCACGCTTCCAAAGCGTGCGCATCCATTATCTGCTTGGAACCGCCCTCCGATCAGCAGGCAACCCGGCGGATGCTTCCCAGCACTATCGCATGGCTGTAAAGCTGATGGATGACATGCAAAAGGATGCTGGCGCGGAAAAATTGCTGGAACGCGCAGATCTCAAGGTCATGTTCGCCGAAGCAACGCAAGCGGCGGCCGCCTCCAATTAACTCCGGGAAATTTGATGCCCGTGAGAAAGGGAGGATGATTCGCATCCTCCCTTTCCTGAGCTTCATTTTGCTATTGGGTCACCAACGTCACCCATTTGGTGCTGTTATTGTTCAGGTTGGAGTCGGAGTTGGCTGCACTCACCACAGCCATGTCGGTGAGTTTTGTACCGGCAACAACAGTTGCATTTACGTGTACCGTGATCGCTACCAAGGCTCCCATGGGATTCCTTGATGTCCAGGGCCCCAGATTGCCGATGCTGCACGACGCCGCAGTGCTGCCGCAGGAATTTGTCGGCGCGGTAATGGAACATGATGGAACGCTCCCACTGAAGTTGCAGGATTCAATGGTGTATCCGGAACTGACGAAAGTGGTTCCCGCCGGCAAAGTGTCGATGAGAGTGACGCCATTGGCCGTACTCGGCCCCCGGTTCACCACCGAAATGTAGTAGGTCATGTTCGTCCCGCGTTTGACGAGAAGGTTCCCGAGCATGGCCGCCGAAAGATCGGTAGATCCTACAACTTGATACGTCACGCTTCGGGGTGTAGAGTTCCCGGCCGCGTCCACTGCATTGGCTGTGAACGTCTGAGTTCCAATGGTTGACGTGCTAAGCGGGATGGGTGTGGTTGTCGCGGTTGGGAGATTGCCGGTAAATGGCTGTGATGCACAGGTGGCAATTCCTGAGAAGAAGTTCGCAACCTGTCAGGCTCGCTGGGATCAGCTGCAGGAAACTGTTGCGGTCGCTACCGAGTTCTGGGCGTAATATCCGCCTGGAGGAGTTAGCGTGATCGAGTCTACTGTCGGTTTAGTGGTATCGATGTTGAACGGCACCGTCTTGAATTTGACCACGTTTGGCCCCGGCGGCCCGGGGTGGATATCGAGCGTCGCAGGGTAGACCAACTCCTCGAAGGAGTCACAATCCATCGAAAAGTAATGAAGGTCGTAAGCCCCTTCGGCGAGTTGAGTACTTGTGCCATTGTTGTTGTAGCTATTCACCGTTCCGTTCACGCTGAATGCTTGTGGGTTCTGCGTTGACCACGGCGTCGGCAAAGCGCCGAGCGCGGGACACTGTATTGCGTTAGCTAAGCTCTGCTCAGCCGGGAGTGGATAAGTCGTGTCGAGTATTGTCCCGCGAGGCTCCGCGCCGAAAACCACAGAAGCGCCTTGTGCCGCGTGGAAATTGTTGTCATCGGGAACTGGGGTTGCAGGCGGCACGCTGTTAAACGACACAGGCACACCGTTGATGTTGTTAGACCACAACGGAATCGTCGGCGTAGTATGCCATTCGGGCTGGCAGCAGAACAATACGTAACTTGAATTCGTGGTAGTACCGGTTCCGCCTCCTCGTATGGTGGGGTCTTCCAGTCGGGTCATGATGCTCTGCGGGCAAAGTTGTGTCCCAAGCGGGTCGTCCGTCGGGAAATGGCACTGCGCACCCGAAACCAGCACATCCGGCGCCATCGCCATCCCGGGAGCATAACCCGGAGGGATGGTGAGGATTCCGTCGACGATTCCCGGCTGATTCAGATTCAGATCCATCTCCTGGGTGAATAGCACGTTTCTCGCAGTCGATTGCGGGCAGTTCGATCCGGCAGGAGTCGGCTCGCTGCTAGTCGTGCACGTCAGTGTGCTGACTACGCACACATTTTGACCTGCGGCTGTCAGGCAAGGAGCGTCGGCCATTGAAGTGCCCTTGACAATACTGGCCCAGTCGAACGGAGTAATCCCGGCCGTGTTCACGAAGGGCGTCGTACCGGCTGGACGTATTGAGATTGTCGCTGTTGTTCGAGACGCTATAGTCAAAACCAAATATGTCGACATGCCCTGGTGTGTCGCTGGCCACGAAAGTCTGGGTGAGGCTAGTCGGACTGTCTGGATTGATCACGCGCCCCTTGTTGAGTCGGGGTAAATGTCCAGCTCAGGATATTGTGATTCTCCGAGAGGGCTCCGGTCGCGCCGGTGAACCCGACCAACGCCGTTCCCCCAGTGCCTAAGCCAATGCTGCCCAGGTCGACGTTCACACCGTTGGGATATATGCTGACTCCGTCCAGAACGACTTGAATATTGGCAACCGTTGCGGGCGAGCATGTGGAACACGAAGGCACGTAAGTGATCGTGACGTTGTGCACGGCGCCGTCCGCCAAGTTGCCGGTAATAATCGGGCTACCCAGAGTGGAGTTTGGACCTGAATTTCCCAAGCACAAGCGGTTATGGTGTGACGTATTGGGGCCCGCGCCGCAGCTCTGAATGGCCACATGACTGACGTTTGGATCCCAACCGTTTTGAAAAGTATCGAACTCGATAGCCAAGCTGTGGGGAATCCCAGCCCCCGTGCTCGGATTAACGCTCGAATCGGTGTCGCCATAAGCCAGAGCGCCGCCGCTTCCCGTGGTACTGATGGCTGACGTACTGGAATTCTGAATGACAAAGGCGATTCCGTCTGCTGGAGGAGTCGACGCATTTGTGAACCGGAACTGGAAGGTCGTGGTGAACCCATTTTGGACAGCCTGCGGAGTGGTGTACCAAGCGGACCCGGCTGGCCTGTTGCGCCGGGCGTGATCTGCAGCACAGTAGTTTCAGGCGGGAAATTTGCACTGCCGTTCAGTGCCAGGCAATTCCCGTTCGAGCTGAAATCAGTGTAGTTCGGCGAAGAAGGGCACGGCGTTTGCGCCGCCGCGAGAGTGGCGCTTGCCAAGACAATCACTAACAAAATCGCCGTGAAGCCGAGCCTTTTGAAAGCGTTTCTTCTCTCGCCGCATCAGCACGGTGTTCATGAAGCCGCAGACAGTAGTTTTTCCGCCGATCGCTTTGGTTTCGACGTTGGAGGATGACATCAGGGGGATTCTCACAGGCATGGAAAGGCCTCTTTCATTCAAGGTTTATTCGTCGGGTAACCAGTTCGGTTCGGGGGAAGAAAAACCGCGCAGCAATCAGCTCACAGAACCCGCCACATCAATGCAAGGGACATTAAGACAATCACGCTACGCCTGAAAAGTTGGTGGTGGTCAGCCTGCCCGCGCAGTTCCGCACAAACAGCGGGCAGCGACTGCAACCCAGGCGCAGTCAAAACACCCGCCAATCGGGCAATTGTGTACCTCTGTATAGGTTATGTCAACGGGGATGCGCAAAATAGCTGTGAAAATATTCAACTGTGCAAACTATTTCGCACTCGTGAAAAGCAAAGTCGGCGTATCGGATCGGTTTTGGTGATGGGGTGTCCAACCCCTTGTGCCGCGCTTTCTGCGGGACAGGGTGGGGATTTGATTTTCGTCATCAGAGTGGGTTTTAAACGAGATGTGAGAGAAAAGAATAACTGGCGGAGAGGGAGGGATTCGAACCCCCGATACCCGTTAAGGTATGTCCGCTTTCGAGGCGGATCGTTTCAACCGCTCACGCACCTCTCCGGAAAGCAGTGCCGGCAATTTTTGCTCCCGCTACCGGCGATTTCGAAAGAACGTTTGCAGCAGTTCCGCGCTGCGCCCGGCCAGAACCCCGCTGCGAACCTCGATGTGGTGATTCGAATACTTATGATTCAACACCTGCATCACCGACCTCACAGCTCCAGCTTTGGGATCTTCCGCGCCATACACCAGCCGGCGGATGCGGGCATGAGTCATAGCTCCGGCACACATGGCGCACGGTTCAATTGTAACAAAGAGGTCACAGTCCCCCAGACGGTGGTTGCCGAGAGTGGCGCCGGCCTCGCGCAGCG
Source organism: uncultured Acidobacteriota bacterium (assembly GCA_963785865.1). GTDB lineage: Bacteria > Acidobacteriota > Terriglobia > Terriglobales > Acidobacteriaceae > Sulfotelmatobacter. The sequence continues at coordinate 9,424 of CAWAXF010000030.1, read as the reverse complement.
CCGCGATTTCGGCGTGTGCCGTGGGATCGAACTCGCCAATGTTGCGATTCCATCCCCGGCCAATAATGTGCCCGGCATGCACCACCACGGCTCCAACGGGCACTTCACCGCTCTCGAGCGCGCGCTGCGCACAGCGCAGCGCCTCTTCCATCCACAATTCGTCGGGTGGTGGCTCGGACGTTGGTGGGGTTTGGACAGACGTTTTCGGGCGAGGCACGCGACCTGGACTCCGAGGGTATTGTAGCCGCTTGTGGCGCAAGTCAGGAGAGCATCCGGCAGTCGCGCAGGTGCAACGGCTGCGCCTAAATCATGCTTAACACCGAACGCACGACTTCCGGCACCACGGCGCGCAGCACGCAAGGCACCACGATCGTAGCGATCGGGTACGCCAACGCCACGGCGGGCACAATCAGAAGCACCCAGGTTTTCGTAGGCAGGTTTGCGAGATAGGCCTTCATGACGTCCTCTATGACGGGATACGGAAGGAAATCCTCAAAAGTTCCCGTTGCCTGATTAGACGACCCTGGAAGGTGAATGTCTCGCGTCGAGAAGGCTTTGATCCAACGATTTAGGGGAGGGTTAAAAATGGTGCGCGGCTCAGGCTGCGGGTGGTTTGGACCCTAGCACGATGGACTCGGGCGCGGGGGATGGCTGCGATCCCTTTTTCTTCATCCGCTCAGCCTCCTGCAGACGATCGCAGAGTGCTCGTACCAACTGAATCAGTTTCTTGGGATCGGATTCTTTTGCTGCTCGGTCGGCTATGTCGCACCAGTCGGGCGCTTGCGACAATCGCGCGTTAGAGTTTGAGGGCATTCCTGCGTCTCCACTGGAAGCCTTCGAGAAACCTGTTCCAGTATGAGGAGGATCATTTATCCCCCCCGGCCGTGCAAGCGCCAAGATGCGCCATACGCTACGGTCGCAGGTAAGCACCTTCAAGCCAATGAATTCCCGCTTTTCGCGTCCCTATCGGCAGATCATTGGAAACTCGCCTTCGCTGCCCTGAGGTTTTCCCTTGTTACGAATTCCGAACAGAACTGCCCAGGGGGTTTACTGGAGGGGAAAGCCTGCGAGAATCTCGCAGGAACGACCTTGGGCCAGAGCTCAACTGGAAGAAAGAAGGCATCGAGGGGTGGGACTCGCGTCCCCTGCGAAATTCCTGTTGTCCTTACCAGCCTCGATCCGCAACATCCTTTCTCTCGACCGTGTCAGGTCATACTCGCCAATATGGGCGGATGTGCGGTGCGATCGCCGCAGCCCGTACCCACCGGAACCGTCGTTCAGCTGAATGACTTGGCGATAAAAAAAGAGGTCGCCGCCCGCGTGGTGAACTGCATCTCGCTGGGCGAATACGAGAAACTCTGGTTGCTTGGACTGGCGCTCGTCGAGCCAGCTAACGTGTGGGGCATTGACCCGGAACCCGACGATTGGAAGCAGCAGGCCTGATGCTTGCGCGTTTGAACTGCGCTTTGGATTTAGCTCGCAGCTTTCCGGAACGAGACCAGATCCCAGCTGCCGCCTGGTTCAGACGTATCCCGTTTAAGGATGTAGATATTTCCGTCATCTGCGCGCACTTTGTACCAAGCGTACTCCGGTCCATACCACTGATCCAGAACTTCGTCCACGACATATTCGTGATCATCGATACTGAAGCGGACGGGTCTCTCTTCCGCCTTGTAACCCGAGTAGCATTGAACGCGCAATTTCATAACTCCGGATTGTAGCCCAGCACAGCGGAGGCGCGATCAATCCACGCGTAAGAACTTCACGCACACTGGGGAGCCCACTTCGAGCACCTGTCCCGTTGGCGTCAGGCGCCCGGTGTCCTGGTCAATGCGGAACACAACGATGTTGTCCGACTTCTGATTTTCCGCGAGCAGGAAGTGTCCCGTCGGATCAATCTCGAAGCTGCGCGGAGTTTTGCCCTGCGTCAGGACATCCTCGACTTTCGTCAGCGTGCCTTTGCTCGGGTCGATCGCGAATACCGCGATGCTGTCGTGTCCGCGATTCGAAGCATAAAGAAACTTGCCCGAAGGATGCACTTGCACTTCGGCGTCATCGTTTTCGCCTTTGAAGTCCGCGGGCAGAGTGGAGATCGTTTGTAGGCGTTGCAACTTGCCCGACCTCAGATCGACGGACAGCGCGGTTACGGTTGAGGCCATTTCCGCAACGACGTAACCGAACTTGCCTGAGGGATGCAGCGCGAAATGGCGCGGCCCGGCGCCTGGATCAAGTTTCACAAACGGCGGATCGTTGGCCGTAAGCGTACCTTTGCCGCTATCGAAGTTGTAGACCAGTAACTCATCGAGTCCCAGGTCATCGACAAAAGCAAACTTGTTATCCGGAGACAAATCGATGGAGTGTCCGTGCGGGCCCTCCTGGCGCTTGGGATCGGCGCCGTGGCCGGTGTGCTGCACGAAAGCCGAAGCTTCGCCCAGTTTGCCACTGTCATCAATGGGGAACACGGCCACGCTTCCGCCGGTGTAGTTCGCGACCAGCACGTGCTTTCCCGCCTTGTCCACGACGATGTAGCAGGGATCGCCGCCGCGCGACCGCACTTCATTCAGAAAGGTCAGCTTGCCAGTCTCGCGATCAACAGAAAACGCGCTCACGCCCCCGCTATTCTTGCCTTCGTAGTTCTGCAGTTCGTTTACCGCATAGAGAAAACGTCCGTTGGGATGCAGTGCGACGAACGATGGGTTCGTAGTCTCCGCGGCCAGTCCCAAGGGCGTGCTTTGTCCTGTCGCGGCGTCGAACCGGTAGGCATAGATCCCTTTGCTCTTGCTCCCTTCCTGCGTATAAGTGCCCACATAAAAAATGTACTTGCCCTTCGCCGCAGCTGCGGAGGCAACGGTCGTCGCCAGAAACGTGAGAAGGAGAATGCGGATGACAACCTGGAGATAGCAGCGAGAAATTTGCATGCGAATAATAAAAACGCATTCCCGCAATTAGCGCAAGCTGCCAGCACAGGGACGGGCCCACGTAGGGACGGCCGCCCTCGGCTGTCCGGTCGGGCAAAGCTCGACAGCGCATTTCCATGTGTTCCCGTTCACTTGGTCAACGTCACCGGCACAGTGTAGTTGTAAGGCCAGATGAGCGCGCTGACGGACTTGCGTTGGTTGAAGGCATCGAGGGTCATGGGAAACGCAACGATGATGGTGCGATTGATTGTCTGTCCGACTTCGAGCCGGACTTCAGGCGAAAGTGGCAGCTGGGCACCGCTTTTCAGGGCAGGGAAGGCCTGGAAGTAACGATCGAAATCCACGGCAGAGACTGCGTCTGCGGTCGCTTCGCCGCTGGCAGTTGTCACTTTACCCTGCAACGAACGCACATACAGAGCCTTGTCGCTGCCATTGTGCAGCGTAAAGGTCAGAGCGACCATGGTAGAGGTCTGTCCCGGAATTTCGACTGCTACTACATTGTCGAGCGATCCGGAGCCTTGCGGCTTGGCGCGCTTGACGAATGATGCAATCACCACCACTACGGCGACGATCCCGATCGCGATGAGCACGATCCTTGTGGGCGGCAGATTCTTCTTCGCAGTCCCGTACTCTTCGCCGATATTGATAGTGGGTCCGGCCGGAGTAGCGGGAGGCGCGGGCGGTTGCGGCGGTGTCGCAGGCGGCGGAGCGGGAGTCTGATCGGGCATAGGTTTCCTTAGAAACCAGATTCTACGCTGCCCGCATGCCGGATGCGACCCGCGCTGTTGGCGACTCGGCCGGGGAAGGTAAGGGGAAAGCCCTAAGTTCCCGGTTGCCGACAACCCAAATCAGAAACGTTCGCGATCTTGGCCTACTGCTCTATGTTTTGATCATGCCTGAAGGGGTTACTTGTCCATCCTGTTCTTTGGGCCCGAGCACCTGGCGCATGACGACAGCCAAGTCTCGCAGTGCCTGCCCCCCATTGCCGTAATAACTGGACCCATGCATGACTGCCAACGTCTTCGGCTCCTGTTCCGCTAACCCTTCGAGTACGCGCCCGGTATGATGCGTATAGGGAACGTAGTTCGCAAATGGACCAGCTTCTGCTTCCCGAAGCGCGTCTTGAGATCGTTCCAGAATGTCTTTGTCGGTGGCCGGTTCGTGATGGCCCCATTGATGAAACAGGTCGGAGCAGAAGAGCGTCCGTTCGTTCTCTTCAAAGAGGACACCGGCATCCCATCCATGCGGCACGTGAGGAGTGGGAAGGAAACGAAAACGATAACGCCCCGTCGGTAAGACATCGTCCCGCGTCAAAGCGCGAGCGGGCCGAATCGAAAAATCATTCACGCTCACCATAGCTCCGACCAAGCCGCAAACCGGTTGCGCTGTAGGAGCGAGTTCAAGCCAGTGGTTTAATCCTCCACACTCATCGGACTCGAAGTGGCTGAATCCAATGTGCTTGAGCTTCGAGATGTCGAGGAGACGCGAGACCGCCTCGCGCAAGAGCGGAAACATGCCGCGCAATCCGGCGTGAAAAAGAAGCGGCTCCTCATCTCGCACCAGGAAATGACTGAACTCCAGATTGATCTCGGGAACGAAGACCGCCAGACGATAGATCTCGGGCGCAATTTCAGTAGTAGTGACCACAGACTCTTCTCCTTCCGGCAGGTGACGGGATTGCGCGCGGCGTTGCATCAACGTGACGCCCCGATGGTCAGATGCCAGGTTTAGTTCTGAATCAGTATAAGAGTTTCAGGAATGAGGTTGAAGCTTCGGACCGGTTGACGGGCAAAGCGGAAATTGTGGAAGGCCACTCTCAGTTTGCCTTTGCCGATCAGCCTGGAACTGGATTCGTTTGTGATCACAAACGTAGTTATCGCATTTCACGCGAATGCCGCCTCCCATGTTTCTCCGCGAGTTGCGTCTCGCTGATCAACCGCACGATTCGGGTGAGCACACGAATTTAATCTTGGACCAGGCCGCGTAGAATGGTTTGCACCGCCTTGGATGAAATCATGGAAGTGGTGCTCGGCCAGCCGGTGATTCAATCGCGGTAGAATGGGTGACTGGCGACCGCTCGCGGACGCGTTTTCCCATGGACATGTGCAGAGCGTAGTACACGAGATCGAGATCGATCCTGTCGCTCCTTACACGCAAACGGGAGGGTGTCATGCCAATCACGCTAACGCAGCAGACCGCTCTGATCACAGGGGCGTCACGCGGTATTGGCCGCGGAATCGCGCTGAAGCTCGCTGAGCAGGGGGTCAAAAGAATTGCAATCAACTACAAGGAGAACGACGCGGCCGCCGAAGACACGGCTCGCCTCCTCAAGGAGCGCGGTGCCACGCCTCTGGTGATCAAGGCGGATGTCGGCAAGGTGGCGGACATCCAGCGCATGTTCGAGACCATCAAGTCCCAATTCGGCGGGCTGGACATCTTCGTTTCTAACGCCAGGGCTACGATCGCCACGGGCTTCTACGCGGAACCAATGGAGATTCCGCTGGAAGCATGGCAGGCGACCTTTGACACCCAGGCGACGGAGTTCCTGGTTGCGGTCCGCGCAGCGGTGCCGATGATGGGCAAGAACGGCCGGATCATCGCCATCACCTATGCGCCCGGCGGGCAAACCGGCAGCTGGCAGCCTTGGGTCGCCATGGGCTCAGCGAAAGCCGCGAAGGAGGCGCTGGCTCGTTATTTCGCCGTCGCTCTCGCCCAGAAGGGCATCACGGTGAACATCGTCAGTCCGGGCGCCTGCGACGACAGCGTCCTCAGCGGGCTGCCGCCCCAGGTATTCCAGATGATCAAGGACTGGCACGAGAGCGGCTGGACGCCCATGAGGCGCCTCGGCGCGCCAGCCGACGTCGGCAACGCCGTGGTTCTCCTCTGCACTGACCAGGCGAGCTTCATCACCGGCCAACTGCTGTACGTTGATGGCGGCGCTTCCGCGATGGAACCGGTCTTCCCGTTGGCCATCCAAGGCATCAAGTAGCGATCGGGGCGTTGCGCTGATCATGCTGGGCGGCGCGAAGCAGCAGCGTGGCACCTCTCGCCGTGATGTGGCGATCAGTAATGCCCATTCTCCTAGCTCGCCCGCTTATGAACCCTACATTCGGGATCCCGGTCCTCACTGTGATGAACTTTCACCATGTGCTGCTGGTGTTGAACTTTGGTGGAGTCGATTCAGAACTTGATCGATGGAACGGGGTGATTGGCTGAGTCTGTTACTGCAAATGGGGAATCGTTCTCGATTGCCAACTATTTCGCCACGAAGTGAAGGCACAACAGTCTTATATAAACAGGGTGACAAGGCCCGTGGCTATTAGCGCGCCGGCCCAGACCAAGTCGAAGTTCAGCCACGCCTTGCGGAGAAGGCCTAGGCCGAGCTTTCGATAGACCACCCAAGCGACCAGCCCGGTCATTGCTAAATAGCTAATGGTATGGAGACCAGTGGCCAGCATCCCGGCCAGGGGACTGCCGGTGGCGGATAGGTGTTCATGGCCTGCCATGGTCCCCCGTGCTTCGACGGTGTTGCTGCCCAACAGCACGGGCACCACCATCAAACCGGCGCCATGCGCAGAGGCCATTAGAAAGGACCAGATTGTCAGGTCCCTGAAGCCCACCTGCATGCGGACCCACCGGGGATGCCAGTGTCGCGCCAAAGAATAGGTTCCCAGGCCAACAAGAATTGCTGCCACGGAGTACCGAATGGCTGCGAGCGGAAGCGTTGTGCCAAGTATCGCGGCGATGAATACGACGCTTCCGATTGCTGCCGCGTGGCCGAGCGCGATAGGCACGAGGGACCTGGCAACTGCGCTTCCCCTTTGCTCCTGCATTCCCACCGCTACCGCGAATAGCCATCCCATCCCGGGATTGATGCCGTGGTAAGCGCCGAGGAGCAGCATCAACCACACCATCGTCGAAGTGAGTCCCGCATGCATCATTTCGTGTCCGAGAAGCAATAGGAGTCCGAGGAGGCGTCGCCACCTTCCAGCCGTACCTGGTGGGCGCGAAGCTCGTCAAACTCGACAAGAAATCTTTCATCCAGTTTCATGCCGCCATTGGGGCTGGCGTCGATCTTCACCATCCAACTCTTTACTCCGTCGGGGTAGAACTGCTCATCCCAAGGAGAGTAGAGCGAGTTGGTGAAGTACACGCGCTTGCCGTCACGGCTGATTTCGACCATCTGCGGTCCACCGTTAAGAGCCTGCTTGGGCTTCTTCGGGTGTGCCGCGCGGCGCACTATGCCACCGACGTGAAGCGAGCCGGTTTTTTTCGGGTGAGCAGGATCGGAGACGTCGTACTGGATGAACTCTCCCGTCCCCCAACAAGAAACATAGAGGAAGCGATCGTCGAGTGACAGGTTGATATCGGATACCAGCGGCGGCACTGCCTTGAAGCCTTTCAGCAGCGGTGGCAGGGTTTCCGGATCGGCTGGCTCCGCGGGGATTTCAATCACCTTGCGTACTGCCCAGTTACCGTTCTTCCCTCCATCCTCGCGGTACCACATCCAGACAGACGACGAGAGGTCCTTCAAAGAGACGACTACACCAACAAATCCGAAGGTCTTTTTCGGATCGTGGGCAGGCCGAAGCTCCAGCACCATCTGTTGCTCCGCACCGAGGTCAAGTTCCTGCAGGTGGATGCGCTTGTCCAAATCCCAGATGTGCATCTTGTGGCCGTACTTTCCCGCCAGCAGCAACTCGGGGTTAAGGCCGTCCTTCACCATGTTCGGCGTGCCCCATTCGGAGGTAATCATGGTGTCGTGCCCGAGGTGCCACCAGAAGTCATATGCCAGGCTCTGCGGGCCTCGGTCCTTCTCCCACTGGCCCTTCAGCTCAAATGTATTCGCATCCATCAGAAAGATACCGCCAGGACCGTCGCCGCTGGCCGAACCGAGCGCGCTGCCGTAGATGCCGTCGGGGCCACAATGAATGGTGTGCGGAGAGGTGTACCCCGTCTTTTTGACGAACTCTTCCGGCTCAATCACCTTCACGATCTTCGGATGCTTGGGATCCGCTTTCGTGTCCAGGATGTGAATTCGAGACGAGCCGATGCCGGGTACGATCAGGTATCGCCTCTCCATATGCGGGTGCGGGTTTTGGGGGCACAGACAGGCACTGCAGGCGTTCCAGCCGAAGTGATGCAGCTCATTATCATTGCCGGGAAAATCCACTTGGCTGACCAGTTGACCATAAGTGGGCGAATGCGGTTCGAGGTCGATAACACCCATGGCGTCGCGTTTTCCATTCTTGCCGACGTTGAGCAGACAGACGTATGCGAGGTGTTCCGGCGAGGCCTTCATTGCCATGCCCGGCGACGGGTAAAAGGTTGGATCCGGCCTTAAGGACATATCGATTCTCCTTTTGCAAGAGTTATGGCGGCGATTCGTCCGCTCGATTTTCAAACGCCATCGCGCCGATTATGTGGGCAATAAAGGCAGCCAAACCGAAGTCGACAAAGCTATGGGAACCGCCGGGATGACAACTCTGACAGCATCCTACTATTCGGTTGGCAACGGAGGGTCCGCTCGCGTCTTATGATGGCCGTAAGCATAACTCGTCTGCCCCTCAGTCGGCCACTCCTCCCCGTGGTCATGTCCGGCGCTTTGAACTGGTAATACGGTATTTCCACAGCAACAGTGATGCTACGCCCGCCATCTAAAGGACATTCCTGAAAGTAAGACTTTAGGAGGGCTGTTTGCGGCGAAGGTCACTCGGTACGGGAAGTTTGCTCGGAATCTTGTTGCTCCTCGGCATGGCAGCTCCTGCGGCCAATGCCGCGAGCTACACGCTAACCGTGACCGTGAATGGCACGGGAAGCGGAAGCGTGACAAGCACTCCCGCTGGGATCAGTTGCAAGCCCACGTGCTCGAAATCGTTCGTCGCGGGTACATCGGTGAAGCTGACTGCGGCAGCCGCGAGCGGCTCCTATCTTGCAGGATGGAGCGGAGCCTGCAAGGGCACCAGCAATAGCTGCACGATTACCCTCAACAGCAATCTTGCAGTGACCGCAACCTTCAACCTGAACAACACGGTCAAGGTTCTCAATCACATCGTTTTTATGGCGCAGGAAAACCGGAGCCTCGATCACTATTGGGGGGCGTTGCGAGAATACTGGCGGCAGAACAAATTCGCGGATATCTCCTACGATGGCCTGCCGCAGTTCAATCCGGCTTCGGGTGCGGCACCACTTTACGGTCCGCCGCCCACCAATCCGGGATGCGATCCGAACTATCCTCCTCCGAACGATTGCGTGGAGAACAGCAACAGCCCGAACATTGCGTCTTACAACCTGGTCACGCAATGTATTGAGAATCCCAGCCCGTCGTGGAATGAGAGCCATGTGGACTGGAATCTCTTCAGTCCTGTGTCCAGCATCCCTAAATTGGATGGCTACGTTTACACGAATGCGCACGATGCGCGAAATAACCAGCCGCCCTACTACGATACGAATGGAATTCGCAGCATGGGGTACTACGACGGCAATGATTTGAACTACTACTACTA
>CAWAXF010000029.1:0-40726 GCA_963785865.1 uncultured Acidobacteriota bacterium | reverse complement strand
AGGGAGGGATTCGAACCCCCGATACCCGTTAAGGTATGTCCGCTTTCGAGGCGGATCGTTTCAACCGCTCACGCACCTCTCCGGAAAGCAGTGCCGGCAATTTTTTCTTCCGCTACCGGCGATTTCGAAAGAACGTTTGCAGCAGGTCCGCGCTGCGCCCGGCCAGCACTCCGCTGAGAACCTCGATGCGGTGATTCGAATACTTATGGTTCAGCACCTGCACCACCGACTTTACCGCGCCAGCTTTGGGATCTTCCGCCCCATACACCAGCCGCCGGATACGGGCATGAATCATAGCTCCGGCGCACATGGCGCACGGTTCAATTGTAACAAAGAGGTCACAATCACCCAGACGGTGGTTCGCGAGAGCGGCGCCGGCCTCGCGCAGCGCGGCTATTTCGGCGTGTGCGGTGGGATCGAACTCGCCAATGTTGCGATTCCATCCCCGGCCAACGATGTGACCGGCATGCACCACCACGGCTCCTACTGGGACTTCACCGCTCTCCAGAGCGCGCTGCGCACAGCGCAGCGCCTCTTCCATCCACAATTCGTCGGATGATGGCTCGGACATTGGTGGGCTTTGGATAGACGTTTTCGGGCGAGGCACGCGACCTGGACTCCAAGGGTATTGTAGCCGCTTGTGGCGCAAGTCAGGAGGCATCCGGCAGTCGCGCAGGTGCAACGGCTGCGCCTAAATCATGCTTAGCACCGAACGCACAACTTCCGGCACCACGGCGCGCAGCACGCAAGGCACCACGATCGTAGCGATCGGGTACGCCAATGCCACGGCAGGCACAATCAGAAGCACCCAGGTTTTCGTAGGCAGGTTTGCAAGATAGGCCTTCATGACGTCCTCTATGACGGGATACGGAAGGAATTCCTCAAAAGTTCCCGGTGCCTGATTAGACGTCCCTGGAAACTGAATGTCTCGCCTGGAAAGCTTTGATCCAACGATTTAGGGGAAGGTGAAAAAATGGTGCGCGGCTCAGGCTGCGGGTGGTTTGGACCCTTGCAGCGATGGACTCGGGCGCGGGGGATGGCTGCGATCCTTTTTTCTTCATCCGCTCAGCCTCCTGCAGACGATCGCAGAGTGCTCGTACCAACTGAATGAGTTTCTTGGGATCAGATTCTTTTGCTGCTCGTCGGCTATGTCGCACCAGTCGGGCGCTTGCGACAATCGCGCGTTAGAGTTTGAGGGCATTCCTGCGTCTCCACTGGAAGCCTTCGAGAAACCTGTTCCAGTATGAGGAGGATCGTTTATCCCCCCCGGCCGTGCAAGCGCCAAGATGCGCCATAGCTACGGTCGTAGGTAAGCACCTTCAAGCCAATGGATTCCCGCTTTTCGCGTCCCTATCGGCAGATCATTGGAAACTCGCCTTCGCGATGCCCTGGGTTCTCCCCTTGTTACGAATTCCGAACAGAACTGCCCAGGGGGTTTTCTGGAGCGGAAAGCCTGCGAGAATCTCGCAGGAACGACCTTGGGCCAGAGCTCAACTGGAAGAAAGAAGGCATCGAGGGGTGGGACTCGCGTCCCCTGCGAAATTCCTGTTGTCCTTACCAGCCTCGATCCGCAACATCCTTTCTCTCGACCGTGTCAGGTCATACTCGCCAATATGGGCGGATGTGCGGTGCGATCGCCGCAGCCCGTACCCATCGGAACCGTCGTTCACCTGAATGACTTGGCGATGAAAAAAGAGGTCGCCGCCCGCGTGGTGAACTGCATCTCGCTGGGCGAATACGAGAAACTCTGGTTGCTTGGACTGGCGCTCGTCGAGCCAGCTAACGTGTGGGGCATTGATCCGGAACCCGATGATTGGAAGCAGCAGGCCTGATGCTTGCGCGTGTGAACCGCGTTTTGGACTTAGCTCGCGGCCTTCCGGAATGAGACCAGATCCCACCTGCCGCCTGGTTCAGACGTATCCCGTTTAAGGATGTAGATATTTCCGTCATCTGCGCGCACTTTGTACCAAGCGTACTCCGGTCCATACCATTGATCCAGAACTTCGTCCACGACATATTCGTGATCATCGATACTGAAGCGGACGGGTCTCTCTTCCGCCTTGTAACCCGAGTAGCATTGAACGCGCAATTTCATAACTCCGGATTGTAGCCCAGCACAGCAGAGGCGCGATCAATCCAGGCGTAAGAACTTCACGCACACTGGGGAGCCCACTTCGAGGACCTGTCCCGTTGGCGTCAGCCGCCCGGTGTCCTGGTCAATGCGGAACACAACGATGTTGTCCGACTTCTGATTTTCCGCGAGCAGGAAGTGTCCCGTCGGATCAATCTCGAAGCTGCGCGGAGTTTTGCCCTGCGTCAGGACATCATCGACTTTCGTCAGCGTGCCTTTGCTCGGGTCGATCGCGAATACCGCGATGCTGTCGTGTCCGCGATTCGACGCATAAAGAAACTTGCCAGAAGGATGCACTTGCACTTCGGCGTCATCGTTTTCGCCTTTGAAGTCCGCGGGCAGAGTGGAGATCGTTTGTAGGCGTTGCAACTTGCCCGACCTCAGATCGACGGACAGCGCGGTTACGGTTGAGGCCATTTCCGCAACGACGTAACCGAACTTGCCTGAGGGATGCAGCGCGAAGTGGCGCGGCCCGGCGCCTGGATCAAGTTTCACAAACGGCGGATCATTGGCCGTAAGCGTACCTTTGCCGCTATCGAAGTTGTAGACCAGTAACTCATCGAGTCCGAGGTCATCGACAAAAGCAAACTTGTTATCCGGAGACAAATCGATGGAGTGTCCGTGCGGGCCCTCCTGGCGCTTGGGATCGGCGCCGTGGCCGGTGTGCTGCACGAAAGCCGAAGCTTCGCCCAGTTTGCCACTGTCATCAATGGGGAACACGGCCACGCTTCCGCCGGTGTAGTTCGCGACCAGCACGTGCTTTCCCGTCTTGTCCACGACGATGTAGCAGGGATCGCCGCCGCGCGACCGCACTTCATTCAGAAAGGTCAGCTTGCCAGTCTCGCGATCAACAGAAAACGCGCTCACGCCCCCGCTATTCTTGCCTTCGTAGTTCTGCAGTTCGTTTACCGCATAGAGAAAACGTCCGTTGGGATGCAGTGCGACGAACGATGGGTTCGTAGTCTCCGCCGCCAGTCCCAAGGGCGTGCTTTGTCCTGTCGCGGCGTCGAACCGGTAGGCATAGATCCCTTTGCTCTTGCTCCCTTCCTGCGTATAAGTGCCCACATAAAAAATGTACTTGCCCTTCGCCGCAGCTGCGGAGGCAACGGTCGTCGCCAGAAACGTGAGAAGGAGAATGCGGATGACAACCTGGAGATAGCAGCGAGAAATTTGCATGCGAATAATAAAAACGCATTCCCGGAATTAGCGCAAGCTGCCAGCACAGGGACGGGCCCACGTAGGGACGGCCGCCCTCGGCTGTCCGGTCGGGCAAAGCTCGACCGCGCATTTCCATGTGTTCCCGTTCACTTGGTCAACGTCACGGGCACCGTGTAGTTGTAAGGCCAGATGAGCGCGCTGACGGACTTGCGTTGGTTGAAGGCATCGAGGGTCATGGGAAACGCAACGATGATGGTGCGATTGATTGTCTGTCCGACTTCGAGCCGGACTTCAGGTGAAAGTGGCAGCTGGGCACCGCTTTTCAGGGCAGGGAAGGCCTGGAAGTAACGATCGAAATCCACGGCAGAGACTGCGTCTGCGGTCGCTTCGCCGCTGGCAGTTGTCACTTTACCCTGCAACGAACGCACATACAGAGCCTTGTCGCTGCCATTGTGCAGCGTGAAGGTCAGAGCGACCATGGTAGAGGTCTGTCCCGGAATTTCGACTGCTACTACATTGTCGAGCGATCCGGAGCCTTGCGGCTTGGCGCGCTTGACGAATGATGCAATCACCACCACTACGGCGACGATCCCGATCGCGATGAGCACGATTCTTGTGGGCGGCAGATTCTTCTTCGCAGTCCCGTACTCTTCGCCGATATTGATAGTGGGTCCGGCCGGAGTAGCGGGAGGCGCGGGCGGTTGCGGCGGTGTCGCAGGCGGCGGAGCGGGAGTGTGATCGGGCATAGGTTTCCTTCGAAACCAGATTCTACGCTGCCCGCATGCCGGATGCGACCCGCCCTGTTGGCGACTCGGCCGGGGAAGGTAAGGGGAAAGCCCTAAGTTCCCGGTTGCCGACAACCCAAATCAGAAACGTTCGCGATCTTGGCCTACTGCTCTATGTTTTGATCATGCCTGAAGGGGTTACTTGTCCATCCTGTTCTTTGGGCCCGAGCACCTGGCGCATGACGACAGCCAAGTCTCGCAGTGCCTGCCCCCCATTGCCGTAATAACTGGACCCATGCATGACTGCCAACGTCTTTGGCTCCTGTTCCGCTAACCCTTCGAGTACGCGCCCGGTATGGTGCGTATAGGGAACGTAGTTCGCAAATGGACCAGCTTCTGCTTCCCGAAGCGCGTCTTGAGATCGTTCCAGAATGTCTTTGTCGGTGGCCGGTTCGTGATGGCCCCATTGATGAAACAGGTCGGAGCAGAAGAGCGTCCGCTCGTTCTCTTCAAAGAGGACACCGGCATCCCATCCATGCGGCACGTGAGGAGTGGGAAGAAAACGAAAACGATAACGCCCCGTCGGTAAGACATCGTCCCGGGTCAAAGCGCGAGCGGGCCGAATCGAAAAATCATTCACGCTCACCATAGCTCCGACCAAGCCGCAAACCGGTTGCGCTGTAGGAGCGAGTTCAAGCCAGTGGTTTAATCCTCCACACTCATCGGACTCGAAGTGGCTGAATCCAATGTGCTTGAGCTTGGAGATGTCGAGGAGACGCGAGACCGCCTCGCGCAAGAGCGGAAACATGCCTCGCAATCCGGCGTGAAAAAGAAGCGGCTCCTCATCTCGCACCAGGAAATGACTGAACTCCAGATTGATCTCGGGAACGAAGACCGCCAGACGATAGATCTCGGGCGCAATTTCAGTAGTAGTTACCACAGACTCTTCTCCTTCCGGCAGGTGACGGGATTGCGGGCGGCGTTGCATCAACGTGACGCCCCGATGGTCAGATGCCAGGTTTAGTTCTGAATCAGTATAAGAGTTTCAGGAATGAGGTTGAAGCTTCGGACCGGTTGACGGGCAAAGCGGAAATTGTGGAAGGCCACTCTCAATTTGCCTTTGCCGATCAGCCTGGAACTGGATTCGTTTGTGATCACAAACGTAGTTATCGCATTTCACGCGAATGCCGCCTCTCATGTTTCTCCGCGAGTTGCGTCTCACTGATCAAGCGCACGATTCGGGTGAGCACACGAATTTAGTCTCGGACCAGGCCGCGTAGAATGGTTTGCACCGCCTTGGATGAAATCATGGAACTGGGGCTCGGCCCTGCGGTAGAATGGGTGACTGGCGACCGCTCGCGGACGCGTTTTCCCATGGACATGTGCAGAGCGTAGTACACGAGATCGAGATTGATCCTGTCGCTCCTTACACGCAAACGGGAGGGTGTCATGCCAATCACGCTAACGCAGCAGACTGCTCTGATCACAGGGGCGTCACGCGGTATTGGCCGCGGAATCGCGCTGAAGCTCGCTGAGCAGGGAGTGAAAAAAATTGCCATCAACTACAAGGAGAACGACGCGGCCGCCGAAGACACCGCTCGCCTCGTCAAAGAGCGTGGTGCCACGCCTCTGGTGATCAAGGCGGATGTCGGCAAGGTGGCGGACATCCAGCGCATGTTCGAGACCATCAAGTCCCAATTCGGCGGGCTTGACATCTTTGTTTCCAACGCCAGGGCGACGATCGCCACGGGCTTCTACGCGGAACCAATGGAGATTCCGCTGGAGGCATGGCAGGCGACCTTTGACACCCAGGCCACGGAGTTCCTGGTTGCGGTCCGCGCAGCGGTGCCGATGATGGGCAAGAACGGCCGGATCATCGCCATCACCTATGCGCCCGGCGGGCAAACCGGCAGCTGGCAGCCTTGGGTCGCCATGGGCTCAGCGAAAGCCGCGAAGGAGGCGCTGGCTCGTTATTTCGCCGTCGCTCTCGCCCAAAAGGGCATCACGGTGAACATCGTCAGTCCCGGCGCCTGCGACGACAGCGTCCTCAGTGGGCTGCCGCCCCAGGTGTTCCAAATGATCAAGGACTGGCACGAAAGCGGCTGGACGCCAATGAGGCGCCTCGGCGCGCCAGCCGACGTCGGCAACGCCGTGGTTCTCCTGTGCACTGACCAGGCGAGCTTCATCACCGGCCAACTGCTGTACGTTGATGGCGGCGCTTCCGCGATGGAACCGGTCTTCCCGTTGGCCATCCAAGGCATCAAGTAGCGATCGGGGCGTTGCGCTGATCATGCTGGGCGGCGCGAAGCAGCAGCGTGGCATCTCTCGCCGTGGATGTTCCGTTCAGTAGTGGCCCATTCTTCTAGCTCGCCCGCTCCAACCCTACATTCCGGATCCCGGTCCTCACTGTGATGAACTTTCACGATGTGCTGCTGGTGTTGAACTTTGGTGGAGTCGATTCAGAACTTGATCGATGGAACGGGGTGATTGGCTGAGTCTGTTACTGCAAATGGGGAATCGTTCTCGATTGCCAACTATTTCGCCACGAAGTGAAGGCACAACAGTCTTATATAAACAGGGTGACAAGACCCGTGGCTATTAGCACGCCGGCCCAGACCAGGTCGAAGTTCAGCCACGCCTTGCGGAGAAGGCCTAGGCCGAGCTTTCGATAGACCACCCAAGCGACCAGTCCGGTCACTGCTAAATAGCTAATGGTATGGAGACCAGTGGCCAGCATCCCGGCCAGGGGACTGCTGGTGGCGGATAGGTGTTCATGGCCTGCCATCGTCCCTCGTGCTTCAACCGTGTTGCTGCCCAACAGCACGGGCACCACCATCAAACCGGCGCCATGGGCAGAGGCCATTAGAAAGGACCAGATTGTCAGGTCCCTGAAGCCCACCTGCATGCGGACCCACCGGGGATGCCAGTGTCGCGCCAAAGAATAGGTTCCCAGGCCAACAAGAATTGCTGCCACGGAGTACCGAATGGCTGCGAGCGGAAGCGTTGTGCCAAGTATCGCGGCGATGAATACGACGCTTCCGATTGCTGCCGCGTGGCCCAGCGCGATAGGCACGAGGGACCTGGCAACTGCGCTTCCCCTTTGCTCCTGCATTCCCACCGCTACCGCGAATAGCCATCCCATCCCGGGATTGATGCCGTGGTAAGCGCCGAGGAGCAGCATCAACCACACCATCGTCGAAGTGAGCCCCGCATGCATCATTTCGTGTCCGAGAAGCAATAGGAGTCGGAGGAGGCGTCGCCACCTTCCAGCCGTACCTGGTGGGCGCGAAGCTCGTCAAACTCAACAAGAAATCTTTCATCCAGCTTCATGCCGCCATTGGGGCTGGCGTCGATCTTCACCATCCAACTCTTTACTCCGTCGGGATAGAACTGCTCATCCCATGGGGAGTAGAGCGAGTTGGTGAAGTACACGCGCTTGCCGTCACGGCTGATTTCGACCATCTGCGGTCCACCGTTAAGAGCCTGCTTGGGCTTTTTCGGGTGTGCCGCGCGGCGCACTATGCCACCGACGTGAAGCGAGCCGGTTTTTTTCGGATGAGCAGGATCGGAGACGTCGTACTGGATGAACTCTCCCGTCCCCCAACAAGAAACATAGAGGAAGCGGTCGTCGAGTGACAGGTTGATATCGGATACCAGCGGCGGCACTGCCTTGAAGCCTTTCAGCAGCGGTGGCAGGGTCTCCGGATCGGCTGGCTCCGCGGGGATTTCAATCACCTTGCGTACTGCCCAGTTACCGTTCTTCCCTCCATCCTCGCGGTACCACATCCAGACAGACGACGAAAGGTCCTTCAAAGAGACGACTACACCAACAAATCCGAAGGTCTTGTTCGGATCGTGGGCAGGCCGAAGCTCCAGCACCATCTGTTGCTCCGCACCGAGGTCAAGTTCCTGCAGGTGGATGCGCTTGTCCAAATCCCAGATGTGCATCTTGTGTCCATACTTTCCCGCCAGCAGCAACTCGGGGTTAAGGCCGTCCTTCACCATGTTCGGCGTGCCCCATTCGGAGGTAATCATGGTGTCGTGCCCGAGGTGCCACCAGAAGTCATATGCCAGGCTCTGCGGGCCTCGGTCCTTCTCCCACTGGCCCTTCAGCTCAAATGTATTCGCATCCATCAGAAAGATACCGCCAGGACCGTCGCCGCTGGCCGAGCCGAGCGCGCTGCCGTAGATGCCGTCGGGGCCACAATGAATGGTGTGCGGAGAGGTGTACCCCGTCTTTTTGACGAACTCTTCCGGCTCAATCACCTTCACGATCTTCGGATGCTTGGGGTCCGCTTTCGTGTCCAGGATGTGAATTCGAGACGAGCCGATGCCGGGTACGATCAGGTATCGCCTCTCCATATGCGGGTGCGGGTTTTGGGGGCACAGACAGGCGCTGCAGGCGTTCCAGCCGAAGTGATGCAGCTCATTATCATTGCCGGGAAGATCCACTTGGCTTACCAGTTGACCATAAGTGGGCGAATGCGGTTCGAGGTCGATAACACCCATGGCGTCGCGTTTTCCATTCTTGCCGACGTTGAGCAGACAGACGTATGCGAGGTGTTCCGGCGAGGCCTTCATTGCCATGCCCGGCGACGGGTAAAAGGTTGGATCCGGCCTTAAGGACATATCGATTCTCCTTTTGCAAGATTATGGCGGCGATTCTTCCGGTCGATTCTCAGACACCATCGCGCCGGTTATAAGAGACAACAAAGGCAGCCAAGCGAAATCCACAAAGCTGTGGGAACGCGGGTATGACAACCTCTACAACATCCTACGATCCGGCTGGCACGAGGGTGCGCTCGCGCATGATGGCCGTAAGCATAACTCGTCTGCCCGTCACTCGGCCACTCCTCTCCGTGGTCATCTCCGGCGCTTTGAACTGGTAATACGGTATTTCGACAGCAACAGTGATGCTACGCCCGCCATCTAAAGCACATTCCTGAAAGTAAGACTTTAGGAGGGCTGTTTGCGGCGAAGGTCACTCGGGACGGGAAGTTTGCTCGGAATCTTGTTGCTCCTCGGCATGGCAGCTCCTGCGGCCAATGCCGCGAGCTACACGCTAACCGTGACCGTGAATGGCACGGGAAGCGGAAGCGTGACCAGCACTCCCGCTGGGATCAGTTGCAAGCCCACGTGCTCGAAATCGTTCGTCGCGGGTACATCCGTGAAGCTGACTGCGGCAGCCGCCAGCGGCTCCTATCTCGCCACATGGAGCGGAGCCTGCAAGGGCACCAGCAATAGCTGCACGATTACCCTCAACAGCAATCTTGCAGTGACCGCAACCTTCAACCTGAACAACACGGTCAAGGTTCTCAATCACATCGTTTTTATGGCGCAGGAAAACCGGAGCCTCGATCACTATTGGGGGGCGTTGCGAGAATACTGGCGGCAGAACAAATTTGCGGATATCTCCTACGATGGCCTGCCGCAGTTCAATCCGGCTTCGGGTGCAGCACCACTCTACGGCCCCCCACCGACGAATCCGGGATGCGATCCGAACTATCCTCCTCCGAACGATTGCGTGGAGAACAGCAACAGCCCGAAGATTGCGTCTTACAACCTGGTCACGCAGTGCATTGAGAATCCCAGCCCGTCGTGGAATGAGAGCCATGTGGACTGGAATCTCTTCGAGTCCTGTGTCCAGCACCCCGAAATTGGATGGCTACGTTTACACGAATGCGCACGATGCGCGAAATAACCAGCCGCCCTACTACGATACGAATGGAATTCGCAGCATGGGGTACTACGACGGCAATGATCTGAACTACTACTACTACATGGCATCGCAGTTCTCGACTTCAGATCGCTGGTTCTCGCCTGTCATGAGTCGAACGCAGCCCAACCGGCATTACCTGATGTCAGCCACCTCTCAGGGCTATGTGTACCCGATTGGCACCAACAGCAAAGATCAGGCACTCTTGACGGCACCGACGATCTTCCAAAAGCTCCAGGCCGCTGGAATCAGCTGGAAGATCTATGTGAACCCCAGGAACACTCCGTGCGCCTCCAACCCGACGGCACAGTGTCTGCTGAGTTACAGCTACATTCAGGATTATCAGTGGGGACACACCATTCCGACCAGCTATCCCAACAAGCTGGTTCCAATCTCGCAATATTTCACGGATGTTCAGAATGGAACACTGCCCCAGGTCGCCATGATTGAACCCGCTTCGCCCGCAGGCCTCGATGAACATGGATCGGATTCGGATCAGTATCCGATTAATATCCAGCTGGGGGCACAGTACGTGGAGTCGCTCATCAATGCCCTGATGAAAAGTAAGTCGTGGAAGGATTCAGCGTTCATTCTTACGTACGACGAGGGCGGCGGACTTTATGATCATGTGGCACCTCACACCGAGGCAAATCCGGATGGAATCAAGCCTGTTGATCTGCAGCCCATGGACATCTGCACGGGCAACACCGGACCCAACTGTGATTTCACCTATACCGGATATCGAGTGCCGCTGCTGGTTGTGTCGCCCTATGCAAAAAAACATTACGTGAACCACACGGCCGCGGACTACACAGCGATCCTGCGATTGATTGAAACGCGCTTCGGACTCACGGCGCTCACCAAACGGGACGCGGGCCAGCAGAACATGACGGGATTTTTCAACTTCAACTTTCCGCCGTGGATGACGCCGCCTACGCCCCCAAACCAGTACACGGGCGGATCCTGCTATCTGAATCAGCTGCCCTGAGGGCTTTGGGGCTTGGATGATCGGATCTGAGCCAGGGCGTTCCAAAGCGCGTCGAACGCGAGTTGGGCAGCATGAGCGGAGGCTGGTGGAAGACCGCCTAATGCCGCAATCAGATCGTCGTGTTTCAATGCTCGCACTTCGGCTCGACAGTCCTGCCGCGCACAAGTTCGGTCAAAGCTGAGCCACACGCAATCGCTGGAACGCAGCCTTTGGCTTTGAAGCGAATGTCCTGCACGTGATCGTTTTGCATCTTCAGGCTGAGGCGAATGACATCGCCACAGACGGGATTCTCGATCTCGGCGGTCGCGTCGGCATTGGCAAGATCGCCTGAATTGCGGGGATTCTGAAAATGATCAAGTAACTGCGCCGAGTACATTGATATCCATTGTAAGAGGATCGGCGCAGGTTTTAGCTGCGGCTAGTTCCCTCGGGGAAGTAGATGGTCCAACCGCGCTGGCGGGCGAGCGCTTCCAGGTCTGGATTAGGATTCACGGCAAAGGCGTATTTGGCCATCATCAGCATTTCTGTGTCCCAGCGCGAGTTGCCGAAGGCGGCGTCGATGGGCTTCCTGACCACTTCCTGGAGAGCTTTCGGTTTCCCTGGTCCTGATGGAATTCGGACCAGGCGCTTGGTCACGATGTCGCCCTGCATTTCGGGCTTCGCAGCAAGAATTCGATCGGGATGAATTCCGAATTGCTCGAGGCCCGCGCGGATGATCCACTCGTTGGAAGAGGAGACTGCCCAAACCTCGCAACCTTGGTCGTGCAGTTTGTTCACTAACTCCCGCATTTCGGGAAAGACCCGGCCAGGGAACGCCACGCTCATAAACTCGCGAGCAGCGTCCATCATCGTCGCCTCAGAGAGCCCTTGGTGCATGGTGACCATCTCTCCGCACATCTCTTCTTCGCTGACTTTGCTTGCCTTGTATTCGACATAGCGCGCCCGCATGGCTTGTGCGACTTCCGGAGAGACCACACCCTTCCTAATCTCCCAGTCGAAGAAGTTTTCGCCGGCGTCGCCCGACCACAGCGTGCCGTCGCAATCAAACGCGGCAACTGCGGGCCGCAGGTTCAAAACAGAGTCGACGAACTGCTGAGTTGTGAGAGGCGAAGTCTGGGTAGTGTTCATTACTATCGACAATAACTTGCCTGCGGTGCACTGTGCAATTCGGCTGAGAATTCCCCGGGCTCAGGATTGAGCAACTAGGGCGGCGTAGTCTTCCGGAGTATTGATATTCAGGCTTACAAAGGGATCCGTGACAGGCACATATTGAATGTGGTCCTGATAGCGATGCTCGACGTCGCGGGCCGTGCTGGTGTTGGGTTCTCGCAGAAAGCGCTCGATCATCTCACGACCGGCCAAATAAGGATGCCCGTGCTTGCCCGAGAACTCCGGCACCACGGCCCAGACGTTCTGCTCGGCAGACTCGTATGCTTCGCGCAAGAGTTGCACAGTTGCAATTGACGCCGGAGGGCGATCTACCAGCGTAATGATGGCCGCGTCGCGCCCGCGATTGAGTACTTCGCGCAGACCTACCTGCAGGGAACTGAACTGGCCGCAGGTCGGGTCCGGATTAATGACTACGGAGGCGCCATTCGCATAGGCGATGGGGGCGATGGTCGCGTGGTTGTTTCCCGCAACGATTACCACAAAATCCGTCGACGGCGACAAGGAGCGAATTGCCGATGAGAGGAAGGTCTCTTGGGAAGAAACTGGATTGGCGGACGGAGGCCAGGGAAGCAGGGCTTTATCGCGTCCCATGCGCGCGGACTCACCTGCAGCCAGAATGACTCCGGCGAAACCTGGGGAACGCGTCATGCTGCGGAAGATAGCAGAAAGCGGGGACAAAGTCAGTGCTTGGAATCAACTTCAGGTTGGGCGGATGTCACCGCATTATCCGGGGCGGTGTCCGCCGCGGTCTGGCTTGCTGTCTTGAACCAACTCAAATGCGGCAATGAGGCAGTCGAGTGCCGACGGAATGCAATCAGTTCCGCCGTGATGGCAACCCCGATCTCTTCCGGAGTAACCGCGCCGATGTCGAGGCCAATCGGTGCGTGCACCCGGTCAAACAGATGCGCCGCAAGACCCTCGGCCTGCAATGCCTTAAAGATCTCGATCACCTTGCGCTTTGACCCGATCATGCCCACATAGCGGGCTCTTGTCTGTACCGCCCAGCGCAGAATTTTCATATCATCACGGTGACCGCGGGTGACGATTACGATGTAAGAGGACTCATTCGGATCCAGCTTCTTCATGGCTTCATCGAACTCGAAGACATGGACATCGTGGGCAGCTGGGAAACGCTCTTTAGTTGCGTAGGAGGAGCGATCGTCGGTGACAATTACCTCGAAGCCGGCACTCGCGGCTGTGCGGCAAAGATTAAGTGCTACATGACCTGCACCGAATATATAAAGGAAAGCTGGAGGAAGCACGGGTTCCACAAATACTTCGAGTGTCCCGCCGCAGACCAGGCCAGTGTCGTACCGGGGGTCCTGGTTCAAGTCAAACTTTAAGGTTCGAGGCTTCTCCGATTCCATGACTTCGCGGGCAGCCTGCCAGACGTCGGCTTCCACGCATCCCCCGCCAATGGTTCCGACGATGGATCCGTCATCGCGCACCAGCATCTTTGCGGTTTGAAAGGAAGGAATCGAGCCGCGAACGCTCACGATCGTCGCGACAGCGCCCCGGCGTCCTTGCCGGCGCAGTTCGACGATATGTTCGTAGATATCCATCGCCAAGAGTGATTATCAAGCGGTCAACAGGGGGAGTCAACGGTCAAGGAAAAGCCCCGGATCATCACTCCGGGGCTTTTGCGTTACACCGGTATGCAAAACACGGTTCGCCAAACCAGCTTTATGGTCGCGCAATTTGCGCGCAGCGTCAATATATCTTTTGTGAGTGGCCTTCGGAGGACGGCGGAGTCGAACCGCAATGGCTGATTGACCACTCACCGGTTTGGCGAACCGTGTCCAGTACCCACTGGCAACGCCCTCCACGGTACGGTTCGCGCAGGGATCATAAAGTCGCACTAATGCCTTAGCAGTGAGTGCCGTCACAATTTGGAAAGAATGCCGGACGGCATTCCCGGAAGAGAACGAGCGTTGCCTTATAGTAGTCCAGAGACTAAGAGGATCCCTCATGAAGGCTGTTCGCATTCACCAGTTTGGCGGACCCGAAGTTTTGCAGTACGAGGACATTCCCGACCCGCAGTTGCGCAAAGATCAGGTGCTCGTACGTGTGAAGGCGTGCTCGCTGAATCATCTTGATATCTGGGTGCGTAAAGGACTGCCTGGCGTGCGACTGCCGCATATCCCAGGCAGTGACATAGCAGGAGAAGTCGTCGAAACCGGCCAGTACATTACCTGGGTTAAGGTTGGGCAGAGAGTTTTGGTCGCACCCATTCATTTTTGCGGGCACTGCGCGAAATGTCTGGCCGGGCTGCAGAACCAATGTCGCGAGTTTACTGTGCTGGGCAATGGAGTGGACGGAGGAGACTGCGAATTCATCGCGGTACCCGCGACGAGTGTCATTCCCTTTCCCGATTCGCTGGATTTTAATCAGGCGGCTAGTGTTCCTCTGGTCTTCGTCACCGCGTGGCACATGCTGGTAGGACTGGCGGGAGTGCGACCAGGCCAGACGGTGCTGGTGCTAGGCGGCAGCTCTGGAGTTGGCATCGCCGCAATCCAGATTGCGAAATTGTTTCATTGCCGTGTGATCACAACCGCCGGCGACGAAAAGAAGCTGGAGAAAGCGCATGCCCTTGGAGCCGATCACGGCATCAACCACTACCAGCAGAAGATTTCGGAAGAGGTTCGAAAAATCACGAATAAGGAAGGAGTTGACATCGTGGTGGAGCACGTAGGCGCCGCCACCTGGGACGAGAGCATGAGGTCGGTGAAGACCGGCGGAACATTGGTTACGTGTGGCGCAACTACGGGCCCGGAAGTCAAGATCGACCTGCGCCATCTGTTTGCTCGGCAACTGCGCCTGCTAGGCTCGTACATGGGAACCATGGCGGAGTTGAACGAAGTCCTGGGCCATGTATTCGCGGGGCGGCTGAAGCCCGTGCTGGATCGAGTGTTTCCCCTGAGTGACGTTCGTGCAGCTCATGAGTATGTGGAGAAGAGCCAGATGTTCGGCAAGGTCGTCGTTAACCCGTAATAGAACCTTGACGGGCAGAGGGCACAGGGGACCACAGAGCAATGCATGCGATGTCTGTGTGGTTTAAAATAAGTACATAATGGCTCGCGAACTTAATTTTGGTCCTTATGTTGATGTGGAAGATGGCAAGAGGGTCGTTCGGGATCTGACCTTCGGCAATCCCACCCCAGAGGGTGTGGTACTTACCACGCTTGATTCTGCTGTGAACTGGATGCGCAAGAGTTCCATCTGGCCCATGACGTTCGGTTTGGCGTGCTGCGCGATTGAAATGATGTCAATGGGGGCGTCGCGATTCGATATTGCCCGCTTCGGCGCAGAGGTTTTCCGGCCATCTCCCCGGCAAAGCGACCTGATGATCATTGCCGGACGCGTGTCGAACAAAATGGCTCCCGTGATCCGGCAATTGTGGGAACAGATGCCTGAGCCCAAGTGGGTTCTATCCATGGGCGCATGCGCCACCTCGGGTGGTGTGTTTCAAAACTACGCGCTGGTTCAAAGCGTTAACCAGGTCATTCCAGTGGATGTCTATGTCCCCGGCTGCCCCCCCCGTCCTGAGCAATTGATCTATGCCATCACATTGCTGCAGGAAAAGATTCAGAAGGAGCGCGGCACCATCAAGAAAGCCCTTAACATCACATAACTTTGGAGTTGGTAAGGGCTCCAAGCGCTGCGGACGGCAACTTTGACTAGGGCCGAAGGACCCAACGGCCGGACATTCTTTGGCGGCAACTGACTGTGCTCGAAGGGCATCCTCCTACTGGATATTCTGCTTTGCGCCTTGTACGCGGCGGTATAATCGAGGCCAGTGGTGGGGTGGTGTATGGGTCGTCTTCTCCGTATTTTCTTTCCGGTTTCCTTCCTGAACCTGGCTTTGGTTTTGGGAAACGCGCAAAATCTCGCTCCTAACTCGCAGCCTCCCACAACTCCCGTACCGACTGCCACCACTACGACGCTGCAGGGTCAGGCGCCTCCAATCCCGGCCAATGCTCCCCACATGTCCAAGCAGACGCGCTACGAAATAATCCGCGACTTCGAGATGCAGCTTGTGTACTCGCGTACTGCCTTTCCCATGGGCAGTAAGGGAATCGTTCTGCGGAACGGCACGACTGCGCCTGCCGGTCAAGCTCTGCAACAGTTGCTTGCGCTCTGGGGACCGTCGATCAAGCCCGGTGATCCGGCACACATCTCCTATGTCCGGATTAAGGACGACCACATTCACTTTGATCTGAATGGCGGGCCGATTCACCGCAAGAAGTGGTATCAGAGAGTTCAGATTTCCGGGGCCAACGGAACTCCGGTTCCCCTCTCCAAAGACGAAGAGGTCAACAACCCGCATGGCAGCTATCTCGATATTTACTTCGACAAGTACGTTCCCGAGATGAGCGCGGCGCAACTGCGCGACCTGCTGCTGCCGGTGCTCGACTTTAACGCCAGGAATAAGGAGGAAGCTTATCTGGACACCGTACCCCCCAAGGTGAAGGAGGCGATCAAGGCGCATCACATCTTGGTCGGGATGAATACGGACATGGTCGTTCACGCAGTAGGGAAGGCGCCAAAGAAGGTTCGCGAGCGAGACGGCGATATCGAATACGAAGAATGGATTTACGGACAGCCTCCGCAAGATGTCGATTTCGTGCGCATCGTAGGGGATGAGGTCGTGCGCGTGGAAACGATGAAGATCGGCGGCGAGAAAGTTGTCCGGACTGAAAAGGAAGTTATTCTGCAAAAACCGGATCAGGACCAGGAAGCGAAGCGGGAAGAAGAACAGGTTCGTCCGGCCAATGCTCCGAGCCTTAGGCGTCCCGGAGAAGATGCGGAACAGGCTCCCAAGCCGGCCAACGGAATTGCGCCCGTCCCGCCGCCTCCAACTGTACCGCAGCCGCAAGGCCCTCCCGGGCCGGGGGATAACGGCCGTCAATAATACGCACCCTGAAATCTGTAGCTGCGCCCTAAGTAGGATTCCGCGTCCGCGTCTGCGCCTGCCGTCATCCTGAGCGAAGCGAAGGATCTATGGAATCTGCTCGCGGCAAGAAGATGCATAGATCCTTCGCTTCGCTCAGGATGACAGGCAATTAGTCGTGAAGCATCTTTTTTGAAAGCAAATGTGCAGTCCTGGATCTAGCAGGTCCATAAATTCCGACCTCCACGGCCTTACCGTTTATCCGCATTTCCCAGAATCTCGGCATCTTTTCCGGTGTGAGTCTTTACCGCCTCCAAAATCCGCAAATAGTCGTGCTTGTCCATGCGCAGCACGTAGGCCTTGCGGATGTTCCGGGGATCATCGTAGTCGATCTCCAGCCAGTGGCTTCTGCCTTTCGTAAGCATCATCAGCGCGCCGATGCCGATTGGCGCCGTAATTACTGTTCTTTCGCTGATACGATGGCGCTTCGTGTATTCATAGGCAAATTTGTAAATCTGGTGGTAAGGAATCGTGAGCTCGGTGCCCTTGGCCGAACGTATTTCCAGGGCCCTGTTCTGATCGCTGAAGATCAGCACGGCACTGACCGGCTTGCCTTGCGCATCGGGGACTTTCACCCGAGAAAAAGATTCATCAGCCGCGGAAACGCAGCATACAAGTCCGAGGATCACGGTGAAAACTGGGACGATTCGGTTCACGTTTTGCAAGTATATCGGAGTGTCAGACGCGCACAGTTCGGTGAAGCAGGGCAGGTGCGCGATTGCGTCCACTAAAATGGATTTGGCGGGATGACTTCCCATGGCGCTTAGAGAATCAGAAGCGATTGTGCTTCGCACCTATCCTTTGCGGGAAGCAGATCTGCTGGTCACACTGTTCACTCGCGTAGAGGGCAAAGTGCACGGCGTTGCGCGATCCGCCAAAAAATCGAAGCGCCGTTTTGGAGGCGCCCTTGAGCCCCTGACTTACGTCAGAGCCCATTACGACGTTCGTGAGCGGCAGGAGTTAGTTCGGCTCGATTCATGCGAGGTGCTGGAGTCTCCCTTGGCTTGTGAGGTGAGCTATGCGCGCGCAGTGGCTCTGGGACATATTGCTGAACTGCTGGATGAGTTGCTGCCCGACCACGAGGCGAACGATGCCATTTTCCGGCTGACGCTTTCTGTACTGCATGTATTGACTGGGCCAGATGTCTGGATGCCGGTTACCTATTTCGACCTGTGGCTGACGCGCCTGGTAGGCTTTCTGCCTGAATTGAATGAATGCGTTGTATGCGGGCGAAGTCTGAATGGCTCCCACGCGTATTTCCACGTGCTCGCGGATGGCCTGATGTGTGCAGACGATAAGCGCATGGCATCTTCCGAGCTTTCTGCGGAGTCGCGGGCGCTCGCCGGACAGATATTCCGTACGCCGGTGGACTCGCTCACCGCTAAGCCCTGGCCCAAGGCTCTGGGCGCCGACCTGCGAAGACTCACGATTCAGATTTTGCAACGGCATCTGGAGAAAAAACTGGTGACCGCGAGCATGCTGGAGAAGAGCGAGTTCTGAACGCTCTGAAAGATTTGGCGACAGAATAACCGATAGCGCCTCAAGAACTTGACTGCTTGATTTCGTGCTGGGCGGGACGACGGAAAGGCTGAAACGTGGATGTCCGGCTTAGAGGCCACGGGCTGACGTGTTTACCCCCCTTCTATTACAATCAGGACTTAACCTGCTGGGGTTCCCGCGACTGAGTGTTCCAGCATCAGCTTCTCTCTCTATCCGACAATATCGTTTGGCTAGAAGGCAGGAGTTGGCAGGCGTTCATGAAATCGACTACGTCCAATCCGCTTACCTTCCAGGAGCTCATCCTTCGACTGCAGGCCTTTTGGGCGGAGCGCGGATGTGTGTTGCAGCAGCCCTATGACGTGGAAGTGGGCGCGGGCACCATGGCGCCGGAAACCTTTTTGCGGGTACTCGGGCCGCGGCCGTACAAGGTCGCGTATGTGCAACCTTCGCGGCGCCCGGCAGACGGCCGTTATGGCGAGAATCCCAATCGGCTGTTCAAGCACATGCAGTTGCAGGTCATCCTGAAACCTCCGCCGGAGAATGTGCAGGAACTGTATCTCGAGTCGCTGACTGCGATCGGCATTGATCTGCGACAGCACGATATCAAGTTCGAAGAGGATAACTGGGAGGCGCCCACCCTGAGCGCGTGGGGTGTGGGATGGCAGGTGATGCTCGACGGACTGGAGATCACACAGTTCACCTATTTCCAGCAATGTGGCGGGTTGGACCTCTTGCCGATTTCGGCGGAGCTCACGTACGGGCTCGAACGTATTGCTGCATTTTTGCAGGATGTGGATTCCATTTACGAGATCGTATGGGCGCGCGATCCGGATACGGGCAACGTCGTGAAGTATGGTGACGTGCGTCTTGCCGATGAACTGCAGTTCTCCGTTTACAACTTCGAGTTGGCCGATGTGGACAAGGCCTGGAAGCATTTCGAATTATGCGAGATGGAGTGCAAGGGACTGCTGGACCGCTATGCGGAATTTAGGGGAAGTCAAAATCCCCACCCTGTCTCTCCCACGAACGGAGAGACAAGGGTGGGGCACCCTCTTTCTCTTCACCCTCTTTCTCATACGGACAAGCTGCGGTTTCCGGTGTTGGGCGCTTACGACCTTTGCCTGAAATGCTCGCATCTGTTTAACATTCTGGATGCGCGGGGCGCTATCTCGGTTACTGAGCGTGTGGGGGTAATTGCGCGGGTTCGGGCCCTGGCAGTAGGAATAGCGAAGGCGTGGGTCGACCAGCAGAATGCGCAGTCGAGTGACAATACAGAAGAGGCGGAACCTGCTCCGCAGAAGAAATCGAAGCAGAGAAAAGAAGCCCTATCACCCGTGAGTTCGTAAGATTGCCTGCTAGCGGGCAGGAACGCCTCAAGGCGAGTGTGATCCTCATCACATTCGGCGCGATCTGGATTTTGAGAGACTAGATGGTTTGAAAGCATGCCAGATTTCCTACTAGAGATTGGGTGCGAAGAGATTCCGGCGCGGATGATTGACGCCGCCTCGCAGGAGCTTCGCCAGCGGGTTGCCGCACTGCTCACGCGAGAGAGGCTGGGGAACTTGGAAGTGGTATCGTTTGAGACTCCGCGTCGTCTCGCCGTCCTTGCCTCTGGAATTAGTCCCGCGCAGGATGATGTGACAGAGCAGATTACCGGGCCTTCAGCGAACGTCGCGTACAAAGATGGCCAACCCACTCCGGCAGCACATGCTTTTGCCAAGAAGGCTGGAGTGGATGTCTCCCAGCTGCAACGGCTCTCGACTCCTAAGGGCGAATATCTCGCGGCGCAAGTCACCAAGAAAGGGCGCAGCGCGGTGGAAATTCTCGCTGAGTCTCTTCCCAAAGAAATTGCCACGATTTATTGGCCGAAGAACATGTACTGGCGCAGAGCGAACGAGCGCTTTGTACGCCCCGTGCGTTGGCTCGTCGCCATGCTGGACGGAGAGACAATTCCGCTCGAGTTCGATGGCATTCAGGCAGGGAATCAATCACGGGGACACCGCATTCTTACGGATACCGCAGTCAGCATTCCGCGAGCGGGATCGGCCTATGTGGATGCGCTGCGAGCCGCGAAGGTGCTGGGCCGGGCGGAGCGGGAGCATCAGATCCGCAAAGCCCTGGATGCGGCGACGCGCACCATTGCACGCGCACGCTGGCGTGAAGACAAGCCTTTGCTCGACACGGTCGTCAATCTCACCGAGTTTCCTTCTGCGATCCTGGGGGGATTCGATCCCCAGTTCCTGATGTTACCGGAAGAAGTGTTGGTCACGGTGATGCGCGACCACCAGAAGTATTTTGCTGTGGAAGATGAAAGCCGGAAATTGCTGCCGCATTTTCTTGCGGTGCTCAATACAGAGAGTGATCCCCAGGGCCTGATCCGGCACGGCAACGAACGGGTGCTCAGGGCGCGTTTCAATGATGCGCGATTTTTCTGGCAAACCGATCAGAAGAAATCTTTGCTGGAGCGTTTGGATTCACTGAAACAGGTCACATTTCAGAAGGACCTGGGCAGCTATTATGACAAGACTCAGCGGGTGCAGCGCCTGTGCAGTTGGCTCAACGAGCAGTTGAAGCAGCGTGGAGTCACAGTGCGCCCGGGAGTCGTTCATAAGGCCGCATGCCTGTCCAAGACGGACTTGACGACCGAACTGGTGAAGGAATTTACCGAACTGCAGGGCATTGTGGGCGGGTTGTATGCGCGAGTCCAACAGTTGGATACAGGCTTGCCCGAAGCAACCCGCTTCGCCATCGCGGACGCGATTTACGATCACTACAAGCCAGAATCGACGGACGACGATGTGCCGCGTTCCCTCGAAGGTGCCGTGCTTTCGGTCGGGGACAAGGCAGATACGATTGCTGGAATGTTTGCCCTGGGCCTGGTGCCGAGCGGGTCGAAGGATCCGTTCGCGCTGCGCCGTCAGGCCAATGGCATCGTGAAGGTGATCGCGGAAAAGAAGTTGCCGCTGCGTTTGGGTGAGCTCATGCGCGACGCGCGCACCGGATATCAGAAATCGCAGGCTGAGAAGAAGTTCGTGGATGACGGGGTATATGTAGAGTCCATCGCAACGTTTTTCCGCGAGCGCCTGGAATTCTACCTGCGTGATGTGTGCGGGTACGCCTATGACGTGGTGAAGGCGGTGCTCGGAGCCGATGCCGATGATGTCGTGGATGTGCTTGCGCGGGCTGAGGCGGTGAAACAGGTTTTACATATGCCGGAGTTTCAAGCCATCGGCGCCGCCTGCAAACGTATACGCAACATATTGCGGCAGGCTGAAGAGAAGGGAATTGAGCCGGCGAAGGGTGCCGAGCCCTTAGCGGACTCCGCCGAGGAGGAAAAGGCCCTCTTCGCATATCTGCAGCAGAGCGGTCCGAAGGTGGAACAACAGCGGAACAAGAAGCACTATTTGCCGGCGCTGCAATTACTGGCCACCGCGCGCGAGCCGGTGGATAAGTTCTTCGACAAAGTCATGGTCATGGTCGAGGACCAGCGGGTTCGTGCCAACCGTCTGGCACTGCTGCGAACGCTCTTAAAGGAATTTTCGACGATCGCGGACTTTTCCGAGATCGTGACCGAAGGAAAAGCCTAAGAAGCAATTTGGTAATTGTGTGTTTTGGTAATTGTGTAATTTAAGAGCCGGAGCACTTCAAATTACTCAATTACCAAATTACTCAATTACAAAATTCGACCGACATTCTGAACCACAAAGGACTCATCCCAATGGCAACAGTCACTCTCCCCGATGCTGAAGTGAAAGAAACGAAGACCTCTAACAAGCAGACGTCGACAAAGTATGTGTATTTCTTCGGCGGTGGCAAGGCTGATGGCAACGGCAAGATGAAAGACGTGCTCGGCGGGAAGGGCGCCGGACTCGCCGAGATGACCAATGCCGGATTGCCAGTGCCTCCGGGATTCACCATCCAGACTGAGGCCTGCCGCGAGTATATGCGTGGCGGATTGTCGCCCGATATCAATCGCCAGATGGACGAAGCTCTCGCCAAGCTGGAGCAATTGCAGGGACAGAAGCTGGGCACGGGAGAGAATCCATTGCTGGTAAGTGTGCGCTCCGGAGCGAAGTTTTCCATGCCCGGCATGATGGACACGATTCTGAACCTGGGCCTCAACGACCAGAGCGTGCAGGCGCTCGCCAAGAGGAGCAACAATCCGCGGTTCGCGGCGGATTCGTATCGCCGCTTGATACAAATGTTCGGCAACGTTGTGCTCGATATCGAGAAGTCGGCATTTGATGAAGTGTTCGACGCCAAGAAGAAACAGAAGAAGACCAAGCTCGACACTGATCTCGACTCTAAGGCCCTGCAGGAAGTCATTGCTGAATACAAGAAAGTTGTTAAGAAGCATGCCAAACGCGACTTCCCGCAGGATCCTCGCGAGCAGTTGGTGATGGCGCGCGATGCTGTATTTCGCTCCTGGCAGAACGATCGCGCCAAGCATTATCGCCGCATCAACAACATCGACGACATGCTTGGGACCGCGGTCAATGTGCAGGCGATGGTGTACGGCAACCTTGGGGACACCAGCGGTACGGGCGTCGGTTTCACACGCAATCCTGCGACTGGCACGAACGAGTTCTATGGCGAATTCCTGATGAATGCGCAGGGCGAGGACGTGGTTTCGGGCGTGCGGACTCCGGTACCGATTCTCGAATTAAAGAAGATCATGCCCAACGTCTACGACCAGTTGCGCGAAATCACCACGCGCCTGGAGAAGCACTACAAAGACATGCAGGATTTTGAGTTCACCATCCAGGATGGCAAGCTCTACATGCTGCAGACTCGTAACGGCAAGCGTACTGGTCTGGCGGCGGTGCGGGTTGCGATCCAAATGGTGGAGGAGGGGCTGATCACCAAGGAAGAGGCCATCTTCCGCGTCGAGCCCAACCAGTTGTATGACTTCCTGGTGCCGCGACTGGATGAGAAGAGCACGAAAGTTGAAGTGCTCGCGACGGGGCTGCCCGCATCGCCGGGCGCTGCTGTTGGACAGATCGTATTCACTGCGGACGAAGCGGTAAAGAAAGCAGGACACGATACGAACAAAAATCCAGTGATTCTGGTGCGTGCCGAAACGACGCCGGAAGACATTCACGGGATGGAGGTCGCGAAGGGAATTCTCACCTCGCGCGGCGGCATGACGAGTCACGCCGCTGTCGTTACCCGTGGTATGGGCAAGTGCTGCGTTGCTGGCGCTGGCGACATCGACGTCAACGAAAAAGCGCGTGAGATGCGGGTCAAAGGGCAGGTCTTCAAGGAGGGCGATTGGATTTCGCTCGACGGCACCACCGGCCGGGTGATCAAAGGCAAGCTGGGCACGATTGATCCCAACGCTGATGATCCGGAGCTGCAGAAGTTTATGCAATGGGCCGATCCGCACCGGAGCATGAAGGTTCGCGCCAATGCTGACATACCGCGGGATGCGATCCAGGCGCGCGCATTCGGAGCTGAAGGTATTGGACTCTGCCGTACCGAGCACATGTTCTTTGGCGCCGAAAAGATTCCGCACATGCGAGCGATGATTCTCGCGGATAACGAAAAAGATCGCCGAACCGCTTTGAAAAAGCTCCTTCCCATGCAGAGCGCCGACTTTGCTGGAGTGTTCAAGGCCATGGATGGCCTGCCGGTTACGATCCGCACCTTGGATCCGCCGCTGCACGAATTCCTCCCGCGCCGCGAAGACCTGATGGTGGATATCGCAACTCTCTCCACGGTCGACGCGAAGAGCAAGAAGGAACTGGTAGCGAGATACAAAGACTACGGCGCCAAAGCTGTCGGTGACTTGAAGAAGCTGCTGCCTACGCTGCTGGCCCGAGTTGAGCAACTGCACGAGTTCAATCCTATGCTCGGTCACCGAGGCTGCCGTCTCGGCATCACCTATCCTGAGATCACGGAGATGCAAGCTCGCGCCATCTTCGAAGCAGCGGTGGATTGCACGAAGAAGGGCATCAAGGTGCTCCCGGAAGTAATGATTCCTCTGGTTGCCACGTTGAAGGAAATGGCGAACCAGGGAGCCATTGTGCGGCGTGTGGCCGAGGAGGTCTTCAAAGAGAAAGGCATGAAGGTCGACTACCTGGTCGGTACGATGATTGAGTTGCCGCGCGCGGCTCTGGTTGCGGATGAGATCGCGAAAGAAGCGGAGTTCTTCTCCTTCGGCACCAACGACCTTACCCAGACTACATTCGGTTTCTCGCGCGACGATGTGAACAAGGTGCTGCCAACGTATCTTGCGGAAGGCATCTTAAAGCAGGATCCGTTTGCGGCTCTCGACCAGGAAGGCGTCGGCCAGCTGGTTAAGATGGCTACCGAGCGGGGGCGCAAGACCCGTTCCAACCTGAAAGTCGGGATTTGCGGCGAGCACGGCGGCGAACCTTCGTCGGTCGAATTCTGCTACCGGACTGGATTGAACTATGTCTCGTGCTCACCGTTCCGCGTACTCACCGCGCGCTTGGCAGCGGCGCAGGCTGCGGCGGCTGAAAATCTCAAAGTCGAGGGCGGACGGACAAAGTAATCGCCGCTGATACTGGATTCCTACGCGGCTTGGGCGTTCGGGCTCAAGCCGCAACTTTTTTGGCCGGAACAGGATTTAGGTTTTGTCCAATCAGCGGCTGGAGGCGAGGTTTGGAGAAGCGCCGCTCACCGTGATCGCCCGACGGATGAGCGACACGCGAGAGCCGGCCTTCGCTGGACAAATGCTCATGAGCTTGTAGCCAATCGGGAATCTCACCATCGGGAGCGGCCCAATGCGCATAGGCGGCTTCGTCGCACCACTCAAACAGTCGCGGCATAACTCGGGCGTGAGCTCCGGCCCCGCGAAATGCCTTCATGGCACGTTCATCTTCCCACCCCGTAAGGGTCCAGAAAGTCCGTTGGGCGTCGATCAGCAGGCGCCCGCCGCAGAATCCGGCGGCGCGCACAACCTGGCGCTGCGAAGCGAAGGTATACCAAAGGAATGCCGGCAGGTGCCACCACAGACGAACTCGCAACCGTGTGACCGATACAAGCATAATCTCGCATTATTAGAAAAAGCGGGTTAAAAGGAGATTCAGAGAATTGAGCCCACGTTCACTGCACCTTCTGCAGCCGGGCAATAAGTTTTTGCGGTAAGGTTTCGTCCGATTCAGACCAGAGCCGGCGAGAAGTCGCGCGCGTCTTCATCTCTATCTTTTTTGAGAATTCCAGCAGGCGCAGAACATTTTCGCGAATTTTCGCCTGCGTCTCTTCCGTGAGTTCCACGGTTTCTTGAACGAAGAGCGTGTCCAGGCCGAAGTCGATCTGAAGGTGGCCCGTTTCCTCCTGCGCACCTTCTTCGAACTCCTCACCTTGTGCAGTGAAGGTAACCAGGCTGGGGGCGAGTTGCCATTGCTTTTGTTCATTGGGAACCCAAAGGTCCCAGTACGCTTCAAAAACGTAGGCGTAGTCATCGTGAATCAAGTCGGCCGCGACCACCATTGCCTGCTCTGGCGGAATTCCGGGAGAGAAGCGCTGCTCCAGGATGGTGGGTTCATTCCAAGATACGGGTTGCACAGCGATATAAGCTATGCCGGGCCGCAGCTCAGAAAAAGGGAACTGCTGCAAGACGGCATTGATGTGAGGCACCATGGCCGGCCCGTTGAAGTCGGGAAACCATAGACTCAGGTAAAGTGGATCAGCCATAATCAAGATCGCAAAACGCGAAGCATCTCTTCCTTCATTGTAATGCGGCGGACCGCAGGCGAACTGAGGCGCAGATCTCAATCCATGGAAGCGGCACGTGGATATCCATCGTGACGCAGCACGCCGTCAGCAGGTTCATGCTCGTTTGATTGGCGGGCCGCAATCGGAACAGTCGCGCGCAACAGTGTTCCGTCCAGATTCGATTCAATCTCGAGAGAGCCGCCGAGCTCTTTCAGCCTTTCCCGAATACCGGCCAATCCTACGCCGACGTTTCCTGTCTTCCAAAAG
Organism: uncultured Acidobacteriota bacterium; assembly: GCA_963785865.1. Classification (GTDB taxonomy): domain Bacteria; phylum Acidobacteriota; class Terriglobia; order Terriglobales; family Acidobacteriaceae; genus Sulfotelmatobacter. The sequence goes on along the minus strand of CAWAXF010000029.1, from coordinate 14,437 downwards.
CGATCCAGAATTTCTCCAGGCACTCCCCTGCCGAAATCCTTAACGGAAAGGACAACCTTTGCCGCGTCTTCGGTGACGCGCACGTCAACCGCGCGGCTCCCGGAATGACGATGAACATTGGTGAGAGCTTCCTGCAGAATTCGGAACAGCGCAGTCTCGGCCCCGCGAGGCAGCCGGCGCAAGTGCTCGGGAAGTTCCAGGGTCGTGGTGATTCCGCTGCGTCGCCCGAAACCCTCAACATACCATCGGGCTGCGGAGACGAAACCCGCCTCATCGAGCAGCGGAGGATGAAGCAGATGAGAGAGGGTGCGCGTATCGGAGATACAGCGATCCACCAACTTGCGCGCATCCTGAAAGTGCGCGGAGTCGCTTTCCCACTCTTGGGCGAGCATATCCAGACTGATCTTGGCGGCGGTGAGATCCTGGCCCAGGCTGTCATGAAGTTCACGCGCGATGCGGCGCCGCTCCTCGTCTTGCACCCGGATCAGCTTCACTGACAATCGCCGCAGGGCAGCGGTCCGTTGCTCCACCAGGGTTTCCAGGGCGTCGTGAGCGCGGCGAAGCGCTTCCTCGGCCGCCTGCCGCTGTTGCAGATGCTCGCGAACTTCATATTGCCTGCGGCGAGCGAGCAATGCGCTGCGGACCGCGCTGATCAGAGTCACCGGGCGTAGAGGCCGTTCCAGCAGTGTCACATTGCCCAAAGGAGCACGCGAGCGCACCACCGATTCGGTGCTAGCGGTGGTTAGTCCACTTCCGGTCAGCACTATGACGGCAAAGTCGGACCATGGAGGCTGGGCGGAGATTCGTTGCGCCAGGGCATTGATGGCTCCGTTTTGAAGAACTTCTTCCGCGATAATCGCGGCGCCAACATCTTCGCAAATCGCGCCTGCTAACTCCTGGAGGGTCCCCACAGAGCGGATTGTTACAGCAGATTGTGACAGTACTCTCTCGATCAACGCCGCGTCTTTGCCGAAAGGCGCGAATACCAGAACCGGAATGCCGCTGGTACTAGTCTCAGCCATTCATCGGACCTTTCTCGATCCAAGGCGCGAGCGAGGTTGGACTGCCGGAGAGTATACCCTGGAAGTCAGACAGCGGCTGCCCAACCCTGATTCTGTCGGGTCCAAGCCGCAGTTCCCGGATCCAGTGCTCATGTCCACCGCTGCGCTTTTTCATCATCGAGATGGCCTGGCGCACTTCTCCTGCGGCCTCAAAATATCGCAGTACCAGAATATTGTCCGCCAGATAGCTCACATCAATCGGGGTCTGCATGGCGCTGCCCACCAATCCCATTTGCGCCAGGATGAGCATAGTGACGATTCCCCGATTGTTGAGGTAAGTAAGCAATTCATGCAGATGCAAAGACAAGAATTGCTCGCCTGGCATGGACTGAAGAAATCCGTTCAAGCTGTCGATCAAAACAGCGCGGACCTTGCCATCTTCGACAGCGTGGCGAACCATATCGACGAACTCTCCGGGAGAAACCTCGGCCGGATCGAGATGCTCGAGCCTCAGGAGCCCGGACTTGATGTGAGTATCCAGGTTCATGCCGAGGCCGGCCGCCCGTCCTATGAGCGTGTTAATGGTTTCCTCAAAGATGAAGGCCACAGAACGTTCTCCGCGTTCGGCGGCTGTTGTCAGCCAGCGGAGGGCGATCGTAGTTTTCCCGCATCCGGCCGGGCCGATCAACAGTGTGCTCGTACCCCGGCCCAGTCCCCCGCCGGAAAGGGCGTCCAGTTCGGGGATACCGCTGCTGGCAGACCCTCGATCCTCCTGTGAAGCCTCGTATTCGGCGGCCACGAGCCGGGGAAAGACGACCACTCCACCGTCTCGAATGCAATAGTCATGGAATCCCTCGCGAAAGGCGCAGCCTCGCAATTTTGTGACTTCCAGCCGTCGCATGGTTCTGCCGTACTCGCGACTGACCCGGTTCAACGAAAGCACGCCATGCACGATGCTGTGCAGTTCCAGGTCTGCATAACGGCTGCTGCGATCGTCCAGCAAGATGACCGTGCAATCCTTAGGTGCGTATTCCTTGAGCGAGAGAACCTGACGACGGTAGAGCAGCGGGTCCTTGGCTAACATGCGAACTTCGGAGAGTGCATCAATGACCAGACGGCTCGGCTTGCGCCGGTCCACTTCCGCCATGATGGTTTGAACGCGGTCACTGAGTTCGATTTCGGCGGGGTGGAAAACGGTGTATTGCCCTTCGGGCTTGAGCTCTTCTTCGCTGGGGCGCACTTCCAAGACCACGGACCCGTCAACCTTGAGGCCATGGACTCGCGCAACCGTAATCAGTTCGAGGCGCGACTCCGAAAGCGTTACGTACAGAACGGTTTCTCCACGCTTGAGTCCCTCGGCTACAAACTGCAAGGCGAGAGTGGTTTTGCCGGTCCCAGGTTCTCCTTCGACAAGATAAATGTGACCTGCTGGGAGGCCTCCACCCAGCACGTCGTCGAGACCAGAACAACCGGAACTGCAACGAGTCATTGTTGTTGCTGTTTCATCGGATGAGACGTGTGTCGAAGTGGGCATAGTCTTTCTCGAGATGCGGAGAATTGCGCAAAGCGGCGCTCACGGCACTTAGGAGCCGACCCATGACATTTTTTTTGACCGCGGCGGACTGGTAAATACACTCTTTTCTGTATTAGGACACGGAGAAGGATGTGACGGGATGTGAGAGTGTGCTAACGGAGTCTCGCAACACTTCTGAGCCAGCAGCATCGCGCGTCTGCTCGGTGTGGCAGAGACTCAGACCCAATAGACGTCACGAGCAATGAGGCGGTTCGTGCCAGTTGTACACGCAAGGGAACGTGAGTGACGTGAAACGCTGACGTGAATGTTGGTCCCTTTTTTGACAGCTTTACAACGCGGCTGCTACGATAAAACGATCCCGCGTCTCTGATTCCAGCAGTCCCCGTCGTCTAGCCCGGCCTAGGACATCGCCCTTTCACGGCGGTAACACGGGTTCAAATCCCGTCGGGGACGCCAACCTTATCAACCACTTGCAAATCCCCTCCAGAATTTTGTAGGTCCGTTACGGTCCGATAAGCCTTGGTGCTTGGTTTTTCATCGTTTTTGTCGAGCAGCAAGACTCACAACCCGGCTCTGCGCGTCGCGCTTCGACTGCGTGATCGCTTGCGCGTAGATGTTCAACGTGACCGAGATGTTCGCGTGCCGCATGAGTTCTTGCACAACCTTCACGTCCTCGCCGTTGCCTTTGAGGAGCGTCGCGTACGTGTGCCGGAACGTATGCCAACCGAAATGGCCCACGATTCCGACTTCTTTCGCCGCCGGCTCCAAGTGCGCCTTGTAAAGCGAACCTGGCCAGTACGGCAGTTTCCCTCCGCTGTGAGGGCTAGCAAAAACCCAGTCCTCGTCGGTAGGGTAGGGACTTTGCAGCCGCCAACCCCACAGGACCTTGGCCAATCGCAAATCGAGTGGCACCGGTTTGCGAGAGGCTTCCGTTTTGCAGTCGCCAACGTGCTGCATGACGATCGAGCGAACGACATGGACCACCATCTTCTGAAGATCGATGTCGCTCCACTTGAGACCGAGCAACTCGCCGACTCGAAGGCCCGTGAACACGGCGACAAAGACCATCGTGCGCGTCGGTTCTTTCAGCATGCGGAGAAGTGCCGCGACCTGCTCGATTGAAAGCACGATGGGAATCCTTGTGCGCTTGGCACTTTGACGCACCATGCGAATCGGATTCACATCGAGCCATTCCCATCTCACAGCGTGATTGAAAACCGCACTCATGATGTTTCGAGCCTTCGCCTTGCTTCCGTTTGCATACTGCAGCGAACGGAGCCACTGCTCCACCGCGACTGCCTTTACGTCGGTGACGCGATAGCTTCCCCAGCGAGGCAAAATCCACTTGTTGAAGTAGCCTTCGTAGGTGACCTGCGTCTTCCGAGTTTTGCTGCAATTCGGCCCCAGTTCTTTTTCCCGATAATGTTCGATCAGTGTTTGAACGCTGATCGGGGTCAAGCTGGTGCGCGGATTCTCAGCGTTAATGTCTGCCCGAAGTGCGGCGACGGCTTTTTGAGCCGCCGTCTCGTTCGGATATTGTTCGAGCGACCCGACCATCAGATTGCGTCGTCTTCGGCTGCCATCAGACTGGAGTTCGTACCACCGATACTCCCAAGTCTTCTTGCCGCCGGAGCGATCAACAAGCTGAAGGCTGCCTTGCTGAAATCTCGTCCGTCTCATCACGATCCTCCGTGGTTAGGGACGGTACGGATAGCTGCCTAACTTTAACCTCAAGTCGACCCACGCGTCGAGATCGGATGTACGAAAGCGCCACAATTTTCCGATTCGCATCGCGCGAATCTCGCCCTTGCGAGCGAGACGCTGAAGTGTTTTCGGATGAATTTGCAGCAGCTCTGCCGCTTGATGTGAATCAAGGAATCGTTCGAAATGAGGGACAGGCTGGGTGACTGGTGTTGCTTGGTGCATCTCGCTCATATCAACCCCACAAAATGCAGAGTCGAGACGTGGCTGGAATCAAAGACTCGTTTGGAAACCGAATTCTCCGTTCGGCTCCATCCGATCGACTTCGAGATCCTTCACTACTCGGCTGGTGTTAGTCATCGCGTCTAGAACAGACGAGAACATACTTCGTATAGAAACTGTATAGCACGCAATTGTTGCTCGCGACTCAAGAATCTTTTTCTTTTCGCCGCGAAAAAGCATTTAAGACATTTGAAGGCATTTAAGGCGCTGTAGGCACTGTAGGCGCTCTAAATCACTGGAAGTTCCTGATAGGTGCGATAACTACCTATAAGTGCTTTTAGGTAACTCGCAGAGACAGACGCATACATCTGAGCGACTGATACCTGTCGGCAGACACTCCTGTGATCACCGCGAGATTTGCCTTCTACCTATAAAAGGAACCTGCAGGAGGGGAAATATATCGAAAATATTTTGGGAAAGCACGTTCGTCTCGGATTGATGAAAGCTTCGATGTTAATCGGCAGCGCCAATGGTTCTTCTTCCGGCTACCAGGAAGGAGTTGGGGGGGAAGGGGAACGCGCACTTCACCACGCGCTGTGTACAATCCTGTCTATGCAGAGGCCACACGCGGCGGAGACAAAGAGATTGATTGAACTGCTGCACGGGCCGGTCTCCTTCTGGGACAGCTCCAAGAAGCACAGAGTCGGTACATTGGCTCTTATCAGTCAGACACGTGACCCAGCTGCAATCCCGGACATCGTTCTTCTCTTGTTGGATCGGGACGGCGATGTTGCGCGATCGGCTGCCTCTGCAGTGTCAGCGCTCGTTGAGGTTCTGCGGCCCGAAGACCTTCCATGGCTCGACCAAGTGATGCGAGAGCGCTCTCCTTATAACTGGTCTTATCCGTCCCCGTGGGCCGAACTAAAGCCCGGTCAGCTGAATTCGTTGCAGAGATTCGAGGGAGAATCCGTTTTCGCCCTGGGAGTCGCTTCGATGCACTCAGTACCGGCTATGTGCGGGATGAGGCCCTTCGCAAACTGTCTGATACGCAGGATGGCACAGAACTGCCATTCCTGCTGTTGCGGCTAAACGATTGGGTACAACAGGTGCGGCAGACTGCTCTCGCTTTAGTGCGACTGCGTGTCACGAGCAAATATGCGCCATTCTTTGTCATGAACATAGCTCTCGTGAATCGGCTCAGCCTAGCCCGCCGTGGGGAACAGGAAGGCATAGTAGGTGAAATCGAGCAACTGCTTAGATCCGAGCAGGGTAGGACCGTCCTCCTGACCAGACTGACATCAACTGACTACCAGTCAAAACGAGCTTGCTACAAGTGTCGGTAGCACATCAAATGTCCGGTTGAATAGTACGTGATATGTCCGCTTTTCCGGCGGGGAGAGTAGGAGACCATGCGGAGCATGGATTCTACTCGAAGGCCGCCATGGAGCGGGCGATGAAAGTGCAGGAAGTCATTTTGAGAGCGATGGCGAAGAAAATCACGCTGGTGGCAGGCAGCCGAGATTTCGGGATTAGCACCGGACATGCGGCGCTGGCGAGAACGCTACGAGGTTTGGCTACGACGGTCTGTTCGACCGCCGGCAGGGAAAGCCGAGCCCCAAGCGGGTGCCGGTGGCACTGGAGAAAGTGCTGGCGCTGTATCGGGAGACGTATTTCGATTTGAACGTACGGCATTTTCACGAGAAGCTGCGTGAGGAGCACGAGATCGACTGAGCTACAGCTGGGTGAAGCAGGCGCTGCAGGGGGCGGGGCTGGTGGCGCGCGGCGCAAGCGCGGGGCGCACCGGCGGCGCCGGGAGCGGCGTCCCTTGCCGGGCATGCTGCTGCATATCGATGGCAGCCAGCATCGGTGGTTTCAGGACGAACGCTGGTACGACCTGATCGTGATTCTGGACGATGCCACCAGCGAGATCTACTACGCGCAACTGGTGGAGGAGGAATCGACACGGACGGTGATGGCGGGGATGAGGGAAGTGATCGAGAGCAGAGGCTGTTCTGCGCGCTATACAGCGATCGCGGCAGCCATTTCTGGCTCACGCCGAAGGCGGGAGGCAAGGTCGATCACGCACCGGCTGACGCAGGTGGGACGAGCCCTGCGCGAGTTGGGCGTGCAGATGATTCCGGCCTATTCGCCGCAGGCCCGAGGACGATGCGAACGCAACTTCGGCACCTGGCAAGGACGCTTGCCGCAGGAGTTGCGGCTGCGCGGAATCCACACCTTGGAGGCGGCCAATCGCTTTTTGCGCGAGCACTACATCGCGGCGAGTTCAATCGGCCGCTTTCAGGTGCCGGCGGCGCAGCGGGGCAGTGCGTTTGTGGGCCGCTCCGTAGCCGGGATCTGGACCTGATCTTCGCGCTGCAATTCCAGCGTACGGTCAACCGCGACAACACGGTAAGCTTTCAGAACCTGCAGCTTGCAGATCGAGCGGGTGCGCTGGAGCGCCACGCTGGCCGGCTGCAGGTCGTGGTGCACCAGCATCTGGACGGAACCTTCAGCCATTACTCACGGCCCCCAGCGTGCTGGGCCGCTACAGCGCGGACGGAGTGTCGTTTGAGAAACGCGAAAGCGGCGCGCGAGGGGCTGTGGAAAAGACGCGAGGTGGAAAAGTCAAAAAGCAGACTTTCCCACCTCGCTTGGAAATCCCGCAAACCGCGCGGGATTCCCACTTTCCCACAGCCTCGGCGGCGGCTGGCGATTAACCTAAACCGGACATGTCACTTGCTACTAAAACCGGACATTTTAATTTGCTACCAACAACGAGCTTGCTACAAGTTGGGATTCGGAGCCGAGAGTTTGCATCAGATCCAACTTGTCGAAAAGGCACTCTCCGAGCCAGACCCAGCAATTCGACTGCAAGGTGCACAGAGAATCGCATCTCTCTCAGACCCTAAATCAGTCGAACAGCTCTTGTCGCGAGCCCAAAAGGATAGATTTGCCCAAGTCCGACGAACGGTACTAGAGACATTGTGCACGAAGTTCCAAGACAAGGAGCAGCAGTGGCTTGAGGAAGCTCTGATGGACAATCATCCATCCGTTCGGGGCTATGCTCAATTTCAGCTGGGGAAAGAGGGCAGCTTCAAACTGCGAAAGTTCTATGTTGGTGCGCTAGACAAGTCCGAAGCGACAACCTGTTATCTCTGGATTGGGCGAGACCGGATCTCCGTCTGACAGCAGCCTCGTCGTGCCGCATCTCTTAAGTCAAATTCCGAGAGTTCGGCGAGCTGTCTTACGAACACTCGCGCGCCTGAACGCCGACGCTTTCGTGGACGTGTTTCAGCGATACCTCTCGGACGCCTCCCGAAGCGTGTCACGAGAAGCCATGAAGGGTCTCGCTAAGACTCTCCACTTGACCACTGGGGAAAGCCTTTGGAGTGTTTTTGCAAATGCTCAGGAATTGCATGTTCGCCGGAATGTGCTGTTCTTGATTGCCCGCTTAAGCAAGTGGGAGAGCATCAGCTATCTGCTTTCGGCGTGCGATAGTGATGCGGAGGTCTTGAGAAATCTCGCGGATTCTTACATTCATCGCTCGCACGCCCGGTTTAACGCAAGCTTCACGGCTCCAAGCAAGCCGCAAGTTGAGCGACTCACTTCGGCTCTGCGGAAATGCGGTGCTAAGTTGGACAGTTCGGTCACCGCGCAAATCGAATTCGGCATCAGCGGGTTCTGAATACACCATTCAAGGTTCCCCACATCTAGCAGCATAGCCGGGATGCGGCTCGTGTCAAGGCTCTCGACCGCTTCGCGGCGCACCCAACGCGGCCTTGACACAAGCCTTACCCCCGGCTCGTTTTCTCCGCCATGTGGGGAATGTGCAGGTGTGGCTCTCCGCGAGACCTCAAAGCCCGAGACCAAGATTCGGGCCGCCGAGGTCATGTTCCACGCCGACATGGGGAGTCTTTTCCGGTTCCGGTGTGTGAGTTGGAACGCAAGAATGCTGCTCTCCGATCTGCTGCCCAGCTTGCCGGTTCACCCCAGTCATCAGGTCAACACGGTGGCCCTTTTCCGCATCGTGTGCGGATAGCTGTTTTCGAGCCAGTTCAATCGCAGACTGCCGCATCGTGGATACACCGACGGATTCACGAAGTTGCTCGCGGTCGCTGGTGACGACAGCGATCTCGCTCCGGCCCCGGCTGGCAGCCACGTAGAACAATTCTTTCTTCATGGCGTCTGCCGAGATGATGACTGTATCTACCGTCTTGCCCTGGCTTCTATGGGCGGTGACCGCATAACCGTGCGTGAATTCGTGATAGTTCGCAGGAAGTGTTCTTCCGTCTTCGAGGCGAATGGCACCGCCATCTAGGGAACTCACTTTGACCAGCTCTCCGTTAGTCGCCTTGAATTCCGACCCTCGACGGTTTGCAGTGAGCATCAGGCTGTCGCCAGTGGCGACTTCAATGGGCTGACGCTCATAAACGGAGAATGCCCGCGTTTGTTTCGGCGAGATGCTCACCTCTTCTCCAGTTTCTTTTCGCGCAACCAAACATTCCGGGCCAGCGCGTACCACTTCCAGCGACTCATGTCGTTTTACAAGTTTCGTGTCTCTGTGGAACTGCAGAACCTGCCCCTCTTGGTAGTTGGACAGTTCTTGTTTCTGCGCTGTCGTCCACTGGAGTGAGACATACCGATCAAAAGAATGGCTGACCCCGAGTTCACCGCGCTCTTTCCGATCGTGGCGAATCGCGTCGGTGAGTTGGGAAATCTCAGCATGAGTGCCGGCAACTACAAGCGTATCGCGACCTTCGGCTCGGAACTCGCGATGCAACTCCGCCACGATCTGGCCTCGGTCGAAGATCGATACCTCGCGAATGGCACCGAGCTTTTCCAGTTGTGCGAACCCTTCCTCCGGTGAGTGCCTGATGGTCTTTATGGCCTCGCGATAGACAGAGTTCGTCTGCCGTTGTACTTCAGTGAGGGAAACACTCTTCAGGCCAGACTCCCGTTCCAAGATACGCAAAGCATCCGAGGCCTCGACGCTGGGAATTTGTCGCGTGTCACCGGAAAAGACGATTCGGGCTCCCTGATCCTCGGCGAGGTGCAGCAAGCTTTGCATTTGCCGGCCAGAAACCATACCTGCTTCATCAACAATCAAAACCCTCCCGCGCAGCGCACCCTGTGGTTCTTGAGACTCCAGAAGTCGGGAGACAGTCATCGCATCTCGGAAGCCGACCTTTTCCAGTTGGTCCACCGCACTTCGTGTGGGAGCCACCGCGAGAACTTCGTGTCCGGCCTCTCTGAGGCTACGGTCAATTTCGCGCAGTGTCGCCGTCTTGCCAGTACCGGCAGCGCCTCGAACATTGACCGCCAGGTCGCGAGAGTCGAGTACAGCTTCGACGGCGCGCTTCTGTTCGGGACGGAGGTGGTCCGAAAGCTCAAGGTCACGCCCCTTGCCGAGGTGGTCGTAGCGATCCACTCCGCGGTTAACGACCGCGATCATTTCACGCTCACGTTGGAGGCTCGCGTGTGTCGCAATTTCATCCCCGGAGGAGATGAGAGCCCCCTTCGCACGTTCAAGGGAGAGCGAGCCCTGAAGGTCACCGAGTTCGACGTTGCCGCGCCCGTGACGAAGAGCTTCGGTTAGAACCTCATGTTCTCTGGCGACCGAGAGACGCTCGAAAATGTGCTCCTGAGAGTATGCAAGCGAAGCCTCACGCACACCGCGATTGATTTGAGGCGAATGGGATTTTGTCTGAGCCTCGTTCAAGCCATCCCGAAGCGCTTGCCTCTCATCCGGGGACAGTCGCTCTTGCTGAAGATTGCGGACTTGTTCGGTCGAGATCTCCTGAAGCTTGTCGGGCCGCGTCTCCCGGACCAGTACCGCGACCTCGTTGTCTGTTGGTGCACGGCCACGTGAATGGGTGAATTCTCGGATTGCTGCATCCCGCTGGGCACTGCGTTGGCTGTACTTATCGAGGAGGTCCTGGGAAAATCCTGCGATTTCAAATCCCTTGTCACGACCACGAACATCGTGACGGTTTTCAACCTCGTAGCCAAGGGCGCGCACTTCGCGAGCTAGGGCATTGCGATAGACCTCGGTCAGGTAGCTGCGACGTTCGTACAGACCGGAAGCCTGCAGCGCCTTCCAACGTCCTTCAGTCCCATCGTAAGTCAGATTGGCAGCGACGGCATGAGTGTGGAGCTGAGGATCTAGCTGACGACTCGTGTCGTGAGTGTAGGAAGCTACGATCCAGTTTCCGGTGGCTCGATTTTCGTTCAGGCCGGCGAGGCGAACCCTGGTGGCCGAGTATTTCTCCGCTTCTTCCAATGCCTCGCGCACGGCGGTTCCGTGCGCGGCGACCAGTCTCTCATCTCCGCCAACAATAGCCATGACAGAGACGGACTTCGGCGCCGAAAATGTCATGTCATAAAGAGACCGTGCCTTACTTTGCTCCTCACCATTGCTGGTAATGCGATCTGCCCCGTGACGTTGCCGGAGGAATTCTCCCGTTTGTGGGTCGAGGCCCTGACGCACTGCCTCGAAATCCTCGGACGCAACCTCTCCTTTCAGACCCAGCAGTTCAGCGCCGCTTCCGTGCCACCGGCCTTCGACCGTCCGATTCTGGTCGTAATAATCGCTTTGCCGGAGATGGCGCTGAGCGTAGCCCTCACCCCCGGTCATGGCACGAATAGTCAGCACACAATGACGGTAGCGCTGTTCGAAGTTGGGGATCAATGGAGTTGCTGCTTGGGAGACATAGGGGCGCGCACACTCTTTTCGTCGACATCCGTATATTCAATACGGTAGATGGATCTCGGCAGCGCCACCCATACAAGCCTGCTGTAGCAAACGGCGGTGATCTTGGACTCGAAGGTGGTGGGATGTGCAGTGGTCAATCTTGATCAGTTTCGTATCACCGCAAGGACCATACTGGCTGAAGAACATTTTTGGGTCGGGTTAGTTCGTTCCCGCCCTCAAAGACCACAACGAATGACGTTTAGGCGAGGACACCGGTTTTCCACAGAGTCAGAACGACTCGCTCATTCGCTTCCGTGGCTGGTGTCGTCTCGATCACAACATGAACGAAAAGGAGCTGGCAACTATGGCAACGAAATTTACTCCGCTGCACGACCGCATCCTGGTGCGCCGCGTAGAAGAAGCGGGAACTACGCGGGGAGGCCTCATCATCCCCGATTCTGCCAAAGATAAACCACAGGAGGGAACTGTCATCTCTGTGGGGAAGGGCAAGACGAACGATGAAGGCAAGTTGTTCCCACTCGCGGTGAAGGAAGGCGACAGCATTTTGTTCGGCAAGTACTCCGGAACCGAGATCAAACTTGATGGAGAGGATTTCCTCATTATGAAAGAGGAAGAAGTTCTGGGCATCGTTACGGGTACGGCCAAGAAAGAGAGTGTGAGTGCTCGCGAGACCGTCGGCGCTCGCAGTAGGATGTTGTCCTCTGTTCTCTTTCAGGGTGAAATCTCGATTGCGCTGGTCACAAATGCCGATGCCTGCCCTTAACGCAAACCGCGAAGCCTCAAGCAACGGATTTTAACGACATTCTGTTTTAAGGAGAAATAATCATGGCAAAGCAAATCGTACACGGGGAAGAGTCGCGGCAGGCGATCTTGCGCGGCGTGAACTTGTTGGCGGACGCTGTGAAGGTAACTCTCGGCCCAAGGGTCGCAATGTAGTCATCGAGAAGAAGTTCGGATCTCCCACAATCACGAAGGACGGCGTCACGGTTGCGAAAGAGATCGAGCTGCAGGACGGCCTTGAGAACATAGGCGCTCAGATGGTCCGCGAGGTCGCCAGCAAAACGTCCGACGTGGCCGGTGACGGTACGACAACCGCGACCGTTTTGGCTCAGGCCATTTACCGTGAAGGCGTCAGAACTGTCGCCGCCGGCGCTAATCCCATGGCCATGAAGCGAGGGATTGAGAAAGCTGTCGACGCCATTTGCGGCAACATTGATCCGAAGACTGGCGAACGCAAGAACGGTGAACTGGACAAGTTTTCGAAGCCGGTCACCGGTGACATGATCGCCCAGGTCGGGAGTATCTCGGCGAACAATGACGAAACGATTGGCAACATCATCGCAGATGCCATGAAAAAGGTGGGCAAGGATGGTGTCATTACCGTAGAAGAGTCGAAGACCCTTGAAACTCAGCTCGAAGTTGTCGAAGGAATGCAATTCGACCGCGGCTATCTCTCTCCCTATTTCGTCACAGATCCTGAGCGTATGGAGGTTGCCTTCGAGAACGCCTACGTCCTCATCCACGAAAAGAAGATCAGTTCGATGAAGGACATCCTCCCTTTGCTTGAGCAGATATCCAAGAGTGGCAAGCCGCTGGTCATCATGGCCGAGGACATAGAGGGAGAAGCCCTGGCGACTTTGGTCGTCAACAAATTGCGTGGAACACTCCAAGTTGCAGCCGTCAAAGCTCCCGGCTTCGGTGACCGGCGCAAGGCCATGTTGCAGGACATCGCAACCCTCACCGGCGGGAAGGCCATTACCGAAGATCTCGGCATCAAGCTGGAGAACGTGAAGATTGAAGATCTCGGACAAGCGAAAAAGATCACCATCGACAAGGACAACACCACCATCATCGAAGGCAAAGGCAAGAAGGGCGACGTCGAGGGCCGCGTGAAGGAAATTCGCGGCCAGATTGAAAAGACGACGAGCGACTACGACCGGGAGAAACTGCAAGAGCGATTAGCGAAACTCGTAGGCGGCGTGGCTGTAATTAAAGTCGGCGCGGCGACCGAGACCGAAATGAAAGAGACGAAAGCTCGCGTCGAAGACGCCATGCACGCGACTCGCGCGGCGGTAGAGGAAGGTATTGTCCCCGGCGGCGGAGTCGCTCTGCCCCGTTGTGTGACGGCTCTCAACAAGTTCAAACTGGAAGGGGACGAGCAGATCGGCATCAACATTGTGAAACGAGCCCTGCAGGAACCGCTCCGCCAGATTGCCGCAAACGCCGGAGAAGAAGGCGCCATCGTGATCGGCAAGGTGCTCGAATCGAAGGACCAGAACTTCGGCTACAACGCCTTGACGGCAGAGTACGAAGACCTAGTCAAAGCCGGGGTACTCGATCCGACCAAAGTCGTGCGCACCGCTCTCACCAACGCTGGATCCATCGCGGCGCTCATGCTCACCACCGAAGCTCTAGTCGCCGACATTAAGGAAGAAACAATAGGCGTCCCGGCCGGTGGGCGTGGCGGCATGGGAGATGGGTACTAGGAAATAGAACCCGACATCCACAAGGGCGGGCAAGGCGATACTTATTCCCCCGTTGGACTCTTGAAGTCGGTCGAAGGAATTGTAACGACGCCCGGGCGTCCCGGGCAGGATTGGGAAGAGATCTCGCGTTGAAAATAATTGCGGCTTCCGGGCTCGTTTCTCCGGATTAACCAGTCCATGATCACCGCCTCCTCGATTCGCGTCCAGCGCACATCCACGATCCTACGCCCTGACCAGTCCCGCGTTCTTCTCCGTCCGTTCAGACACGAGGATCCCGAGCGATCTCGCAGGATTATCGCCAGGATCATGTCTCTTCCGGAAAAGCAAGTCGGGCCGCTCTTGAATGAGGTATCGGCTGAATTCTCCCAGCGACACCAGCAAATCCACAGATCCTTCTTGGAGCGGTTCGAACAGGTCCGCGACCTTGTGATGACTGATGACGGGATTTCTGAACAGAGACAGCTGTTGATCGGTTCTTATTTCGTTTGCGAATACTCCTTAGAATCTGCAGCACTGTTCAACCCTTCCATCGTCCCGCACCCCGACCAGGCTGACACTGCCGTCCGGCGCTCTGCGTTTTATCCTCAGCCTGCGCGCCACGGGGGAGGGGCATATTTCCTCCATCACTTTTCGCACCGGCATCATCCACGCCGATCATCGGATCGAAGTCCTACCCCCAGCAGGCTTCCTTACCGAGCCGCGTCAGATTCCGAACCCTCGTTACGAAAAGGCGCTTTTTGAGCGAAAGCTCTTTGAGCTGCGATTGACCAACGAATTCACA
>CAWAXF010000028.1:0-206330 GCA_963785865.1 uncultured Acidobacteriota bacterium | reverse complement strand
CCAGTGCCGGATTTTGTCTGGCGCGCAATACGCTTGTGACAATCAGCAGCATCAGATGGCCCGCAGGTTACCGCTTTCATGAGATACTTTCGAATTCTTCCCAAATCAAAGCGAACTTTTTCTCTGGTATTCCATGCGCTGGTACTTCAGTTTCTTTGTCGTCTCCGGATTCTGTGCCTTGGTCTATGAGGTCATCTGGCTACGGCTCGCCATGGCCAGTTTCGGGGTTACGGCGGCACTGGTCTCGATCGTCCTGTCGATTTTCATGGCTGGCCTCGGGCTGGGGGCCTGGCTTACCGGACTCCTGATGCGGAAAAATCCAGCGCCGGCCTTTGCTTTGCGTCTTTATGGGCTCGCAGAATTGCTGGTTGGCGTTTCATGCGTTGCCGTACCTTACGAACTGAAGCTGGGGCGTTCGCTCTTGCAGAGCAGCGCTGCTGGCGTTTGGCAGAGTTCCACCTACTACATCCTGACCGGTCTGTGGATTGGCGTCACGCTAATTCCCTGGTGCGCGTGCATGGGGTCCACTTTTCCACTGCTCATGGCGGTGATCCGGGCGCAGAGTCCGCAATCCGTTTCGCAAAGAACGTTCAGCTATCTGTACCTTGCCAACGTTTTGGGTGCCACCGTCGGCACACTGGCGTCGGCGTTCGTACTGATCGAGTTGCTGGGCTTCACCAGGACCTTGTTGGTGGCAGGCGCTTTGAATGCAGTTCTTGCGATGTCCGCCGTTATTCTCAGTGTTTTCGTCGCCCCTGCCGGCACGAGCGCCGATGCGGTCATGCCGGCTTTCGATCACGGCAAGATGGACGCGATGTCGCGCGGCAGCATTCTCGCACTCTTATTCATCAGCGGACTCGTAAGCATGGGCATGGAAGTTATCTGGATCCGGCAACTCACACCCTACCTGGGAAACGTGGTCTATGCCTTCTCCGGAATTCTCGCGGTTTATCTGCTCGCGACCTGCATCGGTTCTCGCGCCTACCGGTCCTGGATAACTTCGCACCAGATTGGCGAGAGCGCATCGCGATGGAGTTCGCTGGCGCTCTCCGCGGTCATTCCGCTGATTGGCGCCGATCCTCTCATGCCATTCCGCCTTCACGGTCTCGAACTGGGTGGAGTCAGGCTCGCCTCGATCGTATGGTTTTGCGCCATGACGGGATTTCTTACCCCGCTGCTGCTGGATGCGTGGTCCGCCGGAGACCCACAACGCGCGGGCACGGCGTACGCTGTCAATCTTATGGGTTCGATTGTCGGTCCGCTAGCCGCAGGCTTCTGGCTCCTGCCCAAGGTCGGCGAGCGACGCGCATTGGCGCTCCTTGCCTTGCCTCTGTTTGTAGCCGCAGCGCTGATCGCTTTCCGCAAGAGATCAACACTTGTGCCAGATCGCAGTTCCGGTTTACACGCGCGGACCAAACTCGCGTTGATGTCGCTAGCTGCCATAGTGATTTATGCGAGCAGCCACGATTACGAAAGGAAATTCCCCAAGCGCGAGGTTCGCCGGGATTATGCGGCGACGGTAATCGCAACCGGATCGGGTTTCGGCAGCGCATTGCTGGTGAATGGAGCCGGCATGACTTGGCCGACGCCTGTGACCAAGTACATGTCGCACTTGCCGCTGGCCATGATCTCTCGCCCTGCGCAGAAAGGTCTGGTGATTTGTTTTGGAATGGGAACCAGTTTCCGTTCCATGCTCTCCTGGGGAATCCCGACGACCACCGTCGACCTGATTCCCAGTGTGCCAACCCTGTTCGGCTACTTTCATTCCGATGCAGTCTCGCTGCTCAAGTCCCAGCGGGCGAGAATTGTCGTGGATGACGGCAGGCGCTTCCTGGATACTTCCAATGAAGCCTACGATGTCGTGGTTGTCGACCCTCCCCCTCCTCCAAGCGCGCCGGGATCGAGTTTGCTCTATTCACGCGAGTTTTACGAGATCGTGAAACAACACTTGGCGGCCGGCGGAATCCTGCAAATGTGGTATCCGGCCTCGCAGGCAGACTTCGCTACAGCCGCGTCGGTCGCCAAAGCTCTGAGAGATTCCTTTCCGCATGTGCGAGCTTTTTTCTCCGTGGATGACTTCGGTATCCATTTTTTAGCCAGCATGGAACCTATGCCCACCACTTCGGCTGCGACACTTGCGGCCCGACTGCCTTCGGCCGCTGCTTCGGATTTTCTGGAATGGGGCCCGGAGAAGGACCTGATGAAACAGTTTGACCTTCTTCTCTCGCGGGAAGTGGCTATCGACAAGATCGTGGCCTTGGCCCCGCGCGCGCCCGTGCTCGAAGACGACCGGCCAATCAACGAGTATTATCTGGTGCGCAGTTGGATTCACCTGTACCGTTGAACCCGACGTAGCTCAGCACCGGACTGTGAATTGCCGCCAGGTTTTCGGTGCGAAGTCGTACTCGAACCCGAAGGAACTCAAGCCGCTAGTTACCTGCAAGTATCCCTTCAAAATTGCCACCAACCGAGCCCGGTCGGGTCAGGCATTCGCGACGTTTGCGGCAAGTAGTTTCGCGCGATTGCTCAGCTGATGTGTTCGCCCCAGAACTGGGCAGGTGAGTGTCTGGAGTAAACCTTTGCGCTCCAAACTGCTTCTGAGTGTCGTCGTGTCTCTGAGTGTTTTGGGAAACGATGAAACTTGCACCCGAGGTCTTTGAAAACAAGAAAGGAAAGATCAGTGAAGAAACAAGCCCTCCCCCTGCTGTTTCTGCTGATGTCTCTGCTGCTGTCTCTGGGCGCGTTTGCTCAAACTACAACCAGTTATGCCGTAACCGGAGGCTCCGGTACGGCCACAACCCCAACTCGAATCTCATTCGACACCAGCCTCGCTGCAAATCAATTCTTCGAATCCGGTTACGGAACGGCATGCGGAAACCAGACTACGCAGGCGCTGGGCTTCGTGCTGTTGAATGGCGGCGAGTTCGGCCAGGGTGTCTGTGCAGTGGTGACAACCCAACCGGTGGGCACCTGTGGAAATCTTTATGCCGAATTTTACGGGACCGATGCTTCCGGAGTTCGTTTCCAGGGATCGGTCTCGTTGACGACAACTTGCAAGTACGTCCATTATCGGTACTCCAAGACGATATACACGGTAACGGGAGGAACGCTGACAATCGCCAGGTAGGAATGTGGCTGTGCGGATCTGCCACAAAGGTCTGCACAGCCGATGTCCTACAATGCTTCCAGCGCGCTTATCGTGGCAGATCAAAGCGTCGAGCTCGTGGGCACGTCGGTTCTCAACAATAGTCTGGCAGTTCGATGAAGTCGGGATGCTTCTTCTCGCGCTCGTGTTCCTCGGCAAGAACTTTTTCGAGCCAATATGCCTGTTTCTCCGCAGTCTTGTTGTTAGCGACTGAGGGCTGCTGAAAGATGGAGAACACCTCACCGCAGTGATCGCATCGAAAGCTTCCCATTTCCCGGAAGGCGGCTGCTTTCTCGTGACTGTGACCTTTTTTAATGGCGACTGCGTTCATGATCTTCTTAATTGCGAAAGACCGGTTGTCGGTTCATATGGCGCTTCGATCGTTAGCAAGGCGATGTTGTCGCTAGCACGGATGCCACATGATCGTAACAAGGACAAGGACGAAAAAATAGCGAAGCCATGGGATATTGGCCATCACCAGATGGCGTTGCACTAAAATGTTTTAAGTACTGTGGAGGAAGTTCATGCGAGCGGACCGTGTGGAGTTTTCGTGGGATAGTGGCAAGTCAAGCTGGCTGCTTAGGATTGCAAGTGGCGAAGAGGTCATCCAGCGCCACTGCGCCCTACCGAAGGATGCGGATGAGCAGACACTACGCAGGACCATCGAGAAAGCCGTCGCGGACGAAGGTTATGAAGTGGACCCAACCAGTTTGGTCCATCGCTAAATTCCCCGCCCCTGCGCCCGCCACAGAAATCCAGCAGGTGATCGCGCCTTCGGGCGCACAATATCTGGCTTTTTCAGCGCTTGGAGTAGTACAGCAGTATGGCAGTCAGAAGCCACACCAGCACGATGATGATTACAACTTGGGCCCACATGCGGTTTCTTTTCTTCTAACACCTGCTGCAGCAGACCGAAACGGTACGGGCGTAACGCGCGCAAAAATGCCCCGACCTGGCAGCCGGGGCTTAACGACGAAGTTCTCTACTCCACTGAGAACGTTAATTCCACAGCTTAAAACCAGCACTACAGCAAAGGGCTTGCAAGCGGATGTGCTTTGCGGTAGATGTCCAGCATTCTACCTGTTGCGACTCGCATGTAAATCTGGGTTGTCGAGAGCCGTGAGTGTCCTGGCATTTCGTTGCGACTGCCTGCAGAGGCCCCGTGATCCTGCTGAAGGTGTTGAACGTTCCTTTGCAAGTTGGCGTGTCAGCCAATTTTGGGCACACTGAGAAAACTGGAAAGAGAAGGACTTGCAAGGGATTGGTGCGAAAGGGGGGACTCGAACCCCCACGGTTTTACCCGCCAGATCCTAAGTCTGGTGCGTCTGCCAATTCCGCCACTTTCGCACGGGCTGGACTATTAGTTTACTTCGTTTGCCACGGGGCAGGAAAGATTGCCGCCTCTGGGTGGTTGGTTCCCGCTTCTACTGTGTTAATTCAGCGATCTGCACGTGGTATGGCTCCAACAACTCGCCCGTCGCGTGATCTACCGCCGCAATCGCCATCTGATAGCCCACTTCCGACTGAAGCAGGGTCTGCTGGGCTGCGGCAAGTTCCGACTGGGCTTCGAGCACAAAGAAAATTGTGCCTGAACCTAATTGATATTTGCGCTGCTCGGCCGCCATCGTCTTCTGAGCGAGATCAAGCGCCTCCTTGCTCGCGGCAATGCTTAGTTTGGCCTGTTCCAGTTGATGTACCGCATTTCTCACATCCAGCGCCACCTGCTCCCGCACCAATCGCTCGCTGTACAAATCGCTGCGTCTTGAAACTAGCGCACTGCCCATTTCTGCCTTTGCCGCACGATTCTTGAGCGGCAGGCTCAACGTCAACTGCGCTTCATATGTGGGAAATCCGAAGCCGAACATTTGACTCAACCACGAACTGGAAATCGCTTGGCCCGCGCTACTGATCCCGGTGCTTCCTCCGAGGCCGTTAGTCGCGTAAAGCGCGCATCAAATCCAGCTGTGGAAGCAAGTGGTTCCGCGCCAGCCGAAACTGGGTTTCATCTCTGGCCAGCGCCACGCGCGCAGCCTCGAACTCAGGACGCTTCGTCAGCGCCGCCTGCAGCGCGCTGGCTGCATCAATTGTACGCAAATCGTTTCCGGCTTCAGGCGTCTCCGTCAAATCCAGGTCCAAAGCTTGAAAAAAAGGATCCTGGTTCGCTCCGATGGTCAGGCGAAAAGCATCTTCCGCCTGCCTCAACGCATATTCACTCTGAATGACCTGGACCCTCCTGGATGCCACCTGAGACTCGGAGCGATAAATATCCAAGGGAGGCAGCGCGCCCAGTTCCAGCGCTCTCTTGTCCCGTTTGTAGGTCGCCTCAGCCGCATCCATTGAAGACTCGGGCCACATCCAGAATTCCGCGGGCCTGTACGACGGCCCAATATTGGTTCACCGCCTGCAGGATGTTGTTGTTCACTTCCGCCGCAAATGAAGCACGCGACAATTGCAAGTTCCGGCGCGCGATGATCAATGGAGCGCGATTGGCGGAGAACCATCCATTGCGTAATAGCGGTTGAGTCAGTTGAAAGTTTAATGTCGAAGCAGTATAGGGATTGAACAGGAAAAAAGAACTATTCGAGGAGTTGATGCTGCTGGTGAAGCCACCAAGAACGTTGGTTCCCGTTTCGAACGTCTGCGAATAGTTAAACTGCAGAAACTTGGACGTGCTCTTGTAATTTACGTTCGTGCTCCCTGTACCTTGCAGGAAAGTGTAGGGTGGCGAGATGCTGGCAATGATGTTGTCTGTGCTCGTCACCACTGGGTCGAAGGGGGCGTGCGCTCCCAGCAACGTAGAATTTAGATGTTCTCGACCTGTGTCTCGCGAACGCGCACCTCACTGTTGTTCTCCAACGTGAGTACTACTGCATCCCGTAAACTCAAGCGGAGCTTGCCTTCAACCACATAGGTCCGCAAATGCTCCGGGGTCTCCAAGTTTGTCTGAACGGAGCTGCGTGGTCGCGTAGTTGCTGAAGCTTTCCTTCTGCGCCCAGAGTGGCAGGGTGAAGATGATGAAAAGACAAACGACAAGGCCCAGGCGAGAATGCCTCATGTGCAACCTCCAACGTTTGTAGTGATTCGTGCAGCTAACCTGTGGTCGGGCCCATTACTCGTAACGAATCGCTTCCACGGGATCCAGGCGTGCGGCCTTGATTGCCGGGTAAATGCCAAATACCAGACCCACCGTGATCGAAACGACAAAAGCGAGCAGGATCGAAGTTGCCGTCACAATCGTGGACCATCCCGCAAGCCAAGCGATCACACGCGACATAATAAAGCCGAATACGATGCCGAAGCTTCCGCCGACAAATGAAATCAAAACGGCCTCTACCACGAACTGACGGATAATGTCGGACTGCCGCGCACCCACCGCCCGCCTAACCCCAATTTCGCGCGTGCGCTCCAGGATGCTCGCCAGCATAATATTCATGATGCCAATGCCGCCGACCAGCAAAGAAATCGATGCGATTGCCACCATCACGGCGTTGAACAGCCGTTCTGTGCGCCGCTGCTCTGCCAGCAACTCAGCTGGAACGATGACGCTGAAGTCTCCAGCCGCGTGGTGGGAAGAATCCAAAATTGCGCGCACCACTTGCGCGGCGGATCCCATATCGGCGGTCTCCCGCACGCTCAGGTACATTCCATCGATCTCGTCCCGAACATCGCTGTAATTATCTTCCAGGCGCAAGAGGGCTGAATGCAGCGGCACATACATGATGTTGTTCAGATCTTGCGTCGGCACTCCGGCAATCTCGGTTTGCGCGCTGAGTTGCGGCGACGCCACGCCAATCACGCGGAACCAGGTTTCATTCGCCTTCACGTACTGCCCGACGGCATCGGCCGCTCCGTACAGGTTCGAGCGCGCAGCCGCGCCTAGAACGCACACGGGCGCTGCATGATTCTCCTCATCCTCATTAAAGAAACGCCCCTCAATTACGTGCAGCCCCGCAATGTTCGTGTAAACCGGATCCACTCCATACACCGTTGGTGGATCCTGCTGCGATTTGGGAAGCGTCTTGGAAGGAGTCATTCGCTTTCGCGGAGTTCCAGCAGTAATCTCCCCGACATCATCGCGGATGACCCTGTAGTCCTGAAAGGTTAAGCCTGGAGAAATCCTGCGCATCTTCTGGTGGGCCTGCCACTCCGTTGTTTCCTTGGCTTCCACGATCAGATTATGAACGCCCATTTGCTCGATGAGAGCCATCACTTTCTGTCGCGCGCCTGCGCCGATCGAGAGCATAGATACGACCGCCGCCACCCCAAAGATCATGCCCAGCATTGTGAGCAATGATCGCAGCCTGTGTAACAAGAGATTCTGGAGGCCCAGATGCAGGTCGGGAATCCATTGCTCATAGCGGCCCAAGAGTCCGTATAGCGGAAAATGCCGTTGCGCTCATTACGGGCCACCTGCTCCACTGACTGCAGCGGCGCCTGCACTCTTGCGTGGAGCGGTGGGATCAACCAGCGCGATCTCCGATCCGGCCGCGACACCTTCAATTGCCGCTCGGCTCTCGTTCTCCGCCTGGATCCTCACCTCACGGGGATCGAAGTTGCTGCCCTTTCGCAAATAGACCACTTGTTTGTTGTCCTTCAGGAACAAGGCCTGGCGAGGCACGTACAAGATGTTTTTTTTCGGCTCACCGCGGATGTAAGCCTGAGCTGTCAGCCCGGGACGCATGCGCGGATCCGCAGAGCTCACTGCGATCAGTACTTCAAACCGGTTGGCGGTATCGCCCTCCCAGAATTGCTTGGCATTGCTCAATCCAACCGTTCTTACATTTCCGTGAAAGACCGCGCCGAGTAGCGCGTCCAACTGAAAATCAACGGCCTCCCCTTCCTTAACATTGTTGCGCTCGCTCTCCCCGATCTGGGCTGTGAGTTCGACTTCTGTTGGATCGATCACCTGGCCGACGGTCCTCCCCGCTTCCACTTGATCGCCCACCCGGAAGTCCAGCAGTGTCATTCCGCTGAAATTGAAATCACCCTCGTTCTTTTGCAACGACACCAGGCCGTCCATGGGGGCCCGCACGCGCATTTTTGTGATATTGTCGGCTGCCTGGTCCATCGCGAGTTTCGCCTTGTTGCGCTTCTCCTGCGCTAGTTCGATGGTCGCCTGGTTGGACGCGCTGCGCGACTTGACATCCTGCTCCACCTCGGCCAGAACGCGCTGCGCCGCTTCCAATGCAAGTTGATTTTTGCGGCCGTCGATCGCACTGACCAGTTCATTTTTCTGCACATCGAGTTCAGCCCTGCGCACATCGAAGCGCGCCTTGAGCAAAGCAACTTTATCTTGTGCTGCAACAACCGCCGCATCTGCCTTCGCCTTTGCGATTTCCTGCTCTGCTTGCAGCAGTTCGGAACGATTCTGTTCCAGCTTGTACCGCTGTTCCGAGGGATCGAACTCCATCACCAGATCGCCTTTTTTCACTGGCACGCCGCTGTGTACCAGGTGCGTAAGCTGCAGCGCCCCACCACCAATTGCGGGAGCCGCCAACATTTCCGAATGGCTGGCGCGCAGCTCTCCAGTGACGTAAACCTTCATGTCCAGATCGCCTCGTTTCACAATGACCGTAGGGACACCGGTATTTGCTGCCTTTGGAGCGTTGCGGCGCGCGGCGGCTACAACTCCCCCCACCGTGCATAGCACCACCAGAACCGCAACCCACGTAATGGTTCGCCACCTTCTCAAGGCTGCGCCTGCTCCTTTGTGGTTGGATCCCGTAATGCGACCTGCTCGCCCGCCGTGATCCCCCGGGCAATGAGAACCTTGTCGGCGCTTCGTCGTTCCACCTCGACCGGCCGCTCTTGAAACTGTCCCCCGCGCCACACGTACGCCACATTCCGTCCAGACTTCTGGAACAATGCCTGGGCAGGAATCGTGACGGCATCCGCCACCTTGTCCACGACAACTATGACTTCGCCCGTGAGGCCTGGCTTCAGCCGCGGATCACTCTGCTCGAGAGAGACCTCGAGTAGGAAGTTGCGCGTAATTGGCCAGCCGCTCGAAAAATCCAGGCTGGCGATCGCACTGATCTGGTCCACGCGTCCCGTGAACTGGCGATCGGGAATCGCATTCAGCCGAACCGTGACTGGCTGCTGCGCGGCCAGTCGTCCGCGCTCGGTTTCATCCACTCGAGCTGTGATGCGCAACGTGCTGACATCCGGTAACTCCGCAATCGCCGCGCCAGCCCAGGCGTGATCTCCCGGACGGTATGCACTCATCGTGGACCCCGTCCAATGCTGCAAAACGCTGATAGTTCCGTCTGCCGGCGCACGTTGCATCATTTGCCCTAGCGCCCGGTCAGCTCTCTCCACGTCATATTGTGCCTTCTCGCTGGCTTCTTGCTTGCTTTTGATCGTCGCGGCATGCAACTGCTGGTCGGATTTCTGCTTCGCTTCGACCTCACGCAATTTTTGTTCTACATCCGCGAGCTTCAGCCGGGCCTCTTCGCCTTCGATTCTAGAGACAATCTCCTGCTTGCTTGCCTCCAGCTTTGCTGTTTCAACGTCGTAGCGCGCCTTCAGCACGGCGGTCTTATCTTCTTCTTCTGCCAGCCGGGCTTGTGCCCGCGCCTGCGCGACTTCCGCATCAGCCGACTTCAGCGCCGACTTGAACTGTGCCAGTTCCTGCTCTGTTTTCGTCCCGTCAAATTGCACGACCATCTCTCCCGCCTTCACTCGGGTGCCCTCCGGCGTAATCTTCAGGATTTGCAGGTTGCCGGCCTCTGAAGGGGCGCTGATGGTCACTGATTTCCTTGCCTTCACTTCGCCGCGAAATTGCAATGAATCGAGAAACTCGCCGCGCTTCACTTCGGCTGTCGGCACTTGCGGACCCCGTCTTCCCAACCGAACGGCTCCCAGCACGGCTCCACTTCCGACCAGAAGGATCGCGGCAACGGCGAGAACTTTGCCTCGAGCGGAAAGACGCCGAAAAGGTTGCATCACAACCCGCCTCCGCTTGAAGGATTAGGATCGCCCTTCGAGACCGCATGCCGCTCTGATATTTCAATGTCCACCGCAGCTGAAA
Organism: uncultured Acidobacteriota bacterium; assembly: GCA_963785865.1. Taxonomy (GTDB): domain Bacteria; phylum Acidobacteriota; class Terriglobia; order Terriglobales; family Acidobacteriaceae; genus Sulfotelmatobacter. The sequence goes on along the minus strand of CAWAXF010000028.1, from coordinate 196,155 downwards.
GATCCGGCATCAGCTTCGGATCGCTTCCCTCCAGCGAAACAATCACCGCAAACGTCCGCAACTTATTTGAGAAGTCGCTGCCTAGGGCGATAGGCGACAGTTGATCCAGCTTGCCCTTGAACACCATCTCCGGATAAGCGTCAAGCCGCACCTTCGCTGGTTGCCCAACTCGAAGGGAAGGGAAGTCCTGCTGGTTCGCGAGTACCCTCACCTGCATGCCTGACGGATTCACCACGTCCATGAAACTGACACCGGGACGTATCTGATCTCCCTCCTGCACTTCGCCCATCGTGCCCTGTTTCCAGATCGTGTTCAGCACCACGACGCCGTCGATGGGCGAATGTACCTGCATCAGATCAGCATTCGCCTGTGCGTGCATCATGGTCTGTTGCGTGCGGTCGCGCTGGATCTCCAGAATATGAATGGCCGCTTGCGCCGCCTTCCGCTTCAGATCAAAGGTTTCCCGTAGTTGGTCGTACGTGGCTCTGGCCTCTTCGAGGTTCTCCTGACTCTTCTCTGCATCGATGCGCGAGACGATTTCTGCTTTCTGAATTTCCAACTCAGCCTTGCGCAGATTGTTCTCAGCCGTCTTCAATTCGGTTTCATCTTTGGCTTTTGCGGCTATCTCCTTAGCTTCTTCCTGGGCCAGTTGATCGGCCAATTTCTGGTACTCCGCGCGCTTATCGACGTAATCCTTCATTTGTGCCTGCCGGTCAAACTCCACCAGCACGTCGCCCTTTTTAACTCGCGTCCCGCCTCGAGTCAGATGAATGATCGTGAGTGTTGCGACCTGCTGCCCCGAGAGTAAAGGCGCCAGGATCGCGCGCGATTCGACCGCCTCTGTCGTGCCCTTGAGCCGCAGAGTCTGTGCTGCATTTTCCGGGATATTCTTTTCTGCTCGAATTACTGGCAAGGGTTTGTGAGGCAGGAGCAAACCGATTGCGAGCACAACCATCACGGTCGCGATGGCGGCAATCCAAATGAAAGGACGCGGTCTGCGACTTGGCCCGTTTCGCCTCGCCATTTGCGTCTCGGAGCGGGTTCGATTGAGTTCCCTGCGAATCCCTGGAAGGCTACAGCTTCGGGAGTCACTTCCGCAGGAGTTGTATTCATTTCTGGGATACTCCCGCCCTAGGAATCTGCGTCAATGAGAAGAGTTGCCCGGCCGGTTGAACTTCCGGCCTCATCGTTCACTTTTCATTCTCAGATCGCGAATACACTTGATGCCTTGCACCTGGAATTTTCGTTACCCTTGGAACGCTATCGGTAATTTCCGTCTGCTGGCGCGACGCCAGCAGGCGAGAAACCTGGCAGGGCAACGCGCTCGTGCTACTGTGCCGGGCAAATGGGCAATAGAACACCCCGCCATGCGATGGCGTGTCGCATGGCTGATTCCCAGCATCCCGCAGAAGAAGGTCCGCCAGTTCCTACTGCACTTCGTTCAACTTCTGGTAAATCAACAGCGCGAGGAAGGCGAGCAGAAACACTCCCGACCCGATGCTGAACACCCGCATGGGGAGGGTCAGTTTGTTGACCTTGGTCAACAGTTCTGTTTGCTCTTCTTGCATGTGAGAATTCGTAGTGTCGAGGAAAAGTTGGTCATCCTCGTGCATCGTCAGTGTGCTCTTGTAGATGAGGAGCACGATCAGACCTACCGCGAATAGTCCGAATATACCCCCGACGATTTCAATTGGCGTCATAAGCCACCTCAGCAGAGTTAACCCGAAGGCACCGGTTTCCCTGGGTGGGCGAAGCGCAGAAACCCCGCACAGTCCCCGGGGAAGGCTCTATCGGCACAGATTATAGCCCTGTTCACACCGCTTGGCAGTGAATAAATCCACAGTTCCGGAATGCGGAACAGGGCCTGGAATCGTGCGTCCCCGAACCCCAAAAGGGCATCAAATTGACTAGGAGTATTCCTCCCCGCATACGCGGGGCTAGATTGACATCTGTTATAATCGAACAGCTTTAAAGCCAAGGAGATACGAATGGCCACCACAACCGTCCCTGAAGTCACGAAAGCCGCACCCGTTAGCCTGACTCCCAACGCCGTCGCTAAGGTGAAAGAGATCATGGCTCAGCAGAACCCCGTTCCCGCCGGCTTGCGCATCGGTGTTGTGGGTGGCGGGTGCTCCGGATTCTCTTATTCCATGCAGTTCGAGAACGGCGCCGGAATGATGGACAAGACCTTCGATATGGAAGGTCTCAAGGTTTACGTTGACGCCACCTCCGTGATGTACCTGAACGGCTGCGTGGTCGACTATGTTGAAACGCTCGAGGGCGCGGGATTCAAATTCGAAAATCCCAACGTCAAGAGCACCTGCGGGTGCGGATCGTCGTTCAGCGTTTAAGTGGATTCGGCTCATTTCCCGAAAATCTAACGGCCTCATCGTGCGATGAGGCCGTTTGTGTTTCAGGGACGCTGCCATGCTGCCCGGTGTGAGCGGTGTCGCCTATTTTGAATGTTTGATTTTTCCTGGTGGAAGGGACTACTGCTGAACGGGCATGTCAGTAGGTTGATTCGGATTCCCGAGCCCGTTGTTCATGGGAGAAGGATTCTGCCCGCCCGATGCGGGCCCAGTTCCCGCGCTGCCTGCATTCGGACCGTTAATCTGCCCGTTCAGGTTTGGCGTCCCCGTAACCCCAAAGCCAACTTGTGGCTGATAAGGCGTCTTGATCAGCATCCCGCGATCGAAGGTCGGATCGTATACGAACTGCCACTCGTTGTATTTCTTCTTCTTATCGAAGAGCCGGATTGTTGGCTCCTTGCTAAAACTCGCCACGCCAACTATGGGACCTCCCCCGAAAACCTGGTTTGAACCAGAGCCGGAATCTCCGCCACCACCCGCATCGGAAGCGAGTTGGTTATTGTTGTCACGCGGCGGCCGTCTGGGTCGGGTCCGGCGGATTCTGCCCAAGGGAAGAGTCGACGCCCGGATTTTGTACGGGAGTCGAGCCAGTACTCGCTCCGAATGCGCTGTTCCTCCCGAACGTCGAAGGCTGCTGTGCGAAACCTGGCGCACCCGTCAAACCACCCACGCTTCCCATCGCATTCCCACCCGGGATCATGCCGATGCCATTGAGCGATAGCTTCGCCTCGCCGAAATGCAACAGTCTGAAATCCTTGTTGGTCAGCGGGTCCTTGTAGCGCTTGCGCAAGAATCGCAGTTGGCTCGTGTTCTCCAGATCCTCCATCTTCACGGGGTAGCGCCCGAATTTCTTGTAATAGGCTCGAATTGCCCGCGAATACTGCACTCCACGGTGGATCATCTCTTCCTCGCGGTCCCGCTTGATCTCAAAAGTGATCTCAGGGATGATTGCCGCGGTAAAAATCACCATCAGCGCCATGATCAGCAACAAGGTCATCATGACGTAACCGCTCTCACGGTCCCGGCGCCGAATTGGGGAATGGACTTTCATCAGACAGATATTGTTTTCGTAGCCGCAATTACGAAAGTCTTTTTATCCCTGAGTGAGCGGAATCGTCTGCGGCGGTCCGCTATTCACCACATCCTGAATCTCCACCGATGTGTTGGTGATGCGGATGACTTTGTAGCGGCGATCCACAATCTCGCCCTCTCCAGCTACGAATACATCGTCGCCGTTCTTCAGAAATATTTTTTTCGGCTCCCCAGGAGAACTTGCAAAGCCGTAAAACTTCAAGGGAATCGGTTGCGGCGGGGGCGGGGTGGGAGGGCGCCACTGCGCGTCCGGCTGGTCCGTGACAGCGGGCTTCACCGGTGTTGGAATCTGGACATCCTCGGCCTGCGAAACGAAAATGTTTCTTCCATTGCCCTGGTACTCGGTCTTCTCACTCAGGGCCAGTAAATCGAGGCGCAGGGTCGGATCGAGACTTGCAACACTCGGCAGTTTTTTCGAGCTTTTGGTGGTGCTTACGCGTGTGGCTGGTTTAGGCGACGTTGCAGGCGCAATCACGGGCGCTGCGGCTTGCGCACTCGAATCCGGAGTTGACGATGGAAGCAGCAGCGGGATGAACTCGTAGGCAAAGAACAGTAAGGCCACTACGCCGAGCACCGCCGCCCACGTCGCCTTCTTCTTATTTTCGAGTCCGAGTTGCACTACGATCCCACCCTCAAGTATGTTTCCATTTTCAGCGTCAGCTTGACCGGTCCCTGCGGATCATTTCCCAGCGTTACGTTGTCAATGATAAAGAACATGTCATCGCGCTCGACAGCATTGATGAATTTCGCCAGCGCGGTGTAGGTTCCCGCGAGATCGGCATCCAGTTCCTGTGGTTCCAGACCGGCGACGGTAGGCGCGGTGTCTTCTGTCTTATATCGCTCCTGGTCAATCCTGACTCCGTTGGCGGCCGCCAGTTTGCCCAACTCGGTCGCAATTTGCGAGTTTTGGGAAGGGAAGCGCTTTTTGTAAAACTCAGTAATGTCCTGATTGGCCACGACTACCTTGTGCGGCAGATCTTTCAAGGGTGCGACTTCGCGTGTTTTTAACATCAACTCTGTTTGCAGCCGATTCAACTGGTCTCGCCGCGTTTCCGCCGAGCCTACCAGCGGCGAAAAATATAGTCCGGCTGCGAGCAGGTCCACTGCCGCCATCGCGATCAATCCGATTTTCAAATGCTTCCGAGTTTGTCGCAGATCCGGCATCAGTGCTTGGCTCCTTTGGCTGTAGGCTTCGCTTTCGTAGGAGCCTTCGGCGCAGCGGTGTTGCTGGTTGCGCTGCCACTGGTCGCAGCGCTGCCCGTCTCGGCAGGAGCCTCAGGAATGTAGATGGCCGCGATCTCGACCTGCTCGGTATCTCCCGTCTGTGATTCCGCATGCGCCGCGCGCAGAATTGCGGTCTGGGCGAAGCGGCGCGAATCTTCCATGCGCCGCGCCAGTTCAATCGCCCGGTCCCGGGAGTCACCAGCCACGATCATCTTCAGCGCAAGTTGATTCTCTTCGTCCAATTGCGGACTGATTGAAACAACATGGACCCGCGGGGGCATCACCTTCTCAAGGTTTTCCAGCACTCGCGTCCAGGAGAACGCCTTGCGTTCGATCAGTTGGTTCAAAAACTGCGATTCGTCGCGCGTCGTTCGGTTTTCGGCGCGGTTGAGAAATTGCTGGGCGTGCGTGCGAATCTGATCTCGCTCCGCGATTAAAGTCCGCTTCTCAGCGATAGCCCTGCGATCACGCCGTGCATTCACGAATCCCGTGATCACCAGGGTTAGCAAGATCAGGGTGAATAGCGCAAGGGTTCCCGCAGCCGTCCCCCAACGCATCCAGAACTGCCGTGCGTCTTCGTACGGCTGACTCGCGAGATTGATATCCAGTCTCATCTTCCTACTTCCCCAACTCGTGTGCTGACAGATACAGGTGCATCGCCTTACGAAACCAAAGCTCCAACTACTCCAGCCATTCGCCACCGCGGTACCGGCCCGCCCTCGCTCGATCCCAGTTGTGACGAGGAAACCAGTTCCTGTACCTCGGCGCCGGTAGCCGCCTTCAGTGCAGGAGCCGCTCCGCCAGTCTCCGGCAGACCCGCAACGTAAATCTGTTCGATATTCAGCTCGTAAGTATCCTGGAAAAACACGATCGAGGGATAAACTTCTTCGGCAAGTTGTTCGCCGCTGATCGTAATCCCGCGTGCATTTTCCAGCGTCCTGAATAACTGCAACTGGTCTTCGTTCAAAATCGCCAGACTGGTCGTGTGCGCATCTACTTTGATGACAAGCGTCGGACGCTTGCCCTCGGCCGCGCCCAGCGCTGCCAAAGTCGAAGGCAGAACCACTCCCGGACTGAATCCAGCCTCACGGAATGCCGCCTCGTAATCTTCAATTACGCTGCCCAGAGCAACTGCCGCTACGACCTTCATCTCGCCTTTAATTTTCTGCGAGTGATAGGAAACCTTAGCCTTATCCACATCAAACGGCAGAGACTTCTTCAGGCGAAATCGCACCACGCCCAGGGCTTCCTCGTGATCGGAGGGAAGCGTCTCGAAATCCACCAGCATGATGCGCACGGCGGCGTCGGGCACGATGGCAATCACATCCCTGGAGCGTCCCGCAACTCCGCCCAAAGCAGTCTCGATGCCTTCGCGCACCGCGGTTCGCTGCCGCAGATTATTTTCCACCAGATCGGGGACCACGCTGCCCGGCGCCAGTTCGCGCGCGGCGCAAGCCTCCAGCCCCCCACCCTGATCCATCAGGCGGCCCGCCAATACGCGGTCTGCTGCAATCTCGCAGGCCAGTTTAGGCTTCGCCGTGTTTGCGGTCGGAATCATTTCGCGTATGCACCTGGAATTACCTTAAATGAGAAACTTTTCGGGCCATAAATGCAATAGCCGAAAGGGAACAAGACCGCTCGTCTGGGCAATACGATCCCGAAGTCCAAGCAAGCGCTTATCTCATCGCCTCGATGAACGTCACCTTGTTGATCTCCTTCAACGTCGTCATGCCCATCCGGACTTTATCCAGTGCCGACTCGCGCAGGAACCGCATCCCCTCTTCGCGTGCCGCACGTCGAATCTCCGACGTGGGCTTCTTCGCCAGAATCATCTCCCTTACGCGATCGCTCAAATCCAGCAACTCATGAATAGCGCTTCGCCCGCGAAATCCGGTTCCAGCGCATTCGATGCAACCCGGGCCTTCATACAGCGGAACCCTGCCCCACTGCGCCGGATCCAATCCGCTGGCTTCCAGGACCTCTGGCGGGTAATGCACTTCAGTCCGGCACGAATCACAGATCAAACGCACGAGCCGCTGCGCCAAGATGCAGTTCAGCGCCGACACGAAGTTGTATGGCTCGACGCCCATGTTCAAAAAGCGGCCGATAACGTCCACCACATTGTTGGCGTGGACCGTGGTAAATACCAGGTGTCCGGTAAGCGCCGATTGGATAGCGATCTGCGCCGTCTCGGTATCGCGGATCTCGCCCACCATGATCTTGTCCGGATCGTGACGCAAAATCGATCGCAAGCCGCGCGCGAACGTCAGTCCCTTCTTCTCATTCACCGGGATCTGCGTGATACCGCGCAACTGATACTCAACCGGATCCTCGATGGTGATGATCTTGTCTTCATCCGTCTTGATCTCATTGACGGCCGCGTAAAGCGTAGTGGTCTTGCCGCTGCCTGTTGGTCCGGTGACCAGCACCATTCCGTAAGGTTCTTTGATATACCGCCGGAACTTCCGCAGGTCCTCCTCATCAAAGCCGACGACGTCAAGAGTCAGCGTGCGGAACTTCTCGCTCATCGACTCTTTATCCAGCACGCGCAGCACGGCATCTTCCCCGTGAATCGAGGGCATGATCGATACGCGGAAGTCAATCGCGCGACCGTTATACTTCACACGAAAACGCCCGTCCTGCGGCACCCGCCGCTCGGAAATGTCCAACTCGCTCATGACCTTGATACGCGAGATGACGGTCGAGTGATGCTCCTTGCCAATGGGCGGCATGGCTTGGGTCAGCACACCATCAATGCGGAACTTGATCACCACGGAATCATCGCGCGTCTCAATGTGAATGTCGGAAGCGCGGCGCTGCAGTGCCGTAAAAATCGTGGTATCCACCAGGCGGATAATCGGGCTGGTGTCGCCCGTCGCCGTCAGCTTGTCGATGCTCAGTGTTTCTTCGGCGCCGGTATTCTCGTCCTCGCGAATGATCTGGAAGCCCTCGCTGGCCTCTTCCAGCACGCGCTGCGACTGCTCGGTTTTCTTGAGAATGTCGGAGATCTGCTTGAGCGTCGAAACCTTCGTGATGATCCGCTGCTTGAGCAGCAGGCTGATCTCGTCAATCATCATCAACTGGCTGGGATCCGCAATCGCTATGGCCAGTCGCCCATCACCGGTTTCTTCCAGCGGTACGAAGTTGTAGCGGAACATCAACTCGACAGGAATCTTCTTGAACAGTTCGTGATGCAGTTCGAAATCCGTGAGGTCGATGAACTCGCAGCGGTAACGCCGCGCCACATCCTGTGCGCGCTCGAGGTCCGTCACTGGATTGCCGGTCGGGCTAATTGGCCCGCCGTTCCCGCCGCCCACAAACAGTGATTTTTTATCCGCTGTTGCCATCTACCTGCACCACCTATCCGCAAACTCGCTACTTACGCCAGTCTGGTCTTCAACCATTGAGAACCGTCCAAGCCCAGACTCCTGATACGCAACCCTGGATTGGCTGCATCAACGCACTCCCAAGGTGAAGATCGGCAAATAAAGCGAAATCAGCACACCGCCGACAAAAATCGCCATCACGATGAGAATCAGGGGTTCAATCAGCGCCATGGCCGCTCCCAGCGCTGTCTGCACATCCTCCTCATAAAATTCCGCCACGGAATTCAGCATCTGCGGCAGCGCGCCAGTGGATTCGCCGACTTCAATCATCTCCACTGCCAGTCCCGGAAAAATTTCCTGTTCTTCCAGGCTCGGCGCCAGTCCCTGCCCTTCCCGCACGCGGGTCCCAGCGCGCATGACTCCCTTTAAGATACGCCTGCTGCTCATCGAGGAACCCGCGGTTTCCATCGCGGGCACCAACGGCAATCCTCCCTGCAGCAGCGTCGAAAGCATCCGCGAGAAGCTTGCGACCTGATGTTTCAGCCGGATCTCTCCCAGCAGCGGAATGCCCAGAATCACGCGATCAATGCGATCGGCGCCGCGATCAGTATCCTTCCAGCGCCACAACACGAATGCCATGATGATCAGTCCAACAAACACAAACGGGGCAAACTTCTGCACGTTCAATCCGACATCCAACATGAACACGGTGATCGATGGCAGCTTAGCGTCCAGACTGTTGAACAGATCGGCAAACTTCGGCACCACGTACGTGAACAAGAACGTCACCATGATCAGCACTACGCTGACCAACAGCGTAGGATAGATCAGCGATACAAAGAGCTTCTTGCGGAACGTCATGGCGAGCCGCTGAAAATTGATATATCGCGTCAGCACCTCGTCCATGTTTCCGCTTTTTTCCCCCGCCATCAGCGTTGTGGTATAGATTTTGGGAATGATGCCTTGCGCTGCGAAGGCATCGGAAAGTAGCTCGCCACCCTTCACCCGGTCGCGCACGTTCTCCAGGATCTGTTTCAGCGCCGCGTCTTTCTGCCGCTTTATCAGAAGTTCCAGAGAATTCAAGATCGGCAAGCCCGCCCGGATGAGCGTCAAGAACTGCTGATTGAAAACCAGGAATGTGCTTTGCTTCAGCTTCCGCCGTCGGCGCAGCGAAACCCCACCGGCGAGTACGCCTTGCGGCTTCACCCAGTAAACTAAATATCCCTGCGCCGAAAAACGATCGCGCACTTCCGTTTCCGAGTATCCCTGCTCGATGTGCTGGTGTACCCGCCCGCGATCGTCCGCGACTTTGACGACAAATTCAGCCATTGTCTGTTATCTGTTGAAAGGTTTGGGACCTAACGCTCAGTCTAACATCGCAACTTACCATTCTAGGACCCCGAAGCACAGCAAAACGCTCCCGCGTAACACGCAAGTAACATGCTCCAAATGCGGCTTTGAACTGCATCTCGCCACTTTGACCAAGAGGGGGGAAATTCAAAACCTACTCCTGCAATTCGCCTTCAACGATCTCTGTGCCCGCCGGAGGCTTGAAGGCAAACCTTCCGTCGCCGATCGCGACGTTTTCTTTCTGATCCGAAAACCTGTACTCGGTGGAGGACCCGTCCACCCCTTGCATTACCAACCTGACAATGCGATTCTCCGCGTTCACTTCCAATACGATCTCGCCAATCTGGTCCTCAAAACCCTTCGGAATGCCCCGCAGTACCACATCGCCATTGCCCAATGGTTCGATATCTGGTGCTAGAGATAATCCCCGTAACTCTTTCTGTAATTTAGTCTTACCTAAAAGAAAAGCTAGCGGAGATCGCATGTCGTCCAGGTTCTTGGCCTTCGATTTCCGCGCTTGTCCATCCTGTGGAACGTAAAACCACACGTCTTTACCGTCGCTTACGAACAGCTTCTCCTTGGGAGAACGGTATTCCCACCGCATCTTGCCGGGTTTTTTCAGCCATAGCGTCCCTGATTCGGTGCGCTCCATGCCAGAGCCGAGATACAACTCCGTGAACTCAGCCTCTAGAGAACGCAAATGGTTGTAGTGCGCGTCCACGGCTGCGGCGATTGCCTTGACGTCAGCCGCTCCAGCCGAACAGGGAATCACGACCAGCAGCAATGCAATCAGAGTGGATGTTGGGGATCGCACCTCGGAATTGGCCGCCTTGTCGTTGGATGTCGCTGTCGCTCTGGAGGGGGGCCTGAACTTACGTTCTATTTTAGCCGCTTTACGTCTATCACGCCCAGAAAAGTAATACATAGAGATCGGCTCTTTTCCCGGCTGAAGTTCAATCGGCGATTTTCGCCCGTGATTTTGCCAGTAAGTAAGTTGGTTCTTCCGCAATAGCTTTCTTGCTTTCGTTCGCGGATTGCCTTAGGTTTCGCTGAATACTCCAAGCTGGCGAGGAACATTCCTATGCGGCTTCGAACACTCTTCTGGATTGTCGCCGCAGTCTGTGCCGCAGGTGTCCTTTACTCAGTTGCTCAGGATTCGGGCAAGACCCGCGTTCTCGCGCTGGAGAACGCCTGGAACGAGGCCGAGAGCCATCGTGACGCGAATGCTCTCGCTGGGCTCATCGCGCCGACGTTCGTTTATACCGACGCAGACGGAAGTTTCAGGGACAAGCAACAGTTCCTGGCCAGCATCCGTGCCTCAGGCGCGAGTCAGATTGTGAATGAAGGTATGAAAATGGAATCGTATGGCGACGTCATCGTCGTCACCGGGTCCTACCGCGAACAGGGCAGCGACAGAGGCAAGTCCTACAGCCGCCGCGGCCGTTTCACCGACACCTGGGTCGAGAAAGATGGCCAGTGGCTGTGCGTGGCGAGCCAGGAAACACTTATTTCGCACTAATCAGTGCTGAAGATAAGCCTAAAGATCAGACGATGTAGGGCGGGGCTCCGCCATCAGCCCAATGGACACGGCCAGCTCTTGCGCCCTGTGCCAATCCGTCTTGCGCCTCCGGCGTTCCTCTGCTTCCTCGTAGCCCTGGATGGCGTAGTAAATAGCCCGGTCGAAGAACTGGTTCAGCAGTTGCAGCAGTTCGAGTTCGGCATGCAGTTGCAGGATGCTATCGGCAAAAGCCTCTTCACGCAGAAAACGCCACAGATGATCGCGCGTTAGCATTAAGGCCCACACCATTTGTTGCGGCTGGATCCCTTCTGCCACGCGTTCGGCCGCAACCGCCTTGAAGCGGTTTGCGATATCACACTCTCTTTTCTGCAGTAACCATTCTCCCAGGTTGCGGTAAAGGTCGGTCGCTGCAAGCCGCAGATCTTCTTGCGGAATTTTCTGGAAGTCGGAAGTCAGCTCAGATTTCAGGACTTGCTCCATCAGTTCTCGGGATAACGCTTCCGAGTGCTTCTCGATCAAACGCACCAGCTTCATCGCCAACATCTATGCTTCTCCTGTGCCCTCTACTGTCTAGAGATGCGCCTGCAACCTGCCTTGATGCATCGATACTATCAAAATTATATCGCTGTACGATATAATACGCAAAGGAGCTTCCCACGGACAAGTGTGGCCGTGTTCCCTGATACATGTCGGCCCCCATCATTGAATCCGGGGCGTGATTTTCCCCCGCCACTTGCCGCATTACGCTGCTCTGGGTATAAGCGCTGGCGATCGTACCACGTCCCTCAGGTGATCGGCCGCGAATGCCGCAAGCACCTCGTGACGGTCCGTGAATGGCCGTTTCAGGAATGTCTGGGCAACGAATTTCAGATAATCATCGATGGCTCCGCCGAGTACGGTAGCGGCCAGAGCTACCGCTCCTTCCCGGTGCACATTCTGAGCAGCAATGTCGGCAAGGTATGGGAGGATGGCCGCCAACGATGTCTGACGCTCGTTCTCGTGGAAGTAATATGTGATTGGGAACTGGATCAACTCGTTTCTACTCGTTGTCAATTGCCCGGCCAATCCGAGCAGGATGGAGTGAAGGTCCGTCTCGCTGAGATCTCTTAAACGGCGAATGCCCTTTTCTTCAGAAAAATGCAGCAGGCTGGCTTCGTGCGCGAGAGATTTGCGATGCTCGAGCACGGGATAGATCGACAGAATCCAGGACACGCTGGCGGTGAGCAGGCCGAACCCGATGACCGCCTCCGTGCCCATAATCAACCCCAGCCATGGATGTGTAGCGTAGATTCCCGTCGACAGAGTGATCAGGCTTCCAATAGAAGCGTACAGAGCGCCCGCAAAAGATTGGTAATCCGTTCTGTCCAGGCCAGAAGTGAATGCCATGATGTGCGAGATTTGGGGCCTGTAGATCAGCGCAAAACCTATGATCACTGACACCGTCCAGTAAAGGACCACGCTCACGAACGCGACGGGCCCCGCGTAGTTGAGGGCCCGCGGCAGGATCCTCTTAGTTCCGCGCCATATCCCTCGCGCGATCCATTCGCTTAAGTCTCCCTGTTTCGAGGGGTTGAAGAGCGTGTGGAATACATCACGAACGGCTTCCAGGATCAGCACAATTCCCACGATGGTGAGCGCAATGTTCATGCATTTGACCCGCCGTTAAGATGCAATCTCAGCAGCCCAGGTACACTGCCATGACAGATGAGAGAAGAGGGGCTGCCCATCTTTAATTTTCCAGTTTTGGCGGGATTCGGTGCGCTCTCTGCCTTCTTTTCGGCGACAGACGCACGACTCACGGCAGAACTCTCGCACTATTACCTCCGTAACGTTTGAGCCCTTACCATTTCGGCTTACGCTGGAGCGTACAAACGGCACTGTAGGGGGACGCTTATCTCCGGCATAAAGACATCGCAAGGCTCTCGTGCGGCCTCGGCGCAGGCGTTTGTGCACAGCCTCAACATCTTGATCAAGTACGCCCGGATGTACGGCTTTGATCACAAGCGTACGGAGGGTCAGTTCGAAACCACCTGGAACGAGCTGCAAAATGCGCTGCCCGCCGGAGGAGATGCCGGATTCCTCCTCGGCGTCTCGGAGAACAAGTTGCTGCTCGACGGAATTCCTCTGGACACGGGGCAAGCGGAAAAGAGTTTTGCGACGCTCCTTACCACAGCCGGATTAGCCAGCCTGCATTTCTCAAAAAACGTGACGCAGGAGGATTTTGTCCGCCTTATTCGTGCGTTCACGGTGGCCGGTTCGAAAGCGCAAGATGTTTCCAAGCAAATCAAGGAGGCACTGGGCGCAGGCAGGCCGGGCAGCACCATCAAAATCAACGAAGTGAAGTTCGTAGCTGCTGATCCCCTTACTGGCGATGTGAGCATCGCGGCGCAAATTGCTGCTCAGACCCTTGGTCCGGAATTCAAGGCTTGGCTGAACGATCCGCAAAAACTCTTGCAGCTAATCGCCGCCGCAGAGGGCGCGAAGAGCGGAAGCGGCGAATCGGGATCTGGCGTTCCCATGGTGCCGCTGGGAAGCGTCCCGAACATCGCAATTGGAAATGGAAGCGGAACTCCGGGTACCTATGGCAGCGGAGTTGCCGTGACAGGCCCAGTGTCGACAACGGGTGCGGGGGCTGCCGCGGCTGCGCCCGCAACTGCTGCCACTGGAGCCGCCGCTGCTCCCGCATGGGCCGTCGGAATGGTGCCTTTGCAGGAAGCTGAGGTCATTCAGGCCATCCGTCTCCTGACCCGCTTTGGCCAGGTGCAGGACGATCCTGATGTCAGGGAAGAAGATTTGCAGAAGGAGTTGACGCAGGTCGACCCCAACACCCGGCTCAACTTGCAACAGTTGCTGGGTAGCCTGGCAGCGCAGGCCAGCACGGCCGCCGAAGACGATACACCTCTGCTCATGAAAGCGGCCGAGCACATGGCGATCCGCTTCGCCCTGGAGCGTTACCAAAAGGGCGAAGTCAAAGTGAACGCCGTGCACCAGATGATGGAGCACATGAGCCGCCAAATGGACTCATTGCGCCAGATCCTGCGCCTGCAGGAAGAGAAAATGAGCAAAGCCGGCCTCCTGATCGAATCCCATGCGGACATCCTCGATCGCATGTTCTGGGCCGAAGTGCCCGAAGCCGGCAAAAAGAGCGTGCTCATGTCTCACGAGGCGCCCTGCGTGCCCGCCCGCAACGTACGGCAATTTGTGGAAGTGTTGCTTGAACGCGAGGAGAAAGATACCGCCGCAGAAATTCTCAATAACTATTCCAGCTGTCTCAACGCAAAGGACGCCGAGTCCCGCCGCAAGACGGCGATTGGAATCAGCCAGGTTGCGGATCTTTACGCCCGCTTAGGCGGGCAGCCGATGGCGCAAGCTATCCGGAAATTAAGCGAGCAGTTGATTGTCGAAAAAGATGCGGAACTCCAAAGCCTGCTGAGCGCGGCTTTTGTACGCCTCAGCCAGGAAGCCAGCGCGGCCCGGAATTACTCCGCGGTAAACGAAGTCTGCGCGGGCATGGAGTTAATTACCGTGCAGCGTCCCGTTCTGATTACCGAACTGCGACCCCGCGTCGGGGTCGAGAATCGCTTGCCGGAATACATCGAAGAAGCGCTGCAGATGGAACAGATCCCAGAGGATCTGTTAGGCGTTTTGCGCCGCACCAGCCAGGCCGGAGCCGAGCATCTGGCTGATCGCTTCTTTCGCTGTATGCGCCGGGACGAATGCGATCGCATGCTCGAACTGGTAAAAGAACTGGGCCCGCCGACTATGCTGCAATTGCGCGAGATCTTACGCACTGGACAGCCGCGCCAGGCATCGGCGTGCGTCGGGCTGATGAGCCGATTCGATGTAGCAACACTCCTCGAGTTGTTGCCCGCAAGAATGCCCGAATGGAACCGGTTCTATCATGACATCGTGGTTCGCCAGATCGCCTACGGTAACGCATTGGATCGCGGCCGCACGCTGCTCGAACTGGCAGAGGTTTTGGATGTCTTCGTCTTACCTGAAGCCGTAGATGAGATTGGCATGAGCGGCGATTTGACTGCCGCTCCTCCCCTCATCGCCATGGCTCGTCCCGGAGAGGCCGCGTCCCGCTCGCCCTATGTTCAGTTGAAAGCGATTGAGTCGCTCGGCCGTCTTCGCGATCCTGAGGCCGTGCAGATCCTGCGCGAAATTCTGGAAACCAAGAAGACCTTTGGCTGGTTGCATCATCGCGAACTGCGGATCGCCGCGGCACAGGCGCTGGCCAAGACCGATCCTCGTTACAGCTCGCAAGTGATGTCCGACAGCGGTTTGGAAGCCGGAGAGCTAGCCATCGCGCCTCTGGATCTCGCGCCCGCCTGTCCATGGGTACGCCAGCGCCGCTACGAGCGCCTTGTCCTCGCCAAAACGGTTTCTGGAACCATTGGCAGTTCCTGGGGCAAGTCGAGAATATTGATCCGCGAATTGAGCC
This sequence comes from uncultured Acidobacteriota bacterium, assembly GCA_963785865.1. Classification (GTDB taxonomy): domain Bacteria; phylum Acidobacteriota; class Terriglobia; order Terriglobales; family Acidobacteriaceae; genus Sulfotelmatobacter. The sequence continues at coordinate 180,828 of CAWAXF010000028.1, read as the reverse complement.
TTGGCGGCGGCATGGGGACCAAAGAAGACAATCTGCGCATCGGCAGTGAAGCCGATCTTGAGATTCACGTGGGCATGCGCGCCAGGATCAAAGCGCACGTTTTACTGCGTCGCGCGCGAGTCAATGAAGTAGGTTTCGAGATCGTAAACACTGACCTGGAGAGCCGGTACCGCTTGCGACGCCTCCTGGTGGACGCCCTGAACGGCGCTCCGCAAAATCGCGGACAGGAATGGAGCGGCGACAGAAAAATCTAGCTGCGGGTTCGCATAAAAAATAAAGGCCTCTGCGTCGGCAGAGGCTTTTATCTTTAGCGACCCACGCTCCTTACTTCACTTTCAAGAAAATAATCGCCAGCGTATACAAAGCGAGCGACTCGATCAGTACCAATCCCAGAATCAGCGCGAACTGAATCCCAGGACGTGCAGCAGGATTGCGGGCCAGAGATTCCGTCGCGGATGCGACAGCCTTCCCTTGGGCGAGTCCGCACACAGCGGACGCAATCGCCATCGAGAAGCCCGCGGTGATGGCGACCCAGTTAGTCTCGCCGGCTGTGCCGCCCTGCGCGAATGCAGGCACTGCAAAGCAGAGCGCCGAGAGGCTAAGGAAAATACGGCTGAGTTGACGCATGGTGTTGCTCCTTTATGAAATTGCTTCCAGGAGGTGGTTGACGTCATACCGTGCAGACGCCCTCACGCTGGAGGCCAGTACTCAGTTCTCAGCACTCAATCCTCAGCAAGAAATGGCTGCTGATCTGACCCAAGTGCAGACAACTGAGAGCTGACGACAACATTTTGAACGGACGCAAGATCACTCACAACAGCTCAGTGCTCCTCCGCGACCGCTCCCGAAACATAGATTATCGACAGCAGCATGAACACATAAGCCTGCAGAACCGCGACGACAATATGAAGCCCGCTGAATATGATGGGCACCCCAATCGGAATCATGGAAAAGAAAACCAGAGTGATCAAATCCCCGGCAAAAATATTGGCCCAAAGACGAACTGTGAGTGACAGCAGGCGCGCAAAGTGACTGACCAGTTCAATGGGCAGCATCAGCGCTGCCAACGCAACGCGCGCCACCAGCGGCATGCCTTCCATCGGCGGCCCGAAAAAATGCAACAGATACTTTGGGCCCGCATGCTTAAAGCCCTGCGTGTGGTAGTAGAGGAACGAGCAGATGGCGCAGCCCAGAGGCACGACCGGCACGCCCGTAGGCGAATCAAAGCCAGGAATCAGGCCAATCAGATTACACACCAGAATGAATATGAACACGATGGCAAAAAAGGGTGTGTAGGGCTCAACGTGGTGGCCGATGATTTCATGACTCTGGTCATGCACGAAGCCTTCGATACCCTCGAACGCGTGCTGCAACCCGCCCGGAGACTCCACCGAAAGTCGCGATCGCACCAGAAGAAATACAACAAGCAGGAAGATGAAAACCAGCAGCTCCATAGCGAAGGCGTTCGTAATCGGAGCAGCAGCGTACTTCGGCTCAATGTGAAGCATCCGCAGGAAAGCAGTCACCGGTCCTGCGAATAGATGATTAAGAACGGCGGTGAACCATAGTTGTTCAGGCATATCGAACGTAGCGCTGGCATTCCGCGGGCTGTCTCGCGGCTCAAACTTGCCGCTTGATTTCCCTGTACAGCTCGTACACGGCTTCGCAGGCGATGGCCCCCACAGGCAAGAACAGGCCTGCAAACAGACCTCTCAGGCTCGCCGGGAAACTGGTTAATATAGCATACGCAGCCACTCCCAACAACACGTAGCGCAGCAGGAATCGCGCGACAATTCCTTTGCCCGATTGTGCTTTTCCAGTGTTGGTGACGCGGTCGGCTATGCCCGACACTCCGCTCTTCAACCATTGGAAATTCAAATAAGCGATCACGCATCCCAGCAAGAATCCCAGCGCCCATCGAGTCCCAAATTTAACCCAGACCGCGGCTGGCAACACTACACCGAGCACAAGCATGAATTTTCGTATGCGGTCCAAAGCCCCGGAGTAAAAAAGCTCAGAATCCGTTCCCTGTTCTTGAGGGACCGGTTCGGGCTGCACAGGGTTGTCGCTCATGCGCCCTATTCCGTGTCGCGCGAGATCGTTCGAATTAGTTCAATGAGGCCGCCCGCAGTGCCCAGCAACAATCCAACTATGCTGATCCACGAGGTATGCAGCCAGCGATCAAGCAGCGCCCCAAGTAGATATCCCGCAACTGTCCCCGCCGGCAGCATGAACGCGAGCTGGCTATATCGCCCAAACTGAACCCAGGGACTCTTATTCTGGGGATCGGGGGTGCGTTGCGTGTTGTCAGGAACCTGAGGCTCGGAGTTATTGTCGTGGGAGTCGTCACGCATGGAGGAAGCCGATAGAGAATCGCTCCGGGGGCCGACTGAAATAGCCCGGCGCTTCAACGCCCGGGGCAAGCTGCCGAACTCGTACCAAAAATCGGACGGTTTAATGGATTAACTTCGCGACATTCGGATTCTGCGCAATCCCCAGGGACCAGTTCACAAACTCGATGAACCGGTTCGGCATGATCCCAATATAAACTGTGGCCAGCCCCGTGAGCGCCAGCGCCGTCCGCATGCCAAGGCTGATCGGCAGCCGCTCTTCTCCCTTTTCTGGCTGCCGCATGAACATCGCGTTCGCAATTTTCAGGTAGTAGTAAAGCCCAAATACGGAGTAGAGGACGCCCAGCCCTGCCAGCACGTAGTGCTCGGTTTCGATCAGGCTGAGAAAGATGAAATACTTGCCCCAGAACCCGGCCAGGGGAGGAATCCCCGCCAGCGACAGCATGAACAGCAGCATCAATACCGCTTCCACCGGGGCCCGCGAATACAATCCGTTCAAGTCGTCCAGTTCATCCCCGATCACATTGCGGTGCCGCAGGGATGTGATCACCGCGAACGCGCCCAGGTTCATGAACGTGTACACGAGAAGGTAAACCAGGATTCCCTTAATCCCGTCCGTATTGAGCTCCGTCGCGGTCCCGGCGATCAGGCCCAGCAGCATGTATCCGACGTGGGCGATCGAAGAGTAGGCAAGCAGCCGCTTGGTATTGGTCTGCGTGAGCGCAGCAAAGTTGGCGCCGGTCATCGTCGCCACCGAGACGAATACCAGCAGCGGAACCCAAGTCGCGCGCATGGGCATCAGCCCCACAACCAGGATGCGCAACAGCATCGCCCATCCCGCCGCCTTTACCGCCACCGACATGAATCCCGTGATGCTGGTGGGCGCCCCTTCGTATGCATCCGGAGCCCACTGATGGAAGGGAATGGCTGCGATCTTGAATAACAGACCGGTAATGGTCGTGACCAGTGCGATCACCGCGACCGGCCTGTATTGCGGATCCACCGCGCGATGCATGAGCTGCTGGTGAATCACCGCAAGGTTCGTGCTGCCGCACAGACCGTAGAGCAGCGACAGCCCGTACGCGAATATTCCGGAAGAAAAGGCTCCGAGCAGCAGGTATTTCAGTGCCGCCTCGTTCGAGCGCCGGTCTCGCCGCAAAAAACCGACCAGCACGTACGTGGAGATGGCCATCAACTCCAGCCCGATGAAGATCAGCACGATGTCGAATCCGGCAGCCATGCACATCATGCCCGCCACGGACAGCAGCATCAGTGCGTAATACTCGCCATGGCTTTCGTTCTCGGCTTCCAGGTAACGCACCGACATCAGGATGGCGATAGCCGTGCCGGAGAGAAACAAGTAGAAAAAGTAGATCGCGAACCGATCCACCAGCATGGTGTTGAGCATGCCGGGCGCTCCACCCGCGGGACCAAGCCACATCTGAATCTTGTAAACGCCAGCCGCGGAGAACGCTACACCGACGAGGGCCGTCACGGCGTTCGCCCACTTCATCTCCCGTGGCAGCATGAAATCGATCAGCAGGATGCCCAGCGCGAACAGCGCCAGCAACGTGATCGGCAGCGCCAGTAGATAGTCGGTCCAGACCACTAGTTTTTCCCCTTGATCGCCGCGGCCGGTACTGCTTCAGCCGCATTTGTTACTGGCGCCGTTTGCGCCGCCGCGTTGACAGTCGCCCCAGGTTGCGGATAATCCGGGCGAACGATTGCGATGGTGTGGTTCACCGGCTGCTCGAGAATCTGGAAAAACGGCTTGGGATACAGCCCAATCCAAAACGACATGATCAGCAGAGGAACGAAGGTGGCGACCTCACGGGGAGTCAGGTCAAGCAGCTTTTCATTCTTGGGATTCGTCACTGTCCCGAAGAACACTCGCTGATAAAGCCACAGCAAGTACGCGGCCGCCAAAATGACGCCAGGGACAGCCCACGCGCCCCACTGCCATTTCTCCATGAAAGTCCCCTGCAGGATCGTAAACTCGCCCACGAATCCGTTCAGCAGTGGCAGCCCCATCGATGACAGAAACATAATCATGGTGATGGTCGCGTACACCGGCATGACGTTCGAGATGCCGCCGTACTCCGCGATCTCGCGCGTGTGCCGCCGCTCGTAGAGAATGCCGACGATCAAGAACAGCGCCCCCGTCGAGATCCCGTGATTGATCTGCTGCAGCACCGATCCGCTCAGTCCCAGCGGGGTCAGCACGAAGATCCCCAGAGTGCAGAACCCCAGGTGGCTCACGGACGAATAAGCCACCAGTTTCTTCATATCCTTCTGCATGAGCGAAACCAGCGCGCCATACAGGATGCCGACGATGGAGAGAAAAATCATCCATCCCCGCATCGTCATGTGCATGAAGGTCGCAGGATTGGACAGCACATTCGGGAAGAAGGGAAGCGAGAAGCGGATGAACCCATAAGTGCCCATCTTCAGCAGAACACCCGCCAGAATCACCGATCCGGCAGTAGGCGCTTCCACGTGCGCATCGGGAAGCCAGGTGTGAAATGGGAACATCGGAACCTTGATCGCGAACGCGAAGAAGAAGCTCAGGAACAGCAATGTAGCCGCGTACGGACCGTAGTCCGCATAAATCTTAGGTGCGGTCTGGTACAGCGCATCCAGGCTGAAGGTGTAAACCCCGGTCGCCGTGTGATGATGGAAGTACAAAAACAGAATGCCCAGCAACATCAGCACCGATCCAGCCAGCGTGTACAGAAAGAATTTAATCGCGGCGTAAAGCTTGCGTGGCCCGCCCCAGATCCCGATCAGCAGGTACATCGGCACCAGCATCGCTTCCCAGAACACGAAGAACAGGAAGAAATCCAGGGCCATGAAGACGCCCAGCATGCCCGTCTGCAAAAACAGGAACCAGATGTAGTACTCCTTCACCCGATTCTCGATTGCTGTCCATGACGACAAAATCGAGATCCATCCCAGCAACGTAGTCAGCATGATGAGCAGGAACGAAATGCCATCAATGCCGAGCACATATCCCGCTCCGATGGAAGGAATCCAGTTATTCGGCGAGCCCTCCATGAACTTGAAGCCGGGCTCAAAACGCAGCGCCCAGAACGCCGGCACGAGCGGAAGCGAGATCAGAAATCCGGCGAGCGCGAAGATATTCGCGATCCACCGGATGGCGTCCTTGTTTTCCTTAGGCACAAACATCAGCAGGATCGCCCCGACCAGCGGCGTGAAGAGGATGATGGAGAGTATGTGATTTTGCATATGAGTTCACACTCGCCGTAGAGCCGTAGCTAGCTACGGCTCTACGAGGGTGCCTAGTGATACACGTAATAAAACACGAACCCAACCAGTCCCGCCGTCATGACCAGCGCGTACCACTGCACCAGTCCCCACTCGAACAAACGGGCGGGATAACTCAGCATGCGCGCGAGAATTGCCGGGCCATTAACGCCGATGCCGTCGATAATCCACTTGTCCCACCAGGACGAGAAGCTGGCAGTGGCGCGTGTGAGCCATCCCGCTGCGTTCACTGCGCCATCGACAACGTGTGAATCGAACCAGGAACTCGCCTCGCCCAAGCCCATCGCTCCGAGCCGTACATCGCCGAGCTTGCGTCGTCCCGTGAACACGTAGTCGTAACCTTCGTCCACGTAATACTTATTCAGGAGCGTGTTGTACACCGGAGGGGCCGCCGTCGCGATCGGCTCCGCGTAACCCTTGTCTGCGTTGCGATATGCGCGACCTGCCATCAACCACCCAACTCCGGCTGCGGCGACTGACAAAAACATCAGCAGGTATTCAGTCGAACTGGTGTGCTCTTCTTCTTTCTGCCCGGCCGCGAGTTGTCCAGCCTTTCCCTGTTCGGTCAGAACCTGAGCCTCGCCGCGAGAAAACACGGGATCAAGGAATTTCGCGAAGCGATCCGAGCCACCCAGGCTGTGCGGCCAGCCGAGGAATCCTGCGAACAGCGACATCACCGCAAGCACAATGAGCGGCATCGTCATTGATGCCGGCGATTCGTGGATGTGGTGTTCGACTTCGTGACTCATCCGCGGCTTGCTGTAAAACGTGAGATAGATCAGGCGGAACATGTAGAAGGCGGTCATCAGCGCCGTCAGGTAGCCGATTCCCCAAAGAAGCCGATAAGCTCCGCCTTCGCTGGTCCACGTCTGCCAGAGAATTTCGTCTTTAGAGAAAAATCCCGCGAACGGAGGAATACCGGCGATCGCCAGGGTGGCCACGAACATGGTCCAATACGTGGTTGGAATGCGCGCGCGCAGATCACCCATGTTGCGCATGTCCTGCTCGCCGCGACATGGCGTGAATCACCGAACCGGCGCCAAGGAACAGCAGAGCCTTGAAGAACGCATGCGTGAACACGTGGAACACGCCGGCAGCGAACGCTCCCACGCCCAACGCCAGGAACATATATCCGAGCTGAGACACGGTGGAGTACGCCAGCACACGTTTAATGTCGTTCTGAACCAATCCAATCGATGCCGCAAAGATCGCGGTCAGCGCCCCGATAATTGCCACTGTTTTCATCGAAGTCGGCGCGAGTACAAACAGCGCATTGGACCGTGCCACCATGTACACGCCGGCGGTGACCATCGTCGCCGCGTGGATCAAAGCAGAAACCGGCGTAGGCCCTTCCATCGCGTCCGGTAGCCACACATAAAGAGGAAGCTGCGCAGACTTCCCGCAGGCCCCCACAAACAGCAGCAGGGTGGCCGCCGTGATAATCGGATCCCCAATGGCAAAGTGCCCGGATCGCGCCGCAGCATTCACATCCACATAGCGCAGCGACCCCATGTACCACGCGATGAAAAACATGCCCAGCAGGAATCCTGCGTCGCCAATGCGATTTGTAATGAATGCCTTGTTGGCCGCGTCGCTTGCCGACTTCCGCTGGAAGTAGAACCCGATCAGCAGATACGAGCACAATCCCACCCCCTCCCAACCCACGAACATCAGCACGTAGTTGTTCGCCAGAATGAGAGTGAGCATGGAAAACATAAACAGATTCAAGTAGCCGAAGAATCGGTAGTACCCGCCCTCATGCGCCATGTATCCAGTCGAATAAATATGGATGAGCATGCCAACCCCGGTAACGAACAGGAGCCAGATGCTCGAAAGCGGATCGAGCAGGAATCCCGCATCCGCCTGGAAGTTCGCCTGCGATCCATCATGCGTGACGTAATTGAGGTGCCCGGTATCCGTACCAAGCCAGGTGTAGATAATCTTTTCAAAAGGCTGATGATTGTGACCGTCGGCCCAGTTCGTGTACTGGATCACAGCGCCACAGGAAAAAAGAAATGCCAGCACCACCGCGCCGACACAGACCGCATTGACCGCGGATTTTTGCATCCGCCGCCCAGAAAAAAACATGACCGCCGCTCCAAACGCGGGCAGCAGCGGAATCAGCCAGATGTTTTCGAGAAAGAGCATCGAGTTTTGCCTGTCATCCTGAGCGAAGCGAAGGATCTATGCATTCCTTCGCAGCCGGCAGACTGCAGAGATCCTTCGCTACGCTCAGGATGACAACACCGTTCTCACCACTTCAGCAAATTCACTTCATCTACATTGACCGTCTCTTTGTTCCGGAAGAAGGCGATCAAAATGCCTAGCCCCACCGCCGCCTCAGCGGCAGCATCGGTAATGACGAAGATCGAAAATACCTGCCCATGCAGAGCCCCCGGCCCCTGAATGCCTTGCCAGTATCGCGAGAAGGCGACCAGGTTCAGGTTTACTGCATTAAGAATCAGCTCAATCGACATCAGCACGATGACGACATTGCGCCGGGTAAGCACGCCAATAACACCGAGCAAGAACAAAGCGGCGCCGAGAACCAGATAGTGCAGCGTGGAAACATCGAGCATTGCATGCATATAAGTTCGGAAACTCTAGTCAGATTAGAAAAAGAGGAATCCGAGTTGCGGTACCCACAACTCACAGCTGGTTCAAATCCTCTTCTTCGCCATTACTACCGCCCCGATAATCGCCACGAGCAACAACAGGGACGCGATCTCGAAGGCAAACATATAAGTTCCCGTCGCACGATCAAATAGCAGAGCCGCGACGCGCTGAGTATTATCACCTTCCGGATATGTCAATCGACCTTCCGGAAACAGGGTGCGCCCGCTCGTGGTCGTCGTGTAAACCGCAATGAACAATCCACCCAGCGCGGCTGCGGCGGCGATCCCCACCAGCCATTGTTTATTGAACTGCCGCTCTCTCTGCGTGCGTTCGATGGAAATCAGCATGATCACGAACAGGAACAGCACCATAATCCCGCCCGCGTAAAGGATGATCTGCACGCCAGCGACAAATGGCGCATACAGCATCAGGTAAAGCGCAGCTTGGGCGAGAAGGGTCGTAATCAGCGCCATCGCGGAGTGCACCGCGTTCTTGCGTGTGATCACCAGAATGCCGCCGATGATCATGACGGCGGCCAACAAATAGAAGAAGAATGCAGTCGCGACTGGAGGATTTGCTGGGACCGCCGCGGGGTTCATGGGCGCCACGCTCCTCGTATTTCAGCCAGCAACTCGGTTCGCATAGCCACGACCGCCGTCAGGATCAGCAGCGCCAATCCCGTGGGCAGAAGCACCTTCCATCCCACTTTCATAAGTTGGTCAAAGCGGTAACGCGGGAACGTGCCACGATACCAGATATAGAGGTACATGAATCCTGCAACTTTCGCCGAGAACCAGAAGATGTCCTGCACCCGAATCCGCACGCCCGGAATGAAAAGGATCAATCCGACCAGCGCGAGAAGAGCCCCGAATCCAGCCAGTCCCATGGTCTGTATCCGAAACAGCGGATGCTTCGGCATTCGCACCGTGCTGTAAAAAGTCATGCCGGCAAGAAACAGGAACGTAAGTCCAGGAATCAGAGAAAAGACCAAATCCCAAGTCGGCCCTTGCAGCGCGTTCGGAAAAGGCCGCAGCCATCCGCCGAGCCACAGCGTCACGGCGATCGAGGAAACGGCAATCATCGCAGAATATTCCGCCAGAAAGAATAAAGACCAGCGGAAGCCGCTGTATTCGGTGTGGAATCCGGCAGTGAGTTCCGATTCAGCTTCCGGCAAATCGAACGGCGCGCGATTCGTTTCCGCAACCATCGCCACGGCGAAGATAAAGAACCCAATCAGCCCCAGCGGGAAGAATTTGAAGATGAACCACTGCGCCTGCGCCTGCTGCGCCTCCACAATCCCGATCATGCTCAGCGTGCCTGTGCTGGCCTCGTTCAAACTGGTCATCAGAATGACTGAGACCACCGCCAGTCCCATGGCCACTTCGTACGAAACCATCTGCGCGCTCGAGCGAAGCGCCCCGATCAGGGGATAATGCGAGTTCGAAGCCCAGCCCGCCGTCACAATCCCCAGCACGCTGAGTGATGAGACGCCGAGCATGAACAGGATCCCAATGTTCATATCAGTAATGGCGTGCGTAGGCCCAAACGGGACCACCACGAAAACCGTGAACGCAGCCAGCACCACGATGAACGGCGCCACCCAGAAAACGGTCTTATCGGCTTCAGCCGGAATAATGTCTTCTTTCAGCAGCAGCTTGAGGGCGTCAGCAATGGGCTGCAGCAGTCCGTGAGGTCCCACGCGCATCGGCCCGAGCCGAACCTGCATGTGCGCCAGAATCTTGCGCTCCAGCCAGTTCATCGCGATGACCGCGAGCGAAAGTCCCACGAACACAAGCAGGATGTAGACCGTAGCCCAGAAGAAATTCCCGGCCGCCCCAGGCGTCTGATTGCTCTCGAGATACGACAGAACGTACTGAACGGCCCCGTGCATCAGCGGTCCACCTCGCCCAGAACGATGTCCAGCGTCCCGATCACCGCGATCACGTCCGCCACCAGTTGCCCGCGGCACATCAGATCCAACGCCTGCAAGTTCACAAAGCTCGGAGGCCTCACCCGTATGCGATAAGGCTGCGTTGACCCATCGCTCACGATGAAATATCCCAGTTCGCCCTTGGGCGCTTCGATCGAGTGATAAACTTCGCCCACTGGCGGCTTCATCACCTTCGGCACCTTCGCCATGACGGGCCCTTCGGGAATGCCCTCGACCGCCTGCTCGATGATGCGCAGCGACTGCCGCATCTCCATCATGCGCACCATGTACCGGTCATAGGTGTCGCCGTTCTCACCGGTAGGAATATCGAACTCAAAATTCTTGTAGTTCGCGTAAGGCTGGGCTTTGCGAAGGTCCCATTTCACTCCGCTGGCCCGCAGCACCGGTCCGGTCACCCCCAGGGCAATGCAATCCTTGTCGGAGATAACGCCCACGCCCTTCGTCCGCTCGAGCCAGATCCGGTTCGTCGTTAGCAACTCTTCGTACTCATCAATCTTTGGCTTGACGAATGACACGAAAGTTTTGACATCTTTTTCGAATCCCTCATAAGCCTCGTACTGCAAGCCACCAATGCGGAATGCGTGCGTGGTCAGCCGTGCCCCACAATACTTTTCGAAAATCTTCAGAATCTCTTCCCGGTCGCGGAAGGTATAAAACAGCGGAGTGATTGCGCCAATATCGAGTGCGTGCGTCCCCAGCCACAGCTGATGGCTGGCCATACGGTTCAACTCAGTTAGAATGACGCGAATGTACTGCGCCCGCGGAGGCGCCTCCACACTCAGCAGTTTCTCAACCGCTTCGCAATATCCCAGCCCGTTCGAAACCGCCGCCACATAATCCATGCGGTCGACGTACGGATTGAACATCGTATAGGTGCGGTTCTCGGCAATCTTCTCGACACCGCGATGCAGGTACCCGATCACGCACTCGAGTCCGAGAACCTTCTCACCATCGAGCCGCAAAATCACGCGCAGCACGCCATGGGTCGCCGGATGCTGCGGCCCCATGTTGATCACCAACTCGTTGGCATCGAGAAATGTCTGGTCAGGCGTTTCCAGATCGAGTGGCGAGAGTGAGCGCGGATCCGTCATGGCAGCAGTGGGCTCGTTTCCGTCATGCCTCTATCACTCCGCGAGTTGTCTTCCCGAATTGTCATCCTGAGCGGAGCGAAGGATCTACTGCAAAGCTTCCCTTGAACGATGTGCTCTCACTGCCCACTCTCGATACCCAGGTTGATCTGCACCCACTCATTATCCTGCTGAAGAATCCCGTAATCCTTGCGCAGAGGGAAACCCTTCCACCCCTCGGGCAGCAAAATGCGTTTCAGGTCGGGATGTCCGTCGAACTTGATCCCAAACATGTCGTAGACTTCGCGCTCCAGCCAGTTGGCCGTCGCCCAGATCGGCACCGAGCTGGCAATCGATTCGCCGTCAGCAATCTGTGTCTTCACGCGAATACGTTCATTCCGCGCGAACGAATACAGCACCCAGACCACATCGAACTGCTTCTCGCGCTTGGGATAATGCACCGCGGTGATGTCCACGCAGTAATCAAACTGTTCCTCTTCGCGCAGCAGCTGCAACAGTTCAGGAATCAACGATCGATCCACCACCATGTAGTTCTGTCCGAGATGAGTCAGCGCCTCGATGCCCGATCCGTAAGAACGTTTGAACTTCGACACCAGAGGCGAATCCCATGGCATAGGAACCGGACCCGCCGGTTTTGGCGGTGCGGGATGTCCGGCGGGGGCAGCTGCGACTTTCGGTGGAACTGCCGGAGGAGCACCCGGGGTCTCCTGTTTTGCGGGAGGAGCTGCTGGCGCTTTCGATGGACTAGACGTTTCAGACGGAGGGGAAGGCTTGCCAGGGGTGGTCTTTGTCTCTGACTGAACTGATCCGGAGGGTGTAGGTTTCACTCCGCCCGGCACCGCGGGTTGATCCGCCGTCGGCTTCTTGTCCCCTTCCGGCGGCGGCGTTGAGGAAGATTTCGTTTCGTCCGGCATAGGGCGACGGCACAAACTCCGGCGCAGGTTGCGTACGAGAAGAACGATAACTTTTACCAGCTTGAAGGAGTGGTGTCAACGAGGCAGAGCACACGTCCATCGCTCATTCCGAGCAGAGTAGATTTTTTGATGAAGCGAAGCGAGCACGGACTCGAACAATGATTAATTTTCAGTATGCTCAGCTCGTTTGCGATTGATAGGTTTCGATCAAATCCCGAATGCGTTGCGCATCTGTCTTACGATGCCCGTGACTGGTAATCGGGTCTGTTCCGCCAGTGGACTCAATCACAATCTCCGCCCAGAAAACTCCGCTAGAAATATGCACGGAGGCCACCTTCGAGATGGGAATGCTCTCCTCATTCGACCCGAACAGCCGCGATTTGGTCCGGATCACTCGCTGCGGGCTCACGGTGAGTCTGGTTGGAAAGAAGAAGTTGCCCTGAGTCCAGCGCGAAGCAGTGAAGATCTCCGCCGGGGAAGAGTCCATCGGATTGTCAATCGCGGCAGTCATCCAATGTAGTGCCGGCAGTCAAGCGGGCGACTCGCCCACGCACGAACGGCCACAACTAGCGCCTTACACCCACTCCAGCGCCCCTTTTTTCCAGACCCAGATGTAGCCCACAATCAGGATGGCCAGAAAAATCAGCATCTCCAGTAGTCCAAACAGCCCGAACGCTTTGAACTTGACCGCCCAAGGGAACAGAAAGATCGTCTCCACATCGAACACCACAAACAAAATAGCGATGATGTAGTAGCGCACGGTATAGCGTCCGCGCGCGCTATCCACGGGATCGATGCCGCACTCATACGGCATCAGCTTCGTCTTGTTCGGATTCTCCGGACGGACCAATTTCGCGATCAGCAGAGTTATCGGCAGCAGCGACCCAACTATCGCAATAAAGATAAAGATCGGGACGTAATTTTGTGGCATAGGCGTAACCGAAAGCAGCATGCCATCCTAGCGCGGATGGACCAGCGCTTCAAGCGCATCCATCCGGCCAGCGCATCTGACCATGGAGGGACAGCCGCCATCGGCTGTCCGGCCGAGCGAGGCTCGGCGGCAGCCTCAAGCAAATCCATTCCGTGTCAGCGGAAGCTCCCGTACTCTCTTGCCCGTGGCTGCATAGATGGCATTGCACAGCGCCGGAGCAAACGGCGGCACCCCAGGTTCTCCAACCCCAGCGGGCGGGGCATCGCTCTCCACAATCTGCACGTCCACATGCTTGGGAGCGTCATTCATCCGGGCCAGCTGGTAATCGAAGAAATTCGATTGATCGATGGCTCCATTCGTAGCGGTAATTTCGCCGCTCCGGGCGAGACTGGTCCCAAACACAGCCGCCCCTTCGAATTGCGAGCGCACCATATCTGGATTGGCCACAATCCCCGCATCGAGCGCGGTGTACACATTGGGAATGCGCACCGTACCCTGGCCGTCGACTTCGACCTCGACCACGGTCGCAACGTAAGTCAGGAAACTGCGATGCACCGCGATTCCCATGCCCCATCCGTTGCCGGATTTCCTCTTACCCCAATTCGCTTTGGTAGCGGCCAACTCAGCCACATGCCGCAGGCGGGCTGTGTCATAGGGATATTTTTTCGCTGTTTCCTCATTCGCAGCCTTTGGTCCCTCGATCACGCGCCCAGATCCAATCAACTCCATCAGGTACTCGTAAGGATCGCGATTCGCCGCAGATGCTAGTTCGTTGGCAAACGACTGGACCGCGAACGCATGATAGATATTTGCTACCGATCGCAGCCACCCGATGCGCACGTGCGCCGCTGCCGGACCATTCTCCGTCCGAAAATTGGCCACATCGAAGGGAATTACATCCCATCCCAGCGACATTTCTCCCGCGCTGCCGTACACCGAATCTTTTTCGAAGCTCGATCCGATCGGCGGGAACACCGAGCGTTGCAGCCAGGCCGTCGGCTTGCCGTTCGAGCCCACCGCTGCCTTGATGTACATCGCTGCCACCGAGTGATAGTAGTCAAACTTGATGTCGTCCTCGCGGCTCCACACCACTTTCACTGGCTTTCCTGTTTTCTTCGAGAGCACGGCCGCTTCCACGGCGTAGTCCGGTTTCGACTTACGCCCGAAGCCTCCGCCCAGAAAGGTCACATGGCAGACAACATCCTCCTTCTTCAACCCCAGCGCTTTGGCAACCTCTTCGCGTACGCCGATGGGATTCTGTGTTGCCGACCACACTGTCACTTTGTCCCCGCGAACGTCAGCCACGGCCGCAGGCGGCTCCATGGAAGCATGCGCCAGGTGCGGCGCGAAATATTCCGCCTCGATGATCTTTCCGCCATTAGAGAATCCCGCATCCGCATCGCCCCACGAATGCACCGCTTTGCCCGGCTGCCGCGCTGTTTCCTGCAACTGCTTCTTGTAATCGGCCGAGTTGTAGGTTGCATTCGCGCCGTTATCCCAGTCAATCTTCAGTTGCTTGCGTCCTTTGAACGCTGACCAGGTGTTGTCCGCCACCACCGCGACTCCCCCGAGCGGCTGGAAATGCATGAGGCGGCTTAAACGGATCGATGGGAATTGTCTGCTTGACGCCCATCACCTTTAGAGTCGCAGAATCATCGACCGATTTCACTTTCCCGCCCAGCACCGGAGGATGCGCAATCGCCGCATACAGCATGCCATCCACGCGCACGTCCATTCCAAACATAGACTTGCCCGAACAGATCCCGTCCACGTCGTACCCGGGCGCCGGCTTGCCGATGTACCGCCACTCCGCGCGCGATTTCAACTTCAACTCTTCTTTTTTCGGGACCGGTTGTTTCGCGGCTAGTGCAGCGAGTTCTCCATAACCAAATTTCCGACTGGAAGCCTTATGCGAAACCACATGCGGAGGATCGGCGACGCACTGATCTGCGGGAACCCCCCATTTCTCTGCTGCCGCGCGAATCAGCATCAGCCGCGCCGTAGCGCCGGCCTCGCGCAGCGGATCAAAAAACTCGCGAACCGAGTGCGACCCATCCGTATCCTGCGATCCGTACCTCTCGTCGCCATCACCCTGGATGACGGTGACTCGCGACCAGTCCGCATCGAGTTCATCCGCCACAATGCGCGGCAGGCTGGTGCGTACTCCGTTCCCCATCTCGGTCCGATGGGCAACAATGACAACCGTTCCATCCGGATTGATCCCCAAATAAACGCCAGGATGAAACGCAGCTCCCTCAATGCTCGGAGCAGCCCCGGGCCTGGGTCCCCCATCTCTGGCCGCTGCTGCGAGCAGCGGGGAAGTGCGCGCGCATATCACGAATGCGCTGGCCGAGAGCATTCCCTGCAGGAAATTGCGCCGGCTCACATTCTCGATGATGAGATTCTTTTCTCCGCGAATCATGCGGTCTCCTTCGCGGCCTCATGGATGGCCGCCCGAATGCGCTGGTAAGTTCCGCAGCGGCAAATATTGCCTGCCATCTGCTCATCGATGTCCGCGTCGCTCGGATGCGGTTTCGTGGCGAGCAGGGAAACTGCCTGCATGATCTGTCCCGGCTGGCAGTATCCGCATTGCGGAACATTCACCTGCTCCCAGGCCTTCTGCACCGCATGCGGCCCATGTGCCGAGATGCCCTCGATCGTAGTGATCTCCGCACCTTCCACCTTGCCCATCTGTGTGGAGCATGAGCGCACGGCCTTGCCATTCTCCAGCACCGTGCAGGCGCCGCAGAGCGCCATCCCGCATCCAAATTTCGTTCCCGTCATTCCAAGAATGTCGCGCAGATACCACAACAGCGGCATCTCCGGATCGCCGTCAAAACTTCGTGCTTGGCCATTCACTTTCAGATGAACCATGGGGCACTTCCTGACCTTGAATTGAAGAGTATGCCTATTCTAACTCCGCCGGGGACCATGTGAAACGCAAGTGACCGTTGGCAGCGAGGTAATCCAAGCCGGTTCGCCCTGGCCTCTAAGCCCTGATCCCTGGGCCCTGATATTGTCAGCCAATTCACTTTTCCCAATGAGTGCTAGCGAACTTCTGCGGATCGAACACCGCCGGATCGAGTTTCACGTTTGCCTGGATCTCACTGTAATCCTCGGAGAACACTTTCCTGCCCTCGGAGTACACCTCGACGCCTGCCGCGATCCATGCTCCTGCCAACGGTTGATAGTGGATAAAGCGGATGTCCTCGACTTTCTCAGGATCGCCCCGCGCGGGTTCAATGTCGCGCACAAAAAGCAAAGTATCCTTCGCCACCCAAAACTGCTTCGACTTCAAATCGCCGCTTTCGGCGCCCACAACATAGGCTGGCTTACCTTCCCATGTATCCTCACGAATTTTGGATAGATCGTAGCCTTCCTCTTTCGCAACTTTCGCCGTAATCTCGGGCTTCTGCCCATACACGTCAAACCCGAGAACAAGCAACATGTTCACCGAATGCCTTTTCGCCGTAACTTTGTTCTCTTTGACGATAGTGATGTCGCCATCGGCGAAGACGTATCCGTTTCCGCTGGTGGGCGGCCCAATGTCAATGCGCAATTTCCCCGGAATTGACGCCGCTTCATACCAGGTTTCCGCACTGCTCGTGCCATCCGGTTTATACGTGGTGCTCTTTTGTGTGAAGGTAAGAGTTCGATACCACGTGTCCTTGTAACGCTCATGCATGGCGCGCAGAAGGTCTTCTCCGCTTCGGATTTGCTGCGCGTGAGCAAAACTCAAACTAAGCACGGCCACAATCAAAAAGCCTCGCTTCATAGATCGGGTCCTCTCGGCTCAGACTTGGCGCACGCAGGATAGCAAAGAAGTGTCGACATGGTCTGCC
This sequence comes from uncultured Acidobacteriota bacterium, assembly GCA_963785865.1. Taxonomy (GTDB): domain Bacteria; phylum Acidobacteriota; class Terriglobia; order Terriglobales; family Acidobacteriaceae; genus Sulfotelmatobacter. The sequence goes on along the minus strand of CAWAXF010000028.1, from coordinate 163,850 downwards.
GCGAATTAACGGCAGTTATCGGGAAACAGAAATACGGACCTGGCAAGCTCAGATTGCAGCGTGCTTTCTCTGTAGTAGCGAGTGAGAATCCCATTTTTCCAGAGCAGAAGATCGGGGTTTTCGCGTGAGAACTCCTCCCAGTCTTTGCTGCCATAACGTGCCATCCGCTCGCGAATCAGAAAGAAATAGGCGTGAGTAATGGTCTCGTGGTAAAGCTGCGTCTTTCCGCGCGCAGCGGCGTAGCGCTTCAGTGCAACTGAGAATCTCTCGAGCGCCTCAAGCGGCGCGTACTCCGATAGGTAAGCGAACGCCAGTCGCACATGATCGACATGATGGAATTCGCCTGCCAGGGTATCGGTTTCAAAACGTCGGATGAACTCTTGATTGGTCATGCCAGTCTCACAGGTGTTGACGACCTTCACGGTCTCAGCCTTTCCCCACTGCGATCGCGAACGCCGCGGCCGCATAGACAACGAGATTCCCGATCCCATACATCCCATGCAGCAAGTGCAGCAGGATCGCGAACACGAATACGGCCAGCAGCAACCACGCGCCGCGAACCGTCGTCCGCGGGATCAGCAGCAGCACAGACCCGAAGATCTCTCCCAATCCCAGAATCATCCGCACAAAACCCGGCATGTGCGTGCGCGAGAAACTGTGAGCCGCGTCCGGCAATACAAACAGGATCGCCTCGATCAGGATCACAATTCCCAGGGCGTATTTCAGCGCAGTGAAACCGCATTTCGCGTTGAGAATCATGAAACCTATTTCTCCTTTTTCTTGCGCTCCGGCTTGCCTTTGATCTCCTTGAGGCGGTGGCTGGCACTCGAATCCAGGTCAAGTGCGTAAAACTTCTTCAACTCGCGAATGCGCTGCAGCGACGTAGGGCTGAAAGGTGTCTTGCCGTCAAAGGCGTGCAACACGATGCCCTCGAGCACGTCTCCGAGGGTCATATCGTGATACTCCGCAAATGCCTTGAGCACCTTCAGAATGCGCTTTTCGATCCGCACCCCGGTCTGCACCCGCTCAATTTCCAGCTTGGAATCGTCCATGCGTACCAATGTACCAAGGTACCAAGGTATTTGCAATATCGCCGCGCCGCAAGCCCTGCGACCCCACCCAGCATCCGGTCAAATTACCCCCGTTACCTACGACCGGCGATTTCCTTTGCCCGATGGCTCCAATGCCGTTTCAATAATCTGGGGGATCTTATGAACCGACTGCACTGGCTGGTTGTGGTCGTAGTGGCTCTGGCGTCCGCATCGGCGGGGCAGGAGAAAATCTTCGAATGGGTGAAGGCCAGCGACGAAGCTGCGCAACTCGATCCCATGGACTACCATGCCGGGCGCGTCTATCATCCCGCGGATAGCGGCGGAAATATGCACGTCACTATCCACGCAAGAATGCCGGTCACCGTGGCCATGGCCCCGAATGACCAGTGGATGGCGGTGACCCAGCATCCCGAGCAGCCCGCGCATCTGGAACTGATCTGCACCCGCGAGCATCGTGGTAAACACAACCTTCGAGTGCCACCTGCTCGACGGACGTCCCATGGTGCTGCTGGTGCGCGACGAACGAGTCCCTGACCGCATTTCGGTGCAGAGCGTGGTGGCGGTGTTCAGTCACGGCGCCAAACGTTTCGTCTCGCCCAACGATCTCAATATCACCTACTACCGTTGGGATTGCGTGCAGAACTGTATCCAGCCGGAGTTTGGATGGTCGGTACTGGTGAAGGAGAAATACCAGCTCTCGACCGCGCCCAAGGTCTACAGCATTCTGACTCCTGACCGCGATGGCCAGCCGGTATGGATTCGCATCAAGGCGCCGGTGCCGATGACCGTAGCGCTGGTGCCCTCCGCCATGGCGGACAAGATTTATGATGACCCCTCGACGTTGTCGGCGGCGCTGGAGAGCACAAGCTGCAAGCAGCGCGGAGTGCAGTCGCTGAACTTCAGCTGCAACGTCAACCTGGCCGATGGACGCGAGTCGCTGGTGGTATTGCCGGAAGATCGCGGAAAAGTTCCGCACAAGAAAGCCGAGATTGAAATGCAGGCCAACGAGTGCACTGCGAACTGCGACATGCTGAGGCAACAGAAGTAGAGAAATTCTTGGACTCCGCCAGTGCCCGCATCGCTCCGCACTGGCGGCGCTCCGCATCACACTTCACGAGCAGCAAAGGAACCCGCAATCACGCCTTTGCCGAATACTGCCCGCCGTGCAGATAGGCATAATTCCCGATATGTCCCGCCCGCGCGGCTGCCACTCCCGTTTCCACAGGGGCGTTCGGTTCTTTTCTGGTCTTGATGCACTCGAAAAAATTCTCCATGTGGGTGATGGTGCCATCGCGGAAGTTGCGCTCGGTGAGGACGGGGTTCTGGTCCCTGCCGGCGCCTTCGCGATGAAGCGTGAAGCCGCTGCGGTCAATTTTCAGCGTGGCTTCGGTGCCGCGGAACTCCAGGCCTCCATCGTCGATGGAGGAGTTCATCATGCCCTCGTAGACAACGTCGAAGCCCGGGTAGCGGAACGCCGCCTGGATGGTATCGGGACAATCCCATGCTTCGAAGACATATTTATCGGCGAGCATCTGCGCGTGCCGCGGCTGGTCGACTTTCATCGCCCAATGCACGACGTCGATCCAGTGAGTGAAAAGATCGGTCATGGCGCCGCCGCCAAAATTCCAGAACCATCGCCAATGACTGAACTTCTCATCGGTGAACGCCTGCTCCGGGGCCGATCCCAGCCATGCCTTCCAATCGAGCCCCTGTTGATCGACCGGCTTCATCGGCCAGTTGGTGTGATAGTTCTGCCACCAGTATGTCCGCACCTGCACGACCCGCCCCAGACTTCCGGCTTGAATCAGATCGACCGCGTCGCGAAAATGGGCCCAGCTGCGCTGCTGCATGCCACACTGCAGAATCTGCTTGCTCGAGCGAACCGCCTTGGTAAGGGCTGCTCCTTCTTCCAGCGTGTGCGTGACCGGCTTTTCCAGGTAGACGTCCTTGCCTGCGGCCAGCGCGTCTGATGCCATGCGCAGATGCCAGTGATCGGGCGAGGCAATGATCACCGCATCAATGTCTTTGTTGGCCAGAAGCTCGCGATAGTCGAGGTGAGTGGTGGCCAGCCCGCCCGAGCGCTCCTTGAACATATCGCGATGCGGCGCGTAGACATCGCTGACTGCCACGATCTCGCAGGGGGCAGCCTTGTCGGCGGAGTTCATGAGTCCTTTCATCCGCTCTCCGGCGCCGATCAGCCCGAGCCGAATTTTTTCATTCGCGCCAAAAACGCGGGTGGCGGCGAGCGCTGTCATTCCGGTTGTGATGATGAAGCTGCGACGATTGATCATGTGGCCTCCACTCAGGAAAGAGCCGATCATGGTATCAAGTTTCGGCTGCCTGCCAATGCGGATCGTTGAAGTGAGTCGCGAACAGTTGCGGAACAGGTTCGCGGCGATGTGCGCGCAATTTTTTTCGGACTTCATCTTTCAAAGTATTGAAAGCATTGGCGATTATGCGTGAGGTACCCCTGCTTAAGCTCGCAAAGTCTTCGATTTAAAAGGGTTAGAGGTAAAGTATTCGGGAATAAGGAGTTATGTTGAAGGATTATGAGGTCGGGTGCGCTCTGCAGAACCGACACTTCGGTTGCCGCGCATGTCGTGTGCGTCGTTTCAGGATTCGGCTGCATTCTGATGTGCACCAGGCATATTTTCTGCTGTCGCGATTTTTGGGTAAAGGTTGTTTGTCACAAGATCGGACGATTTTTCTGGTCGGTGCTGTGGAAAAAGTGAATTGCGCGACGGAGAAGAAAAGCTACGGAGCCTCGCTCCGTCGAGAGCCCAAGGGGGCTGTCGCTACGTGGGAGCGTTATTGAGGCGGGGCGTGTCCGATGAACTTGTCCGCCCATTGAATGAAGTACTTCATGTTGGGCAGATCGGTGTGTCCGCCATCATGCTGTCGCCAGGCTAGCTCGCCATCCAGAAGGCCTTGTTTCACCGGAGGCATTTTGGCGACGTGATAATCCTCGGGCACTCCGAGGCCGTGAACTCCGAGCAGCTTGAAGACGCGGGTCGCGTCAACCGTGGCCATGAAGCTGCCTTGCTGGTCGAGCCATTTGGCGTCGCCGCTTTCGGGAACGCCGTAGCTGATGAACGTCAGGCGCGGGGCGCAGAGTGCGATCAGTTCGTTCGAGTCCACGGGGATATCGCCCGGGGTCTTGGTTCCGAACGTTGCCTGGGAGGCGCCGTACTTCATAAAGTTACCGGCCATCCAGTAGTACTCGCCTCCGGTCAGATTCTCGACCGCCTCGCCGAAGTTGCGGCGTAACGGGGTGGCTCCGCCTTTTCCGGAGGATCCGACTAGCGCCATGGCGAAACGCTGATCGAACGCCATCGCGACCAACGCGGCCTTGCCATAGCGCGACACGCCCTCGATGCCGACATGCTTCGCATCTACCGCCGAATCGGTTTGCAGATAATCGAGGCCGCGGCTTGCGCCCCAGGCCCATGCCCGCAGCGCGCCCCAATCTTCGGGCGTGCGCGGCTGGCCATGGTTGACCAGTCCAATGATGCCGCGGGTAATGCCTTCGCCATTGTCCGCCTGCACGCTGATGGGATCGAACAAGACGAAGCCCCATCCGGCGGCAATGAGTTGCCAGGTGGCGGGAAGGTCGCCGTCTTTGGTCAACTGCGGAAATTGAAATGGAGTAGCTTTGACGGGCTCCCACGCGGGATGTTTCGCGAGGACATCTTTGAGTGAAGGATCGCGGTCGACCAGCAAGGCTTTCATCGCGCTGTTGATCCGTTCCAGGTCATCGCCGGTGGGCTCATTGGGAGCGGGGAATCCTGCGCGTCCGAACATCATGAGAACGGGAACCGGACCTTTCGCATTTGCGGGCGTGACCAGCGTCATGTGAATCTTGACGTCGATCTCCGGATACGACGAGTTGTCCACCTCTCCGATGAGGTCTTTGGCGATCACGGGAGTGAAGCCGATCATCTCGTGGTCGACGATGTTGACCTTCCATGTCACTTTCGGCACGTTGGCGGGCACGCGTCCGTACACTTCTTTCTCGAAGCTCTCGATAATTTCCGGACGGCGCTTGTCCCACCACATCTTCGCGGTGGTTACTTTGGCGCCGTTGTTCAATGCGAGCGGGTCAGGGAGATCAGGATATGGATTGGCCTTCGATTCGTCGTAGTTGGCGTGATTCGGGGCGCTCTCGTTGCCGCTTGGAGCGGGACGCAGGGCCTTGATGCCCAACTGATCCATCATGTTCTGGTGATCCTGCTCGGCGGTGAAGTGGACCGGCGGCGGAGGGGAAGTCTGCGCTGCCTTCTGAGACATTGCCGGGAGGGCCGATCCAGCAAGGGCGAAAGCAAAGCTAAACCAACGAAGCACGCGGACCTCTTCAGACTTGATATGATCTGGCGTTTCGAAAACAGTGTTCGAGAGTTAATCATACCGAACGAAAACTTTCACCACAGGGTTCACAGAGGATCACAGGGTTGAAGCGCTGCCGCATGTTTTTGCTGGTTCTTACTTTGTTGCTGGCGCATGCGGATGCCGGTGCAGGCAAGCGGAAGCAGGTCTGGATTGCGACGTGGGGGGCCGCGCAGCAGATTCCGGAACCGCAGAACGCCCTGCCTGCTGAAGACCTGCGCGACGCCACCGTACGCCAGATCTTCCACTTATCGGCGGGTGGATCGAGGTTGCGGGTTCATTTGTCCAATGCGTTTGGAAGCGAGGCGCTGCACTTCACGTCCGTTCACATCGCACGTCCGGTGTCGCCGGCGTCGGCGGAGATCGATCTCACGACGGATAAGCCTCTGAGCTTCGACGGAGCGCCTGGGGTCACAGTTCCTCCGGGAGCGGAATACATTTCCGACCCGGTCGAATTTGCCGTGGCTCCGCTGGCGAATGTGGCGGTCAGCTTTCATGTCGATGTCGCTCCGGCAATGCAGACAGGCCACCCGGGCTCGCGCGCGACGTCGTACGTGGTGCACGGTGATTTTGTGGCCGCGCCCAAGCTCGACGAACCTAAGCGCGTGGAGCACTGGTATCAGATATCCGAAATCGACTTGCTGGCTGGGAAGCGGGCTGCTTCCGTGGTGGTGCTCGGCGATTCAATCACAGATGGCCACGGAGCCACAACGAACGGGAATGACCGCTGGACCGACGTGCTGGCAGCGCGCCTGCAGAGTTCTGAGAAGACGCGCGACATCGGAGTGGTGAACGAGGGCATCGGGGGAAATCATCTGCTGACCGACGGCCTGGGCCCGAACGCGCTGGCGCGTTTTGATCGGGATGTGCTGGCGCCAGCCGGAGCGCGCTGGCTGATCGTTTTCGAAGGTGTGAACGATCTCGGCGCGCTGGAGCGGAATGGAAAAGTGAGCCGGGCGCAACATTCGGCTCGCGTGCAGCAAGTGATCGCTGCATATCAACAGATCATCGAGCGGACCCATGCGCATGGCATGCGGGCAATCGGTGCGACGATCACTCCGTATGTCGGATCGGACTACTATCATCCCGGTCCGGCGAGCGAAGCCGATCGGCAAACAGTGAATCAGTGGATTCGGACGCCGGGACACTTCGACGTGGTCATTGATTTCGACAGCGTCGTACGCGACCCGCATCAGCCCGACCGCTTGCTGCCTGCTTACGATTGTGGAGATCATCTGCATCCATCGCCTGAGGGATATCGGGCGATGGGGGAGGCGATTCCACTAAAGTTGTTCAGGTGAGCAGTCGGGGTGGGGGGCCATGGGCTGAGTGTGAAGTTCTCTATTACGTTCAAAATGGCTGCACAGGGATTCTGAGTGCTATCGCCTGATTACGACAGTTATGATCGGAAACATGAAAATCTGCGCATTGCTGCTCTGTTTGCTATGCAGTGTTTTGGCCTGGCGTTCTCAAATTGCAGACTCGCACATCCAAGCGAATGTACCTAAGGGCGCACTATTTGATGAATACCTCAAACGCGACTTGAAAGGGTATTTCTGCCCTGAGAACAAAAACTGCGCAGTCGAGTATGAACTCCTGCGTGAGGGTCCGACGCAGACTGGTATTTCCTATCCGAAATATTATCTTTGGGCGCGATGCGTTAGGAAGAACGTCGTGGAACGAGAAGGTACAGTCCGGGTTTCTGCGATCGAACAGAAGCGATTCGACGTGACGAATTTCCTGTCTCGCGACGATATAAGCAGGTCGCCTGAACAAGTAGCTTTAGTGTTCCCATCTGCGTTGGTGGACAAGATCGTTCAGAAAGCACATGGAAAATAGACGCTTGATCTGACGTAATATCGCCATAGCGATTCAAATCCCCGCCTCAGGGTCAAAACGTGAAATCGCCTGGTTACAACATCGTCAGGACAACTCACAGGATTGCTCTGGTTTACATTCGAGTGCCTTGTTTCCGCTTTGGTTGGCATTGCGCGCATCGCTTTAAGGATTGCGACGCAAGAACGCAAGAATGCGTTGCGCGTCTTCCATGAGGTGCCGCTCTTCATGATGGTCGCTGTCGTACTGCAAATCTCGCAGACGACCGTGAATTGCCGCTTCAGTCGCATCCACGCGCTCCGTCAGCTGTTTCGGATCAACTCTACAACGGCAGCGGCGTACAGCTGATACCAAGGTTGAGATTCTGCTTCATCCATGTGGCACCTGATTTCTTCGGAAACAGCACTACGGATAGGAAAACAGAATGATGCTAGTCGGTTGAACAGAGTACGTCTGTTCAATATTGCTCACGAGGCTCAATCGTGGAGAACAATGTTGAGAAGTGAACTGTGAACCTGCAAGTCATCACCGCCGTGATAGTCAATGAACCCCAATTTCCTGAACCTGTTCATGAAAAAGCTAACCCGCGACCGAGTTGTGCCCATCATCTCCGCCAGCGTCTCCTGACTGATCTTGGGAATTGCAGTCTCGGGTTTGCCATCCTTGCCGAAACGAGCCAGCAATAGCAATATCCGTGCCAGTCTTTTCTCGCTGGAATTGAAAAGTTGGTCAACCAGATCCTCTTCGTATCGGATGTTCCGGGTCAGCAAATACGCCACGAACATGTCGGAAAACGCATGTTCCCGGTGAAGCACTTCCTCCATGGACTTCTTGTCGATTCGCATCACGGAGCAATCGGTCATTGCGGTTGCGGAGCATAGGCGGAAAAACTGCCCTGTAAGGCAACCTTCGCCGAAGAAATCACCCTCGTTCAGAATTCCTATTGTGGCTTCCTTCCCGGTCTTCGACAGAACAGTGAGCTTTACCTTCCCGCTCTGAATATAAAAAACAGAATCGGACGGGTCGCCCTGAGCAAAGATTGTCTGCTTTCTGAGAAAGGCTTCGATCGTTCTACCGCCGTTGACGGTCGAAAGGAATGTTTTGGGATCGAACCTGCTCAGTTTCTTGCCCGCTACCACGCGTGTCACTATTGGCCTCCGTTCAAAGAGTTCGAATGCGCAGAACGTAAATTTTCGTATGAAAGAAGAACGAATGAACGCGTATGAAGGCGAGAACAACGTCAATTTTGCGGCAACGCTGCTCCGCAATCGACACATTAATGATTTCACCGTGGATGTCGGAAGTCAACGGCTCGAACGACGAAGGCCGAGGGGGCACCGCCGCTCCACAAGTGGTAATAAATCAGCATGAACAATCACTGAGAACTAGCTCCGTTGCAAGTAGCTGTTGAAATATCGCCATTGCACTCAAAATGCCTCCAATCTCGGGAACATCGGCTGAACGTTGGCCGTCTAATCCTGTATGAGGGCGGTTGCCATTGCGATCGTACTTCTTTGCGCAATCAGTGCTCTCTCCGGCCAGACTAGGTCTGCCTCTCCGAACCTCTCACGGAAAGTAGCGTTCTTCTCCGTCAAACAGGAAAACTTGATTGATGCACTCCTGTCCTTCGGGGCGCAGGAGCATGTCCCAATCGGGATGGAATACATCGACTACGCAGCGTTTCAAAAGCGAATGAACCTCGAATTTCGAGAAAGCAGCGTCCGGGAAATACTCGACGCCCTGACTCACCCGCTTGGTTACTTTTGGTCCATGTCGGGAGCAGTGGTTTCGGTAACACACGATGGCGCGCTAGTGCGAAAGTCGAATCTGCTGAACACTCGCATCCCACAATTCCGAATCGGGGAGATAAGTATGCACGAAGCCAGCCTTGCTCTTAGTCTCCACCTTTACTTCGTCGTGAATCCGAAGAGTGGTGGAATCGCAGGGGATTCTCCGGGGGGCAATCAGGCGTTCCGTGTCGGACCCTTTGATTTGAAGAACGCTACGGTCAGGGACATCCTCAACCGGATTGTTTCGCAGCACAGCAATGGCGCTTGGATCGTGCAGCAACCGCCGTGGACGATGGGGAAAGACCTCGGGTCCGGCTGTGGAAGGTGCTGGAGTACGACAGCACGGATGCCGAATACAGCCGGGAACTACAGGTCCGAGGCTTGGGTCTGCAAGCCCGCTAGAGTCAACTGGCGAAAAATCCCGATTTCACTCAAAGTCCGGTTAGTCTCCGACTCGGCTAAGCTCACTTGAAGCTATCAAGGCTCGTGGTTGAGGAGGGGAACCACGGTATTGTCCAGTTTTTCAAGTGTCGGATTCCCGATTATGGCGGGTTGCAAGATTCCTTGGCGGTCGATCACGAATGTTGTGGGATAGCCTGCAACATGCCGGTACAGACCTGGGATCTGCCCATCCGATGTAAGCAGCGGATATGTCACGGGGACGCGCGCCACGCCTTTTCGTTGTGTGGCCGAGTCCTCGTCAGAGAGGCCGAATACTACCAGACCCTGTTTCTTGTGTTCCTGATACAGGTGGTCGAGCTTTGGCATTTCCGTCATGCAGGATCCGCACCAGGTTGCCCAAACATTCACGAGCACGACCTCACCCTGATGGTCGCTGAGGCGTTGATTGTTTCCGTTGAGATCACGCGCCTGAAAGGTCGGCGCAGGAATGTTGTGAACAGCTTCGTGCCGCATCCCAATCCAGAGCAGAATCGTAGCGCGGATGAAAAATATTGGGATCACGAGCGAGACTGCTGCAAGAAATAAACCTAGAATTGCCGACCACGAGATCTGATCTGTCCGGCGTTGTCGGGTGGCCATTAAAACTACAATCAAGAAAGGAATGCTTGAGGCCAGAACTATCATTACCGGAAAAGCCAGAGGTGGAAGCCGAAGTCTGCCATTTGCCCACCGCTCGGCATAGAAGGCTATAAGCATCACAAGACCCGTTCCTGCAAATGGGGAGAGACAGCCGGCTATGAGGACTCGGTGACGCTTCAATGCAGATGAGAAGAGCAAGAGTGACTCCAAGGTAGCCAGCTACGCCGCTACTGCCGTCAACCGATGGGTGTCTATTCCTGCAACTGTACAATGCAGCGCGGAGAATCGCTCAAATCTTAGCATCAGCCGAATGGTTTGGCGAAAAATTGCCACTTCACTCATCCTATGAGGGACGATGAGAGAGAAGGCCTAGAATTGAAATTCGTTTTAGGAGTAATGGCCATGAGAAACCTTATTGGCAGAGCCGCTCTAGCGGGCGTCATAATTTTTGCTTACAACGGTTGGCTCCTGGGCGCGGCCAATGCTAGCGGGTCGTCCATTCTGGAGCCGGCAGCGGGTGCGTTGCTCGGAGCGTACTACGGTGCCGGCAATCTGGCCCAGACGACGGCGAAGCTTGGCCGGACACTCCCCGTTCACCTCACTTATTACGCGTGGACCGACGACTGGACCGGGACCGTCACCAAAGCAGATCTGGCCGCTGGACGCATCCCTCTCGTCAATTGGGAACCCCACAAGATCGACTTCAACAAGATCGTCGACGGAAGCCTCGATCGCACGATCGTAGCGCGGGCAAACGGCTCCAAAGCGCTAGGGAAAAAGTTCTTCCTGGACTTCGCAGCCGAGATGAATGGTGACGAGGCGTGGAGTGGCAACAATGCACCCCTGTACGTCGCCGCTTATCGACATATTCACGACATCTTTCTCGCTGCGGGCGCTACCAACGTGATCTGGGCATGGTGTCCGAACGTCACGGACATTGACGGAGGTAACAAGCATACGATGGACTACTACCCAGGCGATGCCTACGTCGATTGGACCGGGGTCGATGGGTACAACTGGGGTACCACAAACGGTGGCTGGCAGACCTTCCAACAAGTTTTCCGGGAAATCTATGGCCTTCTTGCAGCCAAGAAAAAGCCGATCATGATTGGAGAAATGTCTTCTGCTCAAGTGGGGGGAGACAAAGGCAAATGGATCGATGAGATCATTCCCACTCTCCGCGCCAGTTTCCCACTGATCAAATGTGTAGTCTGGTTCGACATCAACAAGGAAGCCGATTGGCGCATCAGTTCGTCTCCTGAATCGGAAGCGGCGTTCATTCGCATGGCAAGAGATCCTTATTTCAATCCGTAGGATTTCAGCACACGCGGCGGCGTGCACGTGTCCTTCCAGCGGTCGCTTTGCTCACGCCGTGGATGAGCCAAGTATAATTCTGGATTCCATCAGCATTCAGTGTGAAGGACTCCATTGGCACTCGACGAACATATCTATCAGTTGCGGCGCGAGAAGTTGAAGGCGATTGAGGCTCTTGGCCAGCCCACCTACCGCAGTAAATACGAATTCAGTCACACGCTCGATCAGATCCTGCGCGACTACTCGTCCAAGAGCGCGGAGGAGCTCGAACCATCCCGCGTGAACGTGCGCGTTGCCGGACGGATTATGGCGATTCGGCTGATGGGGAAGGCGGGATTCGCCCACCTGCAGCAGGGTGGCCAGAAACTGCAGATTTATGTGAAGAAAGATGCGGTTGGCGAGAAGGGATTTGAACTGTACAAACTGCTCGATCTCGGTGACCACATCGGGGTGAGCGGGTATCTGTTCCGCACCCGCACCGGCGAGCTTACGGTTCATGTGGAAGAGATTACCTTCCTCAGCAAAGATCTGCTGCCGCTGCCGGAGAAGTGGCACGGCTTGACCGACGTGGAACTGCGCTACCGCCAGCGCTATGTCGATCTGGTGATGAATCCCGAGGTGCGTGAAGTTTTTCTGAAGCGCACGAAGATGATCCAGTCGATGCGGCGCACCTTCGACTCCCACGGATTCATCGAAGTGGAAACGCCGATGATGCAGCCCATTGCCGGGGGGGCAGTGGCGCGTCCGTTTGTGACGCATCACAACACGCTGGACATGGATCTGTACCTGCGCATCGCTCCCGAGCTGTATCTGAAAAGGCTGGTGGTGGGCGGACTGGATCGCGTGTACGAGATCAACCGCAATTTCCGCAACGAAGGTTTGGGGTGGCGGTGGAATCCCGAGTTCACGATGCTGGAGGCTTATCAGGCGTACACAAATTATGAAGGCATCATGAATCTCACGCAGGAATCGATCACCGAGGCTGCCATCGCCGTGAACGGCAGCCCTAAATCGAAGTGGACCCGGCAGGAGAACGGCAAGGATGTTGTCGAAGAACTCGACTGGTCCAACTGGCAGCGCATGACGATGCGGGAGGCGATCATCAAATTCTGGCCCGAGAAAGCGGGCGCGAAGCCGGAGATGAGCGACTTCAACAGCGCGGATGGCGTGAAGAAATTGGTCGAGCGCTTTAACGCTGGGCATTCGCACATGGCGTATGACCCGAGCGCGCCAACCGGGAAGAACATCGCGGCATTGTTTGAAGCGGCGGCGGAGGAGCATCTGATGCAGCCGACGATCATCTACGAATTTCCGACTGCGGTGTCTCCGTTATCCAAGCAGAAACCGGACGAGCCGGAGTGGACCGAGCGCTTCGAAATCTTTGCTGGACAGATGGAGATCTCCAACGGCTTCAGCGAGCTCAACGATCCTGAAGATCAGCGACGTCGTTTCGAAGCGCAATTGAAGGAACGCGAGCGCGGCGATGAGGAAGCTCACCAGATGGATGAGGACTACATCCGCGCGCTGTCGTACGGCATGCCGCCGGCCGGGGGAGTGGGTATCGGCATCGATCGCGTATGCATGCTGCTCACGGATTCGCATACTATCCGCGATGTAATTCTGTTTCCTTTGCTGCGCCCGGAAAAGAATTCCCCTTCGGAGGGGACGGAGAACGCCGAGGCGAAGTAGGCCGCGAACCTGCGAATGCACTTTCAGCGGTGCATCGCCGTTTTTATAATTTTTCTATCGATTTGGGCCACGCATTGGCAGCGCTACCGTGGGTGTTCGTTAAGCACGGAACACCGGGTCGGTAGCGCTTTGCTCTCTAACGCACCGCTCCGGCCCTGGAAGCAGTTTTTATCGATGAGGTCCGCGGCGGCACATACGGCGGGCGATCCGTGCCAAAGTTACTGCTCAGGTAATCGATGAGGGCGTCACGGTCGCTCGCTTTCGACTACCGCTCCCCACTTCACCATCTTGTCTACCTCTTTGGCCCAGGCGGCTCTGCCCAGACGTTGCTGCACGATGATGCGAGCCTCGTGGCATTCGGTGCAGGCGGTCATAGCTTTGTCGTGCATTGAGCCGCTGGGTAATTCCTCACTCAAAAGCGGGTTCGGCGCAGCAGGCGATTGCGGCCAGATCCGGAGCGTGCAGAACAGGAGCGCCATCGTGGATACGGCGCGAACGAGAGTCTTAAGCGACATGGATGTTGACCTCGTCCACAGCGTTGTACAGATAGCCTCCGGGATTCCAGACTGGAGTGCTCGGTTGAGTGCGGCCCAGGCTATCGGTGGCGCGCGCGAGAATTCTGTGGTCTCCTCTGGGCGCGTTCCAGATATAGCTCCAGAGCCGCCAGGCATAGTGAGCGCGATCGCGTGCCAGAGTCGCCGGATTCCAACTGGAGCCGCGGTCCGTTGAAATTTCAACCTTGACGATATCGGCTTCGCCGGCCCAGGCTGCACCGTGAATGGAAACACGGCCGGGTCTCAGATGAGCCTGATCCAGCGGGCTCGCAATGACGGACTTAACGTTGAGCGCAGTCACGGGATGCGTGTCCTCGGGCGCCACCGCCTCGCCCGGGTTTCCTGGTCGATTTGGAAAGCGATATCCCGGACTCATGAAATTGCCGACGAACTCTGATTCCAGAACTTTGATTTCTGTGAGCCACTTGCAGGAAGCGGCTCCAATCCATCCGGGCACGAGCGCGCGCGCCGGGAAGCCATGATGCTTCGTAAGCGGCGCGCCGTTCATGTGAGTGGCGATGAGGGTGTCGGAATCGAGTGCCTTCTCAAGGGGGATGCTGCGGATGAAGGGGGGCACCTTGCCCGGGACTTCGTCAAGCCCACGAAACATCACGTGCTTGCCGGAAGTTTTTATGCCTGCGCGCCGAAGAAGGTCACGCAAGCGAGGGCCGGAGAACCTGGCCGTGCCCACCGCGCCTTTGCCCCATTGCGCTCCGGGCACCTGGGGACGGTACAGGCCACGGCCGTTCCCGGCACATTCCAAAGTGTTGACAACCGAATGAGGAGCGATACGCGATAGTTCAGCGAGGCTGAACGTGACCGGCTTTTCAACTTCTCCGGCAACGGTGAGCCGCCAATCGGTGGCCGTAAGTTCGCTTGGCTCGTGCATGTGATTGCGCACGAAGAAACGAGGCACGGGAGTGATCCAGGTGTCGAAATATTCGACTGGAGTTTCGAGATCGAAAAAACGGGAAGAGCGCACGAGGAGGCCGTCTTCACCGGGCATCTGGATTCCGCGGCTTTGCGCCTGGGCAGAGGCCCATGGATGACCACGAGGACCCAGCACCCAGGGCCAGCACCGCTCCGGAGATTTGACGCAAAAACGTGCGCCTGGAATTCATATCCATGCCCGCCGACTTCTGGTTCCCAACGAGACGCAAAGCAGGGAAAACGAACGCATGCTTTTGCTCCTGCGGGGAAACTCCGGATTAGTTTATCCAAATTGCCAGCGCTAACGGTGTTCTGCAGGGACACTGGGCGCTAGCGCTTTTTCTTGCTAGAAGCCCAGCTGAATGCGGCTGGTCAGAACGTTTTCGTTGTGCAGCGGAATGGCTGTGCTCGACGCCATCCTGAAGGTGGTGTGCTCATAGTCGGTCATGAGCTTCACGTAGCGGTTCAGATGCCAGTTAAGGCCAATGCCGGTTGCGCGTGCGCGTTGTGCCGCGGTGGACGCGCTGGCAAACGTCGGAAAGGCTTCAGGATCAATTGCCACCTGACTGTAGCGGATGGCAAGCTCCACGGCGCCCAAGCGGCGCAATGCGTGATTGGGTTCGAAGGAGTTGCGTGGACGGAATCCCGCGTAAGAGTTCTTGTCGCCTGTCAGCATGATGGATCCCTGGATCTGCCAGGCTTCATTTCTGATCCTGCCTGTGTTCCCTTTGTTGAAGACCTCTTGCGAGGAGATCATGTACTCGCCGATTACGCCGAACGGGCCGGCGTAGTAGTAAGCCTGCGGCGAGAGACGATTGTGCTGGCCATCCGCAACCGCGCTTGAGGAGTACTTGAAGAACGTGGTCTGCGCAGGAGTCTTGAGTCCTGCAATGGTGCCGTGTTGATGCCCGGCAGAGCCGCCGAGGCCGAAACCGAAATTTTTCAGCGCGCCGAGCGAAGTAGTCGCAAACGGCTGGAAGAAGACCCGGGCCGCGGCTTCGTTGCCGCGCGTCCATTGCGTGAACACAGCATTGGCGCCGTCGCTCGATCCCGCGAAGTAGCCGCCTTCGTAGTTAATAGATTTTCCAAGCACTGAGCCCGAGATCTGCGCGCCAACGTAACGGAGTGGAAGCAGGTCGGAAGCTATGGAGCGCTCGGTGAAGGCGAGATCACGATCCTGGCGGAGAACTTCCAGGCCAATCGGTTCTTTGAACTTGCCCACCCGGAGCTTGGCGAAGGGCAGGGTCTTCAGTTCCAGATAGGCTTCCTGAATTTGCGGATTGTACTGGCCGAAATCCGGCATGAAGCGGAAGTCCACCTGGTTGAAGAGAGTGCCTTCGAATACAGGGCCGGATCCGGCGGAACAGGAATGTATCGAGATCTTGCCCGCGCGTGTTGGACCAGAACAGGCGGTTGTCAGCCTGCGCGTATCCATGAACCTGCAAGTGCGTGCTGCCGTCGCTGTTGGAGAACCAAAGTCCATCGCGGCGGAAGGAGACTGGAGCGGCGTGATGCGGCGCCGGTGTAGTAGGCTGGACCGCGGCGGGGGCGCTACCGTCCGACAAGGCCGGTTGAGCGGTAATCGAGATTTGTTTCGCGGAGGAGAGCGTCTGGCTGGAAGCGGAATCGGTCTGGGCAAAGCCGGCCACTGTGAATGTGGCGAGCATCAAATTAGCGAAGATCACATACTTGCGGTTCATGAACGTTCCTACCTGTTGGAATTTTTCGTTGCAGTGAGCGCCTGTGGCGAGACAACGATTGTTCACCATTATCCCTATAATGTTACTAGCCATTACGTCGAACAAAACTGCATCCATTGCACCTTGACCGCGTGGGCAAGCCTGCTGGATTGAGCAGGCTTAGTTAGCGGGAGCCAGTCCCCACTTGTTCTGCAAATGCCGCTCCATGCCTTTGAACACCACGCCGTCGACGATGTAGCCGAGGGCGACGATTAACAACATTACGGCGAGGACGGCACTCATATCGTTGAGATCGCGGCCCATCATCAGCACCTGACCGAGACCCAGACTGAGATACAGCATTTCGGCAGTGATGAGCGAGCGCCAGGCAAACGCCCATCCTTGCTTCAGGCCAGAGACTATGAACGGAAGACTTGCAGGAAGAAGCACGTACCAGAACAGCTTGAATCCCTTGGCGCCGAGGTTGCGTCCGGCCTGGCCGAAGATTTTCGGCATCTGCTTGCGGCCATCTTCCATGGCCAGAGTCACCGAGAGCAACGAGCCCATCACGACTACGAAAAGAATTGCGTTCTGATTCAGACCGAACCAGAGCAGCGCCAAGGGCCACCAGCAGATGCTGGGAAGACTTTGCAGGCTGACCAGGAGCCCGCCCATGGTCTCTTCCAGGAATTTGTTACTGGCTACACCCAGACCGAGAATCATGCCGAGCAGGACAGAGATGCCGTAGCCGATCAAGACGCGCTGCATGCTCACACGAATCGCGATCCAGTAGGTATGGTCGGCGAATCCGGCATAGAGCGATTCCGCGACTCCCCAGGGAGTGGGGAACAGGTACGGCGGCCAAATCTTGAGTTCGGCGAGCAGAGTCCACAGGCCGAACAGACCGGCATAGAAGATGATGTAGCGAAGAGCGCGCTTCATGCGGAAACTCCTGGCTCGATGTGCGGCTTGACCCCGGCGCTGTACTCGGCATCAAGCGAGCGATTGATCTCATCGCGAAGTTCATCCAGCACTGCGCGGGCAGCGAGGGCCACGGTGGGATCCTCCAGGCTTCGGGGGCGAGGCAATTCGACAGGGAACTCGTTCTTGACGCGTCCCGGACGGAATGTGAGCAGAACGACGCGATCGCCCAGGCGAACCGCTTCGCGGACGTTATGCGTGACGAAGATTATCGTGCGGCCAGTCTGGCTCCAGATACGTTCCAGTTCGTCGTGCAGCAGGTCGCGGGTCTGGGCATCGAGAGAGGCGAAAGGTTCATCCATCAACAGGACGTCAGGCTCGGTGGCGAGGGCGCGCGCGATTGCGACGCGCTGACGCATGCCGCCGGAGAGTTGGTGAATGTAGCTGTTTTCAAACTTCCCAAGGTGTACCAGCCGCAAATAGTGCTGCGTCTTCTCGCGGCGCTCGGCTTTGGGAACCCCTTTCATCTTCATGCCGAACTCGACGTTCTGCCCGACCGTGAGCCAGGGAAACAGTCCATGATCCTGGAAGATCAGGATGCGATCCGTTCCTGGGCCCTGAATGGGATTACCGTCCACCAGGATCTGACCCGAGGTCTGAGAATTGAGTCCCGCAATCAGGTGCAGCAAGGTAGATTTGCCGCAGCCGGATGGACCAACGATGCAGAGAAATTCTCCCGCGCGAACTTCGAGATTGATGTGATCGAGAGCGATGAGCCGTTCCCCGGATTGTGCGCGGTAACCAAGGCAGATCTCGTTCAGACTAACCTTGGGAAACTCCACCGAGGCCGCTGGGCGTGGCTGGTCGAGTGCAATTGGACCTGGCTGGGGGCGAGTGCTGCTATCGACCGCAATTGGGAACTGACGCGGAACGCTCTGTGTGCTCATTGAATCGCCTTTCGGTTCTTCTCCGCAAGAACTTGATTGAGAATCGCGAGATCGTACAGACCGGACAGATCCGGCATTTGCCGGCCGAGAAATCCAGCATCAAAGGCCTGTTTCGCTGCGCTGCTCAGTGCCGCATGCAGTGGATCGTATGTGATCTGTAATCGGGAGTAAGCATCATCGAGAACGGCAGGCGGCAAAGCTTTGCCCGTCTCGCGTTGGATCTGCTCGTTCAATAGTTTCTTGGCTTCTGCTGGATGAGCGTTGATCCAGTCGGTGAGTTCGACATTGGCACGGATCCAGTTCTTCACCATGTCAGGGTGGGCCTTTAGAAATTTCGCGTTGACCACCAGCAGGCCGATCACGAATTGACCGTTTGGCCAGAGAGTGCGTTCATCGACAAAGAGACGCCCATTGCCTTCGCGGATCAGGCGCGTGGCCCATGGCTCGGGAGCCCAGGCGGCGTCCAGATCTTTTTTCAGGAATAACGTGAGTTGGTCGGGATTTGCCAGGGGAATGACCTGCACGTCACCACCCTTATCGTTGGTCTTCATTCCATGCTGCTTCAGCCAGTTCCGCAGGGCCACGTCTTGCGTGTTGCCGAACTGCGGCGAGGCAATGCGCTTGCCGTGAAAATCCTCAGGTTTGGTGATGCCGGCATCATTGCGCACGACCAGCGAAGCTCCGCCGCTGGCTGCGCCCGCCACCACGCGAAGAGCTTCACCATTGGAACGAACGTAGCCGTTGATGGCCGGATTGGGACCGACATAGGTCATATCGATTGCACCCGCGAAGAGGGCTTCGATAGCTGAAGGTCCGGCATTGAAACTGGTCCATTGCACTTTGGTCTGCGCGCCCATCGCTTTATCGAACCAGCCGTTCGCTTTTCCTACCATTGCCTGCGCGTGCGTGATGTTGGGGAACGCACCGACGCGAATCACATTGCTGTTCTGCGCCCATGCGGGGAGCACCAAAACCAGAGACAGCAACGTCATCAGCCCGAGTCTGCGAATTTTGAAGAGTGCCGCGATCTGCATACAGGATTTCATGTATACCGCACTGATATGATAATGTCTATCGAAATAATAGACTTACTCAGTAAGGATGACATAGCAATTCATTTGCCGTCAAGGCCCGCGACCTGGAAAAAATGTGCTGCCTGTTTTCAATTACTTGCGTTGAGCGGCGACGGCGACTCTGAAGAGGAGTGCAGAAGTTTTCAGCCGTTGCGGCAGATCAGATCACTTGAGGCTGTGGAAAATCAGCAGGTTGTTTTCAACCCCACGTAGCAAGCTACGCCTCTACATTGTTTAGGAAATCGTTCATCGTGAGCGGGAGCAGGATTCCGCATTCTCAGGCGCACGCCAGATTGCATAGATCCTTCGCTTCGCTCAGGATGACAACGGGGGCGGGATGACAACGGGGGCGGGTTTAGTCGGAGGAAACACGCAGGAGCTGCACGGTGATGTTGTCGGGGCCACCACGCTCCAGGGCCATTCTCACAAGCTTCATGCAGCCGTCTGCCACCGGCTGAGCTTGTGCGAGGCGGGAGAGATCCTGCTCGGCGACAAGACTCCAGAGGCCGTCGGTGCAGAGGATGAGCACATCATTATTTTCCAGTTCGATCGGTTGTTCCGGGACGTCAGGAACGATGTCATGCCCCGATCCGAGAGCCGCAGTCAGAATGTGACGTTGGGGATGGGACTCGGCATCTTCGGAGCGGACGATCCCGTTCTCGACGAGGCGGCCAACGTAGGAATGGTCGCGCGTCAGCCGTGAAATGGCGCCATCGTGAACCCGGTAAAGCCTGCTGTCGCCGACATGGGCGAAATAGAGTTTCCGGCCCACGATGGCCAGGGCAGTACAGGTCGTGCCCATGCCGTGAAACTCGGGATGCTCGAAGGCATAACGGAGGATGTTATCGTGCGCTGTCTGAAACGCTGCCAGCAGAGATGCGCGAGGATCGCCGGCCGGTTGGCGATCATAAATATGACGGACGGTTTCGACCGCGAGACGGCTCGCCTCCTGGCCGCCTTCGTACCCACCCATGCCATCCGCCACAATTGCAAGACGTCCCTTGCGGCGGAAATCCTCGTCGGAATCGGGCTCCCAGTAGAGATATGAGTCTTCGTTGTCGGTGCGCTGCAGTCCGACGTCGCTCAGGCAGGCAGCTTCGATGCCCGGCTTTGGAGTTTTACAGTCCAACTGCATAGACGAAGAATGGAGAACGGTGGATGAAAACAGTAGCGCCTGTTACCAGCCCCCCGAATGCCGGTTCACAACATTATACGGGAACGGTGCCCAAGCAGAGATTGTCATCCTGAGCGAAGCGAGGGATCTATGGAGTCTGCTTGCGGCCTGCATAGATCCTTCGCTTCGCTCAGGATGACAATTTTCGCTCAGGATGACAACGTGATTTCGGTACAGCCCGTTCCCGGCAAGATTGCGTAGCGTAACACTGTTCAGCACGATTGGGGAAAAAGAAAAAAGCCGCTTGGGTCAGCGGCTCTCTCTTTACCTGTGTTCAGAACACGTGTGTTCAGAATGGGGGATGGCTGGGCAATTATTTTGCGTCGTGTTTGTCTTTCGCGATGCGGGCGCTCATATGATTCGCTTCGCGATTGAGCTGGCGCTGGTCTTTCTTTGTGAGATGACCATTGTCCTTGGCCATGAGTCGCTTCTCGTTATTTTGCAGGCGTTTTTCTCCACGCTCGAGCCGGCGGGTTTCTGCCGGCGTGAGCTGGCCATTTTTCACGCCGTTCGCGATTCGTTTCTGCTGATTGGTTTCGCGGCGATTGACTTGGTTGACGCGCGGATGTCCGGGATCGACCTGTCCCGGTCCAGCGCCTGAAGTGTTAGCGGTTTGAGCAGAAGCTGATCCGACGAATATCAGACCACCCGCTGCCAGCATGAGCAGAGACTGCTTGAATGTGTTGGTCATAAGACGGTTGAACCCCTGCGCGAAAGCTTAGTTCTGAATTGGGCGAGAGAGATCGTTACGAAAGGGAAACGGGAAGCCGCAGCGAAAGGCCACCCGCGGTCGTGGTAATCTCCCGATGGTTACTGCTGCCGAGCCCCTTCGGGGAATTGGCAGCTGCGTCGCTGGTGTACAACTTCAAAATTGCAAGGGACCCTGGATGAAGACAATCTTCCACATTCGTTTTGTTTGTTCGTTTGTGCTGCTGCTGTGCACGCACTCCGTTGTGTCATTCGCGCAAGAGCCGGCCAATTCACTGCCAAGCGAGACGCCGGGCACCTTCAAGCCTGTCACCTCCAGCTTCGATTACAGCAAGCGCGATGTGATGATCCCGATGCGAGACGGCGTGAGGCTCCATACCATTGTGGTGATTCCGAAGGGAGCGAAGAACGCTCCTATTTTGCTGACCCGCACTCCTTACAATGCCAACTCGCAGGTCAGCCATGCGGCGAGTTCGCACCTGGGGCCGATTCTGAATGGTTATGACAATGCACTGGAAGTAATTCTGCAGGGCGGCTACATCCGCGCGGTGCAGGACATTCGCGGCAAGTACGGCTCCGAGGGCGACTACGTGATGACCCGTCCTCTGCACGGGCCTCTGAACCCGAGCGAAGTGGATCATTCCACCGACACCTACGACACGATCGAGTGGCTGGTCAAGAATGTTCCGGAGAGCAATGGCAAGGTCGGCATTTTGGGAATTTCCTATGACGGATTCCTTTCTCTGATGCCGCTGGTGAACCCGCATCCCGCATTGAAGGTAGCTGTCCCGATGAATCCCATGGTGGACGGTTGGAAGGGCGACGACTGGTTTCACAACGGGGCGTTCCGCGAGTTGAACATGCCGTATATCTACGAGCAGGAGGCGACGCGCAGCAATAGCGAGAACTGGTGGACGAATCATTTCGATGATTACGACGTGTACATGGAAGCGGGATCGGCCGGTGAATTAGGCAAGCGGCACGGCCTGGAGCAAGTGGGATTCTGGCGCAAGCTGCTGGAGCATCCCAGCTACGACTCGTGGTGGCAGCAGCAGGCGATGGACAAGATCCTTGCCGCGCAGCCTTTGAAAGTGCCCATCATGCTGGTCGACAGTTTGTGGGACCAGGAAGATATCTACGGCGCTCCCGCGGTTTATAAGGCGATCAAGCCGAACGATGCAAACAATGACAAAGTATTCCTGGTGATGGGACCATGGCATCACGGCCAGGAAATCGGAGACGGCAGCAAGCTGGGAGCGATCAAGTTCAACAGCGATACCGCCCTGTATTTTCGGGAGCACATTCTGGGGCCATTCCTGGCGCAATACCTGAAGGATGGCGCGCCGAAGTCTGACGTCGCGCCGGTGACCGCATTCGAAACGGGAACGAATACATGGCGGCGGCTGCCCTCGTGGCCAGCGGGCTGCGAGAGCGGATGTTCGATTCATCCCACGCCGCTCTATCTGCAAGCGGGAATGAAGGTTGGCTTCGATGCTCCGAAGAGTGGTGCATCGGAGTATGAGGAGTACGTTTCCGATCCGGCGAAGCCCGTTCCATTTCGTTCTCGTCCGATACAGCCGGTGGGATACAGCGGCGATTTTACCTGGGCGTACTGGCTGGTGGATGATCAGCGGGAAGCTTCCGGGCGTCCGGATGTTCTGGCGTTCGCATCCGACGTGCTGAAGGAGCCGGTGAAGATCAGCGGGCAGCCGGTGGCGAACTTGATTGCGTCCACCAGCGGCACGGATTCGGACTGGGTCATCAAGGTGATTGACGAATATCCGGATGAGATGCCGGGGCAGCCATCCATGGGCGGATATCAGTTGATGGTCTCGGCTGACATCTTTCGCGGGCGGTATCGCGAGAGCCTGGAAAATCCCAAGGCGATCGCCTCCAACAAGCCGCTGCTCTACAAGGTCACGCTACCCACGGTGAATCACGTCTTTCTGCCCGGACACCGCATCATGGTGCAGGTGCAGTCGAGCTGGTTCCCGCTCTATGACCGGAATCCGCAGACGTTTGTGCCAAATATTTTCTGGGCCCAACCGGGGGACTATAAGAGAGCCACGCAGCGTGTGTTTCACTCGGCCGACCATGCGAGTTTTATCGAACTGCCGGTGGTTGAGATGAAGTGAGCGGCGTCTTATGAGAAGAGTTTGCCTGATTGCCGGTGTGCTGCTGCTGACGCTTCCTTTGCCCGCGCAGAGCAAACGTTTGTGGGTGCTGCGCGAGCCCGGGGAGATGGCGGAGTACGATCCTACAACGTTTGCGGTGAAGGCCCGGGTGAAAGTGCCGCCACAGGCGCTGAGATCGCCCGAAAATATTTCAGTGAACCAGCCCGGGCAGATATTGCTGGTGCCATCAACGACTCCCGCAGTTACAGAGGAGGACGCAGCCGCTCCTCACACCGTATGGCTCTGGAACGGGCAAGCTGCAATCACGCTCGACCCAGGTACGGAGCACAAGAGCGAGCAGCGCGGCTCCAACCAGGTGGTGACCGAGTCCGCTCCTGTGGCTGCGCTGTCCGCGGACGGAACCCACCTGTATTGGTTCGACAATCAGGAGCGCCGGCTCGATCGCGATGAGATCAATCTCTCATCGACTATCGACTGGCAAGCCTGGCGCACGGACTTAAGTGGAAAGAATCGCGAAGATTTGGCATCGGTGAAACTTCCGGAATGCGCTTGTGCCACGGGCGTTTGCGGCGAGACTTGTCCAGTCGGCGCCTTCTGGGCCCCGGACGAAGGCGTGGACAAATTTTTCCTGATGACGCAGTACATCGCCGGGCAGACGGAGAGAACTTTTAAGATCACTACTCTGTACCAGGAGGAAAGCGGTAAGTGGACGGCCAAGCCCCTGCCGCAACCATTGCAGCAACCGCTGGATGCATCTCCGGCCGGAGACGTGATTGTGCACGCGATTCCAGACGCGGCGTGTTGCGGTTGGTCCAATCAAAGCAACGATCAAACGCTGGTGCTCTCCAATGGGAAATCGCAGACCATCTTCGACGAGTTCGCCACTTACAAGAATTCCGATTACGACGTGAGCTTCTTTACGTCTAACGCGAAGTTGTCGCCGGATTTGAAGTCGGTGGCCATGACGATCAGCGGCAGCGCGCAGGCGAACAAGCCGATTCAGTTGGCCGAAGACGGACAGGCCAATCCCGAGGAGTCGCTACGGATTCGCAAGGCATTGGCCGATTTACCAGCTGTCATCGTCAAAAGTGTTGAGGATTCTCCCAAGCAGGTTGCGTTTGTGCCGCACGTCACGCTTGTCGGATGGCTCAGCGACAAGGAACTGCTGATCGTGGAGAATCACGTGCTGGTTGTGTATGGCGTCGGCAGCGGAGTGCGGCGGAAATCTACGGTGAAGGTGGACGATGCTACGCGAGTGTTTCTGCGCTGAGGAAAGCTGCCGCGCGGGCCGGACAGCCGAGGGCGGCTGTCTCTACATCATACCGCGAACCGGAGATTGTTGGTAAGCCGATCGTGCTCGATCGCCGCGTGTACTCGATCATTGGCGTGATGCCGAGAAATTTCGAGTTTCCTCTCGAATCGGGCAGATTAGATCAGGCGCAGCTCTGGGTTCCTCTGAGTCTTTCTGCTGACGAACTCTCTGAAGCGCACGCCGGCTTCTGGGGCTACCAGATCGTGGCGCGCGTGAAGAATGGAATCGCATTATCACAAGCCGCTCAGGATGCGGATCGAGTCGCGCAGCAATTTGCACGTACGCTTCCAGCTTCGCAGTCTTCGATTCGTCTTCAGGGCGACGTGGAAGATTTGCGCGAGTCCGATATCGAAGATGTGCGTCCCGTATTGCGGGCGTTGCTTCTCGCTGTGACCGTAGTTCTGCTCATCGCTTGCGCCAACGTGGCTGGACTTTCGCTCGTGCGCGCGATTCGCCGCCGCCGCGAATACGCGGTGCGTCTCGCTTTGGGGGCTGGCACCGGTTCAGTGTTGCGCGAAACGATTTTTGAAGGGTTGCTGCTCAGCATTTCCGGGGCGCTGCTGGGGCTTGCGTTTGCCGCTGCCGCAATTCGAGTGGCTTTAGCTCTGCTGCCCGACTCCATGCCGCGAATCGATTCCATCTCCATCGATGCCGGAGTCGCTGCTTTCGCATTTGCGATTGCGGTGGCCACCGGGCTCGCTTGCAGCCTTGCGCCTGGATTTGCCGCATTGCGGACGAATATTAGTGAAAGCTTGAAAGAAGGCCTGCAGAGCGGAACGGCCAGATCGAGCCATACGTGGTTACGCTCGGCACTCGTCGTCGCGGAAATCGCCGTTGCCTTGGTATTGATTACTGCGTCCGCCGCGTTTCTGCGCAGCTTCCAGAAAATGCGTGCGGTGGATCCCGGCTTTCGTCCCGACCACGTGGTGGTCGCCAGTTTTCAACTCCCATTAAAACAGTACCCGACCCAGGCATCCGCAGATCTGTTCAGCCGTGAGGTGCTCGAGAAACTTACAGCCAAACCCGGCGTTCGCGCTGCGGCCATTGCGAGCGCCGTGCCGGGAGCCCCGGCCTTTGCCAAAGCCGCTTACACGGTTGAAGGAGAGACAGCCAGCAATTGGAAGCTGCGCTTCGCTGCGTTCATCTCAACTTATGGCGACTACTTCCGGGCGATGAGGATTCCTTTGCTCGATGGCCGATACTTCACCGACGCGGATCGCTCCGGCGCACCACTGGTGATGATCGTCAATGAATCCATGGCGAAGCGATGCTGGCCGGGTGAGAGTGCGATCGGCAAACACATGCATGCTGGTGGCCCTACAAGAAAATTGCCTTGGATGACGGTCGTCGGCGTGGTGGCAGACACAAAGGGCTCCCGCGACTTTCCAACTATGGAGCAGTGGTATGTTCCGGCACCCCAGCCGACTGCGATTTACGGTCCAGATTTCAATGGAAAGCTCACCGGAGCCGCGGGCGGATACATCACGTTTCGTTCTGCATTGCCCGCTGGGCAGGAAGTTGCCGCCGTGCGACCGGACAGCCGTGCGGCTGTCCTTACATATGATTCAGAGCGGAGGAGAACAAGGTTCCTGCGCGCTCTCCGATTCGTTGTGGGAGAAACTGGAGTTTTGCCAAAAGCAGCACGCAGAACATTGCGTGTGAAGGTCCCGATCCGCGTAGTCAGCTACCATCGATGAGGACCAAATCTGAGGCATGGGCGTTTGCGCGGCGGAATTCAAAATCCCCATCCTCTCGCTAGACGCGAGAAGGATGGGGCACCCCTTTTTCCTGTACTCTCATGCTTACTTCTTTGTGGGACTTAGTGCGGGCTTTAGTAACAAGTCCTGATAGTCGAAGCTGAAATCGGCTAATGGCGATACTGCGGCCATCTTTGCGCTATCGATGGTGCCGTCCGCATTCAGCGAAAAGGTTACGAATGCGTCTTCGATGGTATGGACGCGCCAATGCGCTTTGAAGGTGTCGTATTGCCAATGCTGCAGGTCGCCAATCATTCCCGGAGTGTGATCGAAGCTGATCACCAGGCCGTCGCCTTGCATGCTGATCGTGATCGGGCCATACCAGGCGTCGTTGTACACGCCGGCGTATTTTTCCAGCGCGAGCGAAGGCTTCGAATTGGCGGCGCGCGCGCGTTCGGCCTTCTGTATGGTCTGGGCGGCTTCTTTTTCATCCTGATCTTTTACCGACTTGAACGCCGCAATCCAGTCTGTTGCCGGCAGGTGGAAGTAGTAGTCGAGAACGTGGTAGAGGATGGAATCGAAAGCCCCGCCTTCCTCTGCATTCGTCAGTACGACCACTCCCAGAGTTTCTTCAGGAACCAGCATGACGCGGGAGACGAAGCCTGCGACGCCTCCCGTATGGCCCACCAATTTGCGCCCGTGATAATCGCGCAGGCCCCAGCCCAGCGCGTATTGCGCAAAGTTCGCTTTTAACCCAGCCAATGGCTCGGGCGGTTCACCAATGGGAAGAATGGTCTGCCCCGACCACATTTCCCGGGAACGCTGCTCGCTAAACAATCGCCCATCGCGATCGAGGTATTTGCCGCGATTAAGTTGCAACTGTACCCACTTCGCCATATCTGCCGCGCAGGAGTTGATCGCTCCTGCCGGCCCTGCATTGTCGAGGTCCTCAAAGGGAATGGCTTGCAGCTTCCCACCCATGCTCGAATGCGGGAAGGCGTAATCGTCGCCGGGCTTGTAGGCGGTGAGGCTGAGATTGGAATGAGTCATCCCCAGCGGCGCAAAGATTCGCTGGCGAACATAGTCATCCCAGCTCGTACCTGTGACTGCAGGAATGATCTGTCCGGCCGTCATGTAGAGCAGATTGTCGTAGGCGTAATGGCTGCGGAAGCTGGATTGCGGCTTCATGAACCGCAACCGGTAAATGATGTCCGCTCGCGAGTACGTGGTATGAGGCCAGAACAGAAGATCGCCTTCACCCAAGCCCATGCCGCTGCGATGGGTGAGCAGGTCACGCACTGTCATCTCGTGCGAAACGTAGGGATCGTACATGACGAAACCCGGAAGACGCTGATAGACGGGGTCGTCCCAGGACAGCTTGCCTTCGTCGACGAGGGTGGCCAGCGCAGCCGTCGTAAAGGCTTTCGTGTTCGAGCCGATGCCAAACAGCGTGAACTCGTCCACCAGAGTGGGTTCGCCCAGTTTCCGCACGCCATATCCTTTGGCGACTAGAATCTTTCCGTCCTTCACAATGGCGAGCGCCATTCCGGGGACGTCGAACGTCTTCATGGATGCCGCGACGTAGGCATCGAGATCAGGGGGAGTTCCTGATGCTGGTTGAGCACTTAGCGAAGTGGCAACCGCGAGCACAAGGAAAGCCACAGCCGGACGGCGGCGCATCACACGCATGAGTCTCTCCAAAATGAAGATGTGAGCCAGAAATTCGAAGGGGAAGATTACAACACAGATTGGGCGGTTGCGAATAAACAAGGAAAAGAGGGCCGATTACCCGGCCCCCGAGAATCCGAAATCGCTTAGGTCAGTTCATCTGTTCGGTGACTACGGCATCGATGTACTGGATGAGCTGAGCGACCGTGAGTTCGGAATCCAGCAAATTTTCCATGTCAGAAGTGCTGAAGCCGGTCCTTGCAGCCGCCTCCTGTAGCAGTTCTGCCATGGAACCGTAGCTCAATGGGTCAGAATAGAATCTCATCACGTGCTCCTCGATTTGGGCTGTAGGTGGAACTGGCGCGAGTTCCTGCTTCGTACGGCCTAGCCCCAGGTGGGCGCAGGACGGATCAGCAGCGAATCGAGCAGAGGAGAATGGGAAGAGAATCGGGCGGAGAGACGACTGCAGACGCTGCCAATGGGAGCGGAATCCACTCATGGGCGACCGCATTCGCAATTTGAAATGCGGAAGTTACCAGGGTGGCTGGAGGAGTCGCAGTTGCTTGAGCATGGACGACAACAGGCGCTGTCCCGCGGTGAAACGCCGTATCAGGTGGGTCGACATTCGGTAGCACCACCAAAAGCAGCACAATGAACACTACGCTGCCCAACAGGATGAGTGTCGACGTTTTCACGTTCCAGCGAGACATGATTTCGCTCTGTTTT
Organism: uncultured Acidobacteriota bacterium; assembly: GCA_963785865.1. Taxonomy (GTDB): domain Bacteria; phylum Acidobacteriota; class Terriglobia; order Terriglobales; family Acidobacteriaceae; genus Sulfotelmatobacter. The sequence goes on along the minus strand of CAWAXF010000028.1, from coordinate 135,221 downwards.
GCCAGACTTTGAGATGGCTGTCAAGGCGGAAGCGTTGTATTTTGGGGCACAAGATGTTGCTATCGGCCAGATTAGCCGGGCATGCTTCTGAATCGGCGGGGACTGGAGCTGGGTCCATTGAGTATGCAAAGTTATTACCTGGAACGCGAGCAGTGGCTGCCGCAGGCGAAGGACAATATATTTTCCTTTTTTTCACGGCCAGAAAATCTGCAGAAACTCACCCCACCCTGGCTGGATTTCCGCATGGTTGATGTTCCCGAAGAACTGGCGCGAGGAGCGCTGATCCGCTACCGGTTACGTTGGCACTTTCTTCCTATCCGCTGGACTACGGAGATCTGCCAGTGGGACCCTCCGCACAAATTCGTTGATCGGGCACTTTCCGGGCCTTATGCCCTGTGGAATCACCAACATTCCTTCGAGTCAAAAAACCGGGGAACCATTGTGCGCGATTGCGTCACCTATGCGCTTCCTTTTGGGCGGTTGGGAGTGCTGGCGCATCGCCTGCGGGTGGGGCGAGATATCGAGAGGATTTTCGATTACCGGACAGAGAGGCTGCGTGAATTGTTTCCCGGCTGAAGTCGCTGTACAAAGCGGCAGGCTTCGTATAAAAACTCTCAAAGCGGCGATCGGTGCGGAATCGGGGGACCCATCCTTTGTACCTCAAGCCCAAGACATTGAGCGAGGCGGTTTACGTTCTGGCTACGTCCGGCGGCCAGATCCTGGCCGGTGGCACGGATTTTTATCCTGCCCTCGGGGATGGCGTGCCGCAAGGCAATGTCGTGGACATAACCAGCCTGCGGGAAATTCGCGGCATCGTCATCGAGGACGAATACGTTCGAATCGGCGGGCTCACTACCTGGACTGAGATCGTACGCGGCCCTCTTCCGCGATGTTTCGACGCGCTGAAGGCAGCGGCGCGGGAGATCGGCTCGGTGCAAATTCAGAATCGCGGGACCGTCGCCGGGAACCTGTGCAACGCGTCTCCCGCGGCCGACGGCGTTCCTCCACTGCTGGCCTTAGAGGCCGAAGTCGAACTGGCCTCGGCAGCAGGGAAGCGACGCCTTGCACTCGCGGAATTCATCACTGGCAATCGTAAGACGGCGCGGAGAACTGACGAAATTCTGTCAGCCGTACTGATTCCGCGCCGGATCGAGCACGCCGCGTCCTCCTTTTCGAAGCTGGGTGCGCGGAGATATCTGGTCATCTCTATCTCCATGGTGGCCGCCGTGCTCGACGTCGATGCATTCGGGCGCGTTGCCGAAGCACGCGTCGCCGTGGGATCGTGCTCGGCAACGGCACGCCGGCTGCATGATTTGGAAAGAGATCTTGTGGGCCAGAGCGCGAATACCGATATCGGCGACCTTGTCACGCGTGAGCACATTGCCGTGCTCTCTCCCATAAGCGACGTGCGCGCCACCGCCGAATATCGGCGCGATGCCTCGCTGACCTTGCTTCGGCGAACGTTGCAAGCCTGCGCAGGGAGAGCTTAAGTGGCGAGCACGCAAACCAACACATCCGCGGCGCAGTCTGAGAGCCTGTCTTTTTCAGTCAATGGCCAGAACGTGAATATTGCTGTGCCCGGTAGCCGGCGGCTCTCGCGCGTCCTGCGGGATGATCTGGGACTCACGGGAACAAAGGTAGGCTGCGATGCAGGCGACTGCGGAGCTTGCACCGTGCTGCTGAATGATGACCCGGTCTGTGCCTGTTTAGTTGCCGCGGGCCAGGTTTCAGGCTGCGAGATAACCACCGTTGAGGGTCTCGCATCGCGGTCCCCGCTTCCTGGACGTCTGCAACAGTCATTTCTGATTCATGGCGCCGCACAGTGCGGAGCGTGTACACCTGGAATGCTGGTGTCGGCCACGGCACTGCTTGAGAAGCACGCATCTCCTTCCGAAGCAGAAGTGATGGACGCGATCGGCGGCGTGCTCTGCCGCTGCACGGGATACCGGAAGATCATTCGCGCAATTCAGGACATCAATATTGGATCCGCGCAGGCTTCCCCAGCGGCAGGAGCAGCGGTGGGTGCTCGCCTGATCCGGCTGGATGGCCAAAAGAAAGTAGATGGCACAGAAGTTTTCGGAGCAGATGAAATTCCAAAAGACGCTCTGGCTGTACGCGCCATTCGCTGCCCATATCACCGCGCTCGATTTCAGTTCGGTGACCTGGACGCTTTCGTCGCGTTGCATCCTGAGATTGAAATCGTCCTTACGGCGAAAGATGTTCCCGGCGTCGACTGTTATGGAGTAATTCCCCGCTTCGCCGATCAACCTGTCTTCGCGCACACGGAGGCAAGATATCGCGGAGAAGCCGTGGCGGCGATTGTGGGTGAGCCGCTCGGGTTGGAAGCGCTCGATCTACTTAACTTCCCGGTACGATGGGAAGAGTTGCCGGCCATCAAGACGATGGAAGAGGCGCTTGCGCCAGGGGCGCCTCTCATCCATCCCCATCGTCAAGGAAACGTGCTGGTCCGCGGGCGAGTGGTTCAAGGGGATGTCGATCGCGCATTGTCCGATTCGGATTTCGTGGTCGAAGCCGAGTACCAGACTGGATTCGTCGAGCATGCCTACATTGAACCTGAAGCGGGTTTTGCGCGCCGGGTTGGCGATGCAGTCGAGATCCAGGCCTGCACGCAATCTCCTTACATGGACCGCGCTGACCTCGCAAAAATTCTGGGAATCGCGCCCGGAGAAAGTTCGCATCATCCCCACGGCCGTCGGCGGCGGTTTCGGATCCAAACTGGATCTCTCGGTGCAGCCGTTCATCGCGTTGGCGGCATGGAAACTGAACCGCCCGGTGCGCATGGTTTATTCGCGCACGAATCGATCGTCTCCACGACCAAGCGCCATCCGGCACGAATGAAACTGCGGGCGGGAGCTACGCGCGATGGAAAGCTGAACGCGCTCGATTTTTCTGCCGACTTCAATACTGGCGCCTATTCTTCCTGGGGACCAACGGTGGCCGGAAGAGTACCTGTGCATGCTTCGGGTCCTTATCGCGTAGCCGCACTATCGTGCGCTGACCCGCGCAGTGCATACCAATTTTGTTCCTGCAGGAGCGTTTCGCGGATTCGGTGTGCCACAAGCCGCAATCGCACAGGAGCAGGTCTATGACGATCTCGCGGGCAAAGTTGGCATGGATCCGCTGGAGTTCCGAATCCTGAATGCCTTGGATAATGATTCCGCCACAGTCACAGGCCAGGTGCTGGGCGAGGGCGTAGGAATTCGCGCCTGCCTGGAAGCTCTGCGCCCGAACTGGCGCTGCCCGCGCGCAAACGGCAGCCTTCAATGCGCGGGAGCGAGGTCCCTTGCGCCGGGGAGTAGGTGTTGCCGGAATGTGGTACGGATGCGGAAACACTTCGCTGCCAAATCCTTCCACCCTGCGCATCGGATTGAAGCGCGACGGACGCATCGCGCTGCATCAGGGCGCGGTGGACATCGGCCAGGGATCCAACACCGTCGTCACTCAGATCTGTGCCGACGCGCTCGGCGCGCCCATCAGTCAGTTCGACCTTATCTCGGGGGATACGGCAATCACGCCCGACTGCGGCAAAACTTCGGCATCCCGGCAGACATTCGTCACCGGCAAAGCGGCGCATATGGCCGGAAGCAAGCTGCGGGATGAAATTCTCAAACGAGCGGGATCTTGCAAGTGCGGGGTCATTGAATTTCGCGAGGGCGTCATCAGGATCGTCGACAACGGAGTGGCCACGCAACTTGATGTCAGCATGCTACCGCTTGACGAACGCGGTTACGTAATCACTTGCCAAGCGACCTTCGATCCCCCGATCACTCCGCTCGATGAAAACGGGCAGGGGAAGCCATATGCGGTATACGGATTCGGCGCGCACATGGCCGAAATCGAAGTGGACGTGGAACTCGGCACGGTTCGCGTGTTGAAGGTGACGGCAGCTCACGACGTGGGGCGTGCGATCAATCCCACACTAATCGAAGGGCAGATCGAAGGTGGCGTCGCGCAAGGTCTCGGCATGGCATTGATGGAGGAATTCTTCCCGGGAAAGGGCGAGAACCTGCACGATTACCTGATCCCGTCCGCGGGGGATATTCCGCTCATAGAGTCGATTCTGATTGAAGACCCATCCTCCGTCGGGCCTTTTGGAGCCAAGGGAATCGGCGAGCAGGCAGTCATCCCAACCGCGCCGGCCATCTTGAATGCAATCCATGACGCGGTGGGGGTGCGCATTCACAAAATCCCGGCGACGCCCGATCGCGTACGAGCAGCTATCCTCGCCAACACCAACGGAGGCGCGCGTGGCTGACGACTCCATTCGCTGCGATGCCTGCCCCGTGCTCTGTTACATCAAGCCGGGCCGCACCGGGTCCTGCGATCGTTACGGAAATCACGATGGCAAGCTGGTTCGCCTCGATCCTCATGTCGTCCTCGACCGCACGGTCGAAGGCGGCAAGTCGGTGGTTCCGTTTCTCGAGCGAAGCCACGACTGGGACGGAACGCTGGTCAGCCACGGCGAAACTTTTGTGACCGCGATTGGTGCGGGCACGACCTATCCCGATTACAAGCCGGCTCCATTCATTATCTCGTCGCAAATCGAAGGCGTGGATATGGTCACGGTGGTGACCGAGGGAATTTTCAGTTACTGCGGCGTGAAGGTGAAGATCGATACCGATCGCCACCTGGGCGACGAGTGCAGTACGGTGCGTTTTCAAGGTGAAGCCATTGGACACGTCACGACCAGCGAGTATGGATCGCAGATGCTCTCGCTCGGAGGGGTGCGGCATTTGACCGGAGGCAGCCGCCAGGAAGGTACTGCCACCTGCGACGCGCTGCTGCATCTCTGCAATGGAAAAGCGGTGGAGCTGGAAATTGACGATGGCGCCAAGGTTGTCGTCCACGCGGGAAGGGCGCCGATTGTCGATGGTGTACAAGAACAGCGCATGCGCGTGGGCTGCGGCTCGGCAACGATTGGCATGTTTGCGCAACAATGGTTCGGCAAAGTCGACGATGTGGTTGTGGTCGATGATCACATCACGGGCGTGCTCTCCGAGCATCAGGCTGGGAAATTGTTGGGCATCCCCGAGACCGGCATCAAGTTGAAGGGAAGACGTTCGACTCCGGGAAGATATTTTCAAGTCGCCGAGCCCGGCACCTCCTGGGGCGGAACCAATATCGATGATCCTCTCTCGATCCTGGGTAAGTTCAATGGCAAGAAAGCATGGCCCGGGCTTCGTTTGCTGATGGTCAGCACTACCGGCGAACATCACGCTTATTTTGAGTTGGGGGAAGATCTTGTTCCCGTACAAAAAGATCTGCCGGAGAGCCTGCAGCGGTCTGTCGCGCGGATCAAAGAGAATTGCGAGCCGGCGCTCTGCACCGTGCTTTTTATGGGCGGTGCAGGCGGATCGTTGCGTGCCGGAGTGACGGAGAATCCGGTCAAGCTCACCCATTCGGTGCGCGACGCCCTGACGCGTGTGACCTGCGGCGGCGTCCCCGTGTATGTGTGGCCGGGCGGCGGGATTACGTTTATGGTGGACGTGAGCCGTATGCCGCAGAACGCCTTCGGGTATGTGCCAACCCCAGCCTTGGTTGCCCCAGTTGAGTTCACGGTGAAGCTCGCGGATTACGCGGCGCTGGGAGGGCACATCAGTGAAGTTCGCCCGCTGAGTTCGATTGTCGGTGCTGGCGATGGACGCCAACGTGTCCTGGCCCGAGTCGAAACCGGTAAAAACGGAAAATGAATTCGCGCGCGCAAATTCGGTTTTTGCCGGATGGCAAGCGCCTTCATCTGCAGGATGGTCCGATCGATGTGATTATCGAAGCGTTTGGGCCGTTGGCGGAAATCGAGAAGGCATACCGTGCCGCATCCGCACGATTCGAAACTGTGCTCGACGAGCTTTGCAGCGAGCTTTCGTTTTTACGCCAGCCTTGCTCGACTGAGCAAGGCTGGCCCTCGGGAGCGGTGGCGCGGCGGATGTTCGCAGCGGCCATGCCCTACGCGCCGGAGTTTTTTATTACGCCCATGGCAGCGGTGGCGGGCGCTGTGGCGGAAGAGATTCTCGCGGCCATGACTTCGGCGTCTCAACTTTCACGCGCCTACGTGAATGATGGCGGAGACATTGCTCTGCACCTCGCTCCGGGAGAGAAATTTGTGATTGGAATGGTGGAGCGGCCGGATCGCGTATCGCTCTTTGGAACGGCTAGCGTTGACTCTTCTGGCCCGGTCCGCGGCATTGCGACCAGCGGCTGGCGTGGGCGCAGCTTCTCCCTGGGAATTGGCGACGCGGTGACCGTACTGGCGGATCGCGCGGCCGCGGCAGATGCTGCCGCAACTATTATCGCCAATGCCGTCGATCTACCCGGGCATGCAGAAGTCGTTCGCGTTGCGGCGAGGGAGCTTGCGCCCGAAAGTGACTTGGGTGATCGCCTCGTCACTCAGGCAGTTGGGCAGTTGAGCGCGTCAGAGGTGAATCAAGCGCTGCTCGCGGGCTGCGAGACGGCAGAACGCCTGCGGAACATCGGACTCATCCGAAGCGCGGCTCTGAATTTACGCGGGGAGACTCGAGTCGTTGGTTCAATCGCACAGTTGACGCCCGGGATTGTTCACGAAAGGAGTCTCGTCCATGCATGACGTGGTGCTGCGGAAGCGCGTGATGTGTGTGGAGGAGATCTTTCACGAAGGCGGCCCGGTGAGCGCTACGCCTTTGCGGCGTGCCGCACTATTGGCGGTGATCCGCAATCCCTTTGCGGGGTCCTACGTCGCCAACATTGAAGGATTCATGGACGACCTTAAGCCTCTGGGTCTGGAGATGGCGTCTGCACTGGTGTCCGCCTTGGGTGGAGATCCGAAAATTGTCGAGGGCTACGGCAAAGGCGCAATTGTGGGATCGGCGGGCGAACTCGAGCACGGCGCGCTGTGGCACGTACCGGGCGGCTATGGCATGCGCGAGGTGCTGGGCGGTGCGAAAGCGATTGTGGCCTCCAGCAAGAAAGTCGGAGGACCGGGCACACGCCTCGATGTGCCCATCACGCACATCAATGCCTCGTACGTTCGCAGCCATTTCGACGCGATGGAAGTCGGTCTCAATGATGCGCCCCGAGCGGATGAGATTTTGTTAGCGCTGGTCACGACCACAGGACCACGTATCCATGCCCGTGTGGGCGGACTCAAAGCCTCGGAGATCAAAGGGGAAGACGGGCTGAGGTGAGACAACGATGAAAGCGAAAATCCGCAAGCTTGCGACTTTCGTGGAAGAGACTCGGCGCGAGATGGAACGCGACATTGCTCCGGCTACACGGAAAGCCGCGGCTGTCGCTGTGATCGAGAATCCGTTCGCAGGGAAGTACGTCGACGATCTTTCCGAATTGATGAGTATCGGTGAAGAACTGGGAGAGTTGTTGACCCAGCGCGCAGTCGAGGCCCTGGGCATAGCTGGTACTTCCGCGGAGAGCTACGGCAAAGCAGCGGCTGTTGGCGAGAACGGGGAACTCGAGCATGCCGCGGCGATTCTGCATCCCAAGCTTGGCACACCAGTGCGGCGGGTATTGGGCAAAGGCGCGGCGCTGATTCCATCGTCCAAGAAGCGCGGCGGATTAGGTGTGGTGCTCGACATCCCGTTGGGCCACAAAGACGCGGCCTTCGTGCGCAGCCACTTCGACGCGATGGAAGTCCGATTGAATGACGCGCCGCGGGCCAATGAGATCATGGTCGCAGTCGCCGTCACCGACAGTGGCCGCCCAATCCCGCGAGTTGGAGGATTGACGAAAGATCAGATCAAAGGGGAAGACGGCCTCAGATAGCAACTAGGAACCACGTAGGGACAGCCCCTTGGGGTGTCCGGCCGAGCGAAGCTCTGCCGTGTTGCTGCACAAGATCACGCAGGCCTGTCCTACCGGCCATGGAGCGGACGCATCAGAAACGAAAACCCGGCAACTTTATAAAGAACTTTTCCGCCTGACTGTTGCACGGCGGTGACCTTCCCGGCACGAACTTGATCGAACGCAGCTACTAATCCCGGAAGAACAGAGGCCTGTGCCACCGGAATATTATGTGCTCCAAGCACGAGCTTTACCTGAGGAACAAGAGCAGCTAACCGCCGGATCGACAGCGCGTACGCATTCAAGTCCGTTTCCGGCCGAAACAGCCAGATCGGTGCCGGATAATATGTATCGCCAGTGAACAGCAGGCCATCGCCGCGATCGAAGAGCGAGATTGCGTCCGGTGTGTGGCCCGGGGTCGCGATCACTTCGATAGTTCTGCCGCCCAGATCAATCTTCTCGCCATCGTGAATATAAGAAGTAATTTTCCACGGCCGTGTCGAGTACGAGTGCGCATCGAAGCCCGGCGGCAGCGCTCCGCAGATCTGGTCAGGAGTGATTTCCGCCTGCGCGTCGTCGCGCGAACCTTTGGCATTGGCACGCGTGAATTCAGTGTCGATTCCGTACACGTTATCGAACTGCCAGTTCCCACCAACGTGATCGTCATGCGTGTGTGAATTCAGGACGATGATCGGCAGCGGGGTGAGTTGCGCCGTAACTTTCCTGATATCGCTAATGCCCATACCAGTGTCGAAGAGTAGCGCCCGCCGCGTGCCCACGATCAGATAAGCAATCGTCTCCTCAGCTTGATGTGGCTCGTAGATGGCGAACACGTGCGTTGCAGGTTCGTAAACCTCGAACCACGGGTCCGACACCCTCACACGTTTCAGCGTCTTGTACTCTGGGCGAGGAAGTGCCCGGCACCAGTCGGGCGGGATCGGAGTTTGGGCGAATGAAGATACGCAGAAGAGTGTGTAGACCAGGAGAGTCCGCACGATGGGAAGTTGTCGTTTGCCCCGACTTTCCGCGGCGCTTCGCCGGAGCATGGCAGCCCAAGGGGCTGTCTCTACGTTCGGGGTCACGGCCTTACTACCTCGGGTACGCGCGTTGCCGGTGGGGTGTTTCGGCTGCGCTGGATGCTAATGCTGCCATCGGTAATCACCATGCCCACTCCCGCCAGATCGCCTTTCTGGATGCTGTCGAGCAGATTCTTGCCGGCGGATTGCTGCGCGGTGTCGAGGAACACGAAACTGGCTTCTCTTCCCGGAGCGATTACTCCGCAATTCAAGTTGCGCATCTTCGCGGTATTACCCGTCGCCAGACAGATCGCGACTTCTGCGGGAATCTCGCCCAGAGACGACAACATGGAGATCATTCGCAAAATGCCGAGGGGTTGCACGCCCGATCCCGCAGGGGAGTCCGTTCCCAGAATCACGCGGTGAAGTTGCCGCAATTCCTTCGCAGTCCTCAGGGCGAGCAGCCCGGCGCGCTCGTTTCCGTTGTGAACAATTTCGAGAGCTCGCGGCGATCGTTCGCATAATTCCTTGATCTGATCATCCGGCAGCGCAGTATGGCCTCCGTTCACGTGCCCGATCACATCGGCGTCGGTCTCAAGCACGATGTCTTTATCGATGAGGCTGGAACCCGGGATTGACGGGCCGCCAGTGTGAATCGTGCTCTGAATGCCATATTTCCGCGCCCAAGCCACCATGCGCCCACCCGTAGTTCCGTCCTTCACGCTGCCGAGTCCGACTTCTCCCAGAAACTTCACTCCCGCCGCGGCGAGTTCTTTGAAATCGTCTTCCACCATGCCCTGTTCGAGCACCGGCGCACCAGCGTAGATCTTCACTCCTCCAGGACGAAAGGCCTGAAATGCCCGCTGCGCAAAAATCGCCATCGCCTTCAGACCAACAATGTCTTTCGGGCGCCCCGGGGTATGCACTTCTCCGGCCGAGACCATGGTGGTGACGCCACCGTGCAAGCAACTGTCGATCCAGCCCAGCTGATTCTGGCGCGGCGTCCAATCGCCACACACGGGATGCACATGGCTATCAATCAACCCCGGTGCGAGAGCTGTGTCTTTCGCGTCGATGGTGGTGGTCGCTCCCGTGACGTCGACGTCCTTGTGCTTGCCCACCGCGTGCACCACGCCATCCACGGCGACTACTGTATCGGCATCTAGGATGGGGCGGTCGAGGTCTCCGCTCAGCAGCAGGCCGATGTTGCGGATGACCAGCTTGTTGGACACGGGCTTTGTCGGACTTTCTTGGCTCATGAATTAACTGCCCCGTTGAATGAACTCGCAAATGATACCTGACGACATTGCCGCATGCGGCAGGTTTGTCAGCGCGGAAGGAATGATGTTACGCTCGCCCTTTTACAGGGAAGGAAGCCCATGGTTTCTCGTGATTACATCTTCTGGGAAGTGGACGTGCAACGCGACTTCATGCTCCCCGGAGGAAATCTCTATGTGCCGGGAGCGGAGAAGCTGTTGCCCAACATCCGCCGGCTCACCGACGCCGCGCGGCAGGGGCGAGTGTTTCTGGTTTCCCATGGATGTTTCCACACCGCCAACGATCCGGAATTCCAGACCTTTCCTCCTCACTGCGTCAAGGGAACTGCGGGCGCCGAACTGGTGCCGGAGGCGCTCACCGGCAAAGTTGCACGTGTGCCCAACGAGGCCGCAGCAAAAGTGCCTGAGGATCTCTCTCAATTCCAGCAGATTCTGCTGGAGAAGCAGACGCTGAATATCTTCGAGAGCAAACATGCGGATGAACTGCTTCAGCGGTTGGGAAAAGATCCGGAGTTCGTTGTCTTCGGAGTCGTGACGGAATATTGCGTCAGCTTCGCCGCTAAGGGACTTCTGCAGAGAGGAAGGCGCGTCGCAGTTGTCCAGGACGCGATCGAGACGCTGAAAAAAGAAGAAGGCCACGCCACCATCGCTGAACTCGCGCGCCTGGGCGCAAGACTCACTACGACCGACCAGGCCCTCGAAGCGCTCGGCCCCAAGAGCCCGGCCTAATTTCTAGTGACGATCCCGGTCATGGTCGCGATCACGGTCGCGACCGCGATCGTGGTCTCCGTGATTATGGCGCCAGGTCCAGTATTCCTTCTGTTCTCCGGGTGGCAACTTGCGAAATTCCCGGCGCTGATCGCGTCGGGTCTCGTCAGCCCATTGCCGGTAGTAATAGCGCTCGTCATTATTCCATTGGTGATAATCGGTGTAGTAGGGATCGTAGACCCGGTAATAATGGTGACCGCCACCGCCACATCCGGTGGCTACTCCTGCCAACGACGAAACTACTGCCCCTGCCAATAGCAGCGAACTCAGCATGAAACGCTACTCATTTCCAGTCTCCTCACAGTCGAAAACACGCTCCACATATGGTTAGTTGCGCTGTCCGCGCTACAGGTTTGGATCGATGGCGGGTAATAAGCGCTAACTTAAGGATCGGTTTCCGAGTTGCCCGTCATCCACCCCGAATCGGGCCAATCGGAGATCACTTGCAGTCTTTCATTTGCCGTTGAGGAGGGAGTCGACAGCTTCTTCTACGTTTCCGAATCCCTGACTCTCGTTTGGTGAGGGATGCAGCCTTCCTTCCCGGTCGATGAGAAAAATCGCAGGATACTTAGCGATCTCTCGATAAAAAGCCGGCACCCCGGGCGTGATCGTTACGAGCGGATATGTAACCGGAACCTGACTCACAAATGCTTGCTGCTTCGCGATGGTCTCATCAGAAATACCCAAGACAATAAATCCGCGCCCTTTTCTAGATTGAAACAGTTTGTCCAGTTGCGGCATCTCGTTGCGGCACGGCTCGCACCATGTCGCCCAGATGTTTACCAACACTACTTCTCCCCTGTAGTCCGCCAAGCGCTGCGGCTTACCTTGAATGTCAACGCTGTTAAACATCGGGGCCGGTACGTCGTGGATTGCCATGTTGCGTGATTGTTTTGAACGGGCAATACCGTCCATCGCGGGCTTCGCAATAAGTAGCAGTGAAAGTGCCGCAATCCCCAAACCTATCTTCGCGGAAAGAGAAAGCTCGGCGCGGCGACGATCTTTCAAGGCCAGCACCAGAGTGGCTAGAAATGGAATCGGTAAAGCGAGACTGGAAATGAACAGGCGAAATCGCCAATTGTTCTCAGGATTGGAACTCAATGCGAGTAGGGTCTGAATGAAAATGATGTTTAACACTAATGCAAGCAAAGGTGAAAAGATTCCTGCAACTAGTACCCGGTGTTTCGATAGTTCACTCACGCTATCCTGTGTTCCGCCGGAGGCATCCCGCTCGGTTCGCTTCTTGGCCGCAAGCCGAATCAGAAGGTTTATACCATTATCAGTAAGATTTTGGACTAACCCGCCGAAAGTGCGGTTTCGCGAAAGAAATATGAGCCGCCCGACGGTGGTCGGCTACACGGAAGCTAGGCCCTGACGCTCCCGCCCTAGAGTGAACTTCCAGCCTGCATGCTTAAGCTAGCGCTTATGCGGCGGTGTCCCGGGGCACTGCGATTGGTTGCGAAACCGTATTTCTTTTTCTTTCGAAACCTTTTCAATAGTCGAGGCTTGTAATAGACTACTGAGTCTTCACGGGGAGGGGTCTACGTTGTCAAATCCACTGTGCAAGCTGCTTGAGTTGTCGGAGCAAGAGAAAGTGGAGCGCGGTCTGCAGCACACACCCAGGGAGATCTGGCAGCAGCCCGAAACGTGGCAGGCCACGTATGAGGTGTGCAAGGCAAATCAAAGCGCCATTGCGGAGGTGCTGCGGCAGGCGGGAATCGGGCGCGGCAATATCTCCTCACCCATCGTGTACCTGGTTGGGGCGGGGACGTCCGATTACACGGGGAGGGCGCTCGCCTCACTTCTGCGCAAGCGCTGGAGTTGCGAGGTTTGGGCAGTACCCAGCACCACGTTGCTGACTGAGTTCGACGATTATCATCGCGCTGGCAGAGAATACTTTTGGATTTCCTTCTCGCGTTCGGGCGAGAGCCCGGAGGGCGTTGCTCTTCTGGAGCGCGCACTGGAAAAGAACCGCGAATCCGCCATCTGGTGATCACCTGTAACCCGCAAGGGCCCATGGCCAAGCTTTGTGCGCGATACGCGGATCGCGCCCACGCGCTGGTTCTCGATGATGCGGTGAACGACCGCGGCCTCGCGATGACCAGTTCTTTCACCAACATGCTGCTGGCCGGACAGTGTGTTGGTCACCTCGATGACTTTGCCCAGTTTGGCGGCGCAGTCGCCCAACTTTCCGATTGCGGCCGTCAGTTTCTTCCCCAGGCTGCGGAGTGTGCGGCGGAGATCACCACCCTGGGCTGCACGCGCGCCGTCTTTGTGGGGACTGGTGTGCTGCGCGGCGTGGCCGACGAGTGCTCTCTGAAGGTCGTGGAATTGAGTTCTGGGAAAGTGACGACGCTCGCCGAGACTCCGTTAGGTCTGCGCCACGGCCCCATGTCAAGCGTCGATGCGCAGACGGTTTTTGTGGCCTTCCTCTCGAGCGATGCGCGCAGGCGCGGATATGAGATCGATCTGCTGCGCGAGATCGATCGCAAGCGCCTTGGTAGAGTGCGGGTTGCAGTCACTGCCGGCGATAATCTCGATGTTGCCCAACTCACGGACTATTGTCTCTCGGCGGGACCGTCCGGCATTCCTGATCTCCATCGTCCGGTGCTGGACGTGATGTTAGGCCAGTTGATCGGACTCTTTGCCTCCATGCGCTGCGGGCTGAAACCGGATCAACCTAGCCCGAGCGGAACTATCACGCGCGTAGTCCAGCCGATCGCAATCTACTCGTAAAAAGCTATGAGCTATGAGCTCTTAGCTATGAGCTTTGCTGATCAGTGGGCGCGTTGCATTGCCTCAGTTGTTGAAGCGTCGCCTCAGTACTAGACAGTGACCGCCTCCGTTTTCGGCTCATAGGGACAGAACGGATCAGTTCCAAGCGCATCGCCGGTGTAAGCAAATGCCCGGGCGCGAGATCCTCCGCAGATATGGCTGTACTCGCACGCCCCGCACTTTCCGTGGAAGCTGTCGGGGGCATGGAGCGAGCGGAAGATTTCGGAGTTGCGATAAATGTCCACGAGCGAATCCACTCGCACGTTGCCGCAGCGCAGTGGCAGGAATCCTGAGGGATAAATCTCGCCCAGGTTCGACACGAATACGATTCCGTGTCCGTCGCGAATCTGAAATCCTTTGTATACCGACGACATTTTCATCTCAGGAGTGGGCCGTCCCGAGGAGCGCATCTTTTCGATCGCAATCCGACGGTACGACGGCGCTTCGGTAGTCTTCACCATAAAAGGAGAGTGCTGCGAGAGATCGAACACCCAGCGCATGATCTGCTCGCCGCGCTGGGATGAAACTTCATTCAGGGCCTTGCCGCGTCCAACGGAGATCAGCATGAACAGGCTCCAGCGCATCACGGGAAATTTGGTGCGCAGCAGTTCATAGATCGCGGGTAGATCGTCGGCAGTCTCTTCCGCCACGAGCGTATTGACCTGGATAGGCAGACCGAGGCGTCCGCAATGGCGCGCGGCCTCCATCGTGTGCTCGAACGTTCCCGGGACGGCGCGGATGGCGTCGTGCTTCTCGGCGCAGGATCCGTCTAGGCTAAGTCCCAGGCTTTGGATGCCGTGCTCTTTCAACTTTGTGATCGCGTCGTTGGTCAGCTCCGGGGTAGCGCTGGGCGTGACCGAAACTTCCAGCCCCAATCCGTTGGCGTAGTCGATCAGCTCATAGATATCTTTGCGGCGGAGAGGATCGCCGCCGGTAAGGATCAGGTGCGGCAGAGGATTACCGAACCCGACCAACTGCTGCAGGAAGCGCTTGCTCTGCTCGGTGGAGAGTTCGAGCGGATTGGCGGTGGGCATAGCCTCAGCGCGGCAGTGCTGGCACGCCAAACCGCACGCCTGAGTCATCTCCCAGTAAACCAGCAATGGATTTTTGGAAAAGTCGTGGACGACGCGACTGGTATTTGTAGTAGTCCCTACCATGATTTCCCCCTTACGGCGACTAACAATGAACACCCACAGGCAAATTCAGGTTAATTTTGGGGCGGGAAAAAGGCTGTGATTTCAATCACAGGGTGGAGTGATGAGCTTCGCAGAGGGCAGGGTGAGGTGGCAGCTTCCAGCTGGTCTGGGATCATCAAGATCCTGTCGCAGCAGGAGTTTACGGGCAACCGCAGAGCTGACAACGGTAGCAACCGATTGCAGGAATAAGGCCACATGCGGGGCTTCGTGCCGCGGACGGGCGCGTCTGCCCCTACGCGAACTACTGGGCGGCCGGTGCCTCGCCCGCGCATGCCTTGCGCAGCTGGGTTGGGAGCCGGTCGGAGGTTTACTTCATGTCGTGGTGTGCGCGTGCCCAGTTTTCTGCTTCGTTCAATTCGGTCAGGGCCTGTTGAATATGCTTCATAGCGGCGACCCTGTGTCCGCCCCATTGGCCCCCGGCGTGTTCGAGTTCATTGTGAGCATTTTGCAGGGCTCTGCGGGCGGCCTCCACTTCAGCGGGCACGTCTCGCTGAGGAGCTTCGGGATACAGAGAAACGGCGGGCGACATCACCATCAGAGCAAGCAGCGTGAGCGTAGCGATTTTCATTGTCTTCGCCTCCGGGGAACGGTCGATGAGATTAGCACAAATCGGTGAGCGAGGGTATCGGGGGCAGTGCTCAGCTCTCGCAGGGCAGCGCTTCCGGACTGGCGACTAAAATCCCTGGGCTACGAGGTCTTCGATGGTCAGTAAACTCTCGGAAGAGTCGCGCTGGGTCATCTTCTCCACGTATTTAGCGATGAGGTCGGCTTCGAGGTTCAGCGGATCTCCGGGCTTTAGCGAGTGCAGGTTTGTCATGTCGACGGTGTGAGGAATGATGGCGATGGTGGCGCGATCCTTTTCCAGCCTGGCAACGGTGAGGCTGATGCCTTCGATTGCAATCGAGCCCTTAAAGACTGTGTATTTCTCAACGTCCTCGGGCAGTTCGATGTGCAGCCACCAGTTGTCCGAATCCTGGATTCGGTCGAAGCTGAGCAACTTGCCGACGCCATCAACGTGGCCTTGGACGATGTGACCGCCGAATCGGCCGTCGGCTTTCATGGGCAACTCAAGATTCACCAGCGCACCTTCATGGATTCGCGAGAACGAGGTGCGAACCCAGGTTTCGGGCGCAAGGTCGGCGCAGAACGATGCGGGCTTGATGTCGAGTGCGGTCAGGCAGACGCCGCTCACGGCCACGCTATGTCCAGTGCCAAGCTCTTTCGGAGTACGCTCAGCGGCAATGGTGATGCGTCGATTCTCTCCGCGCTGCTCAATGCGTGTAATGCGCCCAACTTCTTCTACGATTCCGGTGAACATCAAGACCTCCAGCGGGAACTATTTATTGTATGCGCTTCGAGAGGCGAGTGGTGGAGCACGTTCTCGAAGTACGTTCACATTAATCCTCGTAGGGATCGCGCAAGTAGCCTTCTACGGCGAAGTCCTCGCCGAAGCGGTGCAAGTGAACATCCTTGACCTGTGCTGCCTGGTTCATGTGACGGAAGCCGGCGCCGGCGGCGAAGGGGATCGAACCGGTTCCGGCAAGGATCTTGGGGGCGTAATACAAGAAGACCTTGTCGATCGCGTTTGCCGCCAGGGCTGTCCAGTTCACGGTGGCTCCGCCTTCGATCATTACGCTGGTGATCTCCAGTTCTGCGAGGCGACGAAGAATCGGCGGCAGGTCCGGACGACCGTCCGCTTCGAAAGCCGAGACTTTTTCAACGCGGACTCCGAGTTGCGCCAACTGATCTACTTTGCTCTGATCGGCGGATCCGCAAAAGACGAGCACATCGTTCTGACAACGGGTGGCGGCGTCCTGCACAAGCCTTGAATCGAGCGGGAGGCGCAGTCGCGAATCCAGAATCACCCGCAACAGCGGGCGCCGCCTCGGACGGCCAGAACGATCGCTCAGCAGAGGATTATCCGACAGAATGGTTCCTGCGCCGACCAGCAGGGCATCGTTCTGGTGACGAAGTTCCTGGACGTGGGCGCGGGCAACTTCGCTAGTGATCCAACCGCCTGCCGGAATGCCGCCGGCGCTCTTGAGCGCATCGGCAGGAGGCGGAGCGATCTTTCCGTCGAGGGTCATCGCGGCTTTCAGCGTAACCAGCGGCGTACCGTGGCGGATGTAGCGCGCGAATGCTTCGTTCAGGCGCCGGGCTTGTTCTACGAGGGCTCCGACCTCCACATGCACGCCTGCGGCGCGGAGTTGCTCGAATCCCCGGCCGCTTACTTTCGGATTGGGATCGGGCATGGAGGCAACTACGCGATGGATGCCCGCCTTGATCAGCGCATCCGTGCAGGCAGAGGTGCGTCCCTGATGTCCATGAGGTTCGAGATTGATGTAGAGCGTTCCGCCGCGCGCCTTCGGACCTGCTGCTTCCAGGGCGAGGATTTCTGCGTGTTTTAATCCGTCGTAAGTGTAGGTTCCGGTGCCGACGACGGTGCCGAGGCTATCAGTGATTACCGCACCCACGTAGGGATTTGGCGAGGCGAGGCCGATTCCGGCGCGCGCGAGATCGAGGGCGCTGTGAAGGTGGTGGTCATCTGGTGGATAGGCAGCCATTCACGGATGAATCTGTGCGCAACACACAAATTTGTATGTCATCCTGAACGGCATCTTTTGCCGTGAAGGATCTATGCAGTCCCTGCGCGGTGCAGAGGTCCTTCGCTGCGCTCAGGATGACAGCTTCATTGCTGGATAACAGCTCCATCGCCAGCATCGGGCATACGCGCTCCTTATTCGAACAGTGAATCGACAAATTCCTTCGGATCGAAGGGCAACAGGTCCCCAGCTTTTTCGCCGACTCCGACATAACGGACCGGCAATCCGAGTTCACGGCAAATGGCCACCACGACTCCACCTTTGGCTGTGCCGTCGAGTTTGGTAAGCACGATTCCCGTGACGCCGGCAGACTCAGTAAAGAGCCGAGCCTGCTGCAGCCCATTCTGTCCGGTGGTGGCGTCCATGACCAGCAGAACCTCGTGCGGCGCGCCGGGAACGATGCGCTGGGCGGTGCGGCGCATTTTATCGAGTTCAGCCATAAGGCTGGTCTTGGTGTGCAGACGTCCGGCAGTGTCGACGACTACGTAATCCGTGTTGCGGGCGACGGCTGCTTGCAGAGCGTCGAACAGGACGGCGGCAGGATCGCCTCCGGGCCGGGTCTTGATGATTTCGGTCCCGGTGCGCTGTCCCCAGATTTCGAGTTGCTCGATGGCCGCGGCCCGGAAGGTGTCGGCGGCGCACAGCAGGACATTTTTGCCCTGGGAGCGGAAAACCTGCGACAGCTTGCCTATGGTCGTGGTCTTTCCCGTGCCATTCACTCCGACGACGAGGATGACCTCGGGCGAGCCATCGACTCGGTTGACGGGACGTGAATTGGCCGCGTTCAGAATTGCCAGGAGTTCCTCTTTGAGCAGGCGCTTGAGTTCTTCGACATCTTTGATCTGTTTACGATCGGCTTTTTCCCGCAGCTTGCCTAAAACTTCCTGGGTAGTAGTCGAGCCAAGATCGGCGCGCGATCAGAGTGGCTTCCAGATCGTCGAGGGTGCCGCGGTCGATTTCCTTGGTGAAGGCGACGACTTCTTCGATGCGCTCGGAAAGATTTTCGCGGGTCCGCGTGACCGCCTGCTTCATGCGGTCCAAAAAGCCAGTTTTCTTTTCTTCCTCAAGACTGCCAAATAACGTCTGAATCATAAAAGGCCCTGAGGCTCGATTATACGGGTTGAGTGTTCCGCGACGCGCCGCCCTGAGCGTCGGCGATTGATCGCGCGAGGTGCTCTGACCTAGCCAAAAACGCGTGGAACCGTCATGAAGCTGATTTTTCGAAACGACCGTGGCGTGTTTTGGCGTGCCCAATTTCGGCGAGATAGGTATATCTTCAAGTCAATTCCTTCCACAACTCGCCCTCTGCGTAAGCGGACAGAAGGTCTTTTGTGAAGTTAAAAAAGGCCAGCCCCAATGATGTTGATACGCCCTACCCAAATGTGCTGGATTTGCGGAAAAGCCGTGACTCCGGAAAACTATCAAGCTGATGAACACGGAAGCGCAGTGCATGCGCGCTGCCAGGCTGTCAGGATCGCACTCGCGAATGCCTCGGCGAAACTGAGCCACGGGCGAACGAGGCTGCCCGCGAGCCGCAGATCTGCGAAACCGATCTTGCCGTTTCGCGCGGAAGACCATCAACGGGCGTTTTGAGCTTTTTATCGCGATCCCTCATACGAGAGCCAGATTGGGAATTCCTCAGTTAGCCACAGAGCAGTCGTGTGCCCGAGAATGCGCGCACGGGTGCGTCACCTCGATGGCCGAATGAAGATTGAGTCTGGTTCGCCGGGGACGAAAGTAGTTGTTCACCAAGCCGGCAAGAAGTGGCCTGATCTCATTTTGATGTTTTCTTGAGGCGCCACGAAATGGTGAGCGGGTCGCGGCCTTTACCGGGAGTGATCAGACCGCGCTCCTGGAGAGCCTTGATCGAATTGCGATTCGCCGACAGAGGACGGATCGCTTCATCATTTTTCAGGTTGCGCAGAACCGGGTCGCGGCCCAGTAAGTCCGTCTCGAGCTTATATCCGTCTGACATATGCGCGAGCAGATCCTGCTCCGCTTCAGATACTTTCGGCGCGATTTGTGGGGCTTTCTTCTTTCTTGCCATTGAAGGTCTTCACGCCTGGGAAAATATCTCCTTGAATCGCGCAGTGGTCGGTCAGGCGTTCAGTAGCGCCTGCACGTAAGCGGGCTTCAGCGGAAGGCGTCGAAGGACCTTGCCGGTTGCGTCGTAGAGGGCTGCCGCAATGGCAGGCGCAGCCAGCGCATTCGCCGCCTCCGAACCTCCGCCGTAAGCGCCAACCTTCGGATTATTGAGTAGCACAACTTTGATCTCAGGTATATCGGACATGCTCGGAATGGGATAGCTGTTCCAGTCCTCGGTGGTGATCCCGCTCTCGTCAAAGATCACTTCCTCGAACAAGGCATGGCTGATTCCCATGACCGCGCCGCCTTCCACATTCCGCTTCAATTGCACTGGGTTCACGACGATGCCGGGATCGACCGCGATCGTGTACTTTTCCACTTTGACAATACCTGTGCTGGGAATGACCGCGATCTGGCATACGCAGGCCCAGTAGGTTCCGCTGCGCAGCATAAGCGAAACTCCGCGGCCATGCACGGGCGTTGATCCACTGGATACGGCATCATTGCGTGGAGACGGGCGGGTGTCCCAACCGGATGCGTCACGGACCGCTTTCAGCACGCCGATGGCGCGCTCTTCGCTGGCGTGGTCGATGCGAAACTGGAGCGCGTCCGCGCCGGCGAGGGCTGCTGCCTCGCTCATGGCCAGCTCGCGGGGATAGTTCTGCTGGAATTGTCCCGGAGTGCGCATACTGTGGTCGCGGAGACCCACAGCAAGCGGCGACACTTTCTGCCCTACCTGGAATGTGCCATGGCCGCGCTCCATGACGTTCGGAACCGGCGCGTAAACCCACGGATCGCTAATGCCATTGACGGTGGAGGTGACATCTCCAGAATGGACGTCGGGAGCGGACATGGTAGGCAGGCCGGCGAGGACGGCGCCGATCGGACGATCATCCTGCATGGCAGGCATGTAGTGGTCGATTTGATACGCGGCTATCTTGCCGTTTGCATCGACGGCTATCTGAACATCAGAGAACGCGGCCGCTGATTGCGTGGACCACTGCATATCGTCGGCGCGCATCCACTGCACGCGTACAGGCTTGCCTACAGCCTGGGACAGGAGCACCGCCTCATCTTCCGCGCCTGCGTTGCCGCCGTTGGAACGTCCGTAATGGCCGGGACCGGGATAGGAATGCACGATCACATGATCGGGCGTAGTGCGGAGCATCATCGCGATTTCGCCGCGTAGCGCCTGCGGATTCTGATTGTGCGTGTAAATATGCACGGTGCCATCGGCTTTGACATCGGCGACGGCCATGGTGGGGCCAATCGGCGCGTGTTTCATATAGGACAACTGGTAGGTTGCGGCATGCTTCCGGTGAGCAGAGCCCAGAGCGGGGCCGACATCTCCCTTAACTGCCTTACTCTTCTCCACCGGCGCGCTACTCCAATCCGCTTCGTCCCGAAGGTGCTGGTAGAGTTTGGCGTTGCCGGGTAGCCCTTTCCAGTCCGTCCACTTTGTGGCGCCGGCAACCTGCTCGGCCGCCTGGATCGCCTCCCATTCGGTGGGCGCAACCACTCCTAGCAGATTGCCCTTTACGATGACCTGCGAATTCGGAAATTTCTTTTTGTCCACTTCACCGGCGGACACCAGAGTCGAGCCTAGCGACTTGGGATGCACGACTCGCGCGTGCAACATGCCGGGAAGGCGTACATCGGTCGCCCATGTTTCCTTGGCCGCCACCTTCGAGCTAATCACGGAATTCTTGAAGGACTTGCCGATTACCGAGTACTGGCTGACAGGCTTCATCGGCGGATTGCCTTCGATGCTCAAACCAAAGATGCTGGTGAGGTCTCCTTTCACGGGAATCGTCAGCTTCAACTGCTGGTTCCTGACGAGGTCGCCGAAGGAAATAGTCTTGCCGCCTCCTGATACCACCCCGTCTTTGACGGACAGCTTATCCTTCGACACGCCAAGCCGCTCTGAAGCGAGGTCGAGCAGAGCTTGATATGTATAGGCGGCAGCCTTGCGGATATTCGGCGTTCCATGGCCGAGAAAATCGAAGGCCCCGCTGCCGTCGGGCGTTCGATCGGTATCTCCGGCAATTACCGTGGTGATCGCCTCGAAAGGTACGCTCAATTCTTCCGCCACAATCTGGCGATACGCGGTGAAGGTTGAGCCCTGACCGAAGTCGCTCTTACCGGTGCGGATAAGGATGGTGTTATCCGGGTGAATCTCAATCCAGGAACTGGCAAGCGTGGGATCGAGCGAGTTCTTCAACGTCGCGGTCTTCACGCTATCGCCCTTCAGAAGCTCCGGGCCTACTAAGCTGAATCCCACAACGAGTGCGCCACCTGCTTTGACAAATTGACGGCGCGACAATGTGGGTCCGAAAGTCTTCGCTGGTGTTTCGCTTATGGTGGCCATCGCTAGCTCCTCTTCGCCATGATGGTGGCGGCATGTTGTACGGCTTCAATGATGGCTATGTAGGTTCCGCAGCGGCAGAGATTGGGAGACGGCCCGGAGTTCGTGAAAGCATCTTTGATCTGCGCTACGGTCGGATTGGAATTGCTTTCGAGGAGTTCGGTAGCCTTGATCATCATGCCGTTCTGGCAGAAGCCACACTGCGGAGTCTGCTCTTCGATCCAGGCCTGTTGGACAGGGTGCAGGATACCTTTGGCTTGCTCCGCTGAGATGCCTTTTTGCTTCGCCCATCTGGCGGGAAGACCTTCGAGCGTGGTGATTTCCTGGTTGGCTACGCTCGCGACCGGCGTAACGCAGGAGCGCGCTTCCTTGCCGTTGACCAGAACGGCGCAGGCTCCGCACTGGGCCAGTCCGCAGCCGAACTGCGGGCCGATCAGTTCGAGATCGTTGCGCAGGACATAGAGCAGAGGAGTGTCGTCGGGCGACTGGACTTCGCGCCGGACTCCATTGACATTGAGCGTAACCATGCAGAACCCCCTTCACGTCGTTGCATTGTTGCGTGAAAATCTCGCCCACCCGATTCTGATTTTTAGCGGATGCTGTAACTCGCCTATACGCTCACCCTGGATTGATTGCAAGGGGCGGCGACAGCAGTTGTGCAGCTCCTCTGAAGCGCTTTGTTATGTTATTGGGGCTCCAGCGCACAATGCCGCCACTTTTCAATCCAGAGGCGCTCATTGCATCTGCGCGAGCACGGCGACGTCGAATTTCGAATAGTACTTCTTTACGTCGCCGGCCCCGTATTTGCTTCGGAATTTCTCGATCACTGTCGACACTTCTTTTGGGTCCGTAATGGCGACGGCTGTGAATTCGGCCTCAGCGCCTCCAGCCCTGACCCGGATCGATGGGTTCTTCAGGGCATTCTTGTACCACTGCGTGTCCGACCCCTGAACTGGCAGAAGGTAAAGTTCTTCATCAAAAACGAACCAGATCGGGATCGAGATCGGGCGTCCTGACTTCCTGCCGGTCACAGTGATTTTTATTTCACTAGATTTGGAAAGGCGATCTTTGAGGGCATGATTTTGCGCAGGCATGGGCTACTCCTGGTTAGGATTCAACGTGCTGCCATCAGCGGCCCACCATCTTTTGCAGTTCCTCCGGATAGCGAGCACCTTGCACTGGGATCTTCGAGGCTGCGCTTTCGAGTTGCCGTAGATCTTCGGGCGTAAGTTGAATGGCAACCGCTCCGATATTTTCCTCCAGACGATGCAGCTTGGTCGTACCCGGAATTGGAACAATCCAGGGTTTCTGCGCAAGCAGCCAGGCGAGCGCGATCTGAGCGGGGGTCGCCTTTCTCTCTTGTGCGAATTTGCCTAGCAGATCAACGACAGCCTGATTCGCTTTACGATTCTCTGCCGTGAAGCGCGGGACGATATTGCGGAAATCGCTTTTGTCGAACTTCGTGTCTTCACTGATCTTGCCAGTGAGGAAGCCTTTCCCCAAAGGGCTGAAGGGAACAAATCCGATCCCGAGTTCCTCAAGCGTCGGGATTACCTCGGCCTCGGGTTCTCGCCACCAAAGCGAATACTCGCTCTGCAAGGCGGTGACCGGCTGGACGGCGTGAGCGCGACGGATGGTCTTCACTCCTGCCTCAGAGAGTCCGAAGTGCTTCACCTTGCCTTGCTGGACCAGTTCCTTCACCGCTCCCGCTGTGTCTTCGATTGGGACATCCGGGTCCACGCGGTGCTGGTAG
Source organism: uncultured Acidobacteriota bacterium (assembly GCA_963785865.1). Classification (GTDB taxonomy): domain Bacteria; phylum Acidobacteriota; class Terriglobia; order Terriglobales; family Acidobacteriaceae; genus Sulfotelmatobacter. The sequence goes on along the minus strand of CAWAXF010000028.1, from coordinate 111,595 downwards.
AACAGGTCGATGACATCGGTCTTCAGGCGCTTCAGCGAGGCCTCCGCGACCTCCTTGATGTGCTCTGGCCGGCTATCCAGACCGGCCTGTTTACCAGTGCTCGGATCAAGTTTGAAGCCGAATTTGGTGGCGATCACAACCTGCTCGCGGAAAGGAGCGAGGGCTTCGCCGACGAGTTCTTCGTTGGTGAATGGGCCGTACACTTCGGCGGTATCGAAGAATGTCACACCGCGTTCGACCGCGGCTCGGATCAGCGAGATCATTTCCTGCTTGTCGGCGGGCGGACCCAGGCCAAAGCTCATCCCCATGCAGCCAAGACCGATGGCGGAAACTTCCAGATCGCTTTTTCCAAGTTTGCGTTTTTGCATCGTCTGTTCCTTCAAATATGAGATTAGATTGAAGACGGGTTGGCTGCTTGCCTTTTATACGAAGTTCTTGCCTGATTCTACGAGACTGTTCGGGACTGCGTTCCGAATTACTGTTTCGCTGGAATTGTCCAGAAAGGTTGTTTCGCCGCTACGAACTCTATCGGGGTATCTTTCACGAAGGTTTTCAACCAGCGGGCGCACTCTTCCATGCCCGGGTTGTTCGCTGGGAATATGGCCGATTACGATGAGGGCTTTCTTGCGGTGTTCGGTGAGGGCATCCGCAGCGTACTCTACCGTCTCCCACTCGCGGGTTTCTCCTACCAAGAGAACTTGTATATCGTCCCGCTCGAGAGCGTGAGTCTCTCTTTCAAAGCCAGCAGCGCCGGGGCTCAGGCCTACTTGGGTGACTTTCATTTCGGGATCGCCTACCACGCGGACAACTGGGGAGTGGAGTTTTTCAGCAACTTCTTCGGCTAATTTTTTGACCGTAGTCTCTGGAAGCGCGAAGAGATATTGATTTTCGGGATTCTGGAATTTTTCCCAGTGCAGCGAATGGATGACGCCGGCCTCAATGCCGTCGGGATGCCGCATGTGCCAATGATCGTGGAAGCGCCAGACGACCAGGTTGTGCTTCTCGATGAATGCACGCTTTTCGGACCATACGGGATCGTTGTTGGGGAGGCCTTCAGGAGTGTCGAGGTGGGCATAGAACGTAGGTTCGTGGGTGATGATGAAATTCAGACCCTTCGCGGAGGCGCGTTCGAGGACATCCATGGTGGCCATCATGGTCACTGCGATTCCTGTGACCTGGGTATCGGGATTGCCCGCTTTGAATGTGTCTACGGTGTCCTGCTGCCAAGGGACGCCCACTTGTTTTTTAATTTCGTCGACCAGGGCGCGAGCGGTGGGTTTGGTCTGTTGCGCTGGGGCGGTTGCGGCGAAGGCGGCGATGTGCAATCAGCATTGCCGCTTGGGGGATTCTCTTTTTCACGGATTCTCCTGACGCAGCAGTTACGCTCGCTGCGCTCACGGGCGGACGAAGGCGTCCGCCCCTGCACAATTCTTATTCATCGGGGGTGAGTTTTGCGTGCTGCTTCAGCGTCCGGTCAAAGAAATCCGCGGTGGCGCTGTAGGCGCGGATCCAACTCTTCCACATAAGGAATCCGTGGATTTCGTCGGGGATGATCAGTTGCTCGAATGGAGCGTGCTGGGCGCGCAGGCGCTGCGCTAGATCTACGGTTTGGGTGAAGGGCACGTTGCGGTCGTCATCGCCGTGGATAAGGAGGACTGGCGATTTCCATGCGCTCACGTAGGCATCGGGAGAGGATTCCCATGCGAGTTTAACCGCCTCTTCTTCGTCCGGCGGCTTGCTCGCGATGCTGCCGAAGTAGGGACGCTGGGTGAGGAACACGCTCCAGTCATGCACGCCGTGGAAATCGACGCCAGACCTAAACAGATCGGAATTTTTGGCCAGGCCCATCGCAGTGAGAAAGCCGCCATAGGATCCGCCCCAGAGTCCGATGTTGTCGGCATCGACTTCGGGCAGAGACTGCAGATAGCGTCCGGCGGCGACTACATCTTTATATTCGGCGGCGCCTCGCCAGACGGTGTTGGGCGGCTCCCGGAAGGCGCGTCCGTACATCACGCCGAGGCGGTAGTTGACCGAGAGCACGGCGTATCCGCGGCTCGCCAGGTATTGATTCATGGCGTATGCATTGTGGTAGTAGTCCATGTAGTGGAAGCCGAGCATCATCTGGCGGATGGGTCCTCCGTGCATGAAGACCAGACCGGGAACTTTGCCGGAGACATTGCGTGGCAGGAAGAGTTGGCCGTGCAGGGTCAGCCCGTCTTCGCTTTTGAAAATCACCTGCTTCGGAGTCACCAGTGAAGACGAAGGGAACTCGCCGAGTGCTTGCCTGCCGATCATGTCGCGGCCGGTCGCGGATACCTGGTACGGCATTGCAGGAATCGTCGCCGTCGATCCGAGGCACAGCAGACTCTTTCCATCTCCGGTTACGACCGGAGACCACTCCATCGTTTCGCCCTTGGTCAGGGCTTCCTGAGGGGAGCCGCCGGAAACTGCTACGCGCCACAGGTGACGGCGGTCGACGTCATCCTGATTCGAGGAGAAGATCACCGACTTCTTATCCGGGGTGAGCGTGACGTCTTCCACATCGAAGTCACCGGGGGTGAGCAGGGTAGCCGTGCCACCGCTGGCTGCGATCGAGTACAGGTGATTGCGGCCGTCTTGTTCGGAGGAGAAGACGATGCGTCCGTCGGCCGCGAAGTTCAGGGAAGTGTCTTCGCTCAGTTCGGGAAACGAATCGTCGAGCTTGTTGCCACTGCGCCAGAGTTGGTGAGCAGAGCCTGACGTGGCATCTGCGATCCACAAGGACCAGGGCTCAGGACGTACCGGGATCAGCGGAAGCTTGGCTTCTTCGCCCGGCGACCGGACGAACACGACCTGCTTGCCATCCGGAGACCAGCGGGGCATGGAATCTTTGTCGACGCTCGGCGACAGATAGCGGATCGAGTCGCCATTCAAGTCGTAGATGGCAATGAAGCTGTGAGAGCCGCGGTCGCTGACGAAGGCGATGTGCTTGCCGTCAGGAGACCACTTGGGGGTGACTCCGTCCCCGCGAACCGTGGCGAGTTCCTTCGCCTGCTGCTTGCCGTCGACCGTGGCGATCCAGAGCTTCTTTTTAGCGGACCAAAGCGCTTGTTTGCCGTCGGGAGAGATCTGGATGTCTTCGCAGCCTTCGTCGGGACATCCCATTTCGCCGAGCGGCCGCAGTTCGGCGTTCTTGGAGTCGACATCGACGGCGAACACTTGCTGCTTGGCACCTTTGGTCCAACTGCCGGGATTGGCACTCTCCTGGTCGCCGTTGAGTTCGCTGCCTAACGCATAAAGAACCGTCTTCCCATCCGGCGTGAGACGAAGGCTGGCGATCGGCTGGCCGTCATCAGCTTTGTAATGAGTAAGCTGGCGGGCGCTGCGCTGGAAATCGGGCGCGTCGGCGATCCAGATGTTGCGGACACCCTTATCATCAAACACCCAGGCGATCCGGTTAGCGTGCTGGGCTGAAACCAGTCCGGTGGGAAAGGGTGAACTGAGGACCTGTTCCAAAGTAAATTGCGACTGGGCGAGTACCCTGGCAGAGCAAGAGAGCATCCAAGCAAAAAACACGAAGCGGACGAGTTTGGTTGTGGGCATCGCGCGCTAGTCTAATCTTAGGGATGGTTCATCGCCAAACGGTTGAAGATTCGTAATCGCGTCCGCCGAAGCGAACTCGCAATGCCGCCCTTCGTAAACGAGCTTTTGCTCTGGAAACTCCGAAGTTGTGGAAACTAAAGGTGCGTTTTCGGAGTCCAACAGTACCACCAGCCACTTCTTCCCGGGAACCTTTTGGGCCTTCAATACGTAACTCTTGTTAGGATCATTGTGTTGGTTTTTGGGCTTTGAGTTAACCAACTCACTCGCGGAACGTCTCTCTCTTTATGCGCACGTTTTCTGACATTCTCGGACAGATATTTCGGAACCTTTGGGCTCATAAGCTGCGGTCCTTTCTGACGATGTTTGGCATCGCCTGGGGGGTGGGCTCGCTTCTGCTGCTGGTTGGCGTGGGTGAAGGCTTCCGGTCGGGCAACAAGCGAGAACTGGCGGAGTTTGGGAAGGACATCATGTTCCTGTTTCCCGGGCGGGCGCCTTCGGTGAAGGGAAATATGAGCTCGGCGAAGTCGTATCTTCTGACCTCGCAGGACTACCGCGATATCAAGCTGGCGGGACATGTCCGGAATGCGGTTCCACTCATTTCGCGGGGGGATCTGCACGAGGTCAGCGAATTTGCCAGCGGGAGCGGCGAGATCCTGGGAACTGAGCCCCAACTGAACGAGATCAGTTATCTGCCGCTGAAGGAAGGGCGGTGGCTCAACGATCTGGATGGAATCCAGAGACGCAATGTGATCGTGCTGGGAAACGAGTTGTTGAAAACGCTGTTCCCGGGCAGGCCCTCCTTGGGTTCTTTCGTGTTGATCAACGGGCTGCGCTTCGAGGTGGTCGGGAGTCTGCCGCACTTGGGGCGCGGCGACAACATGTGGCTGAACATGCGCGGCTATATCCCCTTCCAGGTGATGGCCGCGAATTTTCCATTGAAGGGCGAAAATCACGAGGGTTCGATTTCGTTCATCGAATATCAGCCAGAAGTACGTACAGATCACGAATTGGCGCGGCAAGAGGTACACCAGATTGTGGCGCGAAATCATGGCTTCGATGGCAGCGACGAAAATGCCTTCGACGAGTGGGATTCCATCAAGGAATCGCAGATGGTAGGCACAATTTTCGATGTGATGAACATGTTCTTGGGAGCGGTCGGGGTAGTGACCCTGGCGCTGGGTGCGATTGGCGTGGTGAACATTATGCTGGTGGCGGTAAGTGAACGCACGCGCGAGATTGGGTTGCGCAAGGCTCTAGGCGCCACCAACCGCAGCATCCTGCTGCATTTCTTTCTGGAAGGACTCCTGCTTACGTTGGGGAGCGGAATGCTCGGGATGGCATTTGCCGGCGGACTAATGGCGATGATGGGGGGAGTGCAAGGTCCGCAGGGGTTCGATCCTCCGAAATTGGTGCCGATGTCGGCCATGCTCGCGATCGGGAGTTTGACTCTGGCGGGAGTTGTTGCCGGTCTATATCCGGCGCGGAAAGCTGCGATGCTGCAGCCGGTGGAGGCTTTACGGCAGGAGTAATGGAATGATTCGCGATCTGCTGCAGGAAGCTTATAACTCGATGCGTCACAACCGGCGACGCACGGCGTTGACTATGCTGGGCATGGCGTGGGGCATTGCGACCGTAGTCATGCTGCTGGCGTACGGCGACGGCTTTGGGCAGGCCTGCGCGAATATTTTCGCGAACTTCGGGACTAAGCTCGTCATTATTGTGCCGGGAAAAACTTCCATGCAGGCGGGCGGGCAGAAGTCGGGAGTGCAGATTCGGTTCACCCAGGAAGATGTGGATGCGCTTACGACCAATCTTCCCCAGATCACGCATATCACGCCCGAAGTCGGGAAGCAGTCCAACGTGCAGTACGAGAACCGGTCGTTCACGTTTCCGGTCAGCGGGAATTATCCTAACGTGTATTCGATCCGATCGCTCAAGCTCGAGCAGGGACGCTTCTTCAATATGGAGGACCAGGTCCAGCACGGCCGCGTGGCGGTGATTGGGGCCGAGGCCAAGGAAAAATTATTCTCGGGACGGAGTGCGGTGGGAGAGCACATCCGGCTGGATGGATTGAGCTTTGAAGTGGTTGGCGTTTTGACCGCGAAAATGCAGGAGGGGAACGACGACATCAACCGCGTGGTGTATGTCCCGTTCACGTCGATAAGCGATTTGAAGGACACGCATTATCTGGACACCATCTGGTTCAACTATCAGACTCCAGAATATTTGCGGATCGAGCCGGCAGTGCGGACGATTCTGGCCGGGCAGCACAAATTCAATTCGTCGGACCGGCAAGCAGTGCGAGTGTTCAACCTGATGACGCAGTTGCACCAGTTCGAGATCATCACGCTGGGGTTGAAGATCCTGATGGGGTTCATTGGGACGCTGACATTAGGGATCGGTGGGGTTGGATTAATGAACATCATGCTGGTGTCGGTGACGCAACGGACGCGGGAGATCGGCGTGCTGAAGGCCCTGGGGGCGAAATCGCGCTACATCCTGATGCAGTTTCTGGCTGAAGCTTTGACCATTACTTTCATTGGCGGCGTGCTGGGAGTGATTCTCGCTTATGCCGTTGCTCTGTCGGTGGGACGGCTGACTTTGTACAGCGCATTTGCCAAGAACGGTGAAGCGGGAGACATTCGGCTGATTATTGCGCCGGGGACTTTGATCGCTTCTACCATCATCCTGGGGGCCGTGGGGCTGATCAGCGGGATGGTCCCGGCGTTTCGGGCCGCTCGGCTGGATCCGATCGAATCTTTGCGGCACGAATAGGGTAGTGCAGTAGAACATTCCTTAGAACAGTGGGCTCTTTAAAGGAAGTCAAAACCCCCCCCTGTCCCGCTGAAATCCGCGGGACAAGGGTGGGGCACCCTCCTTTTTATCTTCATTCTTCTTCTGAGCTAATCTGCTTTCCCTCGTATAACAGGAACACTAGTGCTGACATCGCGATTACTGTGAGCTGCACGTGCGTCCATTTTGCTAACGGCCCAACGATCGGAAACATGTAGACGCAGTACAGTGCTGTTCCTATTTGTGGTGTGCGTCTGGGTGCGACGCTTATCAGCCAATCTGAAAGCAGCAGAAGCGCGGGGGCGAGAATTACTAGATCGTAAACTGTCAGATGCGGGGCTATCAGCACGGTGGCGAACAGCAGCGCCGAGAAGCGGACATTGAGCGAGACGGATCTACGCTGCCATAGGGCAAATGTCATCGCAAGCACCGACAGGGCAGTAATCAAGTACAAGGCGAATGACAGTTTGGGCCACGGGATCAGCATCGACCAGAAGGTGCGCAGCGAGTGGGTCTGATAAATCCTGGGCTCCAGAAGCGGCAAAGCCGCGCGCACGTTGCGCATCATCCACAACCACTCGTGAAAAGCTTGCGTGCCATAGAAGAGGATGCCAGCTAAGAATTGGGCCGTTGCGGAGAGGGCTGCGCCAATCAGAATCTTCCAGGCGCCGATGCCCAGGAAAATAATGGCGGCTGCCAACCCCAATTGTGGCTTGAATGCAAGACAGCCGAGAATGACGCCCGCCAGAAAGTCACGTTGTCCGCGGAGGCACATGTACATCGCCGTGAAGCAGAGAAGCGCCAGGGCGGATGTTTGTCCCCATGCGATCAGATGGAAAAATGCAGGGAAGGCGGCGGCGAGAATAGCAACTGTCACGCCGTGAGCCTGCAGTCCTGGGCACGCCCGCCAGATCCAATAGCAACATAGGGAGTAGATCGCTGCCGAGGCGATCCACCAGATCGCGAGCGCAGTGGCGTAAGAAAAATGCGCGAGCGGGGCGAAGAGCATCGACACCTGCGGCGGGTAGAGGGGCAGGTAGTCGATGCCGGCAGCCTGTGGCACTCGTGCGCGTGCCAGCTGCGACTGCGCTTTCATGTCATATAAATCAGGGGCGCGATGCTCCCGCGCCACCAGGCCCAGTGTGTAGAAGTGCAGGAAGTCCGTGCCCTTGAGATTGCCGTTGCGATCGCGCAATCCGGGAGTAGCGACGGTCCACAGGTAGATCGACCACAGTGCGATACCCGACAATTAGCCCGTGCGCCCGCAGGCGCCGTGCCGTAAGCCAGCTTGCGGAATAGGCTCGATCTGTCATGAAGACGGTCCATGGTAATGGAGCGCGGATCGATCTCAAAGGTGCAGGGGATTTACCGTGGAGCAGGCACAGGCTGCAGCTTGGGCGAGGGATCGTCGGCATCCAGTCGCCAGGCCTGGCGAGTTTTGAAATATTGCAGCAGCTCCTGATTCTGGGCGTCTCCCATATCGCGGGCCCAGACTACCTTGGCCTCGTCGATGGAAGCTTCGTTCCATACCCATTCGCGATGTAAGTCGTGGTCAGGCCCGTAGCGGACTATCACGAGTTGTTGCATCGCGGCATTGCGCGTAGTTGGCGAAGGATTGCTGCCCGTTCCAGATTTCCTCGTGGCCAGGCAGCTCGATCGGGGTGTGCGTAGCCGCCGCGCATACACCCGAATGACATCATGGCGCACGCCAGAATCGGGATTGCGAGCGCGCGCGTCTTTCTGCAATGCCTCCGGCGCGCGCAGATGTGCCGCATTCCTTGTGTCAACAGGATGTAAAGCGCGCCTGCCGCGGGAGAGAAATAATGCGGCAAAGTCCAGGTTTGCACCGCAAAGCCGCGATCATGGCGGCACAGATCGCCAAGGGCAATCTCATTTTGCGCTGGCGAATCGATCCATGGCAGCGCGAGCAGGGGCATCGTGAGCAACGGTCCCAGATAGAATCTCCACCACTCCAGAAATTTTTGATGCCACGTTGCAAGTACCCTGGCAGGGTCAGATTGCGCTGAAACTGCGCGCTCTCGCCGCGGTAATAATCCCGCATCACCGGGTGACGATAATCGGGTTCCGGACGAAGCTTCTGCCAGACGAAATAGGGAGCAGCGGAGTACTGATCGCGATTGACCGTATAAGTCATGCGCCAGGGCGAACCTGTGACGCGGTCGTAGTAATAGGCTGTTGCGGCGACTCCCGCAGCGACGACAACCAGCAGCACAGCCACCGCCGGCAGAGTTCGTCTTGAACTGCGCGCGAGATTTCCCAATGAGCCATGCCATCATCGCAATGCCCACCGGAATGCTGAACACCAGGCCTTCAAACGGCCGACTGTTCGCGAGCAACACCAATCCCGCCGCGAGCACAACCCCATGGAGGGGACGCATTTTCTTGCGCAGGCGCGGCCAGGCACCCAGGACCAGGGCGCCGCCCAGAGCAGCAACCGAGGCGCACCAGTACGTATTCATCCAGTAGCTGAGAATGCCAAGGCGCAAGGCAGCGAGGATCGCGCCCAACAGGGCCCAGGGTGGAGGAACCCATGCCTGCAGCATCCAGCACAGCGCGGAGCACATCACCGCCGTGATCAGCAGTTGACCGATCCATGGACTCCCAAGAATCTGGCCCGCCGCCAAGATTAAGCCTTGCGCCGGCGGATACATCGACATATAGGTGGGGTGCTGGATGACGTGAAAGGTTTCAAAGTGAATCCACATCGGATGGGTCGGATTGGTAAGCCGGCCGTGGGCGAAAGTGTCGGCGGCGAGCAGATAACTGAATTCGTCGTTCCAGCGCGGCTGGGGAATGCCGATCACCGGGATCAGAGCTGTCCGCACGACAATAACGCCAACTCCAACTGAGAGACTTGCGAGCACGCGCCGCTGTGCAAACTGGTTGAAAGCCGAGGTCCACGAGGAAACAAAAGAATGAGGGGCATGCCGCTTGCGGAGAATGAGTATGACGGTCGCGACGACGAGGACCAGTTCCAGTATCGAGAGAAGCCACGTTCCGAGCTGAAAGTAGGAGCTTTCGAAACTGGCGAGCCCGAGCAGTTCCAAATGGTGGGAAAGGTTCAGGTGTCCTCCGGAATCGCTCTGGCAAGCTGTCTTGGCTTGCTAACAGAACTATATCCGGTGGAAGCTTCAACGCCGTCTTGCTTAATTTGGTGTCAGCCGCCCGGGCATGCAGCGGCAAGCAAGATCAGGTCACAGATAACTTAGCCAACCCCAGTCCCGATGCCTACTGCGGAAGTTCATGAACCACAAGCAAGGCAGATACAAAATCGCCACGGCCAAAATCCACATCGCGTAAATGAAAGGTAGACCGTGTCCATACCCCGAAGGCTTTTGCGCGAAATCCGCTATGACAGTACCGTGCCAGATGGGTTGGTGAAAGGCGAGCGAGACCACGATAGCCATAATGTGCAGGAGATAGATATGCAAGACGTAATAAAACAACGGAACCCGGCCGTAGACCACCAGAATGCGTCCCAATCCGCGCTGTGCTCTCACGCCGTCAAGCAATCCCAGCAGGATCAGCGAAGGCCCGAGGGTCATAAGCAGGTATTGCAGAGAAGGCGGATATTTCAGGGTATTGAAAAATGAGATAACGGTCAGTGAAATCGTGGGCTGAACGCTCCACGGGCCAGCAGAGCTTGCGTATCTGGATGCTGTCTCAACTATTCCATTTCCATAAACATTGAACCCGCGGAGCACAAAGAACAGCGCCGTAGCGGATATCCCCAGGGTCAGAATCCATTTGCGGCGGTCGGGTCGCTGCAGCAACGCTCCAAAAGCAAAACCCGCAGCCATGACGCCGACCCATGGAATCAGCACATACCGGGTGGACAAGGAAAAATCAGCGGTGACCGGAATGCTTCCAGGACTGTGCAAGAAAATCCACAACCAGGAAAACCTTCCGAACGAAGCCGCATGGATGCCATCCAGCAGATTGTGAGTGGCAATCATGCCCACACCTAACACCGCGATCCAACGCACGGGAAGCCACACGATAAGAGCCATGACAACCATGCTCCATCCCAATATCCAGATGACTCCCGCGTGTGCCCAGGGGACAAAGCCCCAGGCAAAATCAACAACGGTGAACTCGAGCAGCACGAGCCATAGGCCACGACTGAGAAAAAAGCTCGACAGTTGCGGGATGGACTTTCCGCGCCGGGTGGAAAGGAACGCGCCGGTGCCCGCCAGAAACGAGAATATCGGTGCGCAGTAATGAGTGATGAATCGGGTAAAAAAAAGCGCTCCGTAAGTGTGTGCCACATCCTCAGGAGCAATCCGCAGATAGCTCATGAAGTCCCGCGTGTGATCCAGCGCCATGACGACCATGGCGAGCCCGCGCAGGATGTCCACGGAAACCAGGCGTGGAGCCGGAATGGAAAGAGATCGCGGATTCGTGCGGATGGTGGCGGCTGCGGGAACAGTAGGGGCAGTCACCATGAGACGCATGTCCAGGCGCAACGCGATGTTTCGTTCATAGCTGCATCGTAACGGGTACAACGCACTCGAGTTATCTGCGGAATGTCAACAGATTGCAAAAATTCCAGAGGAGCAGTGTTTGTAGAGACGTTGCTTGCAACGTCTCTGAGGGAAAAATCTTGAGGAGATTTTTGCAGGAAAAAGAAGAGCCTCCTCCGATTCATAAAACGGAGGAGGCTGATTTCACAAAACTATTTTGTGGCGGCTTCACCGATTTCTTCGAATAATCCTCCGACAATCTGGATCATCTCGTCGTCAACCACGCGATTCTTCGAGATGGCCTCCAGCAAAGGAATCGAGACAATCTTATTGGAGCGGAGAGCCGCCATGCGGCCGAACTCGGCGCGATGCACCATATCGATAGCGCCCAGGCCGTAGCGGGTGGCCAGCACGCGATCGAAGGCACTGGGCGAGCCGCCGCGCTGAATGTGTCCGAGGACCACGGCGCGGGTTTCAAAGCCGGTGCGCTGTTCGATCTCACGCGCGAGCACGTTGGCGATACCGCCCAGCTTGGCATGCCCGAACTCGTCTTTTCCCATCTCCTGCACGACGGGAGCGCCCGATCCTGTGGCGAACTTCGCACCTTCGGCCACGACAACGATGGAGAAGTAGCGTCCGCGTTCATGGCGCTGGCGAATCGATTCGGCGACCTTGTCAACATTGAAGGGGCGCTCGGGGATCAGGATCGCATCGGCGCCGCCGGCAATACCGCTGTAGAGTGCGATCCAGCCTGCATCGCGACCCATCACTTCGACTACCATCACGCGATTGTGCGCCTCGGCTGTGGTGTGTACGCGATCGATTGCCTCGCAGACAATGTTGCACGCGGTATCGAACCCGAAGGTGTAGTCGGTGCCACCCAGGTCGTTGTCGATGGTCTTGGGAACGCCTACGACCTTGACTCCTTTTTCATGGAGCTTTTGCGCGACCGAAAGAGTGTCGTCTCCACCAATGGCAACCAGGGCGTCAATCTTGTGCGCATCAAGGGTCTTAATGCAGCGATCAAAGCCGTCGGGGCGCTTCGAAGGATTGGTGCGGGAGGTGCGGAGAATGGTTCCTCCACGAGGCAAAATGCCGCTGACGGAATCAAGATCCAATTCCATGCTCTTGTTGTCGATCAGGCCGCGCCAGCCCTCCAGAAACCCGACGAATTGATCGTCGTAATGGAACAGTCCCTTGCGAACGACCGCGCGGATCACCGCGTTCAGACCAGGACAATCGCCCCCACCGGTCAAGATACCAATCTTCATCGTAAGCTCCTCTTTTGCAATGACAGTTCGGGTGAATCCGTAGAATGCACCCCGGGTATGGGGCTGACGTGGGCCCAGGGACGTGGGTTGCAGTCGTTCGGAACTAATAAGAGTAACACTTCTTGATCGGCGCTAAACCACGAATTCGAGCCAGAAAATCGTTCGAGTACGCCCTTTGGTACCGGACGTCATGCCGCTTGCGCTGTGGCGCAATGATTCGACACAATGCTCGACTGACATGAATAAGACTCTGCGAACCGTGGTCTGGGGAATGGTCGCGCTGCTGGGGGCACTTGCCCTGGGTGTGATTGCGCTGCGTCGGGGAGAGCCTATCAATGCGTTGTGGCTGGTCGCGGCTGCGACCTGCTGTTATGCACTGGGATACCGATTCTACAGCGCCTTCATTGCGGCGAAGATTCTGGCGGTTGATCCTGTGCGCGCCACGCCCGCGGAGCGTCTGGAGAACGGCCGCGATTTTCTTGTCACCAACAAGTGGGTCGTGTTCGGACATCACTTTGCCGCGATTGCCGGACCGGGTCCGCTGGTGGGGCCGGTGCTGGCGGCCCAGTTTGGCTATTTGCCGGGAACCTTGTGGGTGATCGCTGGCGCAGTGTTCGCTGGCTGCGTGCAGGATTTCGTCATCCTGCTGTTTTCGGTCAGGCGCGACGGCAAATCGCTAACCGAAATGGCGAAGGAAGAGACGGGGCCGCTGGGAGGATTCGTGGCCTATGCGGCGGTAATCGCAATTCTCATCATCCTGCTGGCGGTCATTGCGCTTGTGGTCGTGAATGCGCTGAAGGATAGTCCGTGGGGAACTTTCACCATTGCGATGACCATTCCGATCGCCCTGTTGATGGGGGTTTATCTCAGGCGGATTCGTCCGGGAAAGGTGCTGGAAGTGTCGGTCCTCGGATTCGTGCTTGTGTTGCTGGCGATCTGGGGAGGGCAGTGGGTGGCGCACAGTCCACAACTGGCGCCAGTCTTCACCTTCCGCGCGCAGACTCTGGCTATTCTGATTTTGATTTATGCGTTTGCCGCCTCTGCGATGCCCGTATGGTTGCTGCTGGCACCGCGCGATTATCTGAGTACGTTTGTGAAGCTGGGGACGATCGGGCTGCTGGGGATTGGGATCGTGGTGCTGCATCCTACGCTGCACATGCCAGCCTTCACGCGCTTTGTGGACGGGACCGGCCCCGTATTCGCCGGGAAAATATTTCCGTTCGCCTTCATCACCATTGCCTGCGGGGCGATCAGCGGATTTCATTCTCTGATTTCGAGCGGGACGACGCCGAAGCTAATCGCGCGCGAGACGGAGACTCCCATGGTGGGTTATGGCGCGATGATGGCCGAGTCGGCGGTAGCGGTGATGGCAATCATCGCGGCCTGCGTGTTGCAGCCGGGAGTGTATTTTGCAATCAACAGTCCGGCGGGAATTGTCGGGCAGAGTCCGGCCGCGGCTACCGCGACGATTTCTAATTGGGGCTTTTCCGTGACCGCCGCCGATATGCAGGCGCTAGCCACAGCCGTTGGCGAGCAGACTCTGTTCAACCGGACCGGGGGCGCGCCAGCATTTGCGGTGGGCATGGCGCACATTTTCTCGCAGAGTCTCGGCGGAACGACCGTGATGGCGCTCTGGTATCACTTCGCGGTGATGTTCGAAGCGCTGTTTATTCTCACGATTCTGGATGCGGGGACGAGGGTGGCGCGCTTCATGATCCAGGACGCGCTCGGACATATTTACAAGCCGCTGGGCAGGACGAGTTGGTATCCCTCGATACTTCTGACCAGTGCGGTGATCGTGGCGGCCTGGGGATTTTTTTTATGGCAAGGAGTGAAGGACCCGCTCGGCGGTATCAATTCTCTCTGGCCGCTGTTTGGAATCGCGAACCAGTTGCTGGCAACGGTCGCACTCTGTGTGGCGACCACGATTATCGTCAAGATGCATCGGGCAAAATATGCGGCTGTAACCCTGGTGCCGCTGTCCTGGCTGGTGGCTGTGACCTTTACCGCTTCATGGCACAAGGTCTTTGACGCGAGCCCGCGGATTGGATTTCTGGCGCAAGCGCAAGCTCTGGCGAACGCACCAGCGACGGCAGCAACTTCGCGCCTGATCTTCAACAACCGGCTGGATGCGGCGGTAACTGGAGGATTGGTGGTCATGGTGACCCTGGTTCTGTTCGAGTCCATCCGGCAGTGGCGTGCAGTGCTGCGGGGAGAGAAAGAGATCGTTATGCGGGAAACTCCGTTCGTAAGAACTCGTTTGGCGGAGGACCGTATATGACTCGTTGGAGCAGAGCGGCTCGAATCCTGTTGGAAATGCTGCGGGAGATTTTCGATGAAGCTTCATATGGCAGGTTCCTGGAGCGCAGCGGATTGAGCTCGTCGCGTGATGCATACGATCGATTCTGTCGTGAGCGGGAAGCGGCTCAAGCGCGACGCCCTCGTTGCTGTTAGCTGCGTCCCGCAACGAGGTGCCGAGATGGAGACTTGCCGCTAATTATGAGAATTCGTTTTAGCTTCCGGGGTACACTGCATGCACATGCGAGTTCTCGGCGTTGATTGCGGGGGAGAGTACACCGGCTACGGCGTAGTGGAGATTTACGCCTCAGGGAAGCTTACCTGCCTCGCATGCGGCGCAATCAAGCTTTCCCCCCGCGAGGCGCTGCCGCGACGTCTCTCGCGAATTTACCGGGAGCTGGGTGAGATCATTTCCGCCCACCGGCCAGACGAAGTCGCCATAGAAGACGTCTTCTACGCCCTGAACGTGAAATCGGCGCTCAAGCTGGGGCAGGTACGGGGAGTGGCTATGCTGGCCGCCGCCAGCGCGGGATTGGAAGTCGCAGAGTACTCGCCACTGACGATCAAGTCGTCAGTCGTGGGATACGGCAGGGCAGAGAAACAGCAGGTGCAACACATGGTGACTCGGCTGCTGGATCTGGCAAAGCCTCCCGAGCCGATGGATGCTTCCGACGCCCTGGCCATTGCGATCTGCCATCTGCATACGGCGGCCACACTTGTCCGCCAAGGGATTGCGCGTTAGCGTCCAAAGAGCCGCTCATATTTGGCATAATCTTCTTGCTGCATTCACGTGAGTCTTACGAAAACACATCGCGAGGGCCGAGTGTTTGACCGGAGCACCGCAATGCTGCCGCGTCAGCTTGCCTGGGCGGCGCTGGTTGCACTCCTGTACAGTTCCGCGGCGTGGGCGGCAGACTCGGGCATGATTAGCTTCAGCCTGGATTTTCCCAACTCCGCTCCCGAGCACTATTCAATCAAGTTGCAACCCGATGGCCAGCGCGGAATACGAGTCCACCGGCCGGATATCGCAGGATTCTGAGGAGCGTGATCAGTACCAGATGGACTTCAGATTTTCGGATGCGACCCGCGCCAGGATTTTCCAGCTGGCCGCCCAGGCGCACTATTTCTCGGGGAAGATTGACTCCGGGAACAAGAAGCTGGCATTTACTGGAATGAAAAAGCTGGCCTACAGCGACGGCCAGCGAAACACGTCGGCTGAATACAACTACTCACCAGTGACTCCGGTGCAGCAACTCACCACCATCTTCCAGACCGTCTCCGCCACACTGGAGTACGGGCGGCGGCTCTCATACTTCCATCGTTACCAGAAACTCGCTCTGGACGCTGAATTGAAGCTGATGGAGGACCAGGCTCGTCGCGGGGAGTTGGCTGAGTTGCAATCGGTAAAGCCCATTCTGCAGCAGATTTACGACGATTCCAGCGTAATGAAGGTCGTGCGCGCCCGCGCTCTTCGCATCATGGGTATGAATCCCTCTTCCAGCGCCGGTAGCTGATGCCGAAGTACAGAGCGTTCGGCAAGAGCATTATAAATTTGTAACTTTTACAACTCCTCCCGGGAAAGCGTGTTCTAATGATTAGAGCCTTTCCAGGGGGTTACCATGCCCGCTTCTTCTCGTTCCAAAATCATGTTCGTAATCGTCGGGGCCTGCTTGTCGGCGCTCGTAGCGTTGCCTGCCCTGGCCGATTCGCAAGCCCGCATTGTCCGCCTCAGCGATGTTCAGGGATCCGTGCAACTGGACAAGAATACCGGTGTCGGCTTTGAACGCGCTTTCGTCAATCTGCCTATCACCCAGGGCGCCAAATTAAGTGCCGGGGCCAATGGCCGGGCAGAAGTCGAGTTTGAGGATGGCAGCTCGATGCGCCTCACCCCGAACACCACCATTGAGTTCAGCAAGCTTGGTCTCGCGGATTCGGGCAAGCGCATTTCGCAGGTCAATCTGGTGGAGGGCATGGCCTACGTCAACTGGCTGGGCAAGGATGACCTGACGCTGAATTTCTCTCGCGAATCGATTGCCCTCGACCACTCAGCTCATTTCCGAGTGGATACGTCGACTGAAGCGGCGAACCTTGCAGTATTTAAAGGCAACGTGAACGTGGCCGGGCCTTCCGGCAACTTCACCGTCGAAAAGAAGAAGACGGCAACGTTCGATATCGCGGCCGATGACAAATACACGCTGGCCAAGAATGTGAAGGATGAGCCGCTGGACTCGTGGGATAAAGAGTCGGTTTCGTATCACGACCAGTACGCGAAAAACAATACGACGCCGTACGGTTACGGCTACAGCGACCTGAATTACTATGGCGCGTTTAGCAATGTGCCCGGCTACGGCATGATGTGGCGCCCGTACTTCACCGGGGTCGGCTGGGATCCGTTCATGGACGGCGCGTGGGGATATTACCCGGGGTACGGATACATGTTCGCCTCGGCCTATCCGTGGGGATGGATGCCTTATCGCTACGGAAACTGGATGTTCGTGCCCGGTATGGGCTGGGCGTGGCAGCCGGGCGCGTGGAATACCTGGGTGAGTGTGCCGCGGTATACGGCCACGTCCGCGACACGGGTAACGGCTCTGAGGCCTCCTGCAGCAGGAACGGTGAGGACGGTTTTCGTGGGCAGGGGAGCGACCGCTACTGCGATGCAGCCAAGCCGTATCACCCTAAACTCTGGCACGGCTGGACTAGGGATTCAGCGCGGCTCGATCAATCATCTCAACCATCTGAACCAGGAGGTGGTGAAACACGGTTCCGCGCAGGTGCGGCCGGCTCCTCCATTCGCGGCGAGTTCTCCGCGATCAGGTGGATACAACGGAGCGCAACGAGGTTCGATGGCTGGCGCATCCCAACGTGGTTCGATGTCGGGCGGACAGCAGCGAGGTTCGATGTCGAGCGCACCACCGGTACGCAGCGCTCCCGCTCCGTCCGCGGGAAGATCTTCTGCTCCCGCCGGTCCGCATCGCTAGAACACGGTTCATTGCAACGAAGGGCCTCACAACGTGAGGCCCTCAGAGTCATGACGACCCCTCAGTTTTGAACCCCTGTGTTGTGGATCCCCTGTTTTGAAAGGGCACGAGTTCACTCGTGCCGCAAGTGCTCGAAAATCGCACGCGGGCTTTAGCCCCTGAGGGATGCTTTACGTTTTCGCGGAATCTGGGTCTCACAACGGAGGCCCTTTGTTTGCGCTCTGCTACCTGACTACCACCCCGGCATATCCAACAACCATCTCGCGATCGCCAGAGACGTCCCCCGAGGTTGCGTACTTCACCAGTTCTGCTTTTGTAGCTCCGAGCTGGCGGGCTGCAGTCAGCATGGCAACGGCAGGACCGAAGCCGCACATACTGATGTCCTGCTGGGTCACCACGTCGTACAGACCGCGGGGATCGAGCGTCAGAATTTTCTCGATGGCTCGATGATCTTTGATGCGCGTGACCGTGTCGGACTCATAGTGGTTCATGTCGCTGGAAGCGACGATCAGTATCGATTCCTTTTGCGCTGCAATTATGTCGCCCAGCGCTTGGCCAAGTTGCTCGAGAGGCTCGAAGCGGCTGGTTCCTAGGGCTATAGGCAAGAATTTAAGTTCCGGCTGGCGCAGTTGCAGGAAGGGAAGCTCGACTTCTGCCGCGTGCTCGGCTCGGTGCGCCGCGGAGTCGTCCTGCAGGGCGGGAAAGCGCTCTTTCAGCGCGTGCGCCAAAACTTCGTCGATGGGAACATCCCCCAGGGGAGTTTTCCATGCGCCCTCGCTCATCATGGCGAGAGCGTGTCCCTGTCCGGTGTGGTTGGGGCACATCACGATGCAGCGTTTCGGGACTGCAATACGTGCAAAGACCGCCCCGGCTACGTGTCCGGAGTACATGTATCCCGCATGGGGAGCGATGCAGGCGATAGCATGAATCGGTTCGGCGTTGCTGGTGGAAAGATAGGATCGCGCTGCGGCGCGAAGGTCGTCAGCGTTTCCAGGGTAGAAACGTCCGGCTACGGCAGGCTGTCGCAGGGTTGATGTCGTCATGGTCCCTCCTTTGACTGTTACCGATACGGGACCAACCCTCTTAATGCTAAGGCTCGGTCTGCGCATCGCGCAAGGCGCGATAAACAGCCGCGCTTTGTGCGAGGCTCAACGTCTCCGCGCGCGCTGTAGGTTTCACTTTCGCCTGCGCTAGAGCGCGTTTTAGCTGGGCGTCGTCGTAGTTTCCTTTCAGATTGTTCCAAAGCGTTTTGCGCTTCTGTCCGAAAGAAAGCCGGAGGAAACTGATAAAGCCGTCTCCTGCAACTCCAAGCTTTTGCTGCTGCGGGTCGAGAGTGAGTCGCAGCACCGCCGAAAAAACCTTCGGTGGAGGCGAGAAAGCTCCGGGAGGGACGGTGAACAGCTTTTCAACCCGCGCATGCAACTGCGTGGTGGCGGAAAGCACCCCATAGTCGCGGCCTCCAGGTTCGGCGGCGATCCGGTCCGCCACCTCACGCTGAACCATAACCACGATGCTGTCGAAGTATTTCGAGAACTGAAATAAGCGCAGCAGGATATCTGACGTGATGTAGTAAGGAAGATTGCCGACGACCTTGACTGGCTCAGGCTTCAGTTCAATTCCCGGGCGGCCGAGGCCCGGCTTGGGGCCGAACAGCGAATCGATGTCGATGGCCAGCACGTCAGCTTCGATGACTTCGACGTTGCGGTACATGCCAAATTTCAGGCGCAATTGTGCCGCCAGCACGCGATCCAGTTCGACGGCGATCAGGCGGCGGGCGCGTTGCGCGAGCATGGCGGTGAGGATGCCGCGACCCGGGCCGACTTCAAGCACGGTGCTCTGGGAGACGTCACCCAAGGCCTCAACGATGCGGTGCGCGTACTCCTCGCTCTGGAGGAAGTGCTGGCCCAGTTTGGGCTTTGATCGCGGACGATCGGCAGATACGACCCTTGGCACGTTGACCCTCTAGCTATCGGGAAGTAGACTTTCAATTCGGCGCGCGCATCTTAAGCGTGGGCCGGTGGTCTTCTGTTGCTCCATGATAACGTGCGCCGCGGAAACGCGCCCGCCGAGGAGGTTCCCGCACTCATGCACATCGCATTCGTGGCATCGGAAGGCGTTCCATTCTCCAAGACCGGCGGCTTGGCCGATGTGGTGGGCGCGTTACCACGCGCTCTGGCTGCTCTGGGACACCAGGTGAGCGTTTACCTGCCGCGGTATCGGCAAACTAAGCTGAACGATCCCTCTGTCGTGGTGCGCAGCGTGACCGTGCCGTTCGACGATCAGTACCGCTTCGCTTCCGTGCTCGCGGGAGGAACCCTGGGCAACGTGCACTTTTATTTTGTGGAGTACCCGCCTTACTTTGATCGCGAAGCTTTGTATGGCACACCGGCGGGCGATTATCCCGATAACGCAGAGCGTTTCGCGTTGTTCTCGCGCTCCGTGCTGGAGGCATCGAAGGTGACTGGTGTTCCACAGATTTTCCATTGCCACGACTGGCAGGCGGCCCTGGTGCCGGTTTTGTTGCGCACTCTTTATCTGGAGGATCCGGCATTCCGCGATGTGGGAACCGTCTTCACCATCCACAACATGGGTTATCAGGGATTGTTTCCAGCCGATACGCTGCCCCTGCTCATGCTTCCCTGGGATCTATTTACGATCTCGAAGATGGAGTTTTTCGGACAGGTGAATTTCCTGAAAGGAGCCTTGGCCTATTCCGATTACGTCACTACGGTCAGCAGGAAGTACAGCCAGGAGATTCAGACGGCGGAATACGGCTTCGGCCTGGAAGGAGTGCTGCGGGATCGGGCCGCGACCGTGGCCGGCATTTTGAATGGCGTGGACTATGACGAGTGGAGCCCGCAGGCCGACAAGTTCGCGGTAGCAAAATATTCTCCGCAGGATTTATCCGGCAAAGCCAAAGACAAGCAGGATCTGCTCGCAGCTTTTGGGGTGAAGAATGCAGATCCGAAGCTGCCGGTGATCGGCATTGTCTCCCGCTTCGCCGCGCAGAAGGGCTTCGACCTGATCGCCCAGATCGCCGATCGTCTGGCGCGAGAAGCGATGATCATCGTTGCCCTGGGCTCGGGCGACAAGGCTTACGAAGAGCTCTTTCAGCGCCTCAATAAACTATTTCCCAGCAAGATCGCGGTGAAAATCGCGTACGACAATGCACTTGCCCACAAGATCGAAGCGGGAGCGGACATGTTCCTGATGCCCTCGCGCTACGAGCCTTGCGGCCTCAATCAGATTTACAGCCTCAAGTACGGGACCGTACCGATCGTGCGCGCAACCGGAGGCCTGGACGACACCATTGAGCCCTGGGACGCCCGGACCGGGAAGGGAACCGGCTTCAAGTTCTCCGAGTACAACGGCGAGTCATTGCTGCTGACGATCAAGGAAGCCTTGAGCGCCTACAAAGATCAGACGTCCTGGCAAGTGCTGATGCGCAACGGCATGAACAAGGATTTTTCCTGGAATGCATCCGCGCGGGAGTACGGAAAAGTGTACGAGCGGGTGCGCCAGTTGCGCGCCGCCAACCACAGTGTCCCAGAAAAGGTGCTCGTGTAGCCGACCCCTCCCATTTACCTGGCAGCACGCCCGCATTTTCCTGCCTCTAAGTAGCGGGGGCGAAGTCAAAACACGATGCCGGGAATCGGATCCATCCTGCTGCTGGGCAGTTCCCTGAGATGGATGCTTCGCCTGGGAGGCCCCGGGCTGATCGTCGTGGGGCTGGTCGATAACTCCGTAATCCCGATTCCCGGGGGTATGGATCTCTTCGTCATTCTACTCACCGCCCGTCATCGCGAATGGTGGTGGTACTACGGGCTGATGGCAACGGTAGGGGCTGTGGTGGGAGGCTACCTGACCTTTCGGCTCTCAAAAAAAGGCGGGAAGGAAGGACTGGAAAAGAAAATCGGCAAGAAGCGGGCGGAGAAAGTCTACAAAAAATTCGGGAAGGGTGGTTTCTCCACCATCGCCATCGGTTCCGTCATTCCTCCCCCGTTTCCTCTCGTTCCCGTACTGATGGCCGCGGGGGTTATGCAATATCCGAAAAAGAAATTTATCGCCGCGCTCGCTACGGGAAGAGCCGTTCGTTTTTTCGCCATCGCATTCCTGGGTCGCACCTATGGAACGGCGATCGTAGGTTGGCTCGGTCGCTACTACAAGCCATTCCTGTATGTGCTGATCGCTCTAGGGGTGCTGGGCGGTTTAGGTGCTCTGGCCTACTTCAAATGGTACCGTCCGCGGCATCAACCCGACGCCAAAGAGCGCGCGAACGCTGCATAGCGCGGAAGCGCCGATTCCAATAATTATTTCTTTGTAGCGGCTGTTCCTGGTTTCGCTGGTCGCTCGCGGGCGTGATTCCCATCTCCAGTTTGTTCTGCGTTTGAGGTACAGTCAACCAGAGGTCTAAGGTGTGCCTATGAATCGCTCCCGCATGGTGACGGTGCTGATCATGCTTGTTGTGCTGGCTCTCACCACGGCAGGTGCATTTCTGACTAAGGGAGTGATGGCATATCTCCCCTTTTTGCAAGCCAGGAAGGGAAGCTGGACTGGCGCTTACGTTCCGCTTGGCGTGGTGGATCAACGTCCCTGGCAGACAGCGGCAACCCTGGCGGCCTTGGCCCAGTCGGCAGAGGAGAGGAAACTCGCCCGCGAAGCCGAGCGCCTCGCCGATCACGAAGTCGACCAGGCGTTCTCGCAATCGTTGCGGCAGGCAAGCCTTGCAAAACCGAATCTGAGCGGAAAGGCACTGGCCTTACAGCAAAGGGTGGCTGAGCTTCAGGAAACCATCAAAAACGACGAAGCTCGGGTCGCGTCCCTGAGTGGAGGCGCGGGCACGAAACGGGCGGGTGCAGTTTCCAACGACAGCGAGTTGGAGATTGCGAAGGCGCAGCTTGGTCTCGACCAGAGTGAACTGGCCGATTCGATCGAGGATCTCGCCCGCGAAAGTGGAGACCAGCGAGCCAAGCTTCAGCAGGAACTCGCGGCACGGCAAGCCGTCATGAAGCAGTACCGGGATAATGCCTCCAACGACGACGGGCAAACTGCTGTAGCGTCAGCCGAACAGTACAAGACGCTAGCCCAGCAGCTCTCGACATGGGGATCCCTCCGCAACAGGAAACAACTGATTGCCCAGGCTGAGCAGTTGGCCAGGGCCGACGTGGCAGCGCTGACGGGCGATCAGGCGACGCTGAAGTCAGAAGCCGCTGGCCTTGCAGCTAAAGCCGCTGGAGAATCAGGTTCCGAGCGGATCGACCGGCTGAGACGGATAAGCGCTCAGCAAAACATCCTGAGCATCCTCAATGATCGTCTGGGAGCGCACCAGGAACTTGTGGCGCTCTATCGGCGATGGGGAGACCAAGTCGATATACAGCGAAAAATCGTAATTCACCTGATATTGCAGTCGTTGGCTTTGATTGCAGCCATCTGCATTTTGGTGATCCTGGCGGGCTGGGCTCTGCAACTGGCTCTGGAGAAGATGGTTCGCGATCCTCGTCAGAAGCATACGTTGAAAACGGTTCTAAATCTTGGAACGCAATTGGTCGGGCTCTTACTGATCCTGCTGGTGATTTTCGGTGTGCCACGGCAAATGCCAACGATCCTCGGTCTGGCGACCGCAGGACTGACGGTGGTCTTTCAGGATTTCATCCTGGCATTCTGTGGCTGGTTTGTTCTGATGGGACCCAATGGAGTCAGGGTTAGGGACTGGATAGAGATCGACGGTGTCGGAGGAGAGGTTGTAGAGCTGGGACTGTTCCGCACATGGTTACTGGAAACCGGGAACTGGACTGCCAACGGCCATCCCACTGGACGAAGAGTTTCCTTTTTAAACGGCTATGCCATACGCGGCAAGTATTTCAACTTCTCCACCGTAGGGCAGTGGATGTGGGATGAGATGAAGGTGAGCGTTCCTCCCGGTACACGTGTTCATCCATTAATCGAGGGGATCTACGAAGCCACGGTGAAGGCGACGGAAGCGGATGCGAAAATGGCGGAAGCGGAATGGAAGAGGGTGACGCACGAAGAAGGCTCGCCACAGTTTAGCGCCATGCCGTCGGTCAATCTTAGACCGGCGGGAGCCGGCGTGGACATCGTCATTCGCTATATCACTCGTGCCGGGGTGAGAGTAGAAACCCGAAATCACCTGTTTGCGAAGATCGTTGAGCTGATGCAGTCCTCGAAAGAGGAAAAGGATGTTGGCGCACTTTCTCCGCATGGTAGACTGAGCGGCTGACGATCGCTGGGCTGTGCGCGACCAGAGCTATAACCGTGCTGCTTTGCTCCCAGGAAACGGCACGCAGACGCTCATTGGCCCATCGACTGGGCAACAAGCTATTGGCTGTAGCATAATCGCTGTTCCCTTCTCCAACATACGGAACTGAACTGTCAGCGCAGGGTAGTCTCGTATCAAAGCGGCATGCGCCATGAATGACGCCCTCTTGATGCACCGGTTGCACTTCGCCTTCACCGTCACCTTTCATTACCTTTTCCCTCAACTCACGATGGGATTGGCGCCGCTAATCGTACTTCTGAAAACGATGTATTTGAGGACCGACAACGCCCTCTACAATCGTGCCGCCCGTTTTTGGGCCAGGATCCTCGGCGTCAGCTTCGTGATGGGAGTGGTGACTGGAATTCCCATGGAGTTTCAGTTCGGCACCAACTGGTCCCACTTCTCCAGAGTAACGGGTGGGGTGATCGGACAACCGCTGGTGATGGAGGGAGTTTTTTCTTTCTTCCTGGAATCCGCATTCCTGGGATTGTTTCTCTTCGGTGAGCGGCGGCTCAGTCGCATAGGCCACTGGTGGGTGGGTTTCGCGGTTTTCGTCGGGTCATGGCTTTCCGGTTTCTTCATTATCGTGACCGACGCGTGGATGCAAAACCCCGTAGCTTTTCAGCGCGCCGCCGACGGAAGCTTTCAAGTCACCAGCTTCTGGGGACTGCTTTTCAACCCCTGGGCCCTGGTTCAGTATGCGCACAACATGTGTGGCGCCCTGATTACGGGCGTGTTCGTCATGGCAGCCGTCGGCGCCTTTTACCTGCTCGAAGGAAAGTTCGTAGAGGACGGTCGCGCTTTTCTAAAGCTAGGGGTGATAGTGGGCCTGGTCGCGTGTGTCCTGCAGATCTTTCCCACGGGAGACCTGCATGGCCGGTTGGTGGCCAGCAGACAACCAGCGACTATGGCCGCGATGGAAGGACTCTTCAAAACGCAAGCGGGCGCGCCCATGGTGATTCTTGGTCAGCCGGACGCGGAGAGCGAACGCATTGACAATCCTCTCGTCGCCAATCGTGTCCTGAGTTATTTGCTCTACGGTACGACCACGGCCGAAGTCAAAGGCCTGAACGAATTCCCCCGAACCGATTGGCCCACGAATATCCCGCTGCTTTACTACAGCTATCACATCATGGCTGGCCTCGGGACGCTATTTATTGCGGTTATGACGATCTGTGCTTTTCTGTTATGGCGTCGAAAGCTATATGGGACTCGGTGGATGCTCTGGGTTGTGCTGTTGTGCCTGCCTTTGCCTCACATTGCCAACACGGCCGGTTGGATGACAGCGGAAATCGGCCGACAGCCCTGGCTCGTATTCGGCCTTATGCGCACAGCTGAGGGATACTCCAAGTATGTTCATGCCGGCAACACCCTTTTTACCCTGCTTGGGTTCATGGGACTGTATGCCGTCCTGGCGATCCTTTTTCTGTTCCTGGTCCATCGCATAATTGCGCGCGGTCCATTGGAAGAAGCAGGACACGACATACAGGCAGGCGTGCCGTTGACAGTTTACTAGAGGTCTCGAATGCTGCTGATCTGGTTCTCGCTCGTGGCAGTCATGATCACAGCCTATGTTGTCTTTGATGGCTTCGATCTTGGCGTCGGTGTTCTGCACCTGTTCATTGCAAAGAGCGACGAGGAACGGAAGTTGGTGATCCGCACCATCGGGCCGGTGTGGGACGGAAACGAGGTCTGGCTGCTGGCTGGCGGCGGCACTCTGTATTTTGCTTTTCCGCTCCTTTACGCCTCGGGGTTTAGCGGCTTCTATCTCCCTCTGATGATCGTGTTATGGCTTCTTATTCTGCGTGGCATTGGAATCGAATTGCGCATGCATCTGGATTCCCCGGTGTGGCGCGGACTGTTCGATGGCAGTTTTGCGATTGCCAGCTTATTGCTGGCCGTGTTCTTCGGCGCAGCTCTTGGAAACGTAATTCGCGGAGTGCCTTTGCAGCCGGATGGATACTTTTTCCTTCCCTTGTGGACTGACTGGAATGTCGGGGATCAGCCGGGCATTCTCGACTGGTACACCGTCATTGCGGGAGTACTCGCGCTGACCGCACTCACACTCCATGGCGCCTATTACATTGCCCTGAAGACAACCGGAGATTTGAACGCTCGTGCCCGCCGGACGGCCCGTTATGTCTGGCCAGCGCTTGTCGGGCTCACCATTGTCAGTCTAGCCGCGACTCTCTATATCAGGCCCGGTGTTCTAAGCAACTATCGGCAGATGCCGTTCTTCTTTGCAATTCCGGTTCTGGTTGCAGCCTCGCTGCTCAATATGTGGCGCGCCAGCCGGTTGGGGAATGAGCGTGGCGCTTTTTTGTCTTCCTGCGCTTATCTTGTGTTCATGCTGGTGGGAGCAGCGGTTGCGATGTATCCGAACTTGCTCGTCTCGACAACCGACAATGCCCTGAACATTACCGTCTACAACGCACACTCAGGCGAATATTCACTCTCTATCGGCCTGATCTGGTGGGGACTCGGGATGTTGATCGCGGTGGGATATTTCGTGTTTGTTTATCGCACCTTTCGGGGAAAGATCACCTCCAGCTCAGGAGGACATGCGTATTGAACTTACCCCTGTCGCGAGCGACGATCTCGCCAGACTTGAAATTGTTCAAAGCCTACTCGGAACTTTCACTTATCCACCGTGAAATTGCGGTCACCATTTTCCGCGGCGCAAGACGCGTGGATTGCGCAGTGATCCAGTTATGCATCCCGCTGATCGCGAGAGTCCGTCCTTCCATCAGCGCCCGGTAGCCATCCTGTGCCACTTTCTCCGCCGGCATGGCTCCCATTTTTCTGAACAGGCGCGACTTGTCGTTTCCTGCTCGTTGAGCAAATCCCGTATGCGTGGCACCCGGACAAAAGCAGGTCACCGTCACGCCTGAATCGCGCAGTTCATTGGC
This sequence comes from uncultured Acidobacteriota bacterium, assembly GCA_963785865.1. Lineage (GTDB taxonomy): Bacteria > Acidobacteriota > Terriglobia > Terriglobales > Acidobacteriaceae > Sulfotelmatobacter. The sequence goes on along the minus strand of CAWAXF010000028.1, from coordinate 85,000 downwards.
GATGGCTTCCGAAAACGAGATCACATAGGCTTTCGTAGCGTAGTACACCGCCATCAATGGTCCGGGCTGGAAACCTGCCGTGGACGCGACATTCATAATCCGTCCCTTCCGACGGCTGACCATTGGCTGCACGAATAAGCGGGTGAGTTCAGTGAGCGCGGTGATGTTCAAATTGATTTGTCCCAGGATTTCCTGCTGGCGCATCTGTGCAAACTCCCCGTACGCTCCGAACCCGGCATTGTTAATCAAAATGTCCACGGGAATGCTTTCGCGCTGCAACTGGTCGAACAGAAACTTGGGAGCAGGTGCCTCCGAGAGATCGAGCGCGACCGTTTTTACGGTAACGCCATATCTCTGGAATTCGGCTGCGACTTGCGCGAGCCTGTCCCCGCTGCGCGCCACCAATACCAAATTGTGATGATCGCGAGCAAACAGCTTAGCCATTTCGTAGCCAATACCGCCGGAGGCTCCAGTGATGAGAACGGTTTGAGAAGGCATGCAGGGAATCTTAAATCCACCGTAGAAGAGTGGTTACGCCGACGTGCTTTAAAACAATAAAAAAAGCGCGGGCCGAAGCGCCCGCGCTCATTGATCCGAGAACGAAATCAGGCGTGCACCAACTCCACTCCGTACATCGAATGCCAGCTGGTGGCCGCCTTCAGCTTGTCGTTCACATTGTTGATGTTCTTCACGCCTTCGCTTTCCAACCATTTGCGGAACGCCGCCGCCCCCTGCTTGGCATATACAGGGATGCCGTCCTTCCAGGTCGCACGGCCGCACAGCACTCCGTTGAACTTCACGCCGGATTCACCGGCAAGTTCCAACGTCTCGCTGAACTCGGCATTGCTCACGCCCGCGGATAAGTAAATGAACGGCTTGGTCGCAACGCTCGCGGCCTTGTGGAACTGATCGATCGCTTCTTTCTTTGTGTAGGCCTTTTGTCCCGCGAAGCACTTTACGCCCTCAACGAACTTCATGTTGACCGGGACTTCCACCTTAAGCACGTCAACACCATAGCGCTCCTTGCTGAACTCGCGCATGCTCTCGGTCACGATATGCGGCTTCTTCTTGGCATATTCCAGGCCCTTTTCGTCGGCGCCCTCTTCATAGCCGACGAACTCCAGAAAGAATGGGATGTCATTCGCGCGGCACTCATCCCCGATACGCTCCACCCAGGCATGCTTCTTCTCGTTGACGTCTTTTGGATCGTACGGAGTGTAGTAAAGGAGGATCTTTACGCAATCAGCGCCCGCTTCCTTCAGGCGGCGCGCAGACCACAGATCCAGCAGGTCTGGCAGACGTCCCGGCCCGGTCTTGTCATACCCCGTCTTCTCATATGCCAGGAGCAAGCCCGCATTCTTGGCCCGGCGCTTCGATGCAGGCAATCCCCACTCGGGGTCCAGCAGAATAGCCGAGGCGTGCGGGGTGAGGACTTCGGTGACCAGTGATTTGAACTCTTCCATCATCTGGTCGGTGATTTCTCCGCCTTTTTCCTTGGCCAGCGATTTCTGCAGTGAGCCGCGCTGGTCCATGGCAGCGGCCGCAATCACGCCGCGCTCGTTCGACACCTTTTTCAGGCCGGCAAGTTTGCCCGGGGTAAGCTTCATAAGATTCCTCCTGGAGCGGATAGGATAAGTGCTTGGAAGTACCGATTATTGTAAATCAATAGCCGAGTTGAGCGTCGGAACGATAGTACGGGCAGGAGCAGTTTCCGATCAGAACGGGACTTGCCGTGATTAGACGCACTGCACGCATCGCCCCCATGACTTATGCTCACGCCGTAAGCCACCTGTGTGAACGTCAGGTTGCGAGCGACACATGTTGCTCACCCTCATGTTTCTCTGCGCCGCGATAGTGATCGTACTGATTGCCTTCAGCACATTCGACGACTTGAGAGATGTGTGGCACCACCCCGATCACCGGCCTGCCAGCGACGACCCCCATCACGCCAAGCCACATCGATAAGACTGAAGAATTCCTGCCGAGATGTGGTCCTGCAAGACATTGAAGCGATTCAAGTAGCTCGCCATCCCGGTGGTATATTGATGGCTACCGCCACCACTTCGGGTCTGCCGCGGCTAGCTCATCTGTTCCATCACCCAGTTTGCCAGTCCGCGCACTCTCGCGTGAGAACAAGAACGAGGAACTGTCATGCCTATCGCCAGCGTGAATCCGGCCACGGGAGAGGTCGTCAAGACCTTCCAACCGTTGTCGGAATCAGAGATCGAGAAGAAAGTGCAACAGGCCGTGGCAACTTTCAAAGCGGAACGGAATACTCCTTTCGCGGAGCGCTCCAAGCGCATGCTCCGAGCCGCCGAAATTCTCGAGCGCGACAAAGACAAATTTGGGCATCTGATGACCCTCGAGATGGGCAAGACTTATAAATCCGCCGTCGCCGAAGCCGTCAAGTGCACCAGCGCCTGCCGCTACTACGCGGAAAACATTGAAAGGTTCATGGCCGACGAAGTCGTGGAGACAGGCGCGAAGAAGAGCTTTATCCGCTACCTTCCGATCGGCCCGATTCTCGCGGTGATGCCCTGGAATTTTCCCTTCTGGCAGGTGATCCGATTCGCTGCTCCTGCACTGATGGCGGGCAACGTCGGTTTGCTGAAGCACGCCTCCAACGTCCCACAGTGCGCGCTCGCCATCGAAAGCATCTTTCTAGAAGCCGGCTTCCCTGAGGGCGCCTTTCAAGCTCTGCTCATCGGTTCCAGCCAGGTCGACGCGCTACTGAATGACTCACGGATCGTGGCCGCTACATTAACCGGCAGCGAGCAAGCCGGCATTCAGGTGGGAGTGGGAGCGGCCAAGCGAATCAAGAAAGTTGTCCTCGAACTCGGCGGTAGTGATCCTTTCATCGTGATGCCCAGCGCCGATCTTGAAACCGCCGTCAGTACCGCCGTGCAGGCTCGCGTCCAGAACAACGGGCAGTCCTGCATTGCGGCCAAGCGCTTCATTGTCGCTGAGTCGATCGCGGATGAATTCGAGCGCAGTTTTGTTGCGAAAATGAAAAACCTGCAGGTCGGCGATCCTTTCGACGATAAAACTGAACTGGGCCCGCTCGCCACGCCCGACGCGGTGAAAGGGCTCGATGCGGATATTCATAAAACCCTCGATGCCGGGGCCAGGTTGCTGACCGGAGGCCACCCGCTTGAGCGCAAGGGAAACTACTACGCACCCACGGTTCTAACCAATGTTCCCAAAGGCTCGCCGGCGTACAGCGAAGAATTTTTTGGTCCGGTGGCTTCCATCTTCCGTGTAAAAGATCAAAGCGAAGCGATCCGTGTGGCCAACGATGTGCGCTTCGGTTTGGGCGCAAGCGCATGGACCAACGACGAGAAAGAGCAGCAACGCTTTATTAACGAACTCGAAGCCGGCATGGTCTTCATCAACAAGATGGTCGCCTCGGATCCCCGCATCCCCTTTGGTGGGGTCAAGCATTCGGGCACGGCCGCGAGCTGGGCCTGGTTGGCATTCGGGAGTTCCTGAACGCGAAAACGGTGTGGGTCGCCTGACTCCGTATTGATGTCGTGCAAAGAATGAAAAGCCCACCTCTCTACGCCGAGGTGGGCCATTCAAGCCAAATGCAGTGTTAAGGAAGTCCCAGGCCGCTAGCTCGCCTTGCGCGGACTCTCCAATTTATTTTGCGGATATGCTGACCATTGATTGGTACTCTTGGGCACCGCCTTGCTGATCTCCGCATACCTCTGTTTGCCCAGCTTTTTGCCGATCTCATCCATTTGCTCGTTCGAGATGGGGGCAGTTTGCTGAAAGTTGGTGAGCCCGTTCGACTCTCGTACCGTGCTGATAGGGTCTTCCACGTAGGTCCATTCTCCGCCGGCCCACGGTCCCTGTCCCTGGTTCCACGGTCCGCGCGCGCTGGCGCCATTCGACAGATTGAAATAGGTGTGCGTGAAGCGTGCATCTCCTTGCAGAATTCCCGGAGGAAAGTTCGGCTGGATCTGCTCCAGATGAGCCGCGAACATCTGGAAGTGCGAGATCTCACGCGTCATCAGAAACCTGAGGCTCTCCTGCACGTATTCGTCATCCGTGAACTGCAACAGGTACTCGTACACGATTTTGGCCCGCGATTCAGCCGCGATATTCGACCTGAGGTCAACCGTCGGATCGCCATTGGCATTCACGAAACTGCCCGACCATGGATTTCCATTGCTGTCGGTGACCGTCGGCCCACCGCCGGAGAGAACGAAGAATTGCGGATTCATCAAAGCTTGATGAACTAATGCATCGCGCGAGGCGGAGCCCCCGGTGACCATCTCCTTCAATCCGGAGTCCTCAAAGGCTTGCTTGAGTTCGCCGTTTATCGGGCCTAGCAGCATGGTGATGGTTGCGCCCACGATCTCCAGGTGGCTGAACTCCTCAGTCGCGATATCCATCAGCATGTCATAGAGTTTCGGGTATGGCTGCCGGGCAGAGAAGGCTTGCACAAAATATTGCATTGCCGCCTTCAGTTCGCCATTACCGCCGCCGAACTGCTCCAGCAGCAGGCGCGCGAACTTCGGGTCGGGTTTGGATACACGGGCATTGAACTGTAGCTCTTTTACGTGGTGAAACATAAGTCAGACTCCTATGGATTTTCCGGCTAAGGTAGCTAGTGGGTTGCGGAATTTGCAGTCAGTTTGATCGAATCGCTTGGTCTTCGATGACGGGGCGATCATCGCGGTTGGCCGCGATTGAACTTGCCCGTAGCAATCGCATGCCTGAGGTTCTCTGCTTTGCGTCAGTGAGGGAACCGAAGCGGCGCGGCCGAACGGATCCCTCAGTCCAGATGGGGATGTGGCCGTGAGTACGGCCACAACAAAACTGGACGCTAGGTCCAGTCGGGAGGGATCTCAGTGCACTGCACCTTTTCACTCGGTGCCTGTTCTCCGCCAAGCAGTTCTTGCCACGGGCAGGCATCGGGCTCGATTCGATGAATTGCTGCTTGAATCTTGTCGCCCCTATCGTCGCAGCGCACCCAGACCACGCGGTATCGCGCCTTACGTCCCTGGTACAAGATCCCGATGACGTCGCCGCATCGCAGATCTACCTCGATGCCTGACAGCAGCGCCCCACTGATGCTGATGTCGCAAGCCCGCGCTTCCTGCAAGAAGCGCTCGCCCCGGGTATCTACCCCCCAGACTGTGACGGAAAAGTCGGCTTGCCTGCGCGGTTCTCTACGGCGATCCATGTGACGAAGAATTCCCATATCAGTTTCTTCACGGTAACGCCACGCCCGGGAGGGGTAAAGATTACGACCTCTGCTTTCCCGCCCAGAATGCGGGCCGAAAGTTCTGTTATGGACATTCCCAAATTGGGAAGTGAAGGAAAAGCAGGAGAAATTCGTACAGAAGATTTAAGTGTTCTTCATCGATGCAAGGTGAGTGCGCTCAGCACGGCCTGCTGCTTCGCAATCAACTCCTGCACGCCTTGGCGAGCGAACGCCATCATCTTCGCCAGTTGTACGTCATCAAAGACCTGGTGCTCCGCCGTGGCCTGCAGTTCGACCATCTTTCCAGCCGCCGTCATTACAAAATTCATGTCCACATCAGCGCGTGAATCCTCCTCGTAGCAGAGATCCAGCAGCACCTCTCCATCTACAATTCCCACGCTGACGGCTGCGACAAAATCCTTCAGCGGTACCGACCTGAGAGTGCCGGCCTGCACCAGCTTCTCCAGCGCGAGTCCCAGTGCGACGAACGCCCCGGTGATCGAAGCAGTCCGCGTGCCCCCATCCGCCTGGATGACGTCGCAGTCAATCCAGATGGTTCGTTCTCCCAGCCGCGCCAGGTCCGTCACCGCCCGCAGTGAGCGCCCAATCAATCGCTGGATCTCGTGCGTCCTCCCGCTGGCCCTGCCTTTCACTACTTCGCGCGGAGTGCGAGTCAGCGTAGAGCGCGGCAACATGCTGTATTCGCTTGTAATCCATCCCTTGCCCGTATTCCGCATGAATGGCGGGACGACTTCCTCAATCGAAGCGGTGCAAATGACACGGGTGTTTCCCACCTCAATCAGCACGGAACCTTCAGCTGTAGTGATGAACTCCGGCGTGATGGTCACCGCACGCAGTTGTTCAGGAGCGCGATTATCGGAGCGATAGAACATTCGGAAGATTGTAATTCAGCCAGGGCCGCAGGATGACCACTTCACCGAGTAACCAAGCGGCCTATTGCCCGCCCTGCAGCTGTGAAGCCAGCTGATCCACGGCAGCGACGTCATAGAAGGACGACAAATCCGCATGGCCTGCCAGCGTTTCCCGCTCCTTGCCGTCGATCAGAATCTTGACCTTCACGATGTTAGGAATATTTGCCGTAACGGTGTGAATCAGTGACGCGATTGTGAGTTCTTCCACCAGCACCCCGGAACGATGGGTATCGGCGAACGCTCCATTCATGTCGATCACAGCCATGCCTGGGTCCACCAGGAATACGCTGCGCACTTCGGCGCCGCTCCCGATTGCATGCGGTGAAGATTTTTCAAGATAAAGTGAAATCAGCGCCCGGGCCAATTCTTCCGCGCGTTGCTGCCGTCCTGAAGGCATGGGAATCTGCGCGTCTTGGGCGCGTAAAGTCCCATCTTCGTCGTGCGCCACATAAAGCAGGACCTTTTCCATCGGACCGGTCGCGGGAGGCGCAAGCGGCCGCGTATCCACCCGAACTGCGGGCGTCGCGGCTGCGCTTTTGCGAATATGCCACGCGTATATGCTTAGACCAAGTGCTGCTACCAGCAGCACAGCCATGGCGATCTGCAGATGCCGGGGAATCATTGCTGCGGCTGTGCTCCTGCCAGTTGATCGCGTACCGAAGCAATCGCCGTTGCCACTGCGCTGGTTACCAGTTGCTGATAGTCGGGCGCAAGCAATTGATTTACATCAGAGCCTTGCGGGGCCACTTCCACAGCAATGGCCGGTCCGGTGATGTTGTTCAAAGGACGCAGCGGTGCCGCCTGCGTCTTCACCGAGACTTGCCGCTTCTGCAGTTCCCCGGCAAGCGCGTTGGCTGTGCTTTGACTTGCCGCCAGCCAGTTGTGCTGGGCAGTGTTCCAGGAATGGAAGGGCCCATGATCGTCGCCGCCAAAGGGGAGCATTGCGGTGTAAACGTGAACGCCGCGCCCACTCGAAGCGGCATGCAACACAATGTAAATGGCTGCCCGGTCCGCATTAGCGTTGACCGCCCGCTGGTCGACGGAGAGATTTGCATCGGCATCCCGCAGCACGAGTGTGGTGATTCCGCGGCTCTGCAATTCCTGCCGAAGGCTGCGGGCCAGGGCAATCGTGACGTCTTTTTCGACAAGGCTGGCACTAAGGGTCTCTCCGTGATCGTCACCCCCGTGACTGGCGTCCACAATGGCAAAGTAACGTGGAGCCGTCGCAGGAGCCATACTTGAGGCTGTGGTCGGGGTTGGCGCAGCCTGGGCGGCCGCTGGGGTGTTGGGTGGCGGCGCTCCAGAAGCAGCACTCTGCGGCGGTGCCGTGCCGGCGACCGTAATGGTTCGCCCATCGTTGGAAAAGCTCGCCATCACTGGAATGCTCGTATTCACAGTGACCACCGCCGCACCATTGGTTTCGCTGTAACTGGCCGAAGGGATTCCTTTGCTCCCGAAGGTCAGGGTTGGCGAAGCCGGGGCAACCACCGGTTCCCGTTTGAAAGTCATGTGCAGCGCGCCCGGTTCACTCGCGATCATAGGATTTACCGGAGCCGAAAAATGAAAGACCAGGCGCGGTGGGTTGTCGCTCGAGAGCGACGCCGTGAAATGAGTTCCAACGCTGCCCACGAATAGCCGGTCTGACAATTCGTGCAGCGTGACTGGCCCACCCAGAATCCGGGGCAGCAGGAAGGCGAGTGAACTGACCGGCACCAGCCCGCGCTGATTCTCCAACAGGAATTTGCCGCCAAGATCTGTGTCGCGGCCCAGAACCTGGGCACGATTCTTGTCGGCTAGAAATCCGGTTTCCACGTTGTTGTAGCGGAGCCGCCACCGCGCACCGTCGGTTTTGGCGCTTACTCGACCGAGCGGCTCGAGTACATCCAGAAGCCCTACGTAATCCCGCCCTTCACGCTGCACGATGGGCACGGAGTAGTTCGCAGCCAAAGAATAAACCGAAAGATGTTTCTCAACCGGAGCCCCCGAAAGAAAAATCGCCGGCAGCAGAACGAGCAAGAGCAGGATATTTCGTCGGCTGTCCTGTGGGCGCCCCGTCGAGAGCTTCTCGGTCGCGTGCGTGATCGCCAATTGTCTCTACTCGCCTAGTCGAGCGCATAAGCGGTAAGCCCGCTCAGCAGCTTGGGATAAAAATCGGTGGACTTCTGCGGCATCACTTCACCCGCCAGTGCAATGTCTCTCACCTTCTGCACCGGGCAGGGATTCATCAGGAACGCAAGATTTGCCTTTCCTTGCCGAACCTGGAGCATCGCCTCGGACGCCTCGCGCACGTAGGAAAGATTTTGCTGGTTGCGAATCGATTCCTCCGAAAGCCTCAGGACGCCTTCCAGCAAACATCGATGCAATTGCACCACGTCCAACGATCGTTGCTGCGCCGATAGTGCTTCGAGATATTTCGATCCGGCCGGCTTCGGCGAGTGCAACACGAGCGCGTGCTGGGAAGTGACCACCAAAAACGCGGTGCCGCTGCGCCCCTTCTCACTCAGCAACGCCGTCGCGCGCGCGCTGTCCATACCGGCCTCGACTTCTTCCACTTCGAACAACTCGCCGCTGGCTCGGTTGAAATCGTCAAACGAGAACGACTTGAGGGAATGCACCACTCGGTGAGTAGGCAACACCAGTAATCCCGGATCGTTCACGTTGACGAATGTCATCATCACAAACTCATACGGAGCCTCCGAATCGCTAGCGCCTGCCTTTTCGCGGCACTCATTCCGGAAATTCAGAGCCGTTTCGTACCGGTGGTGTCCATCGGCGATTACCAGCTTTTTATCGCGCATCTTACTGCGGACGGCATTGATCACATTCTCATCCGCGAACTGCCAGACCCGGTGGACCACACCGTACTCATCCGTGACCTCAATCGTCGGTTCATTTGGAGTAGCCAGCAACGCGTCGACCTCGCCCGAGTCTTCATAGAGCAGAAACAGCTGCTCATAGTGCGCTCTTGTGGTCCGCAGCAGGTCAAGCCGGTCCGCCTTGGGCTTGGCCAACGTCTGCTCATGCCGGAACACGACCTTCGCCGAGTAATCCTCGATGCGCCCAAGCGCAATGAATCCCCGTCGCTCAAAATTCTTTCCCGACGGCGCCTTGAAGCCTTGTGAATACGCATAGATGGAGCATTCCGTGTCCTGCTGCAGAATCCCGTCCGCGCGCCACTGACGGGCAAACTCGGCGGCCCGCGTGTATACGTTCTCTACCGTATTGTCGCTGTCCTCGCGGCGACCCAGGATAATTCGTACCAGGTTGTAAGGGCTGGCAGCGTAATACTGCTCCTGCATCGCAGGGGAGATCTTGTCATATGGTTGGGTCACCACCTGCGAGGCAGCAACCCGCTGCAAGTTGTAGCGGAGCGCGCGAAACGGACGTATGTCGGCCATGAGTTTTAATAGGAAACCTTTGATTGTAACAATTTAGCGGTGGAACTCGCGGAGCCCCGTCCAGCGGGCATTTTCGGCCATCTGGGGTATGTCGCGAATATTCGGGATTTGTCTCCTATTTTTGACAAAAACCCTGCGCCGACCGCTGGAAGCTGTGCTAACATCCGCCGCATAGAGGTATTTATGGCCCGCGTGGCGTGGCGCCGGTCATCCAACCCGAAGGCCTTAGCTTCAAGTGGCTCTCCGGTTCTCTCCAGGGACCCGATCGCGACCATGCTGCGTAAAAATTCGCTTTCCTCGTGCTTTCTATCTGCCACTCTTTCAGGCTTATTCGCCTTTGCTGCTCTGAGCCTCCCTGCTGCGGCGCAGACAACTGACGTAAACGATGTCCACGTGCAGCCGCGAGAGATCGAAAAGCCCAAAGATGCACCCCCGAAGGCTCTGGTCTCCCCCACGAATGGTCTGAGCGCCCATGTGCGCCCCCTGAAGGTCGATGTCGATCTCGTGCTGGTGCCCGTGACCATCACCGATCCCATGAACCGCCTGGTGACCGGTCTGGAGAAGGAGAATTTCCAGCTGTACGAAGGCAATTCGTCGCAGGACATCCGCAGCTTCTCTGCCGAGGACGCGCCCGTTTCCCTGGGCGTGATCTTTGACTCCAGCGGCAGTATGAGCAGCAAAATGGATCGGGCTAAAGAGGCGGTGCTCGAGTTCTTCAAGACTGCCAACCCGCAAGATGAGTTTTTCATGGTCACGTTCAACGACGAACCGGACGAGGTCACCGACTTCACCAATTCGGTCGATGACATCCAGAACCGTCTCGTCTTCACCGTTCCCCGGAAGCGCACCGCGCTGCTCGATGCCATTTACATGGGTATCAGCAAAATGCGCCAGGCGAAATTCGCCAAGAAGGCGCTGCTCATCATCTCCGACGGCGGCGACAATCACAGCCGGTATACGGAAAATGAGATCAAGTCACTCGTCAAGGAAGCCGACGTGATGATCTATGCCATCGGCATCTACGATCGTTATGCGTCTGCGGTAGAAGAGCGTTTAGGTCCGCAGTTGCTGAGCGATATCACGGAACTCACCGGCGGCCGAGCCTTCACCATCGACAATCCCAACGATCTGGCCGATGTTGCTACCAAAATTGGAGTAGAGCTTCGCAATCAATATGTCTTGGGATATCGTCCCAGCAAGGTTGTTCGCGACGGCAAATGGCGTAAGATAAAAGTGAAACTGCTGCCTCCGAAGGGATTGCCACCTCTCAAGGTGTATGCGAGGACTGGATATTACGCTCCTGCCGAATAGGGCCTCTGGGCTTCTCTGCCTCATTTTTCTCCTGGTCTGGTCTCTGGCTGCCGGATCGCAAGCTTCGCCCCAGGAGCCGACAAAACCGGCCACGCCGCCCGCTGACAAGTCCGCAACTGCCGACCAGCAACAAGATGAGCAGAATCAGATTAACGATCAGGGTGTCTTCGTCTTCAAGAAAGACGTGGACGAAGTCATGCTGCACGCGACGGTGGTTGACGACCGCCAGCGAATCATAACCAATCTCGACAAGAACGCTTTCACCGTCTACGAAGACGGAAAGCCGCAAAACATCATCTCCTTTCATCACATTGACATCCCTGTGGCCATGGGAATTGTGATCGATAATTCCGGCTCGATGCGGGAAAAGCGCGCCAAGGTGAATCAAGCCGCCCTGAACCTGGTGCGTTCCAGTAATCCCAAGGATGAAGTCTTCGTGGTCAACTTCAACGACGAGCAATATCTGGACCAGGACTTCACCAACAATCTTCTGAAGCTCAAGGAAGCGCTGGACAAAATCGATGCCCGAGGCGGTACTGCGATGTACGACGCCGTAGTTGCGTCAGCCGACCATTTGAAGCAAAACGGCCGGTTGGAAAAGAAAGTTATTTTCGTGGTCACCGACGGCGAGGACAACGCTAGCGGCGAGACGCTGGAGCAGGCGGTAAAGCAGCTGCAAAACGAGAACAGCCCGGCAATCTATGCCATCGGCATTCTCGGCGACGAAGAGCATCCCCGGCGCGCCAAGAAAGCGCTGGACGTTCTCTGCCAGAGAACAGGCGGAATCGCCTTCTTTCCCAAGACTCTGGACGAAGTGGACGCGATCAGCCGCACTATCGCTAATGACATCCGCAACCAGTACGCCATCGGCTACAAACCTACAACTCCCAAAGGCGCTGGAGGCTTCCGCCAAGTCCGCGTAGAAGCCAAAGCCAAAGGCCATGGCAAGCTGGTAGTGCGTACCAGGTCCGGCTATTACGCCGGCACGCAAACCGCCTCCAGCGGCACAAAATAGATTCCCAGTTCATGGCTGTAGAGACGTAGCTAGCTACGTCTCTACGATCTGCCGGTCAGATGGCAGGTGAGTTTCGACTCACTTGCCCTCCAGCATCTGAGCCGCAGAATCAATCAAAGCCGCTTCATCCTCCAGCACCTTCCCGACCCGGCCAATCTCCTGCTCGGCCTCGGTATACCGCTTCTGCTCAATGCCCTCCCGCACTCCAGGAATAGTCTTGACCCCGTACCCGCTGTAAACCCCGGGCGCATAAAGCAAGTGCTTGAACCACGGACGCCGCGGCAGCCCTTCCTCGTTCGTCAGCTTGCGCTCACTCTCAATCAGCTTCGCATTCAGCGCAGCGAGGTGGGATGCCTCACTCTCGCTGATTGTCCCCTGCTTCTGCGCCAGGGCTTTCTTATACCGCTCGGCGCTGCGAACCAATTTCTCTTGCGCATTCTCCATGGGCGCAAAATTCAAGTGGGGAGGCGCCTCCTCCCGCGGAGGCGCTACCGTCGGCTTCCGCGGATCGAACGTCGCCTTGAACATGCCCTCATCCAGTTCCTGATTGCGCTCGCGGACTTCCTCCTGCTTGTCCTTAAGCAGCTTCTGCAAATCACTTGTGTACTTCTGTATGGTATCGGCGAAATCGACGAAATCGAATGGCAGCACTTCCGCGTCCGCCAGCCGCATTACCGAGGTCCCTACAGTCTGCGAAAGCGCGCGCCCATACACAAACTCGTTATCGGAAAAATGCGTGTACCAGAAGAAATCGTCGTAAATCGAGTGATAGATCCCCTGTTCAGTCTCCCCGCCAAAGCCGAGGTCAAGCGTCGCAATGCCGAGGTGATCGAGAAAGCCTGTGAAGTCCGTGCCTGAGCCCAGTGCATGGATTCGCAAGTCGGCCCGCTGCCGGATTTCTTTTCGGTCCTCCGCCGATGCGTCGGCGATTTGCGACAACCGGCTCCGCTCCCAAACCGACATCTTCGTCTCGGGATCCCGGACGTCCTTCGCCACTCCGTTAATGAACTGCTCGAGTGTATGCGAGCCGCCCATCGCCAGCATCCCGCGATCATTGCCATCCGTATTGAGATAAACCGCCGCATGTTGGCGCAACTCATCGGCGTGCGCTTCCACCCACTCCGTCGATCCCAGCAGCATAGGTTCTTCTCCATCCCACGCCGCGTAGATGATCGTCCGTCGAGGCTTCCATCCCTCCTTTAAAAGCGCTCCCAACGCCCGCGCCTCCTCCAGCAGAGGTGCCTGCCCCGAAACCGGATCCTCCGCCCCATTTACCCACGCATCGTGATGATTGCCGCGGATAATCCACTCGTCCGGCGCCACGCTGCCCGGAATCTTCGCAATTACGTCGTACACCGGCTTGATGTCCCAATTAAATTCCAACTTCAAATGAACTTTCGCCGGTCCCGGACCCACGTGATAAGGAATCGCCAGACTTCCGCGCCACTCTTCCGGAGCCATCGGCCCCTTCAGAGCAGCCATCAGCGGCTGCGCATCGCCGTAGGAAATCGGCAGCACCGGAATCTTCGCGATGCTTGTAGCCTCTTTCACCGAAAGCCGCTTGGCCTCTGCCGTCGCGCCCACTCCGGGCGTAAGTGGATCCCCCGGACTCGCCGAAGCAAAATCCATCACGCTGCCCCGTTGCACTCCGTCTGGATTCCGCATGGGACCGGCAGGGAAGACATCATCAACCGTGTAGCCGTCATCCCGCGGCTCCGAATAAATCAGGCATCCAACCGCTCCATGCTCGGCCGCCACCTTCGGCTTCACTCCACGCCATGAGTGGTAATACTTTGCGATCACGATCGCGCCCTTCACCGAAATCCCCAGCCGGTCGAGCTTCTCGTAGTCCTCCGGCAGTCCGTAATTCACGAATACCAGCGGCGCAGTCACGTCGCCATCGGGCGAGTAGGCGTTATAGGTGGGTAATTGCTCCGACTTCTGATTCGACGTCGGATCGGCGGCCAGCGCCGGTTCCTCGAGCTTGGCGGTGAATTTAGTGGGCCCAGTCATCTCCAGCAGCCGCAGCTTTGGAGTCGGGAACAGCACGTTGAAGGTCTCGATGTGCGCGTCCAATCCCCACTCCTTGAAGCGCGCCAGAATCCATTCGGCATTGTCTTTGTCGTAAGGCGAGCCAACATGATGTGGGCGCGCGCTCATCCGCTTCATGTACTCACGAAGGTTGGCCGGATCCGGTATGGCGCGAAATTTGTTTTCCCAGTCGCGCTCGGCCTGGCTGGATCGAGGAGAGTATCCCACCAGGGGAGTTTCGTCAGCGCCATAGGTCAGAGAAGAGAAATTCAAAGCGCAAATCAGCAGCAAGGCGGCAAAGCGTCGCATGCGATTCCTTTCCAAATGGAGTGCACGGCATTATAGCTGTAAGGGAAAGCGAAGTAGGTCCACTGAATGTAGGGACAGCCGCCCTCGGCTACCTGCTCTGAGCTTGGTCGACGGGTCCGGTCGCGCGAGCTCGACAGCGAGTCCATGCACTGATTGCGACGGGAATCCCCGAAGCTGCTGTGCAAAATTTTACGGGTGTGCCTCAAACGGAATGCTTACGTCAATCACACTCGTCATCGCAGAGGGAGAATAAATCCACTGCTTCACCGACTTGACCGCCGCCTCCGCCAGAATTGGATTCCCGCCCACAACCTGCACACTCTCAACCGAGCCTTTGGGGGAAACAGTCACTGCCAACCGCACGGTTCCCGCGATGCCCCGCTGCTGCAGTTCCCTTGGATATTCTGGTTCCACTCGCGTCACCAGTGATCTTTGCTTTTTCGATTTCTCCGACACCATCATCAGCACCTTGACTCCATCCGTGCTGGCGCTGCTGCTTACATATCCAATTGCCCCTGGCGTGCGTGCCACATATTTCACCACGTCTGCATCGGAATTGAGTTGCTTGGGCATCGAGCCCTTCCCGGTGAACACGATTCCATCATAGTAAATGCGGATCTCCTCCCCATCCCGGCTCAGAAACTGTTTACAGAACGCATCATGCACCGGGCCGCGCTTCTGCAGCACAGGTTCAACCGCGCTCCCATCCTTCAGCGTTTTCCGTTGCAGCAGGAATACGCTCCGGAGTTCGCTATCGGATATCGAGGCGCTGTTTATGGCGGCGTTCGCGATCACCTTCACGTCGCCCGCAAGAGCATTGCCCATGGATGCCAGCATCAAGACTCCGAACACGACCATTCGGCAATGAGCATTCATAGCGCGGCCTCAGAAATGGAATCCCGTTTTGACTACCAGTGCATTCGTGTCCGGCTGGAACCCACTTGGATTCTGCTGGGCGTAAAAGCCTACGGGGTATCCCGCGGTCGCATAACCGTCAATAAAATGTCCCTCGATCTTCACATCCCAGAAACGGTTAACGTCAATCCGCGCGGTTATCACCTTGTCGTACATGTGGTTCGAGGGCTGGCTTATATCCAGCAGGTCGGGCTGCACCGCGGAGAGCGCACCGGTAAAGAAATCAGTTACCGTGTAGCGCGTGTAGTAGGACCCGATTCTTAATTTCTTTATTACGCGGAATGTACCCGACACATACCAGCCGCGCGCATCCGAAACATCCGCCGAACTTCCATTTAGGATCAATTGGTCTCGCAAAGAGCGGCGGTATTCGGCATTGAACGCGAATCGCCGGATCTCGTATCTGCCGTAGAACTGGTTCGTCCAGTCCTGCCGGGATGACTCGAAATACGGCACCACGCCTGCGGCCGGATTGAGGAAGTCGGGATAAACTCCCTGTGCGCTGATGTCCTGGTTCATTCGCGAAGCCCCTAACGTCAGGCCTGGCAGGGGAGGATTCCAGCGTACGTCGGCTCCATACTGCAGCCCGCCGTAGCTCGTGAGATAAGTGCCCCACTGACGAACCATGTACGGGTAGCCGCTATAGATGCTGTCGCTGCGATGCCCCGCGTAAACTGTGTACAACACGTCTCCCCAGTGATGTCCAAGGGTCAGGGTGCCGTAGATGTCCGCTCCCGTATGGGCAATAGTCGAATCGCGAATGTCGGTGGGATAGACAGCCTGCGGCAGCAGCGCGAATACGTGTGCAAAATCCAGATCCTGGGAATCGTTGTACAGGCCAAGTGTTGTTTTAACCTTCCCCGCCCGAATCCCCAACCAACTCGTAAACCGATAATCCGCCACCGCCCAGTCCAGCGATGGATGCCATTGTCCTAACTGCCCCAGATTGCGGTCATACACCTGCGCTCCCACCCGGAACTTGTCCGTCAATTGCGATGACATATTCAGTCCCATGTCCGTCATCGCCCCGCTCCCCGCGCGGGTGTTCATCGTCAGCCAGTTGTTTTGATCCGTTTTCACGAATCCCTGCGAAAGGAATCCATGCACTTGCACGGTGCGGTTCCACGCTCTGAACTCCTGCGCTTCTCCGATCCCGGCCGCACATAGCCAACAAAGGACGCATCTCAACAACCACCGGTGCATACGATTCTCCCTCAGATTCTCTGTAGGAGAAATCGGCGCCAGCATCTGTTCACTTGAGGGGCTGATCCCCTGTTCGATTAGAAAAGCTGAAGACTTCCTCCGATTGACGATTCCATCCTCTCCCCTTACCCTGTAACGTGCGTTCCAAAACTTCGGAAATGTCCCGCCTTCGCGTCGCTGATGACATCACTCAGTTAGTCGGCGAAACCCCTATGTTGCAGCTCAAGCGCCTGGTCCCACCCGGATCGGCCGACGTCTTTGCCAAGCTCGAGTACCTCAATCCTGGTGGCAGCGTGAAGGACCGTGCCGCCATCGGGATCATCCGCCGCGCCGAACAGGAAGGAAGACTCCGTCCCGGCGGCACTATCGTCGAAGCTACGGCCGGCAATACCGGAATCGGGCTGGCTCTGATCGGCGTCAATCGCGGTTACAAAGTCAGCCTTTTCGTTCCGGAAAACTTTTCCCAGGAAAAAGTGATCATCATGCGCGCTCTGGGAGCCGAGGTTACTCGCACCCCCGATGACGAAGGCATGCAAGGCGCTATTGACCGCGCTAAAAAGTTGGTTGCGAGCGATCCGAAGGCTTTCATGGCAGGACAGTTCGAGAATCCCGCCAATCCCGACTATCACTACGAGACCACCGCCTCCGAAATCTTCGAACAGATGGAAGGCCGCATGGATGCACTAGTGCTAGGCTGCGGCACCTGCGGAACCTTCTCCGGCGTAGCCCGTTACGTCAAAGAGAAGTTGCCACGTGCGCAAACCTACGCTGTCGAGACTCAGGGATCAGTCCTGGGAGGAGGTCAGCCCGGTCCTCACAAGGTTGAAGGGATTGGCGCCAGCTTCATCCCGAAAACGTTCGACCCCTCCGTATGTGATCAAGTGTTGATGGTTACCGATGAACAAGCCTTCGACACAGTCAAAGATCTCGCGGCGAAAGAAGGCGTCCTCGCGGGGTCCAGTGGCGGCGCAGCCGTATTCGGGGCACTAAAGGTCGCGAAAAGTATGGGAGCAGGGAAGCGAATAGTCACAATCGTCCCAGACTCAGCGGAACGCTACCTCTCGAAGAAAATCTTCGAAGGTGGAATCTGATCCCCATCGGCATTGATCGATGTACCCAGTGCCGGGAAGGTTTTCCACAGCCCATCAGCTGCCGCAATGTTCATATAACCTTGACTCAGAGCGGATATCTGAACGAACCTGTAAAGTACGTGGGCAACAGTGAAGCAAGAATAGCTAAGTGTTGGAGAATCAAGATTTTGCCCGTAAGTGCTTGCAGCCCAGAGATTTTGTGCAGAATTTCCTCTAAGTCTCTGATTCCAGGAGACCGGTAGGGGGGAGGGGGTACCCCAAAAAGCTTGCCTCTCCCAAAATGGAACATGAAAGAGAACGCTAAAAACTTAGGCTTCGCCACCCGCGCCATCCACTCCGGACAAGAACCTGACCCGCTCACTGGCGCGGTCACGGTCCCGATTTATCCCACGTCAACCTATGTCCAGCAGGGAATCGGCGAGCATAAAGGTTACGAATACTCCCGCGTCTCCAATCCCACGCGCACGCGCCTGGAGCAGAATCTTGCTTCGCTCGAAGGCGGACTCGCCGCCCGCGTCTTTGCCAGCGGAATGGCAGCCATCCACGCCATCGTCAACACGCTCAAGGCGGGCGATCACGTAGTCTGCGGCAACGATCTCTATGGCGGAACGCCACGCCTCTTTAATCAGGTGATGGCCGATTTCGGCCTCGAATTCACCTACATCGACACGTCGGATGCCAGGAATGTTGAACGCGCGATCCGCAAGAACACGAAGATGGTTTACGTGGAGACGCCCACCAATCCCCTGATGCGCCTGAGCGACCTTGCCGCGATCAGCGCCATCACCCGCCGCAAGAAAGTCGCCCTGGTCGTGGACAACACATTCATGTCGCCCTACTTCCAGCAGCCGCTTTCCTTAGGTGCGGATATGGTCGTCCACTCGACTACGAAGTTCCTCAACGGCCACAGCGACGGTTTAGGAGGAGTCGTTATCTGTGCCCGCCAGGAAGACGCCGATAAACTCGCGTTCTTGCAGAAGGCCTCCGGAGCAATTCTGTCGCCCTTCGAATGCTGGCTGGTTCTCCGGGGAGTGAAGACACTGGCTGCGCGCATGGAAATCCACGACCGCAGCGGCCGCAAAGTGGCCGACTTCCTCTCCAATCACAAAAAAGTGAAAGCGGTGTTCTACCCCGGTTTGCCCGATCATCCCCAACACACGCTGGCCAAGCGCCAGATGAGCGGCTTCGGTTCGATGATCACGTTCGAAACCGGATCGCTGAAAAATGCGAATAAGATGCTCAAGAGAGTGCGCGTTTGTTCCCTGGGCGAGTCGCTAGGTGGCGTCGAAACCCTGATCTCCCACCCCGCAACCATGACCCACGCAGCGTTAGGCGAAAAAGGCCGTAAAGCGATTGGCATCACAGATGGCCTGGTTCGCATATCAGTAGGAATCGAAGACGTAGACGATATTCTGGAAGACCTGGACGCAGCCCTGAACTTAATTTAATCGTAGCGCCGGCGTCCCGCCGGCTGTCGCGAGGGCGTCTCGCCCTCGCGCGAGACTGCAAAGAAGCTTGTTAAGTACCTAACACTCCTTCAGTTGGAATGACGAAAAATACGCGTGAGTAATCCTCCAAAATCCGCCGTCCGCGAATGGAACTCCACCGTTTACCATCGCCTCTCGGGTCCGCAAGTGAACTGGGGGAAAAAAGTTCTCTCCCGCCTGAACCTTCGCGGAGACGAACGAGTCCTCGACGCAGGTTGCGGAACCGGACGCCTCACCGCCGACTTGCTGCAAGCCTTGCCGCACGGACACGTGGTCGCAATCGATCTCTCGCAAAACATGCTGAACTCCGCGCGCGAGCACCTGTCGCCAGACTTCGGAACTCGGCTGAATCTGGTCGTCAGTGATCTGCTTCACCTGCCACTCAGGCGCGCATTCGACGTAGTCGTCAGCACCGCGGCTTTCCATTGGGTGCTCGATCACGATCGGCTGTTTCGCAACTTGCACGATGTGCTGGTTCCTGGTGGTTGTCTGGAAGCGCAGTGCGGAGGCGGTCCAAACATAAAGCGCCTGCGCGATCGCGCCAACGCTCTGGCGGCAACTTCCAGATTCGCACCATACTTCTCCGGTTTTCGCGAGCCTTGGCTTTATGAAGATGCCGAAGGCGCTGCTGCGACCTTGCGCCGCGCCGGATTTGTAGCTGTGGAAACGTCCGTCGAGGCCGCGCCCACGGTTTTGAACGATGCCGCACATTACAACGAATTCGTGCGCAACATCGTTCTGCGGCGCCATCTTGAAAACATACCGACACTGCAAGAGCGCGT
This sequence comes from uncultured Acidobacteriota bacterium, assembly GCA_963785865.1. GTDB lineage: Bacteria > Acidobacteriota > Terriglobia > Terriglobales > Acidobacteriaceae > Sulfotelmatobacter. The sequence goes on along the minus strand of CAWAXF010000028.1, from coordinate 65,314 downwards.
CGATTTCATGAGGATACTGACCGAGCAAGCCGCCCAGGACGACCCCCCATTTCTGTTGGATTACTGGCGCTTGAACCTGCGCGGGCAAACTGCTTGAAATCTACTTCAGCGATTCGTCGATCCAGTCCAGATATTCCGAACTGCCGTCCTCAATTGCGATTGCGATGCATTCCGGAAGATCATAAGAATGAAGTTGCCGAATTGCATCTCGAACTGAGGCGAATTTCTGGTGAGTCGTCTTGATCAGCAGCAACCATTCCGCGCTCGATTCCATCTTTCCTTGCCATCGATAAATCGACTCGATATGCGGAATGATGTTTACGCATGCTGCCAATTGATGTTGGACGAGATGTTGGGCAATTTTGCGGGCTTCGTCCTGAGATCCCGCGGTCGAGAGGACGATTCTCTTATCCGTCATATAAAATCAGCCATCAGTTCTGAACCGCCCGTTCCCGCTTGGACGGTCCGCAGGCATTGTGAAAGGTTCGATTATGCCGACGCAAATCAAGTTTGGCACATCCGGATGGCGCGCCGTCATGGCGGAGGATTTTACCTTCGCCAATGTGCGCCGCGCAGTGACTGGAATCGCGCGCTATGTTGCCTCGCAGAAGCCGAACGGGGCTCGCGTCATTGTGGGACGCGATCCCAGATTTCTGGGCGAGACATTCTGCTCGATGGCCGCTGAAATCCTTTCGGCGCACGGCATCACTCCTCTGGTGGCCGCCGAACCTGCGCCGACTCCCGCTCTCTCCTACGCAGTGATCCATCACCACGCGGATGGCGCGATCAATTTCACTGCTTCGCACAATCCTCCCGAATACAACGGGATCAAATTCTCAACTCCTGATGGCTGTCCCGCGCTGCCGGAAGTGACGAAGAAGATCGAAGCAGAGATTGTAGCCGCAGGCAGTGCCGGATCACCCAAGTCTTCAAACGGCTCCGGCAAAACTGAAGCGCTTGATCCCAAGCCAGATTACCTGACGCGCCTGCGCGAAACCATCGATCTGAACGCCATCCGCAAGGCAGGATTGAAAGTGGTTTTCGATCCCATGTGGGGAGCCGCGCGCGAATACTCGGATGAACTGTTGCGCAGTGCTGGTGTGCAGGTTGCAACCGTGCATGATTACCGTGACGTGCTCTTCGGTGGACACGCGCCCGAACCCGACGATCACTTGCTGGAACCGTTGCGCGAAAGGATGCGTGAGACCGGAGCGCAGATCGGAATCGCTACGGATGGCGATGCGGATCGCTTCGGAATCGTCGATGCCGATGGGACCTTTCTGCAGCCAAATTACATCATTGCGGTGCTCTTCGATTACCTGGTAGACAGTCGCGGCTGGAAAAACGGTGTTGCCAAATCCGTCGCGACCACGAACCTGATCAACGCGCTTGCCAGGAAGCATGAAGTCGAGTTGTACGAAACGCCCGTGGGTTTCAAATACATTGGGGAGTTGATCAAGCAGGACAAGATCGCAATCGGTGGAGAAGAAAGCGCAGGCCTGTCGATCCGTCATCATGTCCCGGAAAAAGACGGCATTCTTGCGGGACTGCTGTGCTGCGAGGCGGTCGCAAAGAGAGGGAAGTCCTTGCGCGAACAGTTGAAGGGAATCAGTAACCAAGTTGGTTCGTTCTTCCCCCAACGCGAGAACTTCCGATTGACGCCGGAGGTGAAGACGAAGTTCACTGAAAAGTTGAAGTCCGATCCGCGCGAGTTTTGCGGGCACAAGGTTAGCGAGGTGGTTCGCAAGGACGGACTGAAGCTGGTGTTCAGCGATGGATCCTGGGTCTGCTACAGGCTGTCCGGGACAGAACCGGTTGTGCGCGTTTACAGCGAAGCGCGCAGCGAAGAGGGACTGAATACGCTGAGCGCGGCCGCGAAGAACTGGATTTTTGAATAGATTTCGAGTTGTCATCCTGAGCGAAGCGAAGGATTGATGCAGTTTGTGTGTGGCAGAGAATGCATAGGTCTTTCGCTTCGCTCAGGATGACAGAATGAATTATTTCGATGAAGCGTCTGACTCTAATCAACCGAATACCGCGAGTGCCGCAAGATGGATTGCGAGCAATGGCGGAGCGCGCGCCCCAGGCCGAAGCGCTGGCAGCTTCCTGGATTGAGTGCGTCCGTCCGACCGCCATGCGGATTTATGCATTGCGGCGGCGCTTAGCGACGATCACGGTCGCCTTGCTCGCCATCTCACTCTTTGTGCATGTTATGTTCGGCGCGAATGGGATGGTGGTTTACAAACAGAAGCGCGCGGAATACGAAACCCTGCGCAGGCAGATCACGAAAGTGCAGCAGGACAATGAGCGTTATACCCAGCAGGTTCAGGGGCTCAAGACGGATCACACGGCGATCGAAAAGGAAGCGCGCGAGCAATTGGGGTACGCGAAACCCGGAGAGTATGTTTATGTTCCGCCCTCTCCAGCCAAAGCTGCGGCGCCTCCGAATCACTCGGCGAAAAAGTAATGAAGCCCGTTGTCATAAGTTTAATTTGCCGATTGCGAGGGTGACGCGGCTGACAATCTTGGGTTGGGTCTGTGGTATATTGCCTCTGCTTCAATACACGCCGGGATTGCTTGCCGCAGGCGCACCAGCCTGATTCCCAGGCGAACGACAGTTCCGTTGCGGTGTGGGCCGCAACCTGAATTTCAAAAAGGAGAACTACCGGTCATGAGAAAAGTGCTGCTGATTTGCCTTGCCATTTGCTTCGTGCTCGCGATTTCTGCAATGGCATTCGATGACATGGGGAAGAGTTCAACCGTGAAGGGATGGGTAAGCGACGACAAGTGCGGCGCGAAAGGCGCGAACGCCAAGGCAGAGGCCTGCACCAAGAAATGCCTCGAGGGCGGAGCGAAGATGGTCGTGGTCACCGACGGCGATCAGAAAGTGCTGATGGTCGATAATCCCGACGCGCTGCAGGGACATGAAGGACATCATGTCGCTGTGACTGGAACGGTGAAAGGTGATTCCATCCACGTCGACAGCGCGAAAATGCTGTGATCGAGTAGGCACGTGAAAGTCTGAAGGGCGGCTGCGAAGCCGCCCTTCATTTTTTCTGACGGTGTCATCCTGACCGAAGGGAAGGACCTCCGCAATTCGTTGCCAGCAGCGGATGCAGAGATCCTTCGCTTCGCTCAGGATGACAACGATAACGCGTGATGACAACGATGACCCGTGATGACAACGATGACCCGTGCCTCGCTAGCGAACTACGCCTTCCAGCGGTGAACTGGCGGTCGCGTACAGCTTCTTCGGCATTCGGCCGGAGAGATAGGCTTGCCGTCCGGCCAGCACGGCGTGCTTCATTGCTTCCGCCATGAGCACCGGATCCTGAGCGTTCGCGATTCCGGTATTCATCAGCACCGCGTCTGCACCGAGTTCCATGGCGATCGCCGCATCTGACGCAGTGCCGACTCCCGCATCGACGATCAACGGAACCCCACTGATCATCTCGCGCAGAATGCGAATGTGAGCCTGATTCTGGATGCCCATGCCGCTGCCGATGGGTGCACCTAGAGGCATGATCGTAGCCGCGCCTGCATCAATCAGACGTTTCGCGAAGACTATATCGTCGGATGTGTAGGGCAGAACGGTGAAGCCTTCTTTGACCAGCACGCGAGTGGCCTCGAGTGTCGCCTGCACGTCGGGATAGAGTGTCGCCTGATCGCCGATCACTTCGAGCTTGACCCAATCGGAGATCCCGACTTCGCGGCCGAGGCGAGCCGCGCGGATCGCTTCATCGGCAGTGAAGCATCCAGCCGTGTTCGGGAGCAGGAAGTACTTCTTGGGATCGATGTAGTCGAGCAGGGATTCCTTGCTGCGATCCAGATTGACGCGACGCACCGCAACGGTGACCATCTCGGCGCCGCTGGATTCCAGCGCCCGCGCGGTTTCCTGAAAGGACTTGTATTTGCCCGTGCCGACAATAAGCCGGGAGCGGAAAGAACGTCCGGCAATAATCAATGAGTCCGACATGGGGATATTGTATTCTCAAACCACGAAGGAGATGAAAGCTAGACCTCTACATTCACGGCACCGTAGCGGCTTCGGCTTGGGCGTAGAGGTCGTCGATCTGCTTGCGGTAGCGTTCTTCGACTACGCGGCGGCGGAGTTTCATGCTGGGCGTCAAAGCGCCGTTATCCACCGTGAATTCGTCTGGCACCACAATCACTCGTTTCAATTTCTCGAAGCGCGCCAGATTGTGGTTGATGCCTTCCACGATCTCCGCGTAGAGGTCCTGCACTTTCTGGTGTGCGACCAATTCAGCGCGCGTGGCGAAAGGTATTTTGTTGTCGCGCGCCCATTGTTCCAGCAGGGCGAAATTGGGGGAGATGATGACAGCGGCAAATTTTCGACGATCGCCGAGAAGGGCAGCGACTCCGACCAGCGGACTGAGTTTCAACGAACTCTCGATGGGCTGCGGCGCGATAAATTTTCCGCCTGAGGTTTTGATGAGTTCTTTCTTGCGATCGGTCACGGAGAGATATCCATCAGCGTCAATGTTGCCGATGTCCCCCGTCTTGAACCAATTGTTCTCAAAGGCGGCTTTCGTTTCCTCGGGACGATTCCAATAGCCTTTGAAAACCGACGGGCCGAGCACCAGGATCTCGCCGTCTTCCGCGATGCGCACCTCAATGTTGGGCAGAATCTTGCCAACCGTGCCAATGCGGTGATTCGCCGGCGTGTTAACTGCAATGACCGGAGATGTCTCGGTGAGCCCGTAGCCTTCGTGAATGCGGATGCCGACAGTCGCGTACCATTCGGCAAGTTCGCGTCCCAGCGGAGCGCCTCCGGAAACGAAAGTTCCGACCTGTCCGCCCATCCCTTCGCGAATCTTTGAGAAGACCAGCTTGTTCGCGAGCTTCCAGCTAAACGATGCAGGAGTTTTTCCCGCCAGGATTTGCGGCTTATGACGGCGCCCGACGCTCAGAGCCCAGCCGAAGATCGCGCGTTTGGGAAAGCCCTTCGCTTTCAGTTCGGCTTGGGCGTAGATCTTTTCATAGACGCGAGGCACCGCGACGAAAACGGACGGCCGCACTTCCTGCAGCGCCTGCGGCAGATCCTGGATGAATGGACAGTAAGCGAGTGTTACGCCGTGGTAGAACATCGAGAAATCCACATGGCGCGCGGTAATGTGGCACAGCGGCAGGAAAGAAATACTGATCAATCCTGGCCGCATGTCGAATCCCAGCAGGGAACACTGGATGTTCGAGGCGATGTTGCCGTGGGTGAGCATCGCGCCTTTGGAAGTGCCGGTGGTGCCTGAGGTGTATACGATGGTGGCGAGGTCGTCAGGCGCGGTTGAGCGAGCGCGGGCCTCGATTTCCATTCCCAGCGTGGTTGGGCCGTCTTTCGTAATCTGCCGCATGTTCACGCATTTGTCCGCGAACGGAGCGAGATCCCCGTTGAATTCGAGAGAATCCATGGTGACAATCTTCTCGATTTGCGTCTGCGGAAGGATCGAGACAACCTTGTGCAACTGCTGGTCGGAGGAGAGAAAGATGACGCGGCATCCGGAGTCAGCCAGGGCGAAAGCAGTCTGCTCGGCTGTGAGGGTTGTGTACAGCGGGACGGTCACGGCCTTCAGCAGCAGAATCGCCATGTCGGCGGTCGACCATTCCGGGCGATTTTCACTGAGAATGGCCACGCGATCGCCGGGTTTGATGCCCAGGGCATGGAGGGCGTGAGCGGTGCGGACGACCTTATGCCCGAACTCGCGAGCCGATATGGGCAGCCATTTCCCGTTCTCGCGATACAGCATAACCCGATCGAGGTTGCGCTCGACGGTAGCGAAGAAGATATCGTTCAGAGTGGCGATGCTCATGGCGTCACGCTTCCTGGACGAGCCAATTTTGATTTGAAATGTACTGTCTTTGCGCTCGGTTGAGCAACGTGAAAGGTGCGTTGGGAGGTGCCGAGTTGCATTCTCATTTTACCGCAAGGGCGGCTTCGGAGTATTCTTTTTCAACACTCCTGTGGGAGGAGTTCAAATGAAAAGAAGCTACTCAGGCCAGCTGGCGGCTGCCTTGCTGCTGGCCGGTTCACTTGCAGTGACGCCCCCTGCGTCTGCCCAAAACAAGAAGGAGGCTTCGAGCATGCCCAAAGTCGGTGACATGGCTCCGGACTTCACGTTGAAGTATTTCGACGGCACCGACCTGAAAGACATGAAACTGAGCGACTACCGCGGCAAAAAGAACGTAGTGGTGGCGTTTTATGTTTTCGCATTTACCGGTGGTTGAACGCAGCAAATGAAAAACTTCCAGCAGAATCTGAAAACGCTGGAAGCTTCCGACACCCAGGTCCTGGGTGTGAGCATGGATAGCGCGTTCGCCAATAAAGCTTTCGCCGACCAGATCGGAGTGACGTTCCCCCTGCTGAGCGATTGGGGCGGCAAAGTAACCCGCGAGTACGGAATCTACAAGGATGAGTACCAGGCTCCTCGCCGCGTGAACTTCCTGGTCGGGAAAGATGGAAAGATCATGGAAGAGCAGGTGGACAAGGACGCGATCGATCCCAAGAAAATTGTGGATGCTTGTGCGCGGCCTAAGATGAAAAGTTGACGACCGACGACGTCATCCGATGATGTCATCCGATGGTGTCATCCTGAGCGGCGTTTTTGCCGCGAAGGATCTCTGCAACCGGGTAGTCCCAACAGACTGCATAGATCCTTCGCCTTGCTCAGGATGACAAGCTGTTCCTGCACTCCAACTGCATACCTCCCAACACTTCCCTCACTAAAATTCAGCACCATTGCTGGGTTTACAAACGTGAAGCGTAGATCGGGTCGCCCACAGGAATTGTCCACGGGTTCGGCCGACTGCTACGGTGCAGCAGGTTCGCCGCAGCACGAGCAACAGCAGAAACAAAAATTAACGAAGCCCGCCAGGAAGCGAGATTGACGCCTACGCATTGCCCTGTGATAGGGTTCGCATGAGATGCTTCTGCGGACCGATTCAATGAACGTTGACGCCGGGAGTGATCGAGCTCTCCCGGCGTAATCTTTTCTGGGATTTAATTCGCAAGGTGATGGCCGAAAAGCGACCTAACATTAATTGGCTGGATGTTTTGTGGCTGCTCTTTCTGCTGGGGCTAGCGTTAATTCCGCCGCTAAAAGAGATCCACAAGCAATTGCTTTATCTTGCGTTCGGAGTGACCCAGCTACTGGAAGGCTGGGTGATTGCGCAGGTGCCGAAGCGTGGCGCGGCTTACATCGTGCTGATCAAGATCGGGCTATCGGCACTGTTGATCAACCACACCGGGGAACTGCCGATCAACAGCAGTTATTGGCCGATTTATTTTTTGCCCATCGTGACTGCGGCAGAATATTTCAGTCCCTGGGGGACACTGATTTGGACCACGTTGGCTTCAGCTACCTATTGGGCATATCTTTTCGACCCCGAGGTTCGGCAATATGAAATCTCGGCGGAAAGCTACTGGCTGCTTGCCATTCGGACTCTCTTCTTCTACCTCGCGAGTATGCTGGTGAATCGGTTTGCGCTGGAGATCCGGCGCCAGACGCAGCGCTATCAGGAAGTGGCGGCGACGCTGGCGGAAACCAATCGACGGCTGGAGCAGGCCCAGGCGGACGCGCGTCGCTCCGAGCGCCTGGCGGCATTAGGGCAGCTCTCGGCCGGGTTGGCGCACGAGATTCGGAACCCACTGGGTGTGATTAAGGGCTCCGCCGAGATGTTGACCCAGAAACTTGCGCAATCGAATCCGTTGGCGACCGAACTCGCGGGATACATTTCGACCGAAACCAACCGGCTGAGTGCCCTTGTGACTCGCTTCCTCGATTTTGCGCGCCCGCTCCATGCGGACTTGACGCCGCGGGAAATCACCGAGGTTCTGGACCGGGCGTTGAATGACGTTGCACAGTTCTGGAAGGGCGCTCCAGTGCAGGTCGAGAAGCAATATCAGCCAAATCTTCCGCGAGTGCCAATCGATGAAGGTCTCTGCGAGCAGGCATTCGTCAATATCATTCAAAACGGATACGATGCGATGGGCGCGAACGGTGGCGGCATGATGCGAGTCAGTGCGGTACGTGCCCGCCGCAACACGCGAAATGGAAGCCAGGAAGGAGTGGAGATTCGCATCGCCGACTCCGGCCCGGGAATTCCGCCGGAGTTGCGGGAGCAAATTTTCAATCCCTTTGTGACCACTAAGAAATCTGGAGTGGGATTAGGCCTCTCCATTGTTTCCAAAATTATCGACGGGCATCATGGAACGATCCGCATTGAGACTGCGGACATTGCTGCAGGCGAGGGCGCGCAGGGTCCGGGCGCATCTTTCGTTATATTTCTGCCGGCCGTCAGCGAGACCAGTACGGTGCCAGAGACTTCTCACCTGGTGATTTCGTGAAAGAAGATCTAAAGCAGTCGAGGCAGATATCGGGCAGCATTCTCATCGTGGAAGATGAGGCCAAAATGCGCCGGCTGCTCGAACTGAACCTCGGCGACGAGGGCTTCACAATTTTTTCCGCAGAGGACGCCGAAACCGGACTGAAACTGCTGCGGAGCAATGCCATTGATCTCGTTGTGACCGACCTCAAACTGCCCGGTATGGATGGGCTGGAGTTTCTGCAAACCATCAAGCGGCAGAATGCCGCCCTGCCGGTCGTGGTCATGACGGCGTTCGGCAGTGTTGAAACCGCCGTGGAAGCGATGAAGGCGGGCGCCAGTGACTATGTATTGAAGCCGTTCTCGCTGGCAGAGATGCAGATGGTGATTCACAAGGAACTGGATGTCCGCAATTTGCGGGAGGAGAACCGCACGCTGCGCGAGGCGCTGGGCAAACGGTATTCCCATCCCAACATCGTGGCCCGGAGCCCGAAAATGCAGGAGGTGTTGTCGACCGTGGAGCGCGTGGCTCCGACCAACGCAACCGTTCTGCTGGGCGGCGAAAGCGGGGTCGGCAAAGACTTGATCGCCCGCGCTATCCATGAAAAATCGCGACGCGCTTCCGGCCCGTTTCTCAAGATCAATAGCACTGCCATCCCGGAAAATCTGCTGGAGAGCGAACTGTTCGGCTACGAAAGGGGAGCTTTCACCGGGGCGGTGGCGAGCAAGCCGGGCAAGTTCGAGTTGGCGGATAAAGGTACGTTATTCCTGGACGAGATCGGCGACGTGCCTCCAGCGACGCAGGTGAAATTATTGCGCGTGCTACAAGAGCGCGAGTTCGAACGGCTGGGGGGGACCAAGACCGTGAAGGTCGATGTTCGCCTGATTGCCGCTACAAACAAGGACCTGCGCGCGGCGCTTGAGCAGGGAACTTTCCGCGAAGATCTCTACTATCGCCTCAATGTCGTACCCATCGATATCGCGCCACTCCGGGAGCGCAGGGAAGACATTCCTGAACTGGTGAAGCTGTTCATCTCGCGCTGCGATGCGGAATCAGACAACGCCATTGAAGGTGTTACTCCACAGGCGCTGCAGATTCTGGTGAACTATCACTGGCCCGGCAATGTGCGGGAGCTGCAGAACATTGTGGAGCGAGGCTGCGCCCTCGCCAAGGGTCCGCTGCTTGGAGTGGAGGACATTCATCTGGATGTGCGTCCTACGAAGATGACGGACGGCGGCACCGGCTTCCTGCCCGAGGGAATGAGCCTGGAGCAGTGGGAGGACGAACTGGTGCAGGAAGCGCTGCGGCGAGCTCATGGGAATAAGAGCCAGGCGGCGCGCCTGCTGGGGCTTTCTCGCAACGCGCTGCGCTATCGGTTGTCTAAAATCGGAATTGCAGACGAGGTGGAGAAAGGCGAATAGTTGTTTGGGCCTTCCTGCATCGATTGCTGCAAAGAGATCACTTTCAAAATGCTCCGCATTGTATTCGTTTGTTGGATTTTTTCCGCCTTGCTGGTCGACCTCTCTGCTCAGAGTCTGGCGCAGAAGCTGGGCTATCCTGCGGGAACAAAACTCATCATCGTGCATGCAGACGACCTGGGCGAAACCCATGCCGTAAACGCCGCCGCCATCAAAGCGCTCGAAAGCGGGGCAGTCAATTCTGCAAGTCTGATGGTGCCCTGTCCCTGGTTTCCCGAGATTGCTGATTATGCAAGATCACATCCTGACGCCGACTTTGGGCTGCACCTGACTCTGACCAGCGAGCGCGTGTATTACCGTTGGGGACCGGTCGCGTCCGGCGACAGAGTGCCGAGCCTGCTCGACGAAAACGCATATTTCCATCATGACTGGGAGCAGCATCCGCAGATTAAGCCCGCAGAGGTTGAGATCGAACTGCGCGCGCAGGTCGAACGCGCGTTGAGAATGGGCGTTCATCCCACCCACCTGGATTCGCACCAGTACCGGCTCATTATGAATGGCAAGGAGTTGTTCGATGTGATGTTGCGCGTAGCTCACGACTACAAGCTGCCGGTATTCGTGAACAAAGACTGGTTTGCGCAATATCCATACCTGCAGTCGAGTGTGGGTCCGGACGATCTGGTGCTGGATCACACGGTCACTATCGAACCTGAGGTCCCTCCGGAGAAATGGGCGGACTTTTATCTGACGGCGCTGCGCAACCTTCAACCCGGTGTGACAGAATTTGTGATTCATCCGGGCTTCGCTGATGAGGAACTACAGGCGGCTACCCGCGAGCGCCAGACGTGGGGAGCGGCATGGAGGCAACGCGATTACGATTTCTTTTCAAGCGAACAATTCCGGCAGATTCTTGCTCGAGAAAACATCAAGCTGATTACCTGGCGCGAGCTGGTGCGGCTATCGCAAAACAAGTGAGACGCCGCTTACTCGGATTTGAGCAGCATGCAGGTGACATCGTCGTGCTGCGGAGTAGTGCCGACGAAGAGATCGAGTTCAGCGATGAGGCGCTTGAGAAGTTCAGCGGGTGAAAGCGACTTCGCGGACTGTATCACGTTCAGCAAACGGCCTTCGCCGTAATCTTCCTGGCGCGCATTTTCTGCCTCCACCAAACCATCAGTGAAAATCACCAGCCAGTCGCCGGGCAGCAAGCTGACTGTGCCTGCCTGATATTTCACCTCGGGCAAAATCCCATAAGGGAGGCCGCCAACGTCGAGTCGCTCAATCGATCCATTGGCGCGGAGAAGGATGGGATTGTTGTGTCCGGCATTGATGTAGTCGAGCGTGCGCTGCACCGGATCGTATTCGGCCAGGAACGCGGTCGTGAAACGCAGTCCCCCCTGGCTGTTGGTGCAGGCGTAGCGATTCATATTGGCGGCGAGTTCGGGCAGAGCGACTTGTGCGGTCGATAGTGTCTTCAAACTCGCCTGGAATGTTGCCATCAACATCGCCGCCGGGATGCTCTTGCCGGCGACGTCGGCAACCGCAAGCACTACCCGGTTCTCCTGGTTCGTCCTTCCGGGGCGAGGGAATACGTCGTAGTAGTCGCCGGCCACCGTATTAGCGGGGCGCGTTGCATAGGCGATGGCGAGACCGGGAATCTGAGGCGGGGCGCCGGGCAGAAGCCAGGTTTGAATTTCGCGCGCGATCTGCAGGTCGCGCTTCATCACCACGCGATCCGCGATCTCCAGGATCAGCAGCAGAAGCAGCAGGAGGGCCGACCAGAAATGCAGATCGACCTCGAACGCGAATTGCTTACCGTCTTCCCCTGTGTAATGCATCCCGGCATGTGGGATGACCAGGAGGATGAGAGCGAGCAGCAGCAGAACGCGGCGCGGGGGGGCCAGCTTCTCGAATACAGCCCAGAAGAATTCTTTGACGACATGCAGCCGGCGACCCTTGTCGGTCAGGCCTTCCGGAGTCTTGGCAGCAACATCTTTGGAATAGAGCCGGTAACTGGCGCGCGCCTCAGACTCGAACTGCGACCATAGCTGGCTGACTTCGAGGCCCTCGGTCACACGCCGCCAGAAGTTCTGCATGCGCACTCCGAAGGGAATGGGCTGAGCAGGAGCTTGTCCAATTGGCGGAGGAGCGGCGGCCATGACGATCAGCAGGAATTATAGAGGATCGGGGAATTGGGGGATTGTGTCATTGGGTAATTGGGTAATTGTGTAATTATGTAATTTTGTAATTGAGAAATCTTATTGGACTCTTGGCCGCAATGGGTGAAGATTCTCAATTACTCAATTTCTCAATTACTCAATTCCCCAATTACTCAATTCCCCAATCACTCATTTCCGCCGAAGAGATTCAACTGCTCGTCGAAGGCTTGCACCGGCCACTTGGTTGCGAACGCAGAACTGTCACGGCGATGAGCGCGAGTGAGTTTGTATTTTTCTCTTAGCCGCGCGACCAACTGGGAGAGCCGCTTGCCGTATGACGGTGGAAGAAAAGCGCGGTCCTGGTAGCGCTGCCGATAGTTCTCGGCGAGATGCGGAAAATTCTGCTGCAGAAACGGGAGAAAGACCGCCGCTGAGCAGGGCTTCAAGAATAGTGGATTCGCGAATACATAGTCTGCGCCAGCCTCTGCGGCTGTGCGCACGATATCTTCCAGATCCTTGGGAGCGTCGGTGATTCCCGGGATTACCGGGGAGCAGCTGATTCCGACTTGGATTCCCGTCTGTGCCAGGATGCGCACCGCTTCCATGCGCAGGTCCGGGCGCGGGGCGCGAGGCTCCAGAATGCGTGCCAGCCCGGCGTCCAGCGTGGTCACGGTGATATGAACTGACAGCTTGTTCGACCGCGCTACTTGTTTCAGCAGTTCGACATCACGAACAATCAAGTTTGATTTCGTAACGATTCCGAGCTCGAAACCGCGATGCCGGGCGAACTCCTCCAGAATGCCTTGGGTGACCAGGTAGCGCCGTTCGGCGGGCTGGTAGGGATCGGTGGCGGTGCCCAGCGCAATGGATTCGTCGAGCTTCACTCGCTTCAGTTCATAACGCAGTAGATCGGCCGCGTGCTGCTTGATGTAGATCTTCTCTTCGAACTCCATCCCGTCGCGCATCTCCATGAACTCGTGTGTGTACCGCGCGTAGCAGTAGCGGCACCCGAACTCGCACCCACGATAGGGATTGATTGTCCAGGTAAACGGCATGGCTCGCTTGCTGACGCAGCGGTTCAACAGAGACTTCGATGGCAGGGTGAAGTATTCAACATTGTGGCCTTCGCGGACGGACTCACCTTCCGCCGCCAGACGAGCGATGCCGACCAGCCGGGGTTTGTCGCTGACGGGGAGCAAGGGGAGAGAGGACATCGTGATTCGCCTTTTATTCGCCCATGGTAGTACCGCTACAAAGCTCCGTCAAGCGTTTCATGGGATAGCAGGCACAAGGAAGAAGTTGGCAGACGCCGTGCGCTAATCTGGAGCGAGAGCGGGGAAACCACCCTCAACCGAGCAGCAGTCGCTAGCCGCGGGACGAGGCAACGGCTTCCGCAGGTTTTTCATTGATCATGCCTCTTTCGGCAGAAGTCGTCGAATCTCCATAGTTCCAGCGGTGCCCACGCTTGATCAGCGGCTTCTCCAAGTATTCCCAACTGAGTGCTGCCAGCCCGCAGGCCAATGCAATGCCGGAGAGAGATGCCGCGAGTGTGATCCAACCAGATTGCGCCGGGTGAATCCGCGCGAACAGCAGGAAAAAGATGACCATGCACGGGAAATGCAAAAGGTACAGACCGTACGCCCTTATTCCCATGTAGCGCAGAACTCTGGAGGAGAAGAACACATTGAGCTTGTTGCTAGTCAGCACGCCTAGCAACAACAAGAAATACAGGACAGCCAGTACCGAGTATTCCAGGCCGAGCATTTGGTTGGTGAATGCCGTGAACCCGAAAAGAAGCATGAGCACCACTCCGAAACCGGCCATGACGAGAGCGACATACACATGTTTTCGGTGGCGCATTACGTCGTCCCACATTTTGGGAGTCCTCACAAGAAGCGCTGCGGCCAAGCCAAGACCAAGACTATCCAGGCGACAAGGCATTAACACGTAGCTGGCCAGAGGACCGTAGCCCAATGAGCGATTTAGCACGATGCGAAGTACCGGAGCCAACACCAACATGGCCGCGGCAATCCACCCTAGCCGAGTGCGACCTACAAAGCGAATAACTGCAGGCAGTGTCAGATAAAATTACTCTTCGATCGCAAGTGACCAAGTGACCCCAAGCGTATACGAGCCAAAGTCCTGGTGTCTGGCCCTCCAGAAATTCTGCAGAAATGTGGCGTAGTAGGTTAGCGGGATGCGATTTTCCACAAAACTGTTCATGGGTTGCGTCTGACCGATCGTGTACGAACCTAAATAAACCAGGACCAACACCAAGCCATACAGGGGAAGAATGCGATGCGCTCTGCGTATGTAGAAGGGAGCGAAATAGCGTTCTGCTTTCGCAGCATCCAGCAAGATTCCGCCAATGAGAAAGCCAGAGAGAACGAAAAATAGATCCACTCCGCTCCAGGTAAGTCGCCCGAGGGCCAGTATTCGGGCGGCCTGCGGATGATTGGGAATGTGCACGAGGACGTTGAACACACCGTGCCACACCAAAACCAGGCCTATGGCGAGGCCCCGAATACCGTCGAGCGCCGGTATCCTAGTAGTACCGTCATGCAAGCTTGATCCGCCGACAACACCCCCCAGTACATCCAATGCGTTACAAGTTCTCTGTTGTCCTACCCGGCTGGAAAAGCGTAGATGTGGTGTGGTCTACAGCATTCGATCACTACAACTGCTTCCCGTTGTTCGGAAGATAGGTTTGCTGAAAGCCTCGACTTCATGCAAAGGATAATAATTCAACCCAGGCATGTTGCGAAGGCGATCGCGTTTCAATCTTCGCCGTCTTGGGATCGGCGGCTGCCTTGAGCGTTATAAGCACGCCCGCATCGCCGCAAGAGACCAGCAACGTTTGTCTCTACAAAGGTGAATTCGCAGTATATGTGCTCAGCCATGTAGAGCTGCGTCCAGCCCGTGCTATTTCACCTCTCATTGTTGCGGGAATACACACTTGTGGGTACAATCGCGGCGCGAAGGAAGAGTACATGAAAAACTTGCTTGCTATCGGATTGATGTGTTTGCTGTGTTTTTCACTTGCAATCGGTCAGGAATCCTCGAAAGCACGAAGCTCCGAAGATCAAATCACAAAGCTTGAGAAGGCCTGGGCGCAGGCGCTCGTTAAGAACGACGCTGCTGCGCTGGACGAGTACGAAGCTGACGACATCGTGAATACCGATCCTGGTGGCCGCGTCAACGACAAGGCGCAGGACAAGAAGGATCTGAGCTCAGGCAATGTTAAGTTCGAATCTTTGGATGTTAAAGACATCAAAGTTCGTGTTTACGGAGACGCCGCCGTGGCAACTGGGACCAACGATGTGAAGGCCAGTACCAAGGGGCAAGATGTCAGCGGAGCGTATCGGTTTACCGACACTTGGGTCAAACGCAAGGGCAAATGGCAGTGTGTTGCGTCACAGGTTACCAAGATCCAAGCGCAATAGCTGCTAGGCTCCGAGCAGGAAGCATATACTCGCACTGAAAGCGCCTTGGGAGGATGCTGACAGCCCGGTTCCTAGCCCATCCTGCGTGCGGCTGAATCAAGGTCGTGGTCAACTGGCTTAATGTGTGGTCCGCCGCCCGAATGCAAGAAGATTTGGGTTGGACGAGAAGCAGTCTGCGAAAATGTATCCGGGCCCCTAGTGGAAAATGGTCTCCGGGCGCATGATGATGATCCGCACGTGCCCGTCCTTAATCGCTACGGTCACGAAAGACCTTGTTACGACTCAGGTTCTCAGGCACCTCGTTTGACTGTGTTTTCGTCGTGCGCCTGGAATCCTCAGCTGGCGTTATTATCCTCGCCCAGAACCTCATTCGCCTCGAACCCCGCTCCGCGACGACACTTCGCTCGGGCGGGCTTTAGCTGGCCCACTCGCTTCGCGCAGCTTCGTCCCTTTGAGAAGCGCGTCGGCGCGCGCAGCATCTGCACTGATGCGCACGACAGTTCGTCCAGGTACGCCGGCAACCGGCGGCAGTACGACCACCAAGTCCGCATGCGGATTACCGTTGCTCTCCTGGTAATCCTGGCGATAGCCCTTGCCCACGGGGGACGCCATCGGCTTGAAGGCACTGCTCTGCGCGATGTCGGTCTCGCCATAGGTCATGGTGAATTGTGCGGTTTGATCGCGGGTCACCTCAGCGTCAATTTCGGTCATTTCCTGGTCGGCCGCGCTATCGGTCATCAGTGCCTCGCGTTCCGCCGCCAGCTTGTTGCTTTGTTCCGAGATGGCCGTGAGCGCGGTGATGTTTTGCTGACCGGCGGCCGCTTCGATTCGCTTGGCCAGATCTGCCTGCCGGCGGTCGAGATCTGCGAGTTTCGCTTCCTTGGTTTTTTGGCGGGCATCGGCTCGCGCCCTCACCGCCTCGGTCTTCTTAAGCGCGGCGTCGCCGCGCGCCTGCATCTCGGTATCGCTCCGGTTGAACGTCCGCGAGAACGTCCAGCGCATGAAGTTGGAAGACAGCGTCTGGGCAGACGAATGAGATGTCATCCGTGTTGCTGTCCGTCGCGGTCCAGCCGGTTGGCGTTGGCGGTGCCATGCGCTGAAACAGCGCAAAACCATCATGGTAGGATTTTGCCTCGGCCACGGTCGGCGGGCGCTTGGCTCCGTCGCACTGAGCGGATGCCATTCGCGCGGCTGAGAGCATCACGACGCTTGCTACTGAGATTGCCCGAATCCGAGACAGCATCAGCCAATTCATGAAGCACCTCCATTCACGGACCGGCGTGAGTGTACCGCAAATTCAACTCATGTTGCGATCCAAATTGTCCCGCTCAGCGTTCTCGCCAAAAGTCTTTCATAGCCTCTCAGGGCGTTGGAGAGCGTAAAAATGAGGGAAAAATGCACTCTGTCCAACATCTGGACAGGTCCATACTGCGCTTGGCGAATCAGAAGCGTAGACTCCTTGCCGAGGTGAGGTATGAATTCACGAGCAGTCCCGCATGTGATTGCGGCGATCGCGGTAGCACTAATGGGACTCGGCAGCGCGTTCTCACAATCCAATCAAGCTGACGGTGCCGCCAGTGGTGGAACCACCGTTAAACCGCTTGTGTTGGAAAAGAACGAAGGCGAACTGCGGACTCGCCGCATTCACACGGACGCCAGTATCTCGGCTTCGGCTCAATTCATCCTGAAGGTCAGTCCTAAAAACAACGGATCTCAGCATCTCGTGGCGGGTACGGAAGAACTTGCGCCGGGAGCCGCCATACCGAAACACAGGCACTTGATCCAAGATGAGATCCTGTTACTGCAAAGCGGAATGGCCCATGTATGGCTCGGCGATCAGGAACGCGATATTCATGCCGGAGGACTGGTTTTTATTCCCGAGAACACATGGATAAGTTTGAAGAACACTGGCACGGAGCCGGCGGGTTTAACTTTCATTTTCTCGGCACCCGGATTCGAGGATACGATGCGGTGCAATTCCGTACCTGCCGGAGAGGCGCCAACAAAGATCACGCCAGAGCAGCAAAAAGAATGTGCGCACCTGGGACATGCGGAAAGCGCGGGAAGGCCCGAATCGACCCAAAAATGAAAGATAGAAACGCCGAGCCGAAGCGGGGCGACAGAGTGGACATCGGTCTGCCTCCTGTTCGAGCGCGTGCTCAAGCATCGCCAGCCAGTGCCGATTACACACAGTAGGGGAGCGTAACTTCGATGTTGCGATTCTCTCCCCTGAGAGCATGCCATGAGGCATTTTCTAGAATCGCTGGCGCTAGTGGCGGCCGTACTGTGGATTGTTAGCGGTGCTTCTGTGGCCTGTGCTCAACAGGTGAGGTCGTCGGGAGAACGCAAAATTGTCAGCCGGGCCAGCGTTGTCTACCCGAAAATCGCGTTGCAGATGCGCCTGCAAGGCACCGTCAAGATAACCGCGACGGTGGCTCCCAACGGAAAGGTAGTCAAAACAGAGTTGATCGGCGGGAGTCCCGTGTTTGTGCCCTATGCGCTGGATGCAGTGGTGCTGATGAAGTGGGAGTCCGCTGGAACAGAAACGAAAGAAGTTCTTGAAATAGACTTTGTTCCTAGCAGCCGTCAATGATTTCGAATGGCGATTCCGGGACATCTTGGCTCCGGTGAGTTGAGCATCAATCTTTCGGAAACAGGTATTCCGGAATTCAGCGTTACAAGCACTACTTCAAGAGCCCATAGACTTCCACCTCGGTTCGGGTCCCGAAATAGACACGGCCGTTGACCACGAGAGGGAAGACAAACCGCGTTGCCAGCGCCGCGCGATCACGCTGGCCGATCTGTTCCGAGGTATAGATGGGCTCCCCGAGTTTGAGCGCGTCGAAGGCATAGAGTACTGCCGGCTTGGTGTCCGGACCGTTCCAGGTCTTGGTGGAGATCGCCCATACGATTGCGTTCTTTTTTCCATCTGCCGAAACCGATGGAGTGGCGCCGGGATTGGCGAACTTCATCGATGAAGTTTTTCCCCGCGTGAGTTGCCCGTTGCTGAGGGCGTAATCGCTCAAATTATCGTCGCTCGCCGCGAAAAATGCGTGACCATTCCAGTATGCAATTGCTCCATAACCACCGCCGTTCATCTGGACCGTTTGGACCAGGGCGTCGCTGTTTTTCTCGTATTTGCCCATGCGATCGCGATCGATCACGTAGATGGTCGAGTCCTTCGTCGGCTGTAAAAGCAGGTGGCGATGCGATCCAGGCTGATCGGGCAGGAGCAGGGGCCCGCTGGATCCGACGTCGGCGTCCGCGTCGCTGATCCGGGACTGGTCGTGCGGAGTGAAATAATCCCTGATGTTGAGAGACGAGCCTTCAAGGGCGATCTTCAAGACTGAGTCTCCGTAATCGTGGCCTCCGGTATCGACATTGAAAGTGCCATTGCCGGTTGGGACGTAAATGTTGCCCTCGTTGTCGGCTGCGGGCCCAGTGTCGGCGAGCCAGATGCCGGCTTCGCTTCCGTCGGGAGTGACATTCAACACTGCGCGTTGCGTCAGGGTCTGCGGATCGTATGCCATCACCCAGCCATGGTAAGGATCGACATCGCACGAGGAGGCCCACGTAAGATAAAGCACGCCTTTTGACAGGAGAAGGGCGGCGCGTGGATTTTCCTTCAGCGGATCGAAGGCGATCTGTCCATTGTGCGAGCCTCTTCCATTGCCTGGGGCCGAAGCGGAGATCAGCTTAGGCCCCCCGAATTTCTCCACACCTGTGGTGATCGCGAGGGCGTGAAGATGTTGAAAGTATTCATCGCTGCTCATGCCGTGGCGAATTTTAGTGCGCGCCAGAACATAAAGAGTCCCGCTTGGCAGATCGATCACCGGAGTTGAGGTAATCCCGATTTCGGGCCGGATGAAAGGGCACTGCACATCATCTTCCGACGGCACGGTTATGCCTCGCGCCTTATCCAGGAAACTTACTTGCCAGAGTGCGGGATCCCCGGGATGCTCGGCATCGAACGCATAGACGCTGTCGTGTTCGGTAGCGACGTATAGAACGTTATGCGTCCCCTTGCCGGGGATCTCGACATTGGGCAGGAATAGCGGCTGAGCATAAACTGGCCCATCGACTTTGAACGCGCCGAGCTTGCCAAATTGTTTTGCGTTGACGTTTTCGGGAGTGAGAACTTTTTCATTGAGAGTTGCGCCCGTACGCGCATTGTCGTACTGGGAAGTAGTGACTTGGGCTGCCGCCACTGCGGTTGCCAGGGCTATTTGCACCGCAATCCAATGAGTCATTCGCATGTTCGTGCTTTCCTCTGTGGTCCGCGTAAGTTGGAAGTTTTCACGAACTGCCAGGGTTTTCGCATTCAATACCCCGGTGCGTCGGCGCATGGGTGCGTCTTGACGAGATTTCCATGTCGAGAGACAGGACCAACCCACCTGCGGGAGTGATGATTTTCCTGGACTGCTTAGACACCAAAGGCAACAGAGAGGTTCCGGATAGGAACCGATCATCCGAAGCCTAGTGCGCTTCTAAATGGCCCGGCCATTCCCATTGCTCTTACTGCGCGCCCGTGGCCTGTGCCGGCTTCTCGAAAAGCTTGGGGTCGAGTTGCGGATTCAATTCGATCTTCTTGAATTCCGCCGTACTGGTTGCCTGACCATTCTGCTTGTTTTCGTGCTTGTATGGCATGGTGAGGCCGTCGGCAGCACGCCAGTCGGCGAAATTGGTCTCGCCTTCGAATGAGCCCTGCTGGTTCATGCCCTGGTATTTTTCCCGGAGAATGTGGCCAGACTTCGGATCGACATACCAGCGTACCGGGGGGACGGCGCCGCCGATATCGAGAATCGATGCATCCACATCGCCGATCTTTTCTGTGCCCGCTGCCGCGAAGGTGAACGCAGGGTCATCGGCGTGCTGAGCGACGTAAACCAAATCATGATGAAGCTGGGCGAGCATCTCGGTTTTCTGCGCCGGCGGCATCGCGCGCGATCCCATGCCGGGGAGTGACATAAATGCAGCCTGTGGAGACGTCACAATTGTCAGCTTGCCCTGCGGAATCTCCATCTCCACGTGCATGCTGTCGGGATAGGCGATGTAGACGTCAACCGGAGAAGGCGGAGCGCCCGAATCACTCTCGGAGATGTTGACATGCATCGTCTTAACAGATTGCAGCTTGGGAAGGCCTCCCATGGCAGCGGCGACCTTGGCAGCAAGCGCTTTGCCCTCCGGATTCGATGCTGTGGGCTTGCTTTCTTCCTTTGCCTCTGCGGGCGGAGGAATGGTGATGTCAATTTCCTTCACTGGGCCGAGCGATGATAGAGGCTTGTCGAACTCCTTGGTGTTACCGACCACCAGCACAGCCATTTGATCTTTGTGCAGGTACTTCGCAGCGATGCGATTGACGTCGGCCGCGGTGACCTTCTTGACCTCGGCCTGATATTTGTCGAGCCAGTCGGCGGGGTAGCCGTAGTACTCGTACGTCATGCGCTCGATCAGGATCTTGCCGGGCGAATCGAGGCGGAAGATGAAGGTATTGAGAATGGCATCCTTGGCGCGCTGGATTTCATCCTCGGTGATGGGCTCTTTCGCCAGGTCATCAATGTCCTCATGGACCGCCTGGACGGCTTCGATCGTGCTCTGACTCTTGGTCCCCATGGCAACCTGCAGCACGCCGGGATGACCGAAGTTGGTGCCAACTCCTCCCCCCACACCATAGGCAAGGCCGCGTTTGGTTCGAATGTCGTTGAACAAGCGGGAAGAAAATCCGCCGCCAAAGGCCTCGTTGAAAACGCTGATGGCGTAGTAGTCGGGGTTGTCGCGGGTGGTGCCCAGGGCAACCATGCGGATGTTGCTCTGGTTGACGTCTTCCTTCGGGATCAGGTAATAGCCGGGCTTGGCGGGATTGTACTGGAAATTATTCTTTGGGAACGCAGGTCCCTTGGGCCACGATTCGAAGGCCGCGCGAAGCCTCGCTTCCATAGCGGCAGCGTCGAAATCCCCGCTAACGCCAAGAATGATGTTGTTGGGATGAACGTACTTGCCATGCCAATCAATCAAGTCCTGGCGCGTGACCGCGTCCACCGTGGCATATTCCGCTACTCTGGCGTAGGGATTATCCGGGCCGTAGGCAAGTTTTATGGACTCGCGGTGCGCAATGTCTCCGATCTCATCGTTGCGGCGGGAAATGGCATCCTGCATGGCCTTGCGCGCGATGTCGATCTTATCGGCGCGGAACTCGGGGTTCTGCAGCACATCCACGTAGGCTTTGAATACATCGTCGAGATCGCCTTTCAGGCAGGAAAAGCTGATGGTCGTAGAATCCGGCCCGCCACCAGTTTCGACTTTCGCGGCACGCACTTCGAGAAAATCGTCAAGCTGGTCGCCGGTTTGGGACTTCGTACCGCCCGTGCGCCAGACTTCTCCATAGATATCGACCAACCCGGTTTTGTTCGTTGGCTCGTTGACTGATCCTCCGCGGATCCGCGCGGTGGCATCGATCAGCGGCAGTTCGTGATCTTCTTGCAGAAAGATCACCATGCCATTGCTGAGTTCGACGCGCTTTGGCTGCTTAGGCTTGAAGGCGGGCAACTGCGGGATCGGGATCTGTTTCCAGTTCGTCACCTGTGCGGTGGCGCGTGGAAGCGGGAGTGCGGCGGCAGCTATGAACAGAAGCAAGAGAAGTTTTTTCATTGCGCACCTCCCTGGTCGCCGGAACCGCTGGAGGCTTGTCCGCCTCCCTGCTGGGCGCCTCCAGGACCGGCATTCTCAATAACGCCTACCGTCCGGTTGGTATCGGTAAAGACCTGGTTAGCAATCCGCCGAATATCGGCTTTGCTCACTTGATCGATGCGATCCACGGTACGGAAGAGCTCTCGCCAGTCGCCGTAGCGCGTCTGATAAATGGCAAGCTGTGTGGCCAGTCCCTGGTTGTCCGCCAGGCCGCGAATCAAGTTGGCTTTGCTGCGCGTTTTGATCATCTTCAGTTCGTCGTCGCTGATGTCCTCTTTCTTTAACTTTTCGACTTCGGCGTGAATAGCGGCAGCCATCTCGTCGGGCTTGTGGCCTGGCAGCGGAACCGCGATAAAGGCAAACAGGTGCGGATACTTGACTCCGGGATATCCGGTTAATCCCTCGCAGAACGATGCAATCTTCTTATCTCGCACCAGGGAGCGATAAAGCCGCGAGGTGCGTCCTTCGGAGAGCAGATCGCTCAGGGCATCAAAAACTGCATCGTCCTTACTGCGGTAGTCCGGGCGATGGTAACCCTCGATATAAATCGGCTGCGAAGCCTCCTTGAGCAGCACCCGGCGCTCGGAATTTTGGGGCGGCTCCTGAGTCGTTGTCTCATCCGGAAGCGGGTGGGCTGGAAGACGTCCGAAGTACTTTTCCAGGATGGGAAGCGCCTGCGCCGGCTTGATGTCGCCTGCGACTGCAACGACCATGTTATTGGGCACGTAGTATCTGTCGAAGAATTTCTGCGCGTCCGTGGCTGAGAAGTGGTTCAGGTCGGACATCCAGCCGACCGTAGGGCGGTGATAGGGATGAGCTGAGAACGCTTGCTGCGTGAACTGCTCCAGCAGCCGTCCGAAGGGATTACTCTCGGTGCGCATGCGCCGTTCCTCGATCACCACATTGCGCTCCTTGTAGAACTCCCGCATGACCGGGTGCAGGAAGCGCTCCGATTCGAGGTAGGCCCACAGCTCCAGCCGGTTTTCCGGCATGGAATAGTGATATTCGGTCTGGTCGTAACTGGTGGAGGCGTTCATGTCTTCGCCGCCGCTTTGCTCGATGATCTTTCCAAACTCGTTGGGCACGACGTATTTGTCGGCCTCGGCAATCGCGTCTTTCCAGGCCTTCTCCAGTTGTTTCAGCTTGGCATCGTCCTGCCCCACCTGCTTGTCGCGCTCCGCAATGTAAGCCTCGTAAGCGGATTCGACCTTCTGTAACGCGGGCTTCTCCGCGGCGTAATTCTTGCTGCCAATCTTGTCCGTGCCTTTGAACGCCATGTGTTCGAACATGTGCGCCAGTCCGGTTGCCCGCATGGGGTCCTGCACGGAGCCTGCGTCCACGAGCGTGTAGAAGGAGAAGACAGGGGCCTCCGGGCGCTCGCAAATGATCACCGTGAGACCGTTGGCCAGCTTCTTCACGGTGACCCGCTTTTCAAACGAGCCGACGTCCTGGGCAAGGGCCAGGGCTGATACAAAGATGAGGCAAAAGACTGCTCTCAAATTACGGATGTACATCGGACCTCCGATGGAATGGGCGCATCTATCGCGGAAACGCATATATTTGGACGGACTAGAAGGGCAGAAGTTTGAAAGTACGTGGATTTGAGGGACATTGTCAAACGGGCGAACCCGGGGTTTGTGGCCCTAAGGTTAGGAGCAACGCTGTATTTTGCGAAGGTTGCCGTTTCAGGCACAATGGCAAGGCGGAGATCACGTGGCAGACTCGTCGGTGGTCGAAATTCAGGGCAGAGAACTGAAGCTTTCCAATCTGCACAAGGTCCTCTATCCAGTCACAGGGTTCACCAAGAAAGACGTCATCGATTACTACGTGCGGATTGCTCCGGCGATTCTGCCGCACATTTCAGGGCGTGCCTTGACCCGCAAGCGGTATCCGGATGGCGTGGACGCCGAGCCCTTCTTTGAAAAAAATGCACCCATGCATAAGCCCGACTGGGTGAAGACTGCGCCTATCTGGAGTGAAGGCGGGCGCCGCACGGTTCATTACATTCTGGCGAATGATCTGGCGACACTGGTGTGGCTGGCCAACCTCGCGGCCATCGAACTGCACCCTTCGCTGGCGCTGGCAAAAGATATCAAATGCCCCAACCTGATGGTGTATGACCTTGATCCGGGGCCGCCGGCAAACATCGTGCAATGCTGCCAGGTCGCCATGTGGCTGCGCGAAATCTTTGAACATCTCGGGCTGCAAAGCTTTCCGAAAACGTCCGGCTCAAAGGGTCTGCAGCTTTATGTACCCCTGCATACTCCCACGACGTTCGATGCAACGAAGCTCTTTGCGCGTGCCCTGGCACAAGTGCTGGAGCAGGATCATCCTGAACATGTCGTTTCGGACATGAAGAAGACTTTGCGAACGGGCAAGGTGTTTGTGGACTGGAGTCAAAATGACGAGCACAAGACCACGGTTGCGGTCTATTCGCTGCGGGCTCGGGAGCATCCTACGGTCTCAACCCCGGTAACCTGGGACGAAGTGGAACGCTGCCTCAAAAAGAAGGATGCCGGACTGCTTGTGTTTGAGTCGTTCCAGACCATTGCGCGGTTCGAAAAACAGGGAGATTTGTTTGAGCCGGTGCTCAGACTGAAGCAGAAGCTGCCTGATTTGCAGGCGGCTACGGCGCCTGCCGCGACTGAACGAAAACCGATCGAATTGGCTGCGCAAGCGGATGACGGTCGCCGGCCGAAGAAGGTTTCGCGCAAGCCTGGTGCGAAAAAGGCGCCAGTGCGCAAGAAACGCAGCAAAGTATAATCGCGGATCATTCCTACCGTCCCTGGATTTTCAACCATGGCGCAACTGTTCGCAGGCACATCCGGATGGGCTTACCCAAGCTGGCGGCCCGATTTCTATCCTGAAAAGCTTGCGCAGAAGAAGTTTTTGAACTATTACGCTACGCGACTGAATACCGTGGAAGTGAATTTCACGTTCCGGCAGCTCGTAAAAGAAACCACGATCCAGAACTGGATGCAGGAAAGCCCGGCCCAATTCAAGTTCGGAGTCAAGGCGCACCAGGTGATCACGCACATCAAGCGGCTGAAGAGCACGCAAGATTTCGTGCCGCGCTTTCTCGCGACCATTGAACCGCTCGCAGCCGCAGGCAAGCTGGGTCCGGTGCTGTTTCAGTTGCCGCCGAATTTGAAAGCCGATACGGCACTTCTGCAAGATTTCCTCGCCAGTCTGCCGCGCACCGTTCCAGCGGCGTTTGAATTCCGGCATGCATCATGGTTCAGCGATGCGACCTGGGATGCTCTCAAAGCATGCAACGCAGCGTTGTGTGTCGCGGAAACTGAGACCATGACGACGCCCGATGTCGCCACTGCGCCGTTCGTCTATTACCGCTTCCGCAAGCCGACTTACACGGGCGAGGAGCGGACTTCGATGATCGACCGGGTGCGCCAGCACCTCGCGGATGGCCGTGATGTGTTTGCCTATTTCAAGCACGAGGAGACTGCTGCGGGCGCATTGTATGCGGTGGATCTGCTCCGTGAAGTAAGCAAGCCCGACCAAATCTAAATGCTCGGACTACCTCTGATTTCGTGTCGCTTCTGTTTCGCCGCGGCATCTGGGCCATCACTTTCCGACGCGTTTGATAACGGGCATACTAGCGTCTGATGTCAGCGCAAGCCAATGCGGCGGTGCTCGCGGGATTTCTCGACTATCTGCGAATCGAGAAAGGTCTGGCGCGGCTCTCCATTGCTGCTTACACGACGGACATCAATCAGTTTGCGGAGTTTCTCTCCAAGCACAAGCGAACCCTGCTGACGGCGCGTAGAAATGATGTCCGCGAATTTCTGCAGCAGCTTTTCTCCTACCAGGTGGATGGCCGCAGTGTGGGACGCAAGCTGTCGGCACTGCGCCATCTTTACCGTTATCTGCTGCTCGACAAGCGAATCGAGCACGATCCAACATTGAATATTGAATCTCCTCGGCAATGGAAAGTTCTGCCAAAATCGCTGGCCCAGGACGAAATTCAAGCTACCTTGGCGGCTCCGGCAGCGTTGCAGGCTCAGCGAGCGGGGAGGGACGGAAGTGCGATTGCGTCCCGCGATCGGGCAATGCTTGAATTGCTCTACGCCGGTGCACTGCGAGTTACGGAATTGGTGAACGCCAAACTCGCGGACTTGAAACTGGAATCGGGCTACATGCTGGTCCGCGGAAAAGGCGACAAGGAACGCATTGTCCCGTTGGGAAGGCCTGCGCAGGATGCTTTGTCGCAATACCTCTCGACGGGACGCACGGCATTGGCGCAGGCGAAGGCCGCGAAAGCGGCGGGGAACACGAATACTGCAGCGACTGGAAATTCTGCATTGCTATTTGTCGCGCGCGGGGGGCGCAAGCTCACCCGGCAACGGGTATGGCAGATGGTAGGTAAGGCGTCGGCTGCTTCGGGGCGGCATGCGTCTCCGCACATGTTGCGGCATTCGTGCGCCACGCACATGGTTGAGAACGGGGCTGATCTGCGCACGGTGCAAACAATTTTAGGACACGCGGACATTTCCACCACGCAGGTGTACACGCATCTGGCGTTGGACCGTTTGCGGACCGTGTACCAGAAGCACCACCCGCGAGCCAAAGCGAGATAGGAAGTTTGATTTTGATTGCTGACGGAGTGCGCTTCGAAGCGTGAATTCAAGAATCAACTATTAAAAATGCCCACGACGAACACAGTTGTCGCGAAGGCAGTAGCTGACTTTCTCCGTCATCTGCGCGAGCGTAATGCCTCGCAGCACACGCTCAAGGCATACTCGGGCGATCTGGCAAATTTCTCCGCGTATTGCGGTTCTCGCCGCTGGGACCAGATTGACCACATTGCAATCCGTGGCTTCCTGTCGCAGCTTTACGAAAAAGGGCTGAGCAAGACGTCTGTAGCGCGCTCGCTCGCGGCGGTTCGTTCGCTATACCGATGGCTTGGCCGCGAAGGAGTGGTCGAGCAGAACCCCGCGAAACTGGTGGCCACGCCGAAGCTGCCCAAAAAATTACCGCGCGTTCCCACCATCGAAGAGATGAATTCGGTGCTCGACGGGCAGATGCCTGAGACCGCCGCCTTTCCCGAGCGCGACCGCCTGATGCTGGAACTGCTCTATGGCTGCGGAATCCGCAATTCCGAGCTGACTGGAATCAATCTCGACGACATCCGCCTGAGTGCAGAAGCGATTCTCATTCGAGGGAAGGGAAAAAAGGAGCGCTATGTTCCCTTCGGCGATTCAGCCAAAACCGCGCTTGCAGCGTATCTTCCCGCTCGGCAAGCGGTTCTATCAGGCAGGCGTAAAAACACTCCCGCGCTTCTCATTAACCAACGTGGGGGGCGGCTCACCACCCGGAGCGTAGGTCGCATCATCAAGAAGATTGCGGTGGCGAAGGGTTTGTCACCCGATGTGCATCCGCACACGTTGCGCCATGCTTTCGGCACGCACATGCTGGAGGAAGGCGCTGACCTGCGTGCGATCCAGGAACTGCTCGGCCATGAACGCCTGGCCACCACGCAACGATACACTCAACTCTCGATGAAGCACGTCCTGCAGGTCTATGATCAGACGCATCCGCGAGCGAAGTGAATCGATCTGCATCCGGCAAAAGCGCGAAGGCTTTATGCGTAGAGACGTTGCTAGCAACGTCTCTGCCTGCAGCGGCGGCCATAACGCCAGAGCGTGATTCAGCGGTTTTTGGGCAGCTTCTCCCACATGCTCACGACGCGTGACTTCAGTTCGGCCGTGAGCTCCGCGTATACCTGCTCCGAGGCTGAGGATTCCGGCGGTGGCAGGATGGGATCTCCGATCACGATTTCGAGCGGCGCAAAACGCTGAAAAGATTTCTTCCGCGGCCACGCATCATAAAATCCTTCAATGGCGAGAGGTACGATGGGCACTTGCAGGTGAACGGAAAGAATTGCTGCACCTTTCTTGAAAACTTTGGGAGTGCCATCGATCGAGCGCTCGCCTTCGGGGTAGAGGATGAGGACCAGCCCGTGCTTCAGCCCGAATGCCCCGGCGCGCATGGCGGGAATCAGGTTTGCGTCGGGATCGACCACGATCGTCTTGATCGAGCGCGCCAACCGGCGCATGAATCCTTTGCCAAAGATGTCGCTGGTACCTACGGCAAACAGTCGACGGAAAACTTCCCAAGGCATCATGCTTCCCAGAATCAGCGGGTCAATGTAGCTCTGGTGATTGGAAGAAAGAATGTAGGCGCCGCTTTTCGGGAGTTTTTCCAGTCCGTGTACTTTCAGACGAAATCTATCCAAGGAAATCATCTGGATGACGCGCGATACCAGGTACCAGAAGGCATCATTCACGATGTTGGGATGGGCAAGGGCCAGCACGTCGGGATCGGTAGTCTCCTCGTTCAAGATCGCTTTCCATCCTGCGTAAGCAGGCCGGGCGCCCGGGCCTCCCGCGCCACTGGCGGCGCTTTGCAGGACTGCATCAATCAGATCTCGCACGCTATAGATCTCGACCAGCTGTGATTCCTGGAGATCCCCGCCCAGTTCCTCCTCCAGCCGGCTTAGCAATTCCACGCGCTGCATGGAATCCAGTCCGAGATCGAGTTCGAGATTGAGACTTGGCCGGAGCGTTTCCGGCGCCGACCGAGAAGCCTCGCGGATGATCTTGATAGCTCGCTGCACGTCCGGTTGAGCCAGCCAGGCGCTTTCTTCGTCGGTCAGCGGTTTTTCCGCCGGAAGATCCGCGCCATTGTCCAACTTTTTTGCCTGATTCGCCTTCACCCGCTTTTCAACTTCAAAGCGCTTGATCTTGCGAGTGGTAGTGCGAGGCAGATCGTCCTGCCAGATTTCGTAGCTGCTGATGCGCTTGGTCGAAGGGATCTGGGTTGAGAGTCCCTCCACGTCATAGCGAATGACTTCCTTGGCATTCACCACTTTGCGCTGCCGCAAGACATCGAAATTCGGAACAATCACGGCGTGCAGGCGGTCTTCGCTCTCTCCCGGCTTGCCTTCAAGGCCGATCACAGCAATTTCCTTGATAATGGGGGACTTCAAGTAGTGAGCTTCGATTTCTTCGGGGTAGACGTTCTTGCCATTACTCAGAACGATGACCTCCTTCTTGCGGCCGGTGAGGAAGAGGTGACCCTTGGAATCGAAATATCCGAGATCGCCGGTAAGAAACCAGCCATCGCGCATTACGGCTTCAGTGGCATCCGGCCGGTTCCAATAAGCTTTCATCACGACCGCGCCGCGCACGGCCACTTCGCCGACAGCGGGTCCCTGTTCCTGCTCCTGAGGGTCGATGATTTTAGCCTCAACACCTTTCATGGCTTTTCCAACGGAGCCGATTTCATTGTCGCGAGGGGAATTCGCGAAGATGGCCGCCGTAGTTTCAGTGAGGCCGTAAGCCTGGAGCACATCAATTCCAAGGTCGTAAAACGCCCGTGCCACTCCAGGATCGAAACGCGAACCGCCGGTGACGAGGTATCGCATCTTCGGGCCGAGGGTCTCATGGACTTTGCGGAACAGAATGGGTCCGGCGTTGATGCCGACCTTGCGCAGAATGCGGTTGATACCAAGCATCGCTTTGAACGCTCTCCGGGTGAGAGCACCGCGCTTGGCGATTTCCTGGGTAACGCGTTCGTGGATCAGATAAAAGAACTGCGGGACCACGGCGAAGGCAGTGATGTTACGTTCCGTTAGCGCGCGGAGGAGTTCGGTAGTGTTCAGGGTTTCGAGATATACGACGCGCGATCCCTTGACTAACGGCAGGAGAAGATTCGCCATCTGCGCCAGCACGTGAAATAGCGGCAGTACACCCAGCAGAGCGTCGTTGGGACCGAGATCCACCCAGTTAAACACCGCTTCCACTTCACCCAGAAAATTAGCGTGGGCGAGCATCACGCCCTTCGGGTCTGCCGTTGTTCCCGAGGTGTACAGAAGGGACGCGAGATCCTCATTGTTCGCAGGCTCTGGCTGGAAAGAGCCGGGGCCGGCCTCAAACATTGCGGGCATGGTCGCCAGCCATTTCTCGGAACCCGAAACGCCAGCCCTGCCATCGGCGTCGGTCACAATGATCCCAAGATTCAGCTCTGCGACCGCAGGTTTTGCAACGGCAACATGTTTCGCATCGCAGAAAATCGCCGTCGTGCCACTATCTTTCAGAAGCTTAGTGACCTGGTCCGCATGCAAGGCTGTGTCCAGTGGCACGATGACACAGCCGGATGCAATCGTGCCCAAGTACGCCGCCACCCAGTGCGGATGATTATCCGCAAGAATGGCCAGCCGTGATCCCCGCGAGAACTGTTTCTCCTTAATCCAACGCCCCACACACTCGGCCATCCGGCGAAGTTCCGAGTACGTGCAGCTCTCGATGTGATCCCGTCGCTGAAGTTCCAGGGCTACGTTGTTGGGCCAGCGCTCGGCGCAGTCCACAAACCGGTCGTAGAAAGTGGGCATGGGTCGTGGGGAATATACACGAAAAGCGCGCGGGACGCAGTGTCGCCAGCGGTGCTCTAAACCTTCTGCACCTCTGCGGCAACGAACCGCTGACCGCAACGAGAACACAAAACTGCTTAGGGCTTCTTGGATGGGATTTGTGGTTTCTCGGCCTCAGCAATTGCCTTCCGGAACTCCTCAACTGCAGCCACCTGCGGACCGCGCAGGCAATCTTTCGCGATGTGGCGCCACACGGGGGATGAGTTCAGCGGGTCTGAAATTGTTCCGCGATACACCGCAAAACTATCGTCCTTCGATCCGATTTCATTGCCCATACGGGGGCCCTGGTTCATCGGGTCCATGCTGGGATTGTTCAGCGGAGGGTGCCCGCGCTGTCCACCGATGACGATTGTCGAATCCGTACCTTGTGCGACTCCAGGCCGTTGATCGATCGGACCCCCCTTCATCGTGGGCTGGACGGTTCTGCCGCTTCCAGTGCGCACCGAGATAATCAGATCCGCCTCTGCGCCATCCAGGACAATGACTCTGAAGCGCCCCCATTCGCTCAACGCTTGCTCGACGTTCGCCCGAGCAGTTGCGTTGGCCGTGGGCCGGTCAATCGGTTCTCCGGCATCCGGATCGATGACGACCCGTACCGTCTGCGCCCGCAAGATGTCCTCAGGTAAAGCGGATTTATTCTTGTTCTTAGAGATTGCAGGTGTGGCCAGCAGAGCAGATAGAAGCAGCAAACCAAAAAGGCGGCAGGACATGGAGGCACCTCCGCTAACCGGGCCATTATACTTGCAGGGACAGCCACATTCTCGGCGGACTTTCCATGCATCTAATATGCTAGGCTTCTAAAGACAGGATTTGGCCAAACTCTGCCCTCTGAAGGATTTCCGGTTTGATTAACACACTGTTAGGCAAGGTTTTCGGGACGAAGAACGAGCGCGTCATCAAGGCGTTGATGCCGAACGTGCTGGCGATCAACGCGCTCGAACCGGAGATCCAGAAACTTACCGATGCCGAACTTCGCGCCAAGACCGGCGAGTTCCGGCAGCGCATTCAGGAGCGGCTCAGCCGGTTTCGCGGCGGGAATACGGACCGCACCGATTCGGGGGTTGCGTCAGAACAGGAAGACGATCTGGACCGCACCAAGCGCCTCGAAAAACAGGAATACGACGCGCTGCAGGAAGCGCTGAATGAGATTCTGGTCGAAGCCTTTGCCGTCGTTCGTGAAGCTGGCCGCCGTGTCCTGAACATGCGGCACTTCGACGTGCAGTTGATTGGCGGCATGGTGCTGCACGCAGGCACGATCTCAGAGATGAAGACCGGCGAGGGCAAAACACTCGTCGCCACGCTTCCTGTTTACCTCAATGCGTTGAGCGGCCGCGGCGTGCACGTGGTCACCGTGAATGACTACCTGGCTAAGCGCGACTCGGAATGGATGGGAAGGCTCTATCGCTTCCTCGGGCTGACGGTCGGCGTGATCGTTCACGATCTGGACGATGACGAGCGCCGTGCAGCATACGCGGCGGACGTGACGTATGGCACGAATAACGAGTTCGGCTTCGATTATTTGCGCGACAACATGAAATTCGACATCCGGGATTGCGTGCAGCGCGGGCACAACTTCGCAATCGTGGACGAAGTCGATTCCATTCTCATCGACGAAGCCCGTACTCCGCTGATCATTTCCGGTGCGAGTGAGGAATCCACCGATAAGTACTACCGGGTCAACCGCATCATTCCAAAACTGGAGAAGGGCGAGACAATCGAGGGGCCTCCGGGCGAACCGCCGCAGTACACAGGTGATTTCGTCATCGACGAGAAGCACCGCAACATTACGGTCACCGACGAAGGTTGGGAGAAAGTCGAGCAGCTTCTTGGCATCGGCAACATCGCCGACCCGGAGAACTGGCCACTTAAGCATCACGTCGAGACCGCAATTAAAGCGCACGCGCTCTATCGGAGGGACGTGGAGTATGTGGTGAAGGACGGCGAGGTCATCATCGTGGACGAGTTTACCGGACGCATGATGCCGGGCCGGCGCTGGTCCGACGGCCTGCACCAGGCCATCGAGGCGAAAGAAGGCGTGAAGATCGAGCGTGAGAATCAGACGCTCGCCACCATCACCTTCCAGAACTATTTCCGCATGTTCAAGAAGCTGGCGGGCATGACCGGTACGGCCGAAACGGAAGCCACTGAATTCGACAAGATTTACAAGCTTGAGGTCGTGGTTATTCCAACGAATAAGCCGATGCTGCGCGTGGAGAATGCCGACATCGTCTATCGCACCGAAAAGGAGAAGTATTTCGCTTCCGCGGACGAAATCCAGCAGCTTGCCATCAAGGGCCAGCCGGTGCTCGTGGGAACAACATCTGTAGAAAAGTCCGAGCGGCTTTCCGACTTGCTGAAGAAAAAAGGCCTCAAGCACGTGGTGCTGAACGCCAAGTTCCACGAGCGCGAAGCCGAAATCGTCGCCCAGGCCGGACGTAAGGGCGCGGTTACCATTGCTACCAACATGGCCGGCCGCGGTACGGACATCCTGCTCGGCGGCAATCCTGAATTCATGGCCAAGCAGGAGATGGTCAAGAAGGGAATCGCCCAGCAACTTCGAGTGGCGCAGGGGAAGATCGAAGGCCCACAGGAAGACGGCCAGACTTCAATCTTCTACTACAACGGCAACGAATTCACCGTTCCCACAGACAAGTGGGCCGAAGCGTTGAACCGCTACAAGCAGCAGACAGATAAAGAGCACGACGAGGTGGTTGCCGTCGGTGGTTTGCATATTCTAGGCACGGAGCGCCACGAGTCCCGCCGGATTGATAACCAGCTTCGCGGACGTGCTGGCCGGCAGGGCGACCCGGGTTCTTCGCGCTTTTATCTCGCACTTGAAGATGACCTGATGCGCATCTTCGCCAAAGAATGGGTCTCGAATCTGCTGCAGCGATTGGGCATGGAAGAAGGCGTGCCGATCGAGTCGAAGCTCATCACGCGCCGCATCGAGACGGCACAGAAAGCCGTAGAAGCCCAGCATTTCGAATCCCGCAAACACCTGCTGGAGTATGACGACGTCATGAACAAGCAGCGCGAGGCCGTCTACGGCTTGCGGCGCCGGCTGCTGGAAGGTATCGAGCAGAAAGATCTGATTCTGGAAGATTATGTGTCCGCTATTCTCGCGGATCAGCTGGAGCAGTATTGTCCGGTCAAAGCGCATGCCGACGACTGGAACATCAAGGGCCTGAAGGACTCGATCTTCACGCGCTTCGGCGTCGATATTCTGGCCGAGGGAATCAAGCCTGAGAGCCTGAACCGTGCCGAACTCGGCGACGCGATTTTCGAAAAGCTGAAAGAACGCTACGACTCCAAAGAGAAGTTGATTGGGCCCGAAGCCATGCGGCATCACGAGCGCATGATCATGCTCAGCGTGATTGACCAGCAGTGGAAAGATCACCTGCTCAGCATGGATCACCTCAAGGAAGGCATCGGCCTCCGGGGTTACGGCCAGCACGATCCGCTGGTCGAGTACAAGAAGGAATCCTTCGACATGTTCGAAGCGATGATGCAGCGCTTTCAGGAAGACACAGTTCGGTATCTCTATCTGATGCAGATACTGGAGCGTCCACCGGAACCGCCGGCAGGTCCGCCCCCTGCTCAAGACGCAGGAGTCCCAGCACCTCATGACGGTGATGGGAACGGTCGTCGACCTCAGCGAATGGTATCGACCTCCGCCGATGACCTGGAAGAGGCCTTCATGCGCCGCAAACGGCGTGAGCTTGAACAAGCCCGGATGGCGGGTGCAGGGGACGCGCAACCGGTGCAGCAGGTCGTGCGTGGCCAGGAAAAAGTCGGCCGCAACGATCCGTGCCCCTGCGGCTCAGGCAAGAAATATAAAAAGTGCCACGGCGCGTGAGCGAAATCCGTGGTGATCGGCTCACTGCACTTTTCCAGCGAGTGAAGAGAGTATCCTGCTGCCATTTCAACTAGTCACGGTGCAGCCGATTTCATTCACGGCATGGTGGTTTATGCCTGACGCGGGTGCTATGGTGGCAGAGGAGGAAATCGGGCAATGGCGTTTCCTAACGATGATCCCACCGTCCGGCACGGTGACCGTACCATACAGCTGATTGACTTGTTGGTGGGACGATTGGAAGAGTGTCTAGGCGAGGTTCTGCCGCTCGAAACCGATGATCTTCTGAAACCCTTTGCACAGGATGCACGCGACAGCGTGGCATCAGCCATCGAGCAGCTGGGCCTTGCCCGCGCTAAAAAAGAACAGCAACTCGGGGAGACCACGAGCTAGGAACCGGAACGGAGTGGGAATTAGAAGTCGATGGTCGAGGCCCGACTTTCCTCAGCCACATTGGTAATCTGTTGGGCAGCTCGCTGTCTAGAATGCCTCACGCCGGGCTTCCCGCCGCGGTACAGAAGCAATCGAACCATCCTGAAGGCCACAACATCGCCGACGTTTTTGACAGTTCCTTAGAGCCTTTAAATCGATTTAACTTATGATTGTATGTACTGTTGTTTTGAAAGAGATAAGAGCATTTATTTACACACCACTTTCACTGCGAAAGTCGCTCGCGATCAGTCACATAGAGAGAAACTGCACAGTTCCGAGGGCAGTCAGTATCTATTCGAGGTCTTGACTTTTGCCTCATCCAGAACCACCCTTCCAACAAACCTCAAATCACCCCTTCACAGCTTTGAATGTCATCTCGGTCGCTGGGCTGTTCTTCTCCTGCTTCCACTCTGAAAATAGCGTTGCGTAATTCTTCGTAATGTAGTGTTCGCGCTTCACACCTAGCTTTTTCGCGGTCGCATCGATCCAGCGCGCCTTACCTTCGATCTCGCAGAAATTTCCAATGGGCGTTTCGTCAACGACTACCTGGCCCTTACCATCCGTCCACTCAGCGCGGAACTTTTCGTAACGGAATGACGGCAAATATCCCAGGGCCTGGAGAATTTTGTGCATGGTTGTCCCGTCTTCAACCGAGGTTTCCAGCTCTTCGCGGCTGCTGTGACGTTCGCGTTTCGAGCCGCTCTTGTGAGTTAATTTCCAGCTGGAGCCATACTGCCGCAGTCGCAGCAACTCTTTGCGGTTGCGCAACACATTGCCGGGCAAGTCGTAAAGCGTGTTCATTTCGCGAGTTCGACGTGTAACCAGGCGAAATCCGGCGGTGCGAAGTTTGCGGGCGAGCCCGCGAAGGTCTGCAACTTGAAATTTGATTTCAACTTCCTGCGGCATGAGGAGACTTTGTAGTTGGGTAATTTGGAAATTTTGTAATTTGAACCGCAAAACTTTTCAACTTACAAAATTACCAACTTACAAAATGGCTCAATCAGAGAACGTCGGCAGCTTCACCAGATCATCTTTAGGGACGGACTCCAGCGGTTGCCCAGCCTTGAGCCAGGCGGTCAGTCCACCCACGATCACGAATGTGCTGAAGCCTCTTTCCCGCAATAGCAGCGCCACCCGGGCGCTGGTCGCTTCGCGCGCTCAAGTACAGTACAGATAGATGTCCTTCTCCTGGGACAAATTCTTGAGCTCTTCATCAAGGTTGTTGGGTTCGATGCGGATGGAGCCGTGAATCCGTTCCGCTCCAATGTCGTAGTAGCCATGGCTGCGGACATCCACAATCTGAACTCGGTCCCGGTCTCCTGCAGCCAGCCGCGCCGCAAGCTCCGTCGCCTGCACACGTGGAACCACATCGTAGATTTTGTACTTGCGGAATTGCACTATGCGGTAGGCGATGTAGATGACGATCGCGAGTACCAGCAAGAACTCCATCACTCTTCCGGCGGCATAGAAGTTTTGCAGCGTGGCTGCCAGGAAATCCCGGCTCACGTAGCCCACGAGAACGTAAATAGTCGTGTAAAGCAGAGCTCCCGATGAATCCAGCAATACAAATTGGCCGAAGGGCATCTTCATGCTGCCTGACAACGGGGCGGCCATGGTGTTCAATCCCGGAACGAACTTCGCAATTACCAGGGTCGCTTTTCCGCGTTTGTAAAACGATTCCGCCGACCGGAGCATGCAGGTCTCAGGATTCATTGACAGCCGGCACAGAAAGCCGAGCAGGGCCCAGCCGGTATATCGACCCAGCCAGAACTGGATCACATCACCCATCAATAGCCCGATGAACGCGGCCAGGAAAACCCCTGAGCCCGCAAGCGTGTGCGAGGCAATCGCGGCCCCGGCCGCAATCATTGCAATCGAAGCGGGCAGGGGAAGGCCCATAGCCTGCCCAAACAAAAAGG
This sequence comes from uncultured Acidobacteriota bacterium, assembly GCA_963785865.1. Lineage (GTDB taxonomy): Bacteria > Acidobacteriota > Terriglobia > Terriglobales > Acidobacteriaceae > Sulfotelmatobacter. Next base: position 28,616 of record CAWAXF010000028.1, on the reverse strand, counting down.
CGAAGGTCAGGGCATAACCATGGCGCGCTATGGCTGAGACCAGGTCATTCATAATTCGCTTTGATTCCCCAGGATCGGAAAAAACTCAGTATAAACAAAGCCGGGCGGATCTGTTGCGGATCCGTCCGGCTTCGACCGTCAGAGGAGCGAGTCTCTCAGGAGGACTTCCTCGACAGGGTGAGCGAAACAGCGGCTTACACTCGGAGTCTTTCCGGCCCTGCCGGGCCGGCGCGTCGAAAAACCTGGGCGCCTTTTCGTCAAGGCTTCGACTGAAGCCGCTGTCCCTGTTGACGCATGTTCCGCCGCGGACAGGACCCTTAGCGCCTTGCCTTTCCCAAGTGCCAGGGGGAGAGGAGTGAGAGCGCTTACGCCTCACCGCATGCCAGTGCGTCTCTTTAGCCTTCCGCTCTGGCGGAAACCCTCCGTCAACTGGCCGCATTTTCGGACAACTCGGGCAGGAAATCAGTAGCCGCCATCACCCATCGAGGTGACCCCGGTCAAGCGGGAAAAGATCTCCAGTTTGTGCCTAAGGTCACAGCTCGTTTATGGAGAGCAATCTAAGGCCTAAGGCTTTCCAGCCCCCAACCGTCCCACCCAATAAGTCTTTTCTTTTTCGAACACCTTCCGGTCGGCCTGCGTTGGAGCCCTCTCGTACCCAACGCCTCCGCGCACGGCTAAGACTCTGCGCAGCTTACCGTTGGGAGATGTCAGATAGAACGTCGTATCGTGGGAGACTCGATCTTCCACGAAGAGGACGACATCGTCCTGCTGCAGCGAGCCAACTTCAAACCCGCGGATGTCTTCCTTGATTTCTACGAATTGCTTGACTGGAACTTCTTTTTCTGCCGGCGAAATACCTAAGAGATGGGAGATATGAGGCGGCAGAACAGCATCGTGCCCTTGCGCGAGCGTCATGGCGATAACGCCGGAAAACCGGCCTTGGGTTCTCGAGGCTGCGGTCTGACCCGACGCGCCCACGGCACATGCGAGCAACACCACAATCGATGCGGCGATCTGACGTTCACGAATCACGGATCCAAATGCTCCCTACGCGAAGCCCCAAGCCTCATACGCGGACACCATATCATCACTCTTCATACAGTCACGAGGTGGGGTGCCTGTGTTTCGAACCGTCTGCAGGACCCCTTGTCTACAGTAAATCCCGTATGTAGCAGCCCCATTTCTATGTATAGCATATGCTGTCTGGCACTACTTCCCCTTCAGTCCACAGGTTGCAGGACGAGATAAGTGTCGAAAACCGGAATTCGTACGAAAGCAGACTACGAGATGGGCAAAGAAGATCGTCGTCTGCCGAAAGCGCCAACCGGCATTCAGGGCCTGGATGAGATCACACAAGGTGGCTTCCCGCGCGGGCGTCCCACGCTGATCTGCGGAAGTGCAGGTGCAGGCAAGACTCTCCTGGCCATGGAGTTCCTGGTGCGCGGGGCTACGGAATATAACGAACCCGGCGTTTTCATGGCCTTTGAGGAGACCGCTCCAGAGCTGACGCAAAACGTGCGCTCGCTCGGTTTTGACCTTGACGAGTTGGCCCAAGAAAAGAAATTGGTCATCGATTTCGTCCGGATAGAACGCAGCGAGATTGACGAAACCGGCGACTATGATCTGGAGGGGCTCTTCATACGGCTGGGAGCCGCGCTCGATGCCACTGGGGCGAAGCGCGTGGTTCTGGACACGATCGAAAACCTGTTTGCCGGATTGCAGAATGAGGGCATTCTGCGAGGAGAGTTGCGCCGTCTCTTCCGCTGGCTAAAAGACAGGGGCGTAACTGCGGTCATCACCGCGGAACGAGGCGAAGGCGCCCTGACCCGACACGGGCTGGAAGAGTATGTTTCCGATTGCGTGATCCTGCTCGACCACCGGGTGACGGACCAGCTTTCCACACGCCGTCTGCGTATCGTCAAATATCGGGGAACTGCTCACGGCACCAACGAATATCCCTTTCTGATTGACGAAGATGGTTTCAGTGTCTTGCCCGTGACATCGCTGGGACTGCAGCACGAGGTAAGTGAGGAACGAATTTCGACTGGTGTTCCCCGTTTAGATACGATGCTGAGCGGCAAGGGATTCTACCGAGGGACCACGATTTTAGTTTCAGGAACAGCGGGGACAGGCAAAACCAGCCTGGCAGCCAGCTTCGTCGATGCCGCTTGCCGGCGGGGCGAGCGCTGCGTTTACTTCTCGTTCGAGGAATCTCCTGGCCAGCTCATTCGCAATATGCGATCGATCGGCTTGAGGCTTGAGCAGTGGACCACGAAGAAACTGCTCCAGTTTCATTCCAGCCGCGCTACGTTCTATGGGCTGGAAATGCACCTGGCGATGATTCACAAAATCGTCCAGAAGTTCCAACCGGAAGTGGTGGTGCTCGATCCGGTGGACAGCCTGATTCAGGCGGGGAATCGTCGCGATGCGCACACCATGATCATCCGCCTCATCGACTTCTTGAAGCAACGGAAAGTTACTGCCCTTCTCACCAATCTGACGTCCGGCGGGGAGGCGTTGGAGAGAACAGATGTTGAGATCTCATCCATCGTCGACACATGGCTTCTAATGCGTGATATCGAGCTTGATGGCGAGCGCAACCGCGTCCTTTACGTGCTGAAATCGCGTGGAATGGCGCACTCCAACCAACTGCGCGAGTTCCTGTTAACTCCCCGTGGAATTGATTTACTCGACGTATACGTGGGGCCGGAAGGGGTGCTCACGGGATCATCCCGGCTGTCCCAGGAAGCGCGGGAAAAGGCCAACGGGCTATTGCGGCGGCAGGATGCCGAGCGCAAGGATCGCGAACGGATGCGCAAGCGCGAAGTACTTGAAGCGCGCATCGTGGCGCTTCGCAAGGAATTTGAAATGGAGGAGGCCGAGGCCGGAACCATCGGCGAAGAATACGGTTTGCGAGAAGAGATGATTGCGCACAATCGCGAAGCTATATCCCGCAGCCGTCAGGTTGACCTGGTTAAGAATGAGGTGGATGGAAAGCGGCGAAGGGGGGCCCGATGAAGAAATTAGCAAAAAACAAAGAGACTGAACCTCTCAGTCTTCAAGAGATTCGAGAGAGGAACGAGCCCGCGGCGAACGAGGTTTGGCAGCTTCGGCTTTACGTTGCGGGCCAGACACCGCGTTCAGTGGCCGCTTTCGCCAATCTCAAGAGAATATGCGAGGATCATTTAGCGGGACGATACGAGATCGAAGTTGTCGACCTCATGAAACATCCGCAACTGGCGGCTGGCGATCAGATCCTGGCTATTCCCACCTTGGTGCGAAAGTTACCTCAACCGTTACGCAAGATCGTCGGCGATCTTCGGGATACAGAGCGTGCCCTGGTTGGCTTACAGGTACGCCCTGCTGCTGTGGGGCAATGAAGCTCAAACCAGAAATTTGTTCTCGATAAGGATGTTTTATGAACAGCGAAATGCCGGACGTTGACCGAACTCAGCAATTGATGGAGGAGGCCGAGCAGACGCTGCGCGCTATCCAGTACGGAACTGTGGACGCGTTCGTCGTTGAGGAAGGGGAAGGTCATCGCGTTTATACCTTGGAGGGTTCCGATCTTCCTTACAGCACCCTGGTTGAAAAAATGCAACAGGGCGCCGCGATGCTGGACGGTCGCGGACGTATCGTTTACTGCAATCTCAGTCTGGCACAGCTATTAGGGGTGCCGCGAGAGACGGTCATTGGTCGCCTCTTGCTGGACTTCGTTGCTTCAGACGACAAACCCGCTTACCAGAGATTGCTGGACGAGAATCAGATCGTATCGAATGAAGGAGAAATACAGCTGCAACTCGCAGACGGGAGTCGAATCCCCACAAATTTCTCTTTTAATGTCTTGTCACGAGACAGATCGGCAACCGGAGTTCTTGTCACCGACCTGACAACACAGAAGCAGCAAATGGAGTTCGCGTCGCGTCTCCAGAATATGCAGGATGACGAGCGCAGACGATTGGCTCGCGAACTGCACGACAGCGTCGGCCAGACTCTTGCAGCGATGAGCATGAGTCTTGGCGTAGTTCAAGCCCAGACTTATAAGCTCGATTCAGCCGGAGCCAGAGCTGTTTTGGAACTTGCTCAACTGGTCGATCATGTCGCTCGGGAGATTCGCACCATTTCGCATCTGCTTCATCCACCACTCCTTGATGTCGCCGGCCTTGCCTCTGCGCTTCGCTGGTATGCGGACGGCTTCGCGGAACGCAGCAACATTAAGGTCAATGTGGAAATCCCAGCTGGTTTTGGCCGGCTACCTGACGAATTGGAAATAGCCATCTTTCGGATTGTTCAAGAGTGCTTGACCAACGTTCACCGTCACTCCGGCAGTGCCACAGCTGCCATCCGCCTCCATCAGGAAGGCAACAGTCTTATTGTTAAAGTTGAGGATAGCGGGAAAGGTATTCCACCGGAGAAACAACACGAACTGATCGCAGCGGGTCGCGGCGGTGTGGGATTTACCGGAATGCGAGAGCGCCTGAGGCGTCTGGGGGGTACTTTGGAGATCCAATCCAACGAATCTGGAACCGCGGTCACCGCGACTCTTAAAGTGGCATAAGGGCGAAATCGCGTTGTCCTCCTGACCGCATTGTCATCCTGAGCGAAGCGAAGGATCTATGCATGCCGCGAGCAGACTCCATAGATCCTTCGCTTCGCTCAGGATGACAATCGGCGAGGATGGCTACTTCTCGCGAGCGACTACGAACTCAGGCGCCCACAGAAGCGCGCGCTTGATCTCGCTATCGGGGAAGGTGCAGATGGCTTTGCGAGCCGATTCAGCATATTGCGCCGCCCGTGCCGTAGCTGCATCAAGAGAACCGTAGCGCTCGAGAATCTCCAGAATGTGGGCATGAGTTACTCCATTGAAAGCTTTTTCCTGGAGGATGGTTTCGATCTTCTTGCGTTCTTCCGAGGTACAGCGCTCCAGGGCGTGGATCACCGCCATCGTGGCTTTACCCTCGCGTAAGTCGCTGGCCACTGGCTTTCCCAGCACATCCTCGGAAGCTGTGAGATCCAGGACATCATCCACAATCTGAAAGGCCATGCCGAGATCGTGACCGTATTTTCCGAGCGCGCCCTCTTGCTCCGGGCTAGCCCCACCCAAAATCGCTCCTAATCGCATGCACACCGAGAACAGGCATGCCGTCTTGCGAAAAATCAGGTCAAAGTGCTCCTGCAGCGTTATCGATTTCCCGAGCGTCTCCGTCTGGAGCAGTTCGCCCTCAACCATCATTTGCGTAAGTTCGATCAGGGTGTCGAGAATCCGGAAGTTACGCTCCCGGACCGCAATCTTGAAGGCCTGCATGTAAAGCCAATCGCCCGCCAGCACACACTTTGAGTTTCCCCACTGTGTATTGGCTGCCGGCCGGCCTCGCCGGGTCTTCGCTTCATCAATGATGTCGTCGTGAACCAACGTGGCCGTATGGATGATCTCGACCACAGCCCCCAACCGGACCGCGCCTTTACCCTCATAACTGAAGAGCTTCGACGAAAGCAATAGCAGGGCGGGACGTATCCTCTTGCCGCCGCCGGCACGCAGGTATTCGCCAATCTCGGTGATCGTGCGAACGCTCGACACCGCATCGCGCCCAAACTCGTCCTCGAGAGCGACCAAGTCGTCTCGAAGGAGATCGAATACTTCCTTTCCGTTAATCGTAGCGGGCGCGCTCAAGTCGGACCTCTGACCCCGGATCTTAGACTTCGGACATCTCTGTTGCCGTCAGCCACTCGCTGAGGCTTAAGTACTGATATCCGAGGTCAGCCTTTCAATTCGTTCGATAATTCGTAAACTGCAAATCGATTCCAAAGTCGTGCTGTTTCAGCATGGCAATGACGTCTTGCAAGGTGTCACGGTCTTTGCTGCTGACTCTGACCAGATCCCCCTGGATGGAAGCTTGCGCTTTCTTCTTTGAGTCCTTTACCAGCTTCACAATTTCGCGGGCTTTTTCGATGGCGATCCCTTGCTGCATTGTCGCTCGCCTTTTGGATGTGGCGCCCGCGGCAGGTTCCACCGGCCCATAAGTCAGCGCCTTCAGCGATACGCCACGCTTCACCAACTTCTGCTGCAGCACATCATTCACAGCCTTCAGTTTGTACTCGTCAGCCGAGTGCAGCACGATTGCGTCCTTTTCCAGTTCGATATTGGACTTGGAATCCTTCAGGTCGAAACGTGTGTGGATCTCCTTCAGCGCCTGCTGGATGGCGTTCGACACCTCCTGCAGGTCCACCTTGCTGACAACGTCGAAGCTGTTATCGGGCATATATTTCTAATCTTTCTGAAATAAAAGTAAGGCTGAGATGAGGGTATCAGAATTGCAGGCTAGCGCGCCGGAACTTTGCTTTCATCCATTTCAGATATTTTGAAAAAATTGTAGAAATTCCTGGAAGTCAGCTCACCCATTTCCTCCATCGACATTCCGCGCAACATGCCAAGTTGGCGAGCCGTCTCCCTCACATACGCAGGTTCGTTGCGCTTCCCGCGATAAGGGATGGGAGCAAGATAGGGGCAATCCGTCTCGATGAGGAGCCGCTCGAGCGGAACCTCTTGTGCAGCATCTCGAATCTGTTGCGCCTTGGGGAAGGTTAGATTTCCTGCAAACGAAATCATGAACCCGACATCGATTGCCCGTTTGGCGTGGGCCCATGTGCCTGTAAAGCAATGCAGAATTCCGCCAATTCCGTTGCGAGCCCATTGATTCTCAATCAGCTGCAGGCAGTCCTGCCACGCGTTTTCGCTATCGTCCGAGGGACGGCAATGAATCACGATTGGGAGCTTGGCAGCTGCGGCCAGTTCCATTTGCCGAAGGAAGACTTCTTTCTGCGTATCGCGCGGAGAGTGATCGTAATAGTAATCAAGCCCGATCTCGCCCCAGGCAATCACTTTGGGATGCCGCGCCAGCCGCTCCAGTTCCAAGTAAGAATCTTCCGAGGCCAGCCGCGCTTCGTGAGGATGAACGCCGATGGTCGCGTACATGAACGAATATTGCTCGGCCAACTGAACTCCCGCATCGAGTTGCGGAGGTCCATCTCCATTTCCGATGGCGACCAAGGTTTGCACTCCAGCCTCACGCGCACGCGCAATGACCTGCTCGCGGTCGGAGTCAAACTGCTTGCCATCGAGATGCGCGTGAGAATCGACAAACATCAAAAATCGGACCTCAGACTTCTGCCTCCGCGGAGTTCAGCACGCATTGTCATCCTGAGCAAAGCGAAGGATCTATGCAGTCTCTGCGTGCAGAAATAATGCACAGATCCTTCGCTGCGCTCAGGATGACACCTAAGCTCATTTCAGCCGGGCACCAACATCTACGTCTTCCAGAAAGCTGGCCAGCACAGGTTTGCCACCCTCAAGGGAGGCAGCAACAATCATTCCGTTGGACTCATATCCTCGCAGCTTTCGCGGAGCCAGATTGGCCACGATCACCACCTTGCGGCCCACCAGAGTCTCAGGCGCATAGGCCTCAGCAATCCCGGCAAGAACCTGCCGAACTTCCGTACCAATATCCACTTCCAGCCGCAGCAATTTGTCGGACTTCGGCACGCGCTCAGCCACTTTGACCAAACCCACTCGCAGTTCGACTTTGGCAAAGTCATCAATTGTGATCTTCCCGGTGCCGTCGCTTGCCGAGGCAGGTTGCGTAGGGGCCGCCGCTGGCGGCGGCGTTGTCTCGGGAGTCACTGCCTGAGTTGCTGTCGCAGAAGCCTCTTCCGCCGGGCCTCTCTGCTGTTCTTCCATCTGCTGCATCCTTTCGATTGCGCTCTTGTCTGCACGGGGAAATACCGGGCTTACTTTTCCTAATTTGGTCCCGAGCGGCAGCTGCCCCCAGGTTAAAGAGGTTAGATCTAATTTCTTGATATCGCCAAGGCCCAACTGCTCCCAGATTTTCGCCGTAGCTTCCGGCATCACCGGATGCGCCAGCGCCGTGGCAATGCGCAGCGCCTCAGCCGAGGTATAAAGCACGGTGGCCAAACGCGCGCGGCTCTCGTTATCCTGTTTCTCGCCCAGCGACCAGGGTTCATTCTCGACAATGTACTTGTCAACTGCCGCGACCAAACCCCACGCGGTCTCCAGCGCTCGCGAAAACTGAAATTGATCAAAGAACGCGCCGAAGTCGCGAATAGTCTTGCGCGCGATCTCCGCAATCGCATCGTCGTCCGCCGTTCTGGCCGCTGCATGCGAGGGATATGGCACCTCACCTTTGAAGTATCGGTTGATCATGGTGAGAGTGCGGCTGGCCAGATTGCCGAGCCCGTTGGCAAGATCGGAGTTGTAGCGTTGCACCAGCGCGTCAAAGGAAAACGATCCGTCCTGTCCGAAGACCACCTCGCGCAAGAGAAAGTAGCGTAGTGCATCTGCACCGAGCACATCGAGAATGGTTTCCGTGCGAACGATATTCCCGCGCGACTTCGACATCTTGCTCTCTTCAAACAGCAGCCAGCCATGCGCCACGATCGCTTTCGGCAGTTCCAGGCCGGCCGCCATCAAGAACGCGGGCCAGTACACGCAATGGAAACGGACAATCTCTTTGCCGATCATGTGCACATCGGCAGGCCAGTATTTCTTGAAAGCCTCCTGCGCGCCGGCATGCGATGAGCCGTATCCGATCGCCGTGATGTAGTTGGCCAGGGCATCCAGCCAGACGTAAATCACGTGCTTCGGATCATCGGGTACAGGAATGCCCCAGGAAAATGTCGAACGGCTGATGGAAAGATCGCGCAATCCCGAGCGCACGAACGAGATCACTTCATTGCGGCGGGTTTCCGGCCGAATGAAGTCCGGATTGGCATATGCCTCCAGCAACTTGTCCTGGAATGCCGAAAGCTTGAAGAAGTAATTTTCTTCGTGGACCGTCTCCGTAATACGGCCGCAATTCGGGCACGGATCTCCGGGTTGCGCCCCATCGACGTACATCTCGTCTGAGACGCAGTATTGCCCGGTGTAAGAGCCTTTATAGATGTAGCCGTTGTCGCGAATGCGCCGGAACAATTCCTGAGCGCGCTTCTTGTGGCGCTCCTCCGTAGTCCGGATGTAGTCATCATTGGAAATACCCATCCGCTTCCACAAGCTTACGGAATTCGGCCGAGATCTCGTCGGCGTACTGCTGCGGGGTTTTGCCCGCGGCTTGCGCCGCTCGCTCGATCTTCTGTCCATGTTCGTCGGTGCCGGTGAGAAAGAATGTGTCGGCGCCCAGCAACCGCTGCCGGCGCGCCACCGTGTCGCAGGCGATCGTCGTGTAAGCGTGCCCGATATGCGGCCGCGCATTGACGTAATAAATCGGGGTCGTGATGTAAAACTTTCGGCTCATGAAGTTTTCGTCGTTCCTGGTTTGTGGGCGAATATATAAGCCCGGGGATTCTGGTACTCCACTTCCGGGGCGTACGGGTCGCGCACTCGCCGCGCATATTCCTCGGCGATCCGGTCATAGCCGGATTGAACATCTGAAATGCTTTTCTGGGTCATAGCCGCCGGCCTATTTGTGACTGCTGCTCGCATACATTCGCGCCGCTTCTTGAATCACAGTCTTGAGAGGCACGTGATGCTCGGCAGCAATTCTGCGGCAATCCTCGTACTCGGGGGCGTAGTTCGTAATCGTACCGTTCATGCTCGCAATCTTGATGCGCACCTCGCCCCATTGGGTGCGAACATTTTCCCAACGCCGCGCGAGAGTCTGGCGATATTCGTCGCGCTGACGCACCCCGAGGGTGGTGGTCTCCGAAAAAATCAACTGTGCCAGCTTGCCCGCATCTTCCGATTGGCAGAGAACTGTCAGAATCATGCCGGGACGATTCTTCTTCATCTGCACGGGAACTCCGAAAACGTCCAATGCACCCTCCTCCAGCAAACGATCCATGACGTAGCCAAACACCTGCGGATTCAGGTCGTCGAGATTCGCCTCCAGCACTGTGATAGTTTCCGAATTGATTTTGCCCATGGCCTCTGCTGAGTCGCCAATCACCAGTCGTACAACATTCGGATTCCGCGCGAAATCGCGAGATCCTGCTCCATATCCCGTTTTCTCGATCTTCATCTGCGGGAATGCCTGGAAACGCCGCACCAGGGTTTTGACGATCGCAGCGCCCGTGGGGGTCACCAGTTCCGCCTGCACTCCCGAGGAATACACCGGAGCGTCCTTGAGCAGTTCCAGGGTCGCCGGTGCAGGAACCGGGAACGTCCCGTGGGCGCAGCGAACTGTTCCGCCGCCCACATTCAGCGGCGAAGACACAAACTCAGTTACTCCGAGCGCGTCGGCCCCCACCGCAGCACAGACGATATCCACAATGGCGTCCGCCGCACCGACCTCGTGAAAATGGATCTCCTCTACAGGTACGTTGTGAATCTTGGCTTCAGCGGCGCCCAGAGCTTCGAAGATAGCGGTCGCAGTAGCCTTCGCGGTTTGCGAGATCTTCGCATCTGCAATAATCTTCCGAATTTCTTTCAAGCCCCGATGCGAATGCTGGTGTGAATGTTTTTCGTGTGCATCGGATTCGTGTGTATGCGGCGCAGGCGCTTCCACCCGCGTGCTGGTACCCCCCGAGGGCTGGTGTGAATGGGGATGCTCATGTTGGTGGTGATGATGTCCATGGTGCTCGTGAGATCCGCCGTCGGCTTCGGATATCGCGTGCGAGTGCCCGAGCCACACTCTGTTTGGCCCAGTACTCCTCCCGGGGCATATCCTTTTCGCCATCAACCCAGACGTCCACCTTAGTGGCGGAGATCCCGCTGCGGATGACGCGAGAAATTTCTAGCTTTGCGCCTACTCCGAGCGCCGCAACTGTGTCCTCCAGCAACTTCGGAGACACTCCGGCGTCGACAAGCGCGCCGAGGAACATATCGCCGCTGATACCGGAGAAACACTCGAGATAGGCGATGCGCATAGCTGAGTTTTCATCATAGGGAACGCAGGTTGCAGCGTCAAACCTGCACGGGCAGACGCCTCTGGTAAAATCACTGTTTCGCCAACAGCTTAGAGGACGTCCTTGTATCGATTTCTAGAGCATCGGCTTGCCCAGCGCGTGCTGGAGTGTCTCCAGCGGCGGCATCCTGGTGTCAGCCTGCCGGGCGTGGTAGTGGAACAGCCTCCCAACGTCGAACTTGGAGACTTCGCCATCCCGATGTTTCCTTTTGCCAAGCCGCTACGATCCGCTCCGTTGAAGATCGCTGAAGGGATCCGCAACGAGATTGGACCAATTGAGGGCATCGCGGAGATGGCAGGTGGCTCCTCCCGGTTATCTGAACGTCAAGATCGATCGCGCCTGGATGGCTGTCGGCACTTACTACCGATGCAAAAGCCAGCAGCGAAATCGCGGATGGAAAAATTCTGGTCGAGCACTCCAGCATTAATCCCAAATAAAGCCGCGCATATTGGACACCTGCGGAATGCGATCCTCGGCGACACTTTTGTGCGCCTCTTGCAGTAGCGGGCAGGGAAGTGGACGTTCAGAATTATATCGACAATACCGGCGTGCAGGTTGCGGATGTGGTAGTTGGCTTCACTCATCTTGAAAAGAAGTCGCGCGCCGAAATCGAAGTTCTCGCACGGCAGCCCCGCTTCGACTATTACTGCTGGGACCTTTATGCACGCGTCTCGCAGTGGTATGAAGCCGACCCGCAGAACAAGCAGGCCCGACTTCAGACCCTGCATGCCATCGAAGACGCCGTCCAGCGAAACGGCTGCAGTCGCGGACCTGATCTCGACTGCGGTTCTGCGGCGGCATCTCGAAACAATGGACCGGCTCGATATCGAATATGACTTCCTCCCACGCGAGAGCGAGATCCTGCATCTGCATTTCTGGGATGCTGCGTTTCAGAAATTGAAGGAAAGCGGCGTGCTTACCTTCGAGAATGACGGCAAGAACAAAGGCTGCTGGGTGATGCGCCGGGCGGGAACGAAGCCGAAAACGAACGATGGTGAAACTGGCAAAGAACTTGATGAGCTCCTAACGGACATCGGAACCCACGGCCTTAACCCTGGCCCGTCAGGCATTTCCGAAGAAGACCAGAAAGTGATCGTCCGCTCCAACGGCACCGTCGGCTACGTTGGCAAGGACATTGCCTACCACATGTGGAAGTTCGGGCTGCTGGGCCGCGATTTTGGATATCGCAAGTTCTACCGCTATCCCAATAATCACGACTGCTGGATTTCCACCACTCTGACGACCGGGAGCGACAAGATCACCCTCACTTTGGAGACGTCGCAGAAATCTACAACGTCATCGACGCGCGCCAATCGGAAGCGCAGAACACGGTCAACGAGGCACTTCGCGGTCTCGGTCACGCCGAAGCAGCCGATCACTACACCCATTTCTCGTACGAGATGGTCGCGCTCACTCCGCGCTGTGCCGCCGAGCTTGGTTACACGCTGAGCGATGAAGACAAAGCCCGCTCCTATCATCGAGGTCAGCGGACGGAAGGGTTTCGGAGTAAAAGCAGATGACCTGCTCGACCAACTAATCGCATCTGCGAAACGGGAAGTCGATTCCCGGCATCCGCAAGTCAGCGAATCTGAGCGTCTGAATATCGCGATGCAAATCGCCATCGGCGCCCTGCGTTATTTCATGTTGAAGTACACCAAGCAGTCCGTGATCGCCTTTGACTTCAAAGATGCACTTAGCTTCGAAGGCGAGACCGGGCCCTACGCGCAATATGCGGTTGTCCGCGCGACCAGCATTTTTCGGAAAGCCGGATCGGAGCCAGAATCGTTTGCCGCGAACCTGACCGCGTCAGAGCTGGCAACTCAGCTGGCCGGGGAGTCTGCCAACGAAATCTGGGAACTCTGGCTGGCAGCGTCCAAGACCTCTTATATCGTCGAACAATGCATCGCTACTACGGAACCTGCTTATCTGGCCAAACACGTCTTCCAGCTCGCGCAGCTTTTCAATACTTTCTATCACCGCCATCCGATCCTCAGCGAACCGGATGAACGCCGCAAGCTCTTCCTTCTGAGCACCGTCTCCGTGGTCCGCCGTGAGTTAAGCCGCGCGCTGGCCGTCATGGGCATCACAGTTCCCTCTGTAATGTAGAATGCCTGCCAGCTAGCAGGCCCGCGCCTCCCCTGAGCGTTCATGCAGGAAACAAATTATCTCGCTTCGATACGCCGTTGGCTCGGCCGCCTTCTGCTTGGGTTGTTAGTGTTGCTGCTGTTCTGTGCGGCAGCTGGTTTCATCTATGAGAACATTTCCGAAGCCCGCGACCGGCGCTTCAATCCAATGCCCGGCAGGCTGGTAGACGTAGGTGGAAGGAAGATGCACATAGACTGCACGGGTGAGGGAAGTCCAACGGTTATCCTGGAATCGGGTCTGGGCGACAGTTACGTATCGTGGCGCCAGGTGCAGCCCGAGATCGCGAAGTTCGCCCATGTCTGTTCCTACGATCGCGCCGGACTGGGCTACAGCGACCCTGTTTCCGAGCCCCGTACGAGCAAGGTGATCGCGCAAGAGCTTCAGCAGTTGCTGCGTGCCGCAGGTGTGAATCCTCCCTATATTCTTGTCGGCCACTCCATGGGCGGATACGACGTGCGGTTTTACGCCAAGCTTTATCCGACTGAGGTTGCCGGCATGGTGCTGGTGGATGCTTCTCATCCCGATCAGGACAATCGCTTTCCACCCGAACTGAAGACGATGGAAGGAGCGTGGCGGCGGGATGCGGAGTTACTTGCATTCGCCACGCCCTTCGGGGTTCCTCGGTTCCTGGGTATGTGCGACGCCGATGCGCACGTGCGGGCGGCAGATTGCAATTGGAACACTGCCTGGGAAGGAGTCGCTGAACTGAAGGCATTCCCCGAGAGCGCTGCCCAGACTGCCTCGACCGGTTCACTCGGCGACCTCCCGCTGGCCGTACTCTCGCATGACCCCGACAAGCCATCGAGCGAGATGCCCCCTGAGTTGGCGAAATCCGTAAACATGCAGTGGGAGAAAATGCAGGAAGAAATGGCCCACCTGTCCACACGCGGAACGCAGACCATCGCCAGGAACAGCGCCCACTACATCCAGAATGACAGGCCCGACGTCGTGATCAACGCTGTTCACAACATCGTCGATCAGGCGCGATCAAACAGCGCAAGCAACTTCTCCAACCACTGATGGACGGATTCTAACTGGCCCATCAAACCTGCTACCCTTTGCTTTCGCTTCAATCCTCGCAATTCAGCAGGTTGCCTCCACAATTCAGGAGCACAGGATGGATTCGACTCACCGGCACTTTCTTCTCACGATAGCTCTCATCGTTGCTTCCTCATCACTTACGCTCTCAGTTTCCGCGCAAGATACTTTAGTGAAATCGACTGCGAGTTCAACGACTCGTCCCCGCATAGGATTGGCTCTCAGCGGCGGCGGTGCACTGGGACTCTCCGAGATCGGTGTAATTCAATGGTTGGAGGAGAATCACATCCCCATCGATCGCATTGCGGGCACCAGCATGGGAGCGATCATCGGAGCCATGTACGCAACAGGTATGTCGCCGGATGAAATGAAAGTATTCGCGGAAAAGATCGATTGGGACGAGGCTCTTTCTCCCGCGCCGAGTTACTCTCAAATCTCCTACCGCCGCAAACAGGACCGCCGCGACTTTCTCATCAATGCGCCTCTCGGCCTGAAACACGGACTTAGCGGTCCGAATGGTTACAACCCTGGCCAAGGAGTTGGACTTCTACTCGATCGCATCGCCTTCCCCGAGTCCGGAATCTCGAGCTTTGATGATCTCCCCATCCCGTTTCGTTGCGTTGCCACCGACATGCAAAGTGGTGACGAAGTCATCCTGCACGATGGCTCGCTGTCGCAGGCGGTACGCGCCTCCATGGCCATTCCCGGTATGTTCACTCCGGTGCAAATTAACGGACGCATGCTCGCCGACGGCGGCATGGTGCAAAACATTCCCGTGGAAACCGTCCGCGAAATGGATTCGGACCTCGTCATTGCTGTCGAACTGCGCCTTCCGCCCGGCGACATCAAGGAACTGAATACGCTGACCGGAGTGTTGTCGCGTGCGGTGGATGTGATGATCATTCAAAACGAGCATCGTTCCCTGAAACTTGCGAATGCCCACGTAAGCGTCGATATGAAGGGATTTTGGGTCAACGATTACAGCCGCGTGCGGGACCTGATTGAACTGGGATACCGCACCGCAGCCGCTCAGTCCGCCGATTTACTGAAGTACTCCGTGCGAGATCCCGCCGACTGGCAGAAATACCTAGACGAGCGCAATGCGCGAAAACGAGCGCCCATCAAGCAAGTTGATCAAATCCTTGTGACCGGCGCCGATCAGGATGCAGATAGCAGAATCAAGCACCGCCTTAAGAATGACGTAGGAAAACCACTCGATCTCCCGGGTTTAGAAAAGCAGCTGACGGAGATTGCCGGTGAAGGCCAGTTCGATCATTTGGGCTACGAGGGATTCGTGCAGAACGGCGTCCCTGCGCTGCGCGTCACCGCGCATGGAAAATCCTATGGCCCGCCGTTTGTCGATCTGGCGGTGAACGTAGAAGGCTCCGGCGTCGCTGCATTCGATTTCTCCGCCGGGGCCCGGGTCACCTTCATGGACCTTGCCCATCGTGGCGGCGAGTGGCGCAATGACCTGCTCTTTGGTTCGAGCAACCTGGCCGCCAGCGAATACTACCAGCCGCTCGGACGTTCTCATTTCTTTGTGGCGCCTTATGCCTTTGCCTCCAAGTTCGCCCGCAACTCGTTTACTGGCCTCACTCGCATCGCAATTTTCGGTGACGAGCGCGCCGGCGGCGGTCTCGATCTCGGATTCGCCTCCGGACGGCGTAGCGAATTCCGCATCGGTTATGAGATTTTTGACGGAAAGCTCAGACCCCTCGTCGGTGCGGCCGGTCTTCCCATCGTCCACGGAAGCACCGGGCAGTTCCGCGCGCGCTATATCTGGGATGGCCAGGACAGCCCGTCCGTGCCAAGCAGGGGAACTCGTGTAGTGGCGACGGTTTCGCGCGTTTTGCAGAGCCCCGGTGTTTCCCATCCCATCGCTCAGTTGGAAGTGGAGACGTCGAACTTCATTCCACTCGGTCAGAAAACGTCGCTTTTCTTCAATATTTCCGGTGGGAGCACGTTCCACGGCTCAGCGGGCCCATTCCAGGTGTTCGAACTCGGAGGTCCCTTCCGCCTGGGAGCATATTTCCCCGACGAATTTCTAGGCAATCACTACGTGTACTCGTCCTTCGGTTTTCGCCGCGAACTCTACCGCCTGCCACAACTGGTGGGAAAAAAAATCTACTGGGGTGGATGGTATGAAGCCGGTTCGGCGTTCGGCACAGCAATCAACGATCCCGGCCCGGTAGTTGTGCGCGGCACATTCAATCTGGGGATAATCGCGGATACCGTAATCGGTCCAATCGCGCTAGCAGGAAGCGTGAGCCCCACCGGCCAAAGCCGGGTAAATTTCTCGATAGGACGGCTTTTCTGATTTGCTCTGCGTGCCCCGTACTATCTCGCCGCATTCTGGGGAGATAGAGTGAGCAGTGTTATCTATTTCAGCGACCCCATATCAATCACGAACCGATACCGCACATCGCTCTTCAACACGCGTTCGTACGCCTCGTTTACTTTCTGGATCGGAATCACCTCAATGTCGCTCCCGATGTTGTGCTTGCTGCAAAAATCGAGCATCTCCTGAGTTTCCCGGATTCCACCAATCTGCGAACCTGCGATACTGCGGCGCCGTGCGGTGAGCGAGAATGCCCCCACAGGAATGTCTTTCTCCGGCAGTCCTACGATCACCATGGTCCCATCCAGTTTCAGCAAGTCCAGATACTGGCTCCAGTCAATCTGCGCCGATACCGTATTGATGATGAGATCGAACGAACCGGCAAGCTTCGTGAATGTTTCAGGATCCGATGTCGCATAAAAGTGATCTGCTCCCAGCCGTTTGCCATCAGCCTGCTTCTTCAGTGATTGGCTGAGCACGGTCACTTCCGCCTCCATCGCATGCGCAATCTTGACGCCCATGTGCCCGAGTCCGCCGAGGCCGATGATGGCAACTCTCTTTCCCGGACCCGCTTTCCAATGACGGAGCGGCGAGTAGAGCGTGATCCCCGCGCAAAGCAGCGGCGCACACGCCTCGAGTGGAAGGTTATCGGGCATCCGCAGCACATAATTTTCATCCGCTATGATGCGCTCCGAATATCCGCCATAGGTCGGTTGCCCTTCCTTGTCGCGCGCGTTATAGGTCCAGACGGTTTGCACGCTGCAGTACTGTTCAAGCCCAGCCTTGCATTCAGCGCATGAGCGGCATGAGTCCACAAAGCAGCCAATTCCAACCTTGTCGCCCACCTTATACTTCGTGACTTTAGCGCCAACCTGCGTCACGATCCCGGCTATCTCGTGCCCGGGGACCATAGGGAAGATTGCTTCTTCCTGGTACTCGCTCCACTGGTCGCGAGCCTGATGAATATCTGAGTGGCAAATGCCGCAGTACTTAATGTCGATCACGACATCGTGCTCCCGCGCTTCCCGTCGCTCAAAAGAATATGGCCCCAGTGGAGCGCCGGCCTTTGCTGCAGCAAATCCCTTGCATGTGCTCATGATCTTTCCTCTCACAAATAGATGAATGCTCGGTTAGATGACTTTTGAGACGAGTCGCTTCGAAGACTTTGGGAACAGGCATGGCGGCCACGCGTTCCCTCCGCCTATGCTAATTGATATACTGCGCCCCTCGGTCATCTCACAGGCAAAAGGACTCACGTGCGCTTCCGCAACTCGCTTTTTTTCTTCATTGTTCTGCTTTGCATTGCCGCCGCGCAAAAAAGTCTCTCCCAAACCTCGAAGCCGCCTTTCAAGCTCCGGGAAGTCATGATCCCGGTGCGTGACGGAGTTCATCTGCAAACGGCAATTCTCACCCCCGTGGACCAGCAAGGGCCGCTGCCCATTTTATTTCGCCGCACGCCATACGGAGTTCCAGAGAAAGCGATCGAGCAGATGCCCTCCTCATGGAAGGAACTCGCCGAGGACGGATACATCTTCGTCATCCAGAATCTGCGCGGCCGTTTTAAGTCAGAAGGGAAGTTCGATCTCACGTCTTGGGTCGATCTCAACGATCCCAAAGCCACCAACGAGACTACCGACGCGTACGACTCCATCGAATGGCTCCTGAAGAATGTTCCCAACAATAACGGCAAGGTGGGGATGTACGGAGTTTCTTATGATGGTCTGACCACCGCGCTGGCTCTGCTGCATCCGCATCCCGCGCTCAAAGCTATCAGCGAGCAGGCATCGCCCGTGGATCAATGGATGAACGATGACGACCACCGTTACGGCGCCCTGCGCGAAAGCTACGACTTTGAATACGCCGTAATGGAGCAGGCGGACAAGAACAAAAACACGCATTTTGATTTTGAGACCTATGACACCTACCAGTGGTATCTGGATTTAGGGCCGCTCTCCAATATCAACGCAAAGTATCTTCACGGATCCATTCCGTACTGGAATTCCAGCGTCGAACATCCCGACTACGATGAATTCTGGAAAAAGGAAGCTTGGGTACGCCAACTTCACTCTTCGACCGTGCCCAATCTGAATGTCGCCGGATTTTGGGATCAGGAAGATCCCTGGGGACCATGGCAGATCTTTCGCCATGCCGAAGAAAGCGATCCGCAACACACCAATTTCATGGTTGCCGGACCGTGGTTCCATGGCGAGTGGCAGGCTGACAAGGGCGACAGCATCGGCCTGATTCCTTTTGGGGGACACGAGACCTCCCGCGAGTTCCGCGAGAACATCGAAGCCCCTTTCTTCCGCTACTACCTGCACGACAAAGGGCAAAAATCCCAGTGGCAAGCCAGTACGTTTCAGAGCGGATCTAACGCCTGGCGCACTTATCCCGTATGGCCCCCAAAAGAAGCAAAAGTCACGAACCTGTACCTGCACGCGGACGGGTCACTATCGTTTACGGCGCCAGATTCCAAATCCGGCGAGGCCTATCGCGAATACGTATCTGATCCGGCCAACCCAGTCCCTTATCGCCCGCGTCCCATTTCGCCGACGTATCCAGCGGGTGATTGGCGCACCTGGGAAGTCGCCGACCAGCGCTTTGTGGATCATCGCCCCGACGTGATCTCCTTCGTCAGCGCACCACTCGACCACGATCTCACCATCACTGGGCCGCTGGCTGCGGATCTGTTCGCCTCAACTTCCGGCACGGACAGCGACTTCATTGTCAAATTGATCGATGTCTATCCGCAGGATGCGCAAAAGGACGCGTGGAATCCAGAGGAAGGTCCCAAGCCCGGACAATATGCCCAGTCGCTGAATGGGTACGAGCTACCGATTGCGATGGAAGTGCGCCGCGGCCGTTATCTGGAAAGCTTCGAAACTCCACATCCGCTTACCGCGAATAAGCCCACCGAATGGAAAGTGCCGCTGCGGGATCACGATCACGTCTTCTTGAAAGGGCATCGCATCATGGTTCAGATTCAATCGACATGGTTCCCTGTCATCGACCGCAACCCGCAGAAATTTGTGACTAGCATCTACAACGCGAAAGCCTCCGATTTTGTAGCTGCCAGGCAGCGCATCTACTGTTCGCCTGAACTGCCTTCGCACATTGTCCTTCCCGTGATGCGGTAGAAAAGACGGCCCGGGTTTGACCCGGGCCGCAGAGCACTATCAGGAGTCTTACTTGCCGCCCGCGGTTCCGTGCTGCCCGAGCCACGACGCCAGCTGCGGTTCTTGCTGCGATTTCAGGTCCACGCAGTTGTTGATGCGCTCGATGGATTGCTTGTATGTGCGTTCGGCGGCTGCGACCTTGTGCGCCGAGAAGAACTCGGTCACCTGGTCGCGCATTCCGGCATCGCAGAAAACGCTCGTCGCGTTCACAATCTGCGCGCTGGCAAACGGGCCTCCGGCTTTCTCCAACTCGGGCCAATGCTGGCGAACGAAGTCCCATGCCAGCTTCTCCCCGGCCGGATTGTCCAGCACTCCCGTGACCAGTTGTAACGCGTCCTGCGAGCGGACGTCGGGCGAAATGGAGAAGTCCAGCGTCCTTTGCAACAACTTCGTGTCGCCGAACTGTGGGAGTGTGAAGAAGTAGATGTAGTACTCCTCGGGTGACTTCGTGTTCTTCAGCGCAGCCATCGACCTTGTCGTAGAAGGCTGCATCTCCGTTCAAGGCAGCAAGCGAAAATGCGCCGGTCGCGAGTTCATGATCCACTGAGGAGGGGTCCGCCAAAGCTTTGTCGGCAATTTTGCGAGCTTCGGCCAGAGCTTCAGGATCCCGCGCGTCATACCCCAGCGCATTGAACAGACGGGCTCGCAAAGTCCTCTGCTCGTCGCTTTCGCCCGGTTTGGGTTCCCAGCCCAGTTCCTTCATCGCCGGAGTCAGGTATTGCCGCAGCCAGGCGCGATAGGAATCGCGATCACTGTCGCTGACCAGGTATCGCTGGATGAAATCCAGCCGTCCCAGCACGTCCTCCTGCACGGCCCGATTCCGGTCCGCCTGTAGTCCCTGGGCGAACGCAAGATAATCGCCGACCGGCTCGCGCCCGACCCGTACCGAAGCCCAAACATCGCTTTGCACTGAGATCCGCTCGGCGGGACTCAACTTCGACTCTGCGTCAGCAGCCAGCGCTCGAACCGCGTCGGGCTCGTAGCCTACGCGATAGTAGCCAGTGGCTCCTGCATTGGCCAGAACCCAATTGGAACATCCGGGAAGCGTGAAACTGGCTTCTCGCTTCGACAGCAGTTCACATTTCGGTGCCGCGTTGCTGCTGCTCGAACCCTTGAGGCACAGCGGAATCTGCCACAACTGCTCATTCGGAGCCTCGAACTTTGCCCGATCAAAGTAGTAGCGCTGCTGGCTCACTGAAACATTCGTGGAGTTCCCCGAACATTGCGCCTTGACGTTGATGATCGGTGCGCCCGGCTGTTGTACCCATGTCGGCATGATCGCGTCTACAGGCTTCTTTGACGTCTTCGCCTGCGCAACCCAGAAGTCCGCGGCGGTAGCGTTGCCGTATTCATGCTGTTTTATATAGGCATTTACTCCCGCGCGGAAGGTTTCCTCGCCCAGGTAGGCTTCCAGCATTCGCAACACGGCAGCTGCTTTTCCGTACGCGATTCCATCAAACAGTTCCTGGATCTGCGCCGGAGTTTCCGCGTCCTGATGAATCGGCCGGGTATTGGCCAACGAATCCACATTCAGAGTTCCACCATTGTTGCTGACATCGTCCAGATC
Source organism: uncultured Acidobacteriota bacterium (assembly GCA_963785865.1). Taxonomy (GTDB): domain Bacteria; phylum Acidobacteriota; class Terriglobia; order Terriglobales; family Acidobacteriaceae; genus Sulfotelmatobacter. Next base: position 7,438 of record CAWAXF010000028.1, on the reverse strand, counting down.
AAAATTCCATTCCGGCTTCCACTTCGCGACCGGTTTGCTCGCCATCCAAGTGGCGAATCCCTCATTGAGCCACACGTCGTCCCACCACTTCATCGTGACCAGGTCGCCGAACCACATGTGTGCGATCTCATGCGAGGTGACGGAAGCGATGGTCTTCTTCAGGTCAACTGAGCCTTGCTTCTCATCGATCAGCAGAATTACTTCACGGAAGGTAATACAGCCCACGTTCTCCATCGCGCCTGCGGAGAAATCAGGCAAGCCAATCAGGTCCAGCTTGCCGTAGGGATATTTGATCCCGAAATACTTGTTGTAATAACTGACGATATACTCGGCCGCATCCAGGGCGAATTTGCCCATTTCCTTTTTTCCCGGAGTGCTGTAAACGCGGATGGGAATTCCGTCTACCGAGCCCTCGACGTATTCGAAATTGCCCACCACCAACGCGGCCAGGTACGAGGACATCTTCGCCGTGGTCGCAAACTTCACGGTGTGCTTGTCGCCGGGACCGGGCGTGTCCGAGACGATTTTGTAGTTGGAGACAGCAACCTGTCCCTTGTCCGCAACCGCCGTGATATCAAAGGTCGCCTTGTAATCGGGTTCGTCGAACGAAGGATACGCCCGGCGCGCGTCGGTGGCTTCGAACTGGCTGGCTGCGTACTTGCGGCCTTGATCGTCTTTGCCGAGATAAAGCCCGCGCATCTCGCTGTTGAGAATGCCCGTGTAAGTAATGTGGACCTTTGCGGTTCCCGCGGGCAGCGGCTTTTCGACGGTCAACACGACCATCTCCTTATCTTTCTGTGGCGTGACCTTGGCCTTCTGCGTACTTCCGCTCGTGATGCTGACGTCGTGAAAATCAATGTCCACGGCATTGAGAGTGATCTCCGTCGTAGGCTTGAGCACCTGGATCGTGATCGTTTCATCGCCTTCAAACTTCGCATTCTCCAGGTCTGGAGTGAAGGTGAGCTTATAGTTTTCCGGACGCGCGGTCTCGGGCAGCCTTTGTGCGCTGGCCCACGAGAGTGTCAGTACGACGAAAGTCAGGATGGCAAAAAATCGCTTCATGGATTTTCCTCAAGAGGTCGCGAATCGTGAATCGTTCTTGGCTCTTCAAAGTGTCGGCGTAAGGACACGCTCCGCTCAACTCCAATACGAATTCGGTACGCGAAAAGTTCAATCGTGCGATGACAGAATCCCATTCAGCATCGTCATTTCACAGTGGTTGGCGCCGAACCAGTAGGGAATCTCGCGATAGTCCTGGACCGCAAATATCGCCAAGTCGGCATCTTTACCAGCTTCGATGCTGCCTTTGCGCCCGGCGAGTCGCAGCGCCCATGCTCCGTTGATCGTGGCCGCTGCAATGGCCTCCGCTGGAGACATTTTCATATGAGTACAGGCCAGGGACATTGCCATTGGCATGCTGACTGTCGGCGAAGTCCCAGGGTTGTAGTCGGTTGCCAGGGCTACACAAACGCCGGCATCGATCAACCGCCGCGCGTTTGGATATTCTTTCATTCCCAGAAAATAATTGGCTCCGGGCACCAGCGTCGCGACCGTGTCGGTCTTTGCCAGTTGCTCTATATCCGCTTCGCTCACGTGGTCCATATGATCGAACGATGCTGGATTGAAGCGCAAAAATGGCTTCAGTGATGTTTCCGAAAGCTGGCCCATGTGGGCGCGAATCCCAAGTCCATTCGCCTGCGCAGCGGTGAAAATTTGCGCTGTCTGCTCTGGAGTAAACGCTCCTTTATCGCAGAAAACATCGACGAATTGGACGAGCTTCTGCCTCGCTGCCCGAGGAACCATCTCTGTACAGACGAGTTCAACATACTTTTGTGAGCAGTCCTGAAACTCTTTCGGGACCACATGGGCTCCCAGCAGGGTAGGAGACAACGGTTCCTGGCCATTTCGACGCAGCGTCATGGATGGCTTCCAGTGACTTCAGTTCCGACTGGAGCGTCAGTCCATAGCCGGATTTGGCTTCAACGGTAGTTGTCCCGTGCGCTGCCATTTCCCGTAGGGCCGTTAAGACTTTCGCAACCAATTCGCCCTTGGCGGCCTCTCTCACTGCTGTCAGGCTTGAACGAATTCCGCCTCCGGCGTCCGCAATCTGCTCGTACGAAGCACCTTCGATGCGCTTTTCGAAATCTACCAAACGCGGATTCACAAAAACCGGGTGCGTATGCGAATCGACAAAGCCGGGCAGCACGACTTTGCCGGCGCAGTCAATTTCCCTAACCTTTTTGCGATTCTTCTTCAGCCACGGATCGCGAAGTGCGGCGGTGCTCGATCCAACCGAAACAATCTTCCCAGCGACCGACAGAACTGCGCCGTCCCGGATAATATCGAGTTTTTTGAGGTCCGCACCGCGACGTGGAGAAGACGATCGCAGCGTAAGAAGCTGCCCGATGTTGGCCAGGAGTACAGGACTCTGACATTTCGTTCTCAAGGCCGGACCAGTCACGCTCCCGCAGTTTAACAGTGGGCAGGCCGTTTAGCGCTTGCCTGAATGTCAGGCAAGCGGTAAAATCTGATAATCAGACTATAGGGTATCCGCCAATGGAATCCGCAAGAGTTGGAAAACGCGGTGCGATCATTGTCCCGGCCAGGCTGCGCAAGCGTTTCGGTATAGAAGAGGGGACCATGGTCATTGCCGAAGAAAAGGATGATGGCATACTTATTCGCCCGGCGGTTGTCGTACCCGTTGAACGATATACACCGGAGCGCAAGGCAGAGTTTCTGTTATCGAATGCCGTGGATGAGGCAGATTATCGTAAGGCTCGCAAAGAGGTTTCGAAACTCGGCATCGATCCTGATTCAATCCCGCACCACAAGCCCGCTTAAATGGAGCGATTGTTTCTTGATGCGAATGTACTCTTCTCCGCTGCTTACAAACCCGAATCACGCCTGCTTCAACTCTGGAAGTTGAAAGATGTTGTACTGTGCAGCTCTCGTTACGCAGTGGAGGAGGCTAGAGTCAATCTGGCAGCCGAGACTCAGAAACAGGCTTTGCAGAAGCTTTCGGCCGTGTTGCAGTTCTTTGAAGCGGCCGATCACACTTTACCGCGCGGAATTTCTCTGCCGGAGAAAGATTCGCCCATCCTTTTAGCCGCAATCGCTGCCCACGCCACTCACTTGCTTACAGGCGATGTTCAACACTTCGGGCGCTATTTCGGCAGCAAGTTTGAAGGAGTCTCCATCATGCCTCCGGCGCAGTACCTCAAGGTGCGACAGTGCCAATGAGCGCCCCTACCTCATTGGAATCTTAAGCCCCGTTTTGTTTGCAAACTCCTTCGCTTCGTTGTAGCCCGCGTCTACGTGCCGGATGATGCCCATTCCAGGATCGGTAGTCAGCACGCGCTCGATTCGCTTGGCCATCATCTCGGAACCATCTGCAACCGTGACTTGGCCTGCGTGTAGTGAGTAGCCGATGCCAACGCCCCCTCCGTTGTGAATGGAGACCCATGATGCGCCCGCGGCAGTATTCAGGAGGGCATTGAGCAGCGGCCAATCGGCAACGGCGTCGGAGCCGTCTTTCATGCTTTCGGTCTCTCTGAAGGGGGACGCAACGGAGCCGCAGTCGAGATGATCGCGGCCGATCACGATGGGCGCCTTGATCTTGCCTTTCTTCACCAGGTCATTCATGGCGAGGCCGAACTGGGCGCGTTCTCCATATCCCAGCCAGCAGATGCGCGCAGGCAATCCCTGGAACTTGATGCGCTTGCGCGCCAGGTCGATCCAGCGTCGCAGAATGCGGTTCTCCGGAAACAGTTGCAGAACGAGATCGTCAGTCACGTGAATGTCCGATGGCTCTCCCGACAACGCTACCCAACGGAAAGGACCGCGACCTTCGCAGAACAGGGGGCGAATGTATGCAGGCACAAAACCCGGGAAGTCGTAGGCGTTCTTCACACCGCGTTGAAACGCGAACGTGCGGATATTGTTGCCGTAGTCGAAAGTGATCGATCCCATTTTCTGCAAGCGCAACATGCCTTCGACGTGTCTTGCCATTGCGTCCAGTGACTTGTCTTGATATGCCTGCGGATCGCTCTTGCGCAATTCGAGAGCCTGCTCGAAAGTCATCCCATTCGGTACATATCCATTCAGCGGATCGTGCGCTGAAGTCTGATCGGTCAGGATGTCAGGAACAACGCCGCGTTCTGCCAACTCTGGAATCATGTCGGCGCAATTTCCGACCAGCCCGACAGAAACGTTTTCCTTCTTGCGCACGGCATTCTTCAGGATGCGCAAGGCTTCGTCGAGCGTCGAAACCATGAAGTCGCAATAGCCTGTCTTCAGGCGTTTCTTGATGCGCTCGGGATCGACATCAATGCCGAGGAAGGCCGCGCCGGTCATGGTGGCGGCGAGAGGCTGCGCTCCGCCCATTCCTCCCATTCCGCCGCTGACGATCAGTTTCCCCGCGAGATCTCCCGCGAAATGCTTTTCTCCTGCAGCGGAGAATGTCTCGAAGGTTCCCTGCACGATGCCTTGGGAGCCGATGTAAATCCACGAGCCTGCGGTCATTTGGCCGTACATCATGAGACCGGCGCGTTCCAGTTCGTTGAACTTCTCCCAGTTGGACCAATGTCCGACAAGATTGGAGTTGGCGAGCAGAACTCGCGGGGCGTGATCGTGGGTCTTGAAGACTCCTACTGGTTTGCCTGACTGCACCAGCAGAGTTTCGTCGTTCTCCAGCTTCTTGAGAGTTTCGACGATGGCGCGATAGGCTTCCCAATTGCGTGCTGCGCGTCCAGTTCCGCCATAGACGACGAGGTCCCTAGGGCGCTCGGCGACTTCTTCGTCGAGGTTGTTCATCAGCATGCGCATGGCGGCTTCCTGCTGCCAGCCTTTGCACGTGATCTGATTGCCTCTGGGGGCGCGAATGGAAGTTCCAGGTGGGGATAAGGTTTCTACCGGCATGAATTCATGGTACTGGCTGGGCGCGGAGCAAGACAAATGGTGGAAAAGTGCTCAATAAAAAGTTTGCCCGTTGTGCTTCTAAATGGATTTCATTTGGGTTCCAATTTGGGAATCGGGACGATGCAGGTGGTACCCCCTCCCCCCTGTGGTCTATTGGCATCATGGGTTTAGGGGGAAATTGCAAAGTAATCTATGGCGCACAATGACTTACGCGCAAAATCCAGATTTCAAAGAGCTTGCGAGTAGGGTCGAGGCGGTGAACCGTACCGCTAGCGCCTTGGCAATCATCTGCCTAGTTCCAGGGAGGCGCAAGGGCAGATGTCACAATCGGACTGTGGAAATTCCGGTGAGGACGGAACTGCTGCAAGCGACCGCTTTACGGCGATGCATTCAACTGGCACGTTTCAGTGCGCGGCCGAGCGGGATCTCGATTACTTTCCCCGCGGGCAAGTCTTCCGAAGGGCGAAACGTTAGCCTTCGGGACGACACAAACGAGCCAAGATCGTTTCTTAATTACTCTCTGGCAGACTCCAGGCAAACAACACACCGCCGCTGCTGGTTAGAACGTATTGCCGGTGATCGAGTTCATAGGTGATCGGAGAACTCGCGATCTCGCCGCCGCTGCCGGCGTGCCAGAGCGTTTTGCCATCGCTGGTATCGAGCGCAAGAACGTTGCCATTGGAGTCGCCGGTGAACGTGACGCCTGAATCCGTAGTCAACACGCCGGCCGATGCGCCTTCCCCAATATCGTGGCTCCAGCGAATTTTCCCTGTCTGGTAGTCGATGGCTTTGATGATGCCTTTGCCCCAGAGTCCGTAATCCGCGCCCGCCCAGCCATAAGCGCCATCGGCGGGCTTGGCAAAATAGAGGGAGTAACTGTCGCGCGCGGAAACGATAAACAGACCATTCTTGGGGTCGAAACTTGGGGAGCGGAAGTTGGTCAGGCCGCCTTCATCGGGCGCGATCAGGCGTCCGTCAGGCGCCGGTTCTTTGTCTGGATTCGGAATCGGGCGCCCCTCTTTATCCACGCCCAACGTCCAGTTCACCGGGCCGAACGGCGTAGTGAGAAGGCTTTTGCCGTTGGTGCGATCGAGCACGAAAAAGTAGCCGTTGCGCGAGGCCTGCATCAGCAGCTTGCGCGGCTCTCCGTGAAAGTCGGCGTCGACTATCACCGGGACTTCAATGGCATCCCAATCGTGCGTGTCATGCGGAGAGGGCTGGAAGGCCCAGACAAGATTTCCGGTATCCGGGTTGAGGGCCGCGATGGTGCATGTATAGAGGTTGTCCCCGGGACGCACCTTGCCGTTCAACACTGGCGTCGGATTGCCCGTGCCGGTGTAGAGAAGATTCAGATCGGGATCATAGGTCCCGGTCAACCAGATGGTTCCACCCGTGGTCGCATTCGGCGTGCCCTCAGGAGGCGTCGTGTTCCATTGCCATTGTGTCTTGCCAGTCTCGGGATCAATCGAGCGCATGTAGGCGCCGATGTTGTCCAAGTCGCCGCCCACACCCAGGATCACGTGATCTCGCACTACCAGCGGCGCCATGGTTGTCCAATATCCTTTCTTGATGTCGCCGACTTCCACATCCCAGCGGACCTTTCCGTTCTTTGCTTCCAACGAAATCAGGTGCGCATCGGGAGTGGAGAAGTAGAGCCACTGTTTGTACATGGCGACGCCGCGATGCCCAAGGTGCATACCTTCATTTGGCTTGTATGTGTAGCGCCAGAGTTGATGCCCACTACGGGCGTCGACAGCCCAGACGTTGTCCGGCACGGTGAAGTACAGCACGCCGTCGACCAGCAGTGGGGAGGATTTGATGGTTGCAGTCTGGCTGGTTTGAAATGCCCACGCCAGCGCGAGAGACCCAACGTTCTGGGGAGTAATCCGGGTTAACTGACTGTGTCGTCTGCCAGAATAGTCGCCGTGGTAGCTCGGCCAGGAGTCGACCGGCGGTTTTGCAATGGTGGCCGGATCGAGCACTTGTGACCGAAGGCAGCCCGGGAAGAAGAACAGGAGGGCGGCACAAAAAATCTTTCCTATTGAAAGAGATTTCATTTCTTATCGCAGTATTTGATGAGAACGCGTCGAGTCGGGACCGGATTCACCGCCTGCAGCATCGCGCTGACAGGCGCAATCGCGCGCAAAAGGTAACTTGCCGCGCGCCGGGGCAGGCAGGGATGTTGGTTTGTCTGACCGCGCCCGACGCTGGAGAAACAGTTCCACGCAGCAGAGAAATCAGCCACCCCGTTCCAACACCGCACGCACGTGTTGCCACCTTGATGGAGTCCCTTTCCAGAGCAGTGTGTGCTCGAAATGGCGATACTGAAAATATCACAACCCGCCAGCCCGGATTAGTATTTAGAAGTCGCCTGTGAAAGCGGTCTTTCTTTGGGCAGCGATCCTTCTCGGAGATCAACCTAGGGAGCCATCCGGAGGAACCATCATCGGTTTCATTATCGGCGATTCGGGAACTAGTGCGCAAAAAGGCGCTTTCGCTCATGACGCGATGATGAGTGTAA
>CAWAXF010000027.1:0-41658 GCA_963785865.1 uncultured Acidobacteriota bacterium | reverse complement strand
TGATAGGAGTCACCGTAAATGCCGCGAATATCGCTACAATCACTCTTGCTGGCTTAGGTACACAGACGTGAAGCTTGGAAGGATCCTGCCAACTTCCAAGCCGTGAAATAAAGGCAGGAGTTGTTCGGTGGCGAAGTCCAGTTCGTAAAGCCCTTCCCCCTCGGTCGGGTTTCGGCCCCTGCTCAGGAAATTAAAAAACTTAGATTCAGTTACCGCAGCGTTGCTGCAACAGCCTTGGTGCGCAAGCGCTCCCCTGCCGTTTGCCATCAGCGCGACAAAGCAACGACTCGACATGGGGAGCGCACGTGCAGAAGAATGCTGCAAGAATGTTCTCAACGGAGCCCGCAGACGCATTGGCTTCATGCTGCTAGCAGGGATTACGATCTCGGCCCAATTTACCGTCCAAAACGGCTTCCGGCGCGCGGCATTGGCTGGGAGCCTGCAAGGATAGTTGGGCACACGGAGCTGGCCAGCCAGAGAAGAACATTCTCCCTTGAATGCATTCGCACTTCTCCGCTATTCGCGGACCTGCCGTCTTCAGCGGAGTCGGAGTTTGCCGGCTGCGCAACGGAACGCTCATTTGCCAACCGCGAGACCATTTTTCGCGAAGACGATGCAATTCGCTTTGTAGACGTGATCGCAACCGGTTCGGTCAAGGTCACCCGGCTCAGCCGCGAAGGAAACGAAGTGATCCTGCGAGTGGAGCGCGCGGGCAGCCCAGTGGATGGAGTGGGAGCGCATTACGAACCGGTACACACGACATCCGCCTACGCGATGCGTGATTGTCGCATTCTCAGTTGGAATGCCGTTGAGTTTACGAGCCTTGCGGCGCGACATCCAATCCTGCAAAGAAATGCGGCGCTGGTGATGACACGCCGCCTGAAATTACTGCAAGACACGTTTTGCGATTTGAGCACGGCGCGTGTGCCGCAGCGCGTGGCTCGAGTGTTGCTCCGGTTAGTCGCAGATAGGCCGATCCAACCCAGCGGATGCGTGGGGATTGTCGCGCGAAGAGCTAGCGCAAATGACCGGAACTTCTCTGTTCACGATCAGCCGCCTGCTGCGCGAGTGGGCGGAACGGCAGATCGTATACGTGGATCGCAGCGGCGTTGCGATTGAGAATTTTGCGACGCTGGTCCGCATCTCTGAAGATAATGAAGAGAGCCCTCCGGCCAACAACGATTTCGGTCGGGTACCGACTGCCATTAGATGACCAAGGGATTTAAGCTCGCTGAGCGCCTTTGAATCTACCCGCAAAGCAATCTTTCTATTTCCCCCAGATTCTGACAGCTCGGTAAAACGCCCAGAGCTGAGGCTGCGCTCTTCTAGCGCCACAAACAAGGAGTATCAAAAACTGATAGGGGCTATGGACTCGCTGCGCACAGCTCGCAGCACGTTCTCACTCACGTTGCGCGCTGCGCGATCAGGAGGAGGAGATACATAACACTGATCTACAACCTGCCTGTTGATTCCAGTTACAGAACCCGACAATAAACTGTCAAGATCTTGGATCGCCTAATCAATGTGACATCACACTTCTGTTAGTCCACTCCCTGGCTACACACCCTTATTAAATTGCGTACAGGCCCAAAGTATGTTCTTCAAAATTTCATATCAGCTGAAACACTTCGTACCCCTAAACAGCTGAGTTAGTTGTCTGCGAAAACAGTTGTGGTTGTGGAATTCGGCGTGCCACGAAATATGCGCTTGGGATGACCCTGTCTTACACATAACAATTGGATTTGTCAGGAGAGAATTTTTATGACGCGCATTTTCAGACGCTTGTACAGTGTGATCTTCGCTGTGCTGGCTGTTTTGTTGCTGTTTACGATAGCCGCTCCAACATTGACAGCACAGACACAGTTCGGTCAGCTAAGCGGTTCGGTCAGCGATCCGGCGGGCGCCGTCGTCCCGCAGGCCAAGGTCACCGTGACCAATGCCTCGACTGGGCAATCGCAGACCGTTCAGACCAACAACGAAGGATTATTCACCGTCGGCAATGTGGCGATCGGGCAATACACAATCGCTGTCGAGAAGGAAGGCTTCAAGCGCACTACAAAACAAGTGAGGGTAGAAATCGCTCAGAGCGTATTTGCGCCGGTTGCCTTACAACTCGGCACCACGAGCGAGACGGTCGAAGTCTCAGCGGCGACAACTGTCGTCAATACGGTCAATGGGGAAGTCTCGCGCGAAGTGACCGGGGCCGAGATCAGTAACATGCCGCTCCTTACCCGAAATCCGTACGCATTGCTGTTGCTGGCTCCGGGTGCCGTGGATACCCAGAATGGCAACGGGGACGCAAATGGCGCTGGGGTAGCCGTTGCAGGCAGCCGTACAAGATCTGTTAACTACCTGCTGGACGGCACTGAAAATAATGAAACTTTCGCCACCGGCCCGGGCACTCTGGTTCCAGTGGATGCGATCGAGGAATTCAAGATTCAAGCCAACAGCATGACGGCCGAGTTCGGTCGCAACAGCACTCAGGCTAACGTGGTAACGAAATCTGGGACAAACAGATTCCACGGAGCCGCTTCCGAGTTCTATCGCGGCGCTGCACTGTCCACGCAACCGATCGAGGAAAAAGTCAACTCGCTGCCGAAGTCGAACTATGTGCGAAATGTTTTCGGAGCGGCTTTGGGTGGACCGATTGTCAAAAACAAAACATTCTTTTTTGGAGCGTTCGAGGGAACCCGGGTACGAAGTACCGGTCAGAATTTCTACTACGTGCCAACGCAGAATTTCTTCAATGCTTCGTCACCCAACATGCAGTCCTATCTGACTGCTGGCGGCGGGCTGCCGACTCCTCGCCTCTCCGACGTCATCACGGCCGGGGATATCAATACCTTTGAAGCGACGAATGGCCTTGCCACCGCCCCACTAGCAGATGCCAATACGGGAATTCCGCTACCAGCCGGCACACCCTTGTTTCAGCGCACATTTGACAGCATTCCCATTGATGCCGGGGGCGGGGTCCAGCAGAACACCTGGTCTGTCACAGGCAGGGTCGATCATAGAATATCGGGTGATACCAACCTTTCAGGGCGGTATGCCTGGTACCGGCTGGAGTATCCGGTGGGCGCGAGTTCGGACTCACCCTTCTCGGATTTCAATACTCCCTACAGCTTGCGGAGCCAAAACGGAGCGCTCGTTCTTACACACAGCTTCTCACCGACTCTGTTTAATGAGAGCCGGATAGCTTACAGCCGCACCGAACCCAATTCGCCGTTGGGCAAGGGCAGCGTAAACGAAATGTGCCTGCAATACGGAAACTTGACTTCGTTCGGTACCGGCGACGCGATGGTGTTTCCCGGTTACCTGCCGACGTCATGCGGTGCTTTCGCTATTCCCAGTGGTGGACCGCAGAACAATTACAGCGGTTACACCGGCTTCACCTACTCCCGGGGGCGCAACGTCTTCAAGTGGGGTGGATATGCGAGGCACCTGCGCGACAATCACACTTTCGGCGCCTCCTCGAACGCCTTTGCTTCGAGTGCCGCGATGCAGAGTCTGTTGAACGGGCAGATCGACAGCATCATGTCCCTGGCCATCGATCCCAGAGGACATGTTCCCGGCGATACCTATGACCCAGCCGTGGATGGACCGCTGAAGGCACCCAGCTACACTCGTCACTACCGCTATAACGAAGTGGCCTTCTACTTTGAAGACCAGATCAAGATCGCATCGCGCTTCACCCTGACAGCGGGATTGCGTTGGGAATACGACGGCGTCTTGCACAGCCCCAACGGTGAAAAGTATCTTGATGCGAACCTTTACCTGGACGCTGTGGGAACAACAGCGGCTTTGACTCCGGGGGGCAAGAGCCTCTTCGATCAGATTCGCGACGCTCGCTTCCAGCGCACAGGCAACTTCTTCAACCAGGACTGGAATAACTTCGCCCCGCGCGCCGGTTTCGCGTGGGATGTGACTGGTAATCAACGCACCGTCTTCCGCGCCGGTTACGGTATGTACTATGACGCGAACTTCGGCAATGCGCTCTTCAACGCCATTCAGAACCCGCCGAACTATGCGGTGCTGAATCTCCTTCCTGGAGTTACCCCAAACATAAATCCAGGTCCGGTGCTCCCCAACCAATACGATGCGCTTGGGCAAATGCTCGGAGGCACAGCATTTACGGTTAGAAGCTCAGCTCGCATGCTGAACCGTGACATGGTTACGGCGTACTCCCAGGAATACAATGCAACCCTTGAGCACGACATCATGGGTAAGGGAGTGTTTGCATCAGTTGCCTATGTGGGATCGAAGGGCGACAAGCTGTACTCTCTTAACAATCTCAACCAACTCGGTTCCTGCATCATGGCCGGTAATTGCGCCGGCAATCCGTTCGCTCGCATCAATCAAACCGGTTTAACGGGTATGAATCGCCGCGCCAACGAAGGCTGGTCGCGCTACAACTCGTTGCAAGCGGAAATCAAGACGCGAGAGATCGGGCACACTGGCCTATTGCTGGATGCGGCGTACACGTGGGCGCATAACATCGACAATGCGACCTCGTTCTTCAATGACAGCGCTGCTGCCGGATTCAATGGAGGCATCGGCTTTTCCAATCCGTATAATCCCTCTGGCGACAAAAACGATTCCGACAACGACGTGCGGCATCGGATCTCCTTCAACTATCTCTGGTCGATTCCCTGGGGCAGGAATGCCTCAGGCTTGATGGGAGAGATTTTTGGAGGATGGCAACTCGCCGGAATCTACTCGGCGCAGACAGGCACGCCTTTCGCGGTCTTCGAAGATCTCGGAAGCTTCAACGACCAGTGCAGTCTCAGTCAGACTAACTCTTGTTTCCCGGTTGTAACGGTGCTTTGCCCGCGTCAACAGCATGAGAGTACGTTTACCGGTCCGAACCGGCCCGTGCTGTACGATCTGGGAACCTCACTGGAGTCACTCGACGAGTTCTGCGGCGGAAATCCAGCTTTGGGATCGCGGCGACCCAGTCTGCGACTCAAAACCATTACTTTTTTCCGTCGGGCACGCCGTTCCTGCGCCGGAATTCTCACTTCCGGGCACCGGGATACTGGAACTTCGACGCCTCGTTACTGAAAAATTTCAAGCTCCCGAGAGAGGGCATGGCTCTTCAGTTCCGCGCCGAGTTCTTCAACTTGTTCAATCACTCCAACCTATTCCTTTATCCGCTGAGCACGGACCTTCTTTCCGGGCAAATATTAGCCCGGCGAGGTGTGCCGCCTGCGCATGAATTGTTCACGGGCATTCCGGACGAACGCCGCAACATCCAGCTTGGACTGCGCTTAACGTTCTAACTGGATCACCATGAAAGAGGCCCGGGATTGATTCCCGGGCCTTTTTTGTTCGCCGTCCCCTACCGCCTAGCCCGGGATTGTCATCTCCAACTTGCTCAATCTCATAGCTACAGAGCCAGACGAAATCCACGCGCCACTCGAGCACGCTCACCAACATTTGGATTGATGCTGGCGCTACAATCTTTGTTTCACTTGGCGAGGGCTGATTCTGGAATCGTCGGACCATGCCTGAACACGTCCGCCCATTGGCCTGTGCCGGTCTCGCGAAGGGGTTCGCACCTGTGAAAAATAGTATCCCTGAAATAATGAAGTGGTCTGGTAGCAAACTGAGAGAGCGCATGTTCGGGAAACTGCTCGGCGGATTGTTCGTCTTCGCACTTCTGGGTTCGCCAGTAAGTGTCCACACTCAGGGACCTGATAGACCCATCTACCTGGATCCCAAGCAGCCGATCGAAGTGCGAGTACAGGATCTGCTGAGCCGAATGACCTTGAAGGAGAAAGTCGGCCAGCTCAATCTGCCGTGCGTGTACGTCGATCAACTGGGCAAGACCATTCCAGAGAAAATGGAAGCCTGCAAACGATTCGCGGCTGGAACGTACACCGATGAAATCGGGCCGGGCAGCGGCTTTTTCACTCTCGCCGACACAATCCTGCACGAGGGAGTCCAGCAGCAGGTCGAATATTTCAACGCGCTTCAGAAAATTGCGCTTACCCAAACCCGCCTCAAAATTCCACTTCTGGAGGATGAAGAGGGAACTCACGGCGCCATGTTCTCGGGTGCGACGGTTTTTCCCGAGGGGCTGGCCCTAGGCAGTAGTTTTGATATGCCTCTCATCAACTCGGTTTACGCGGCTTCGGCGCGCGAAGCACGGGCGGTCGGCATCCATGTTCTTTCGACCCTGGTACTGGAACTCGACCGTGATCCCCGAATGGGTCGGAATGAAGAGGCTTACACCGAGGATCCATACCTTTACTCGCGAATCGCAGAAGCTATCGTGCGCGGGGCTCAGGGCCCGAATATAGACTCGCCCGACAGAGTCGTCGCCCTCATGACAGATTTTCCTACGCAGAGTGAGCCTTTCGGTGGGCTGGAGCGGGGCGCTGTCGGCTTATCAGAGCGCGCACTGCGGCGGGACGTACTCCCTCCGTGGATATCGGCTATCACCAAAAACGGCGCGCTCGGAGTGATGGCCGGTTATCCCGATATCGAAGACATTCCGGCCCACGGATCCGAGAAGTGGATGAACGATGTGTTACGGCAGGAGTTGGGATTCAAAGGAATCGTTGTCAGCGAGGGCGAGGGATTTGGGACTCTTCTCTACGAGGGCATTGTCCCCACGCAGAAGGAAGCAGGAGCTCTTGCGCTCCGCGCGGGCGTCGATCTGAATATTACGTACGAACCGGCTTACATGGGACCGATGATTGAAAGTGTGCAGGAAGGCAGAATCCCCATGGCACTGATCGATCGCGCGGTGCGGCGTGTACTGGAGCTTAAATTCCGCCTGGGATTGTTCGAGCATCCGTATGCCGATCTAGATCGCGCGAAGCAGGTCATGCATTCCACCGAGCATCAGCAATTGGCCTTGGCTGCCGCGCGGGAGGGAATCGTACTGTTGAGGAACGAAGGCAATCTTTTGCCGCTGAACAAGAATGTGAAGTCGATCGCAGTCATTGGCCCGAATGCTGATAACCGCGAGAACCTGTTCGGAGATTACTCGCCCACGGTTGTACCTCAGCATGTGGCGACAATTTTGGATGGGATCAAAGCCAAAGTTTCGCCATCAGCGCACGTGCTTTACGTCAAGGGATGCAATGTTAACGATCAGGACAAAACCGAATTCCAGCGTGCGATTCAAGCGGCTAAAGGAGCCGATATCGCAATTGTCGTGCTGGGCGAGCAGGCGAGGCGAGAGGGTGCAGACAACCAGCCAGCCCCCACCGACGGAGAGGGCTATGACGTTGCCAGCCTTGATCTCACAGGAGTGCAGGAGGATCTGGTAAAGGCAATCCAAGCCACCGGCACACCGACGGTTCTGGTGCTGATAAACGGCCGGCCTTTGTCGATCCGATGGGAAGCCGAGCATGTGCCGGCGATCGTCGAAGCGTGGGAACCGGGCGAGCAAGGCTCTGCCGCCATCGCCGATGTCCTCTTTGGTGACTACAATCCCACGGGCCGCTTGCCGATCACGATTCCCCGCGGCGTCGGACAGTTACCGGCCTATTACGACTATCCCCCCTCCAAGGAATACTGGGTCAAAGGTGGTTGGACCCACACTCGCGGATATGTCGACATGCCCGCGAGCCCGCTATATCCGTTCGGCTTTGGGCTCAGCTACACGCAGTTCCAATACAGCAATCTACGCGTTTCACCGGGAGAGATTTACAACGCAGGCAGTTCGCAAGTGAGTGTGGATGTCGAGAACACTGGACATCGCGCTGGTGTGGATACCGTTCAGTTGTACGTTCACGAACGCTTTACTCCAGTGGCAACTCCCATCAAGCAACTGCGCGGCTTTGATCGAATCGCACTCGAGCCTGGCGAGAAAAAGACAGTGAAGTTCACGCTCGGCCCAGAAGACTTGCAACTGCTGAACCAGGAGATGCGCTGGGTGGTCGTGCCCGGAACATTTGACCTCATGGTGGGCAGGTCGTCTGAGGACATCGTGGCAAATGCAACATTGAAGGTGAAAGAACCCTGAATCCGTCAGCTCTTCCGCCCAGCAAGGCGCCTGGCCATCACTCTCCTATTTTGAGGCGAACGACGTTTGAAGTTGCGGACTCGCCATTATCATTGGTCGCGCGCACACGATACGAAACCTGTTGCCCTTTGTTCAGCTGGGAATCGTTATATTCCGTGACCGAAGCCGCGACTTCCCCAACGCGTTTCCACGAACCCCGCCCCGTACCTGAATCCTCGCGTCTCTCCACAACGCAGTGCTGGGGATTGCCTTCGTGCACTTGCCACGAGAGTTGCACCGTCTTGCCCTTCAGCACAGCGTTTAGAGAGCTGGGAGCCTCCGGCAAGACTGGCCAGTCGAAGTAATCGGCATCGGTGATCGCCATGATGGTGTCGCTCACCGGTAGTGATTCCAACGTATCGTTCGTACCCTTTCTTCCATTGCAGCGGACGGATCTCTCCCGAGACAACGTCGATGAGCACCGGATGTTGAATTCCCGTCCCTTTCAAAGAGAATGTTGAATAGAACGGGGGGAAGCTGTTGCCCGGTAAGCTGTGCGCAGCCAGCCAATAAGCCACAATCGCCTTCCCTTTCGCGGATCTGAAACCAAAGCTCATGAAAGGGAATCCGCTCTTGCGACGTAGCGCAGGAACTTCGCTTCCCGAAATTTCAATCGACGGATCGAACTTAGTATCCGCAAACAATGCGTTCGTATTCTGCAACGCATGAAATGCCGGGCGTGGCGTGAAGTCGTAATCGTGATTTGTAAGACCGTGAATAAAACCGAAATCGTCATACTCGTTGCCGTCCGTGCCCGCCGCCAATAGCCACACGAAAGTTTTTACGCCGGCTGCATGGTTGTAGATGAGTCCCCGCGTCACATACTTCGACTGCACGGATTCATCCGAACCGGTCCACGAAGGAATGGAGTTGAATTCGTCATCGAAAAAGGGGATGCCCGCCTTGATTCCCGGATAGCTCTTTACCAGTTCCCGCAGAGCCTTTGGAGATTCATTCAGATAAGCACCGTAGTCCATCATCTCCGGATTCATGTTTTGCCCGTATCCCGGGTACGTGTGATAGGCGTACACATCAATGCCTGAGGCACATTTACACCTGTCCAAAGCTGTCTTCGTAAATTCGCGGGAGGGGTCCGCCTGGCCACCATAGATCACTTTGGCAGCCCGATCGGCTTTGTGCACAGTCTCAACGAAGGGAGCGAGCAAGTTGCCGTATTGTTCGGCATTGCCCCACGGATTCCAGTAGCCAATGTCCTGCTCGTTCCACAACGCCCAATAATGGACGCGGTCCTTGAAGTGGTCCACGATCCAGGCGACATATTTGTTGAAGGCGGCAATTTGTTGCGGAGTGGTTGGGGGCCAGAACACGGAATAGATGCTGCGGTCATCGTTGTGGAATGATCCCGTTTCCGGCACGCTGATATCTGGCAACTTGCCGCTGCGCGCCGTGTACATCTGGTTGCCGTACATCAACTGGACCTGCACTTCCATTCCGTTGTCCACCAAAGAATCCACCGCGTCTTCCAAGAGCGGCGACGAAGCATAGACCCCGCGCTTCTGCTCAACCCAATCCCAACTGGTGTAGTCCGAGCTGTTCTCGTATTGGCCGATGCGGATCCACTTAAATCCCGCGTCGAACATGCGCGTCCACCACCAACGGTTCCAGGGCAAATACGGATCGCGAGGCATATCGGAATTGATCCCAAAGCCGTCGTGAATCTGCGAAGAGCGCTTTGGAGGCACATGATCTGGAAGCGGCCGTGAACTCTGCGCCGCGGCTCCGGCAGGCAACAGAATCAAGATGAAGATGAAGCTGAGAAAAGTGGTTTCAGAGATTGAACAGCGCCTTATGGACGCACCCATACTCTCCTCCCAGACAATCCATGAATCAAGATTGGACAACTGATCTGCTTTTTTTCAGCGCAGCAGGGAATGTCGTAACGAAGAACATGCAGTCCTGCCAGGCATCAGCGAAGTTCTTTCGCATTCCCCTGAATCTTGCGAAATGCCGCAGCGATTTCGTGCATGTCTTCTTCATCTCCAAGTAATGCGGGTTGCGGAATCCAGACTGTCTCCCATGCAGCCTTTTGTGTCACAGGAAATTTCTGCTTCAGAAAAGCGTGTTTCCCCGTTGCCTGTTTTCCGCTGAGTCGCTTCCGGTACTTGCCATTGCGAAACATGTCTAAGGCGTGGAGCGGCGGATAACTGGCCTGGTTGGGAATGCCTTCCGCATTCATTGCCTCAATGAAGCGGTCCGTGGATATGCCGGCGAATTGTTTCTTGTTGAAATGAAAAATGTAGGCGTACTGCCCGTTACGCGTGCAGCGCTCGTCTAATTTCTGCGGTGTAATGCCTGGAATCTCGGACAGCAAACGATCCAGCAAGCGTGAGTTTTGATGCCGTATTTTCGTCTGCTCATCCAGGCGGCTCAATTGCACATTCAGAACTGCTCCCTGCCATTCGCTAAGCCGGTAATTCGATCCATAAATAAAATGGCTATAGAACCATTTGCCAGGCATTCGGCCGCAGTCGTGGACCGAGCGCGCCTGCACTTCGAACTTGTCGTGGTTGGAGATGATCATGCCGCCTTCGCCGGCTGTGATCAGCTTGCTGGCTTGGAAACTGAACGTGCCGGCGGTGCCGAACGTGCCGATTCGCTGGCCGCGCCACTCGCTGGCATGAGCATGCGAAGAATCTTCAATCAGCGCAATCTTGTGCCGGCTGCAGATCTTCTTCAAGCGATCGAGGTCGGCCGGATGTCCGCCCATGTGCACCGCGATGATTGCTTTCGTGCGCGGAGTGATTGCGGCTTCCGTCAACTCTGGATCAATGCAGTAGGTTTCAGGATCGACGTCAACCAGCACAGGTAAGGCATTCACGAACAGCACGGCGCTGGCGGTTGCTACGAAAGTGAAATTCGGAACGATGACTTCATCCCCCGCCGTGATGCCAAGAGCAGCCATGGTGACTTCCAGCGCGGCCGTTCCATTCGTCACTGCGACGCCATGACGCGCTCCATGAAACTGCGCGAAAGCTTGTTCGAATTCGAGGGTCTTCGTACCCGGTGTGCGCCACCAGACACGGCTTTCCAGCACTTCTTTCAACGCCTGCACTTCCTTGTTGTCGTAATGCGGCCAGAGGGGAAAGGCCTTGTTCTTCGCCTTCTTGCCGCCGAGCAATCCCAGTTCTGACATGGATAAATCTCCTTCTGCTAATACTGGTTGAATCCTGTCGCGTAGCGAAATGCTTCCACGTAGTGCCCGTCTTTCCGCGGTTGCTCTTTCCGCATATCGTTCTTTGCGGCTTCCAGATCTTTAGCATCCCAGTCGGGCCGGTATTTATTCACAGCCGGTTCAAACTGGCTGACCTGCTTCGCAGCGGCGTCAAACTTCAGATCGGCAACACTCTCAATATTTACGAAATAATTCGCCTCCTGCGCCGAGGGATAAAAAAAATACATTTCCGGAACTTTATAAGGCTGCAGTCCCTGCTGCAGTTTCTGATTAGGGAAATAGAGCCAAAATTCGGCGGCGCGCACCGCATCGATCGTGTTGAACGCCGCCATGCGATGGTCGCTCTTGTGCCAACGCTCATACCATTCGCCGGGATCGACGCTGAGCAGGATGTCAGGGCGGATGCGGCGGATGATCGCAGTCACTTCTTCGGTGAGCTTCGGTTGCGCCGCATATTCCAGCATGCCGTCGTCGTAGCCCGAGCCACATGATGTTCTCTTTCAGAGTGCCCAGCATTCCTTCCGAGACTTCTTCCTCTGCTCGACGGATCCCGGCTAAGCTTCTGCGAGTTCATGTCAGGGTCGTACGAACCCTTGTCGTCATTCGTATAAATGGCGATGTAAACCTTATTGTGATTGCGGTTGAGCAGCGCGATGGTGCCGCCCGCTCCGAAGACATCGTCATCCGGATGTGGCGTGAACACCAGAATGGTCTTGTTCTGCAGATTCTCCAGGCGGGTTTGTTGTGCCTGAGCCACGGACGCGCAAAAAAGACAAGAAACACCACACCAGAGCGGTGCGCATGCAACGCCTCTCCACTTTGCTGAATTGATTTATTAAATCGTTCCATAAACTGCACTCTCGTGCGAGCAGTGTCAAGAGAAAAATGCCCATTTACCCCCACTTTTAGCTTGACACTGACGCAGGTCACTGCCGCAGATTGATCGATTTAATAAAACAATTCACAGCTTCCTGACCACCTGGGTGGCAGCGAGGTCTGGAACGCTTTTGGGGGGCCTATGTCGCATCGTCCACTCTGTAACTCTCGCGCTGGTAATAACGAGTCTGCTTGTGCTCGCCACGGTGTCTGTCGCCCAAGTGGATCGAGGCGAAATTGTGGGTACAGTCACCGATCCTTCAGGCGCACGGATCTCTGGCGCACAGATAACTCTGATGAGCCTGCAAACCGGCCAATCGATTCATCTGACGACAGACAATGAAGGCAACTACAGTGCAAAACTGCTGAAGATCGGCACCTACGCCGTTTCGGCGAACAAACAGGGGTTCCAAACCACGGTGCAATCCACGGTTGATGTTGCGGTAAACCAAAG
Organism: uncultured Acidobacteriota bacterium; assembly: GCA_963785865.1. Lineage (GTDB taxonomy): Bacteria > Acidobacteriota > Terriglobia > Terriglobales > Acidobacteriaceae > Sulfotelmatobacter. The sequence continues at coordinate 29,118 of CAWAXF010000027.1, read as the reverse complement.
CGTCCGGGTCGACCTGATGCTGAAGTTAGGATCCGCCTCGGAGAAGGTCGAGGTCACGGGCGCCGCCCCGCTTCTGCAAACCGAATCATCATCCTTAGGTACCGTCGAGACGGAGCGCCGCATCTCGGAATTGCCACTCAATGGCAGGAATTTCATCCAGCTCGCCTATCTCGGCCCAGGCGCAAACGGAGGCCAGACCGGATCGAACGTCAGCGGCGGAGTCTTCGAGAACGAGCGCGCCAATGAAGCAGTCTCCGTCAATGGATTGCGCGTTTCAAACAACAATTTCCTGCTGAATGGGGTCGATAACAACGAATTTGGACTCGGCGGAGTTGTCGTGCTGCCGCCGCCCGACGCGATTCAGGAATTCAAGACCGAAGAAAATTCCATGAGCGCCGAATTCGGGCGTGGCGGCGCCGCTGTGAACGTAGTTTTGAAATCCGGCGGAAACAAGGTCCATGGAGGCGTTTACGAGTTCATCCGCAACGACAAACTTGACGCCGTAAATTATTTCAATGTGGGCCAGCAGCCGTTCAAGCGGAATCAGTTTGGCGCATTCCTTGGCGGGCCCATCTTTAAGAATAAGACCTTCATCTTTGGCGATTACCAGGGCTCCCGCCAGCGCGCCAGCATTCCGTTCCTTTCGACTGTACCGCTTCCGGCAGAGCGAAGCGGTGATTTCCGCGATCGTCTGACCGGAACTACGTTCACGCCCTGCGCCGACGGCTCCGGACCTGCCTTCGACACGGGAGCCGTATTTGATCCCTACTCCAGTTCCCCTCATACCTGCGGAGACAACTCTGTCGTAGCGCTCCGGAACCAAGTGCAATACAACGGCCAGCTCAATGTCATGGATCCCGCAACCATCGACCCGGTGGGCTTGAACATTGCGAATTTCTATCCACAGCCTACCGATCTCAACTCGCTCACCGAGAATTATCTGGCAAATCAGAACAACGTCAACGACCAGGACTCTTTCGATATTCGCCTCGACCACCGCTTCCGCGAGCAGGACCAGATTTTTGCCTCGTACAGCTTCGGTGATATACGCAGCCAGCAACCCGGCCCCCTCGGGCCGCTATGGGGAGGTTCCGATTGTTGCCCGAGCATTAGCAACTCTCGCGCTCAACACGTCGGCATCGGTTACACCCATACTTTTTCTGAGCGTTTCTTGAATGACCTGCACGGCGGGTTCTTCCGCTATGCCGTCAATGCTTTGCCGTTCAACTTTGGCAAGGACCTTGGGACGCAACTCGGAATCCCCAACGTCAATCGCCCCGGTTATCCCAATTCGAGCGGCCTTACGAACATTGATGTGGCCGGCGTCACATCTTTAGGCGATTCGCAGTGGCTGCCGGAGCACGTCTTCGAAAACATCTTCCAGGCAGCGGACACGGTGACCTGGATCAAAGGAAAGCATTCGCTCAAACTCGGCATCGATTTCCGGCGGCAACAACGCAACTTCTTTCAACTCTCGAGTGCGCGCGGGTACTTCAACTTTGCCGGCGCCTACACCATGGACCTGACTACCTCCAATGGAGGCAACGGTGTGGCCGACCTCCTGTTTGGCGCGCCCATCTCCAACGAGCAAGACTTCCTCGCCGGTCTTTACCCCACGCGGTATTGGGATCTGGCGGAATTCTTCCAGGATGACTTCCGGGTGAATCAGAAGCTGACCATCAATCTGGGTCTGCGATATGAAATCACCTCTCCCGCGAATGGGCGCGTTGGAAATTTCGACCTGAACAAAGCCGTTGTGAATACCTCGTATGGTCCGGGCGCCGTTTCCCACGCGGGAGTGCGATTCGACAAACGGGATTGGGGCCCGCGCGTTGGATTCGCCTGGTCCGTGGCAAAGAATACGGTCGTTCGCAGCGCCTTCGGGATGTTCTATTCGGCCGAAGCGAACATTTTCGATGATCTCGGCCTCAATCCCCCCCAACTCAGCTTCTATGCCGCGAATTTCAACGATGCCGCGCTTCCATCTGCGTCACAACTGATTTCCAGTGGCTTTCCGGCTGCCCTGCCACCATCCAGTCCCACGAGCATCAACGGTCCGGTGAAGACCACCGGGCCGAAACGCGTCATTCCCCGCATTCTGGAGTGGAACCTTGGCGTCCAACACCAGTTCACGCCCAATTGGGTGGCTCAGGTCGCGTACGTCGGAACTCGCTCCTACGATCTCTGGAACCACGAGGCCAGCGATCTCAACCAGGCCACGCAAATTCTCGATACAAACTTCTGCGGACCCGATCCCGCGAATTGCATACCGAACTTCGGACGGCGCTACTTCGCGCAGCAGCCGAATATGACCCAAGTACTGCCGTTGGACTATCCCCAATTTCAGTCGTTCTACAATGCTTTTCAGGCCTCGCTGAACAAGCGCTTCTCGAACGGGTTCAACATACTTGCTGCCTATACGTTCGCCAAAAACTTGGGCAATGCCGACGGAAATGTAGGCGGTTTCGTGCAGAACTCGTACGCTGCCTACCTGGAGCATGGCCCAGTTGCGCCGGATCTCCGCCATCGATTCTCGGTAAGTTACCTATACGAACTGCCTGTGGGACATGGGCGCCATTTCCTCGGCAACAGCAATGGAACCATCGATGCATTCCTCGGCGGATGGCAGCTCGCGGGAATTGTGGCCGCACAAACTGGAGAGGCTTTGAACGCGGTCATGTCATCTGATCTGAGCAATACAGGAAGTTTCAGCTATCGCCCCAACCAGGTTGCCAATCCCTATAACTTCTCGTTCGACACGGCAACACAAGCCGCTCTCGGATGCTCGAACCCCGGCCACCAGACGCTGGATTGCTGGTTCAACCAGGCGGTCTTTGTGGCTCCTCCTTTGGCGCCCGGGCAACAATCGGCACACAGCTTCGGCAATGCGAAAATTGGTAATCTCCGTGGGCCCAACTTGGTGAACTTTGATTTGGTCCTGCAAAAGAATTTTAGAATTTTCGAATCGCACCAGATCGAGTTTCGCTCGGAGTTCTTCAATCTGTTGAACCATCCAAATTTCGGATTGCCCGGTGGAGGCTCATCCGCGGCCGTTGATGTGCCCGGAGGCGCCGCGATCACCAACACGGCCACGGACAACCGGCAGATCGAGTTCGCGTTGAAGTACACGTTCTAAAATGGACAGCGGTAGGTACTCTGGCGCGCAGATCGGTGCCGTCGAGCGATTGCTCGGCGGATCCTGAACTCTCCTCTGCTTAGAAGGATACGGAGTGACTCAAGGTAAGGCGAAAACAGGCGGGACGGTAACTCTGCGAGACGTCGCGCGGGAATGTGGGCTGTCGGCAACTACTGTTTCCATGGTTTTGAGTCACTCACCCATGGCAACCTACATCCCGGAGCACACTAAGCAGCGCATCATTCATGTGGCGGAAGCACTGGGCTACCAGCCCAATCCTTTCGCGCAGGCTCTGCGCAGGCGTCACAGCCACACCGTCGGTGTAATGGTTCCCGATATCGCAGACCCTTACTGCGCTCAAATTCTGCGGGGTATCGAAAACAGCCTCTCACACTCGAACTATCTTCCTTTCCTGGTCGACATCCAAAACAATCGACTTCGCTTCAAGAAATACCTTAATGTTTTATTGGCGCGGCGCGTTGAAGGCCTCATCATCCTTGCCAACTCACTCTCTTTTGAGTCGGAGCTCCTTAGCACATTGGAGCGCCAAAAAATTCCTTCGGTGATTCTGGGACGCGAACCGGGAACCGACGCATTGAGTTGGGTCACCACCGATAACGAAGCCGGCACTCACCAGGCGCTCGAATATCTTTACGGCCTCGGTCACCGCAAGATTGCATTCATCCGTGGCCCGAAGATGATCATCGACAGCCATCATCAATGGTCTGGAATCTGCTCATTTGCTGCCGTTTCCGGCCTGCAGATTGATCCTAAGCTGATCGTTACTCTGACCGATCCATTTTCGAGCTATGAGGCCGGCTACGAACGCACGAAAGAGCTGCTTTCGTTAAAACGTCCATTTACGGCTGTTGTAGCCTTCGACGACATGACTGCGTTCGGCTGTATCCGAGCTCTCATTAGCGCAGGCCTACGGGTCCCAGCCGACTGTTCCGTCATAGGATTCGACGACATTCCCGCCGCCGCGTTCTACAACCCAGCCCTCACCAGCGTTCGCGAGCACATGGCGACTCTGGCGTCAATGGGTTCAGAAATTCTGCTGGAGGCGATTCGTGCGCATCGCAAGAACGCTGCATGGAGTCCCGTTCACCACAAAGTGAAACCGGAGCTGATTGTGAGAGAGTCCACTGCCCCGGTCTCGATGTCCGCGCCCGCAGCATGAGCGGCCCATCGTTAGCGACAGGGAGCATTCCACTACGTGCTTCAGTTCCGGTTCTCGTCCTCCAGTTGCTCCATCTTCTTCGCGTCGCCACTCTCCATTCCGCCGTACTTCGCCTTCCGGCGGTAGAAGGTCTGCTCCGTGATCCCATGCTGTCGGCACAACTCGGCCGTGGTCAATCCTGACTCGCCTTGCTTCAAGATTGTGATGATCTGCTCTTCGCTGCGGCGCGTGCCCTTCATTGCAGTTCTCCTCTCCTGGGTTGGGGAGAACTCACATTCTAGATGGTCCAGTTTTTGGGGGCTCGGTCAGATGGACTTGATTATGAGATTTCGGCAGACTCGCATTTACGAATGGATTCGTATTGACTCCGCCATGTTAACGCAGCCGTAAAGAGAGCGAGCAGAGCGAAACCGTCTAGCGAATTCTCGCCCTATCACCCTGTTCATTCCAGGGCGCATCGCTCGTTCGTGTTGCCCAGTGGCAGGCGGGACAATCGTTCAGGCAACTTTTTCCATCGCTGCTCAATTCATGCTGATAGGGTGCAACAGTTGCCTTCAATTCCAATGAAGTTGGGGTTGTCTTAGGGACGGCCATTATCTACTCCGGCGCAGGCAATTGGCGGCAGATCGCATTTTGTCTCGCCCGCATTATGCCTAGCGGTGAGCATAGTACTTGACAAATGCCCGGTCCGACACTGGCACATTGGTGCCTCGGCACGGCACGATGAGGCTATTTGGTTTGCGGGGGAAGGACAAACAACGCAAGCCGCACAAGCGCCGGCGTTCACGATAGGGCCGAATCCATGCGCAACGCGGAGAGGGTTCTCCCCGACTCACCTTTCGTTTTGCCTCACGGCAGGCACGATCCCTTTGCCAGTCGGGAGCGTCGATCTCATGCTGCCTTAATAGTGGTGGTTTCCGCGCGTCTCTTTGCGGATTCCTTTTCAGCGAGAAGTGCTTGTTTCAAACGTGCATGAATTTTGCTCAGTTCCCAGAAAATCGAAATGAGCAAAATTGCCATTAGGAACAACAAGAATTCGGTCATTAATTTAATCTCTTTCGAGTTTGGCAAAAAACAATAGGAACATTATGCGTTCTATTACCACCCGTCTACCCCGCATGGACAGTTCCAACTCAGTTCCTCAACGAGCAGCATTCACGGCGATGTAGGCGAAACCTGAAACCGAAATAGCCAGGAACACATAAGGCCACAGCGCGACGCCACGTCTCAAGAGCGCAATCGATAAGCGTGTTGGTGCGCGCATTCGCGTCATTAGAGCGCGACCTCGAATTGCTACTAAGCCATCGTGCTCAGTTGTCTTAAAGAGCTCGAAGAGTTGCTGGCAGCTCTCTGCATAACCGAACTAGGCGAAGTTGGTAAAAAACTATATACGGAGGTGCTTGGCTGCAGAATCCTGGAATTCCGTTTGTTCGGAATTCGTAACAGAAATTTGTGCGAGCTAACTCGTTGTGGCGAGTGCGCGGTGGCCTCATCCGCGATATCGCCACAGCCCCAAAAGGAGTCATAGGCACTATTGAAGCGCGCTCGCCACATTGGAAAATGCATTGTTCGCATTGCTTCCAATGAGGCGAATTGTACCGACCACGAGTACCAGAATAACCGCTAGCATCACCGCATATTCTGCTATGTCTTGCCCGCTATCGTCGCACAAGAGTTGGGAAAGGATGCTCATTTTGATGTGACTCCTTTAATTGCGAAAGCCTCGGATTCTTCCTTCTCCATTTGTCTAGGATGACACAGAAGGTTCTGAAATCCGGCCCGAAGAAGCCTAAGGTCCTGGCGAGAACATTATGCTCAGCGCTGGGCATAAGTCAAGGGTAGTGTTTCGTTTGCCTCCTAGCACTTTTTGGCCTATCAAGTAGCACTCGTGAGCTATTTGTCTCAATGCGCGACGCTGCTCTAATACTCGGCGAATGGCAAAAAGGAAGAACCCGGCTGCGGTAGCGCTGGGCCGCAAGGGAGGGAAAGCCTCTGCGGAGAAACTCACTGACGAAGAACGCCGAGAGAAGGCTCGAAAAGCGGCCCAAACCAGGTGGACTAAGAAGAAAAATTAGCGCAACATTACACGTGTGTCTAGAGACTATGCATTTCTCGTGCTACTTAGGCTGCCGAAGCGCGACTCTGGTCCAACATGTGGCGAATCTTTGCTCCCAATTCCTGCATACGGAATGGTTTTTGAAGGAAAGCGGCAGAGGAATCGGTAATCTCTTCATCTGGGTAACCGGAAATATAAATGATCTGTGTGCTCGGCCGATACTTCACTAAGCGCTGTGCAACCTCAGTTCCACGAATATCGGGCATCACGACATCAGTCACAAGCAAGTGAATCGGCCTGGAATAACCATCAACAATCGATAGTGCTTCCATGCCATTTCCGGCCGCGAGTACCCTGTATCCCTGTCTTTCCAGGAAAGTCTTTGTAAGGACTCGAAGGCTTTCCTGATCTTCTACGAGCAGGATCGTTTCCGACCCATGGCAGGAACTATTAGGAGGACTCGGTACGCATTGGGGATAGCCGCAATGTCATAGTCATTGCCGGCAATCACGCAGCACATCCGTCTCAGAAATTAAACTTGAATCCCAGTTGCACCTCGCGCGGTCCGATTGCTGTGTACGAGATTGTCCCGAAGGTATCATCGCCGACAGTGGTATCCGGTGTCCCGAATACCGGATGATTGAAGGCATTCCTCGCCTCGACCCGGAACTCGAAGTTCATCTCCTCGCGTATCTGGAATTGCTTGCCGACCGCAAGATTGGCCGTGAAGGACCACGGTGAACGGACGCCGCCCAGTGCTCGCGGAGCATTCCCTAGAGTGAAAGGGGCAGGACGCAGGAAACTGGGGTGATCGTCAGGAGTGTTGCCTGCAAAGTACTGGTCTACCCAAACCTGATGCGAACCGTTGTTACGCTTGGGTTTTCCCACAATATTCGGTCGCTGTGAGCCATATGTTGGCAGTGGCTGTCCGCCGTCGTCGAGAAAGAAGGACAGCGGACGTCCATCTGCGATGCGCCAGATGCCGCTGGTCTTCCATCCACCGATGATTAGGTCCGCCCAGCGCGGCATGTTCCTCAGGAATGCCCTCCCGCGCCCAACCGGCAGATCGTAGCTGTAGCTGAACTGTAATACATAGGGAATGTCGAATGTTGACAGACTCCGTTCCAGCTGGGGCTTATTGGGATCCTGCAAGCTGTCGAAGCTTTGCGCCCAGGACACATTGGAATCGGCCGAGGAAGCGTCGTCGATCGACTTCGACCAAACGAACGTTGCCAGAAATTGCAAACCGTTAGAGTACTTCTTCTCGGCGGTCAACTGCAGTCCGTGGTAAATGGAATTGGCGATCAACTGAGGTTCCGTCGAAACCCCTGTGTATTGAGGGAACGGACGCAGTAACTGATAGTACTGAATCTGCGGGAAGTTGCTGCCTAGGGTGCTGTTCGGGTCAGTAATGAGCCCAGCGAAGGGATTGGTTACAGGGGTGTTGAGGCATGCAATGGTGAATGCTTGGCAGGGGTTGGCGGCGTCGGGATCTCCAACGGGGAGACTCTCCACCCAGGGCCCTAGATAGTTTCGGTCGGTCGAGCCGCTGAACGGCAGGTGGGTGCCCTTCTTGCCGATATATTCTGCATTGATCAAGACATGGCTCGGTAGTTCACGCTCGACCCCGAAGCTCCAGCTCTGCTCATAGGGTGTTTGGTTCCAGCCCGGCGTACGAATCGGACCGTTCGCACCAAAACCCACATCGTTCAGCAACCCGAGCGAATTTCCTGCCGGTTGAATCAACCCGAACTTAAACGGATTGGTTCAGGTTCACAAAGGGAGTTGCGAGGTTGCTTGGATCGACCGTGATCACATTTGTGTACTGATTGAAACCTGCACCGCCGTAGGGCATAACACCAGTAACCCCGGAGCGCGACTGCCCATGGTAAATGCCATAGCCCCCGCGGACCACCGTGTTTGGAACGACCTGATAGGCGAAGCCGAGGCGCGGCTGGAAGTCGTGCCAGTCGGTCACGTAGTTGGTGCGCCGACCCGAAGAAGCGAAAACTTCTCCGCCTTTCAAAGGAATGGTTACGGGCTGGTTGCTGACGGGATCTGTGTAGGTGAGATTTCCACCACTCAACGGATTGCTAACATTGGGATCAAACCAATCCTGGTGGTTATATCGTTCGGTGCGCGGCAGTGTAACGTCATAACGCAAGCCGAGATTCAATGTCAGTTTGGGCGTTACTTTCCAGTTATCTTGCGCAAAGAATCCATATTGATAGTTCGTAGTAGCTGGCCGGAACTGGATTTCTTCGTAGGAGCCGCAACCGTTGCTGGCCGCAGCCCTGCGTCATCTGGCCCATCATGAAGCTCGCCATCGGATCGCCACCGCAGAGGTCCAATCCGCCGGGGCAGGCATTGCTGCCATCGGTGTTGAAGCTGAAGAATCCAACAGGAGCGTTGGTTTGGATGTAGTTAATCTGGTGAATTCGGCCATCAAACCCGAACTTGATGTCATGCGGCCCGTGTATCTTGTCGAGCGTGACCGATAATTGTCCAGTGTTCTGGCCTAGGCGGTAATTCCCATAGGGATCCGTTCCGATATTCGCATATCCGGCAGGGGTGTACGAGTCGATAAAGATCGCGGGAACTCCCTTGAACCCGTTGGCCTGTAAGTAGGACGGGAACCCCAACGTTCCGAGCGGATCATCCTCCCCATGCGGGTTGTAGGCATCGGTGTGCCAAACTCCACGCGTGAATCCCAAAGTCGTAGTCAGTAGGAAGGTTGGGCTGAAAGTATGTGTGTCGTTGATCGCGAATACGTGGGCATTATCCCAACCCGGACCGCCCTGACAGGGATCGGTAAAGTTCTTGAAGCAGTCAAGGCCACCGCCTGTCGGGTTGTACTGATACGCGAATTTCGCGCTCATCAGATTGTTTTGTGTAAAGCGATGGTCGATTTTAATGTCAAACTGCTTATTGGAGCTCTTGCTCGAACCAGACCCGAACCAGTTTTGTTGAATGCTGCCGCCGGCGACGTTGGGCTCTGGAAAGTAGCTCATCATCTTTAGCGCTACTGGGTCAATCAGATTGCCGGGTGCTTGATTCGCAGGTCCCGGGCTTTTCCATGTGGCGAGATTGTTGAAGGGAATGAACGCGCTGCGTAAGATCCCGCCTGCATTGGAATCGAAAACCCCGGAGTAGGGGTCCCAAATTTGACCAGCGGCCACATCGCATTGCCCGAAGCCATCAAATGTGCCTCCCTGTGCGGCACAAAGTTCACCAAAATCACCTGCCCGCATAGCGTCGCTGGGAAAGCCGGCATTAGCTGTGCTTAAGCCCCTTCGAGTCAAGCCGTCGTAATCGAAGAAGAAGAAAGTTTTGTTTTTGAAGATAGGCCCGCCAATGGTGCCACCATAATTGTGGCGCCGCAGCGGAGGAATGGGATCTCCATTGCGGTTTGCGAACCAATCGTTTGCATCGAGGCTATCGTCGCGGAAGAACTCGTAAACGCTACCGTGAAACTTGTTCGAACCGGAGCGCGACACCACATTGACCACTGAGGCACCGGAAAATCCGTATTCCGCGCTGAAGTTGGTCTGCTGAACTTTGAATTCTTCCACTGCCTCCGGCGAGGGCAGATAGGTCACTGATGTGATTCCCCCGTTGGGCTCGGAGTTCGTGGCGGAAGCGCCATCCAGTAGAAAGTCGGCAGAAGCCCCACGGCTGCCGTTGGAAACAAAGTTCGTACCAATACAGGGCTCCGGGCATGAATCGTTCATCTCGGTGACGCCCGGCGCCAAACTGGTTAGGCTCTGGATATTGCGGTCAATCAAAGGCAGATCGTTAATGAATTTGCGGTTCACCACCTGCCCGGTTTCGGCGTCCTCGGTCTGTAACTCAACAGCACCTGCACGTACATCCACGACTTCGGAGAGGGCGCCAACGGCCATGGAAAAGTCCACAGAGGCGTTCTGATTGACATCGATTCTGACACCGTCTTTGCGCTGAGTCTTGAATCCATTTGCGCTTGCCATCACCCTGTAATTCGAGGGAGGGAGCTCTCGAATGACATATCGCCCCTCCGAATCACTTGTTGCTGAAAATTCAAAACCCTTCTCTGCGTCCGTAGCCTTGACCTGTGCATTGGCAAGGAAGGCTCCAGAGGTATCTTTCACGGTACCAGCAATCGAGCCGGTATAGAGCTGGGCATGAGCTGCGGGGAGGCACAGCAGAGCGCAAACTGCCAGAGCCGCTCCGAGCAGGCGCTGGGCCGTTTTGAAAATCGATTGCAGGCCGTACCGCGCGATGAAATTCATTTTCATACGACCCTCCAGGTTCGGGTAGGTTTCGAGCGGGTGCGATAGTCGGGTCATGAGATGCGACCTATTCCCTGCACTGAAACGTTTCACTGCCTTGGGTTTATTAACTGTGTTGACAACGGTTGTCAAGACAAATCCGCTCGTATCATGGTTATAGGCGGACCATGCCGAGAAAAGCTTGCAGGGTCGCTAAATAATCGAGTCAACCTGCCAAAAACAGGAACGCAATAACAATTCAGGTTAGGGTTTGTTCGAAGAGACCGGCGAAGTGGGTTCAACGAGACGGTGGTATTGACGCGGGTTTAAATCCGAGAGGTGCTGGACGATTCCGCTGGGCCAGCGGATGTCCGCATTGACCGGCTTCGCGCCCGGCCCCAACCCGACGAGCACACGTTTGTCGTGTGCGGCCAGATAGCTGCCGCCGCCCGCGATCCAACGCGTCAGCGAGCGGCCAGACGAGTTGACTGTGATCTTGGCACCGATCGCGTCACGATTACTGACCGTTCCTTGCAACGAGAATCCAACCCAGGAACTATCCTGGCCAACGTTGTTGCGCAACAGCACCGGAGGGCCGTTGAGCGTCGTGAAGATCGCATCGGGATCGCCGTCATTGTCGAAGTCGCCGATGGCGAGGGAGCGTCCCAGGTAAGAACGTTGAAACGTGGCACCGGCGAGCTCGCGCATGTTTTCAAAAACACCTTTACCGTTGTTTCGCAGCAGCAGCGCAGGTTCTTTGTATTTGACATCCGCGCGGGTGGATTCGATCTCCGGATTGATGTGGCCGTTCACCAGCACCAAGTCCAGATTGCCATCATTGTCGTAATCAAAAAACTTTGCCCCCCAACCGACAAGTGATCTGGTCAAGTTGGCCAAATGCGAGGCACTGGTACGATCAGAAAATGGCAGCGACTTCGAGCCCCAAAAGAGCGAATGATATTGGTCATTGAAGTTGGTGACGACGAAGTCCGGGATACCATCGCCATTGACATCGCCTGCATCTACCCCCATCCCTGACTTTGCAATGCCATTCTGGTCGTATGCGACTTCGGCTTCCAGTGCGACGTCTTCAAATGTTCCCTCGTGTTTGTTGATCAGCAAAACGCTAGGTGAGGCGTCCCGCGCAATGAACAGATCCGGCCAGCCGTCATCATTGACGTCTATCGCAACCACGCCCAGTCCACGGCCAATGAGTTTGTCGAATCCAGAGCGTCGGCTCGCGTCCGAGAACGTGCCATTGCCATTGTTGTGATACAGCGTAAGCGGCAAGCCCATGTAAGCTGTTTGCACACAGTACGCGCGAACGCGATTCAGTTCGCAATGCTTGGGATCTTCGAACGAAAATTGCGCGTAGTTCGTAACGATCAGATCCAGGAAGCCGTCGCGATCGTAGTCGAACCAGGCTGCACCAGCAGCCCACTGCCCCGCGTTCTTCACGCCGGCCTTGTCCGTGACATCAGTAAAGGTCCCGTCATGATTATTGTGATAAAGAGCGCTCGCCGGATAGCCGGTGACATAGAGATCCTGATAACCGTCGTTGTCGAAATCCGCTGCAGCCACACCCATGCCGTAGAAGCTCAGCTTGTCGAGACCAGCTTTGGCCGCGACGTTTTCAAACCTGCCGTTTCCCTGGTTGCGATACAAGGCATTACGGAGTGGAAGCGGGCTCTTGCCATGAGGCGTTTCTCCACCGTTCACGAAAAAAATGTCGAGCAGTCCGTCGTTATTCATATCGAAGAACGCGACACCTCCGCCCATGGTTTCGATGAGAAATCGATCGGGCGACTCACCACCGAACTGCTGCCAGGTAATTCCGGCCTGTTCAGTGATGTCCGTAAAGATTTCATTGGAAGCTGAAGCGGTGGCAGGTATGGATGCTGTTTTCCAAACTGCGATGACGAACATCAGGAAAACTATGAGTGTGATTGTCCCTGGTCTCGGCATTAAAGTCCGGTCAAGGCTTCGCCTCATCAATCGATGAACCCTCTTGATGCTCGGGGGCTCGGCCTTCTTTTAATCGCTGGTATGTCTCCATTTCTCGTTGCGCGTCGGCTGTGCGATTCAAACGCCGGTAAACATGCGAGAGCACGAAATGCACCTGGCTGCTTTCGGGCAGCAGTTTTGCCGCCCGTTCAAGATGCTGAGACGCATGTATCAGTCTCCCGTCGTGCAACTCGATCTTCCCCAGTTCAAAAAAAGCTTCCGGATTCTTGGCATCGTTTGCAATCGCCTGTTTCAGTAACTGCTCGACTCGAATGCGGGCAGTGCGATCGGTTGGGTCAGCGTGGTTCAGGAGCATCTCCGCATAGAAAACCTTGAGTCGTGCTTCATTCGGAAAGCGCTCAATCGCGCTAGTGAACGTGGAAGTTGCATCGGGGATCAACCCGGCAGAGGCTTGGGCCCGTCCCAGTCCGAGCCATCCCTCGCTGCTCGAGCTTTGGGCCTCGACAGAGTGTTTATACGACGTGATCGCATCGGTGAATTGAGAGAGCCGGCTTTCAATTGAGCCCTTCAGATTGAAAACCGCGGCAGAGTTGGGAAACAGAGCGGCTGCGTGAGTTGCAGCATCAAGCGCCACGCTCAGGAAATTATGGGCCTGCAGTACCTTGATGAGATCAACGTAATTCGACTCATCGGCCGGGGTCAGCGCGATTGCGCGCTCAAATGCCTCGGTCGCTTCTTTGGGTTTGTTCAGCCGGTGGTAGCACCAGCCCAACAGGTTGTACATCTGAGTGGTAACGCCAGGTCCTGCTAGAAGCGGCTCTAATGTGGTTTGGCATTGGCCGAAATGGCCGGCGTGATATTGGACCGTTGCCTTTCGGAACCGAATATCGGCTGATGTATTTCCAGGTTCACTGATTGAATCCAGGAGTCTCTCCGCTTCAATGTAGTCGCCTGCCTGATCGGCAATTTCGGCACCGAGCAATAATGACTTGGCGTTACCTGCATGCGATGACAGTCCCTGCAACGTAGCGCGCGCGTTTTCTTGCTCCCGCAGTTGGTAGTACGAACGCGCGAGAGCCGCCAATGATTCCGGTCGTTTTTCGACTTCATTCGGCACAGAACTGAGCATTTTCGCTGCAGTTGAGTAATCACCGGAGTTCTCCGACACCATTCCGAGCAGTAGGCGAGACTGGGCGTCGTTCGGATGCTCGTGCAAAATGATTTGGAGCTCCCGCTTTGCTTCAGGGTAGTGATGTAATTGCCAAAGGTTTGCAGCTAGATATCGTCGAACCGTGGAATCTTGTGGTGCGAATTGGAGAGCCTTGCGAAATGCCGCACTGGATTCTTCTAGCTTTTTGTCCATCGCAAGGACAGTGCCGAGCGTGCTTAGGAATTCTGCATTCGATGGCGCGAGCATCACGGCCCTGCGCAGTTCGTCGGCAGCACGCCCCAGGTCTCCAGACCGAGCGAACTGAATGCCGGCATCAGCATGGGTCTGTGCGTCTTCGGTTTGCGCAAGCCCGTGGAATGATAAGACTAGCAATACAGGCGGGAATAACCCAAGCACAAGCCGGAGCCGCCAAATTCTCATCGAATCCACCTAACCATTAAGCACACAACCGATGATACCGCTATGAAGATTCAACGGACAAAAGCGAGGCGGTACCTTATCACCCCCCAGTAGCGGATCAAAAAAGTTTCACATCAAGGGCGAAGCCGTCAGAAGGCCCTGACCGGCCCCCCGATAGCCTTTTCGTGTTGTGGATTCGAAGAGTCCTGCTGGATTACGAACTGTATGGCTGACTAGCCACTGCCGAGGGGCTTTAGCGCGCTGGCACGAATTCCTGGGAGCGACCTCGCCGTTTGTGTTTCCCAGTTCCCACAAACCATCGGCGCACTTTTCGGATTACAAAACCGCGTGGCGGACGGCAGCTCGGAAAGCTGGCTTATCAGACCGCCGTGTGTACGATCTTCGAGCCACCTTTGCCAGCCGTGCGAATGTATGCCATGCGACCGGACTGACGCTCGCTCAGCTTTTGGGTCATACGAGCACTCAAATCTTGCCAACCTACGTCCGTCCATTCGATGAAAACACCAAGGCGCTCATTGAAGCCATGGATGCTGCCCGCAAAGCGCAAAATCCCCGTTCAACTTCCATCCACTGAATTGTTTGTTCGTTAAATCTGAACTCGCAAGTGGACGTGCGAGCAGAATTTTTATCACGTTTTTATCACGGTCGCCGAGATCCGCAGCCCAGGTCTCAGTTGATACGAAGACGAATTCCTCGTAGATCATTGAGAACTAATGGCGGAAGCGAATGGGAGTCGAACCCATCGGTGACAGGATTGCCTGCCACCCGCCGGTTTTGAAGACCGGGACGATCACCGGACCGCATGCGCTTCCGCGGCACAAGTAAATGCCACGGACTGACGGAACCTCCAAAATCCCATCGGTGGAGATCCACGAATCCGTGGCAGGTTGTTTACGAACGTTACTTCGGCTGGGCCGTGGTACGCAGATACGGCTTCACCGTCTTAAAGCCAGGGAACTTCTGCTGCGCTTCTTCGTTTGAGACTGCGCCCGTAATGATGACATCGTCACCCGGCTTCCAATTTACCGGCGTGGCGACTTTGTGTTTCGCGGTTAACTGCATGGAGTCGATGACGCGCAGGATCTCGTCGAAATTGCGCCCTGTAGTCATGGGATAGCTCAGTTGCAGCTTGATCTTCTTGTCGGGCCCGATCACGAAGACGGTGCGTACCGTGGCATTGTCGGCCGGAGTGCGGCCTTCGCAGGTTTCGCCGACATCTCCGGGCAACATGCCGTAAAGTTTGGCAACTTTCAGCTGAGGATCTCCGATCATGGGATAGTTCACCGCTGCTCCTTGCGTCTCTTCAATGTCCTTCTCCCATTTCTGATGGCTGGATACCGGGTCCACGCTCAGGCCAAGAATCTTGACGTTGCGCTTGGCAAATTCCGGCTGCAGCTTGGCCATGTAGCCAAGTTCGGTCGTGCACACCGGCGTGAAGTCTTTGGGATGTGAAAATAGCACCGCCCATCCATCACCGATCCAGTCGTGGAAATGAATTGATCCCTGAGTGGTTTCGGCGGTGAAATCCGGTGCAGTATCGTTGATTCTGGGAACGCTGTAAGTTTCGCTTGCTGTCGCGGTCGTCATGAATAATTCTCCTTCTTGATTTCGTCTGTAGGATTCCGAAAGTCGGCCCGATCCGGCCCCCAGCACGCGTTTGCGGATGAAACGTGAAACCCACCCGCTGGCGCCGGGTGGGTGGGAAGAATTTCGCTGAATCCCTACCCACACGCCGGCGTCAGGCGACAACAACACATGTTGCTGACCGTGGATAGGAAAAACATACCGCTTAGGATAGGCCGGGCCTTAGCGGCTGTCAAACCTTACCAAGCCTTGAGAACCGCTTCACTCCCAACGATTTTCTGCATCGCACAGACGCTTAGCATCATCCCTGACGCTTACACGCTCTAGCCGCAATACTTGAGGGCTTCCGATGGCACAAGAACCACGAACGCTTGCCATGACGCAGTGGGATGTGTTTTCGTCAACTCCGCTGGAAGGCAATTCACTGGCAGTATTTTCCGACGCGCGCGGCCTGACGGATCCGGAGATGCAGGCGCTGGCCAAAGAAATGAATCTGTCTGAGACCACCTTCATATTTCCCCGCGATGCTGCGACAGAGCGAGAGCGTGGAGTGCGAGTTCGGATCTTTACCGTTCAGGAGGAGTTGCCGTTTGCCGGCCATCCGACTCTGGGCACTGCATTTGCGTTAAGGTCCGGGAGCACAAACAAAACCATTGTGCTTGATTTGAACGTCGGAAAAGTGCCGGTTGAGTTCGAAGATGCGCCGGGCCAGCCCACCTTCGCCGAGATGACGCAAGTCGACCCCGTATTCGGGATCCAGCATGAGCGCGAAGCCGTAGCACGAGCGGTAGGGTTGAGCATCGACGATTTCGATTCATCGCTGCCCATCGAGACGATCTCCACCGGTATGCCGTTCACCATCACTCCGTTGAAGTCACTCGCCGTGATCCAGCAATTGAGAGTGGATTTGCAGCGAGCCGAGGAATATTTGGAGAAGACTGGCGGGAAGTTCCTTTACTTCGTCACCCGCGAGACCGTCGATTCGGCAGCTCGCTTGCACGCCCGAATGCTGTTCTACAACGGGGAGGATCCCGCAACCGGTTCGGCCGCGGGATGCGCCGCGGCGTGGATGGTGGCACACGGAGTAGCTGAACCGGATCACCGCATCCGCATCGAGCAAGGCATTGAGATGCATCGGCCCAGCAGAATTTTTGTGCGCGCGTCGAGGCGAGATAACCGCGTAGTTAACGTTCGCGTGGGAGGCAATGCAATCGAAGTTATCCGCGCGGAGGTTTTCCTCTGACGCATGTTGCTCGCAACGCCGAAAACATTGGAATGAATTCGCTGTCCAGAAAAGCAATAGCCAGAAAGTTGCATTAGCATCGGCGGCACTTTACAGAGTGCTGCCTTCTCGTTAGCATTTCTCTCGCTCTTACTCTTCATATTGAGAAAAACTTCTGTTGGTTTTGCGACGCGCCGTGTCCCGTCCCCCCAACGGATGATAAAGGCCGATGAAACCAAAACGCACCATCCTCTGTGTGGACGATAACGAGCAATCCCTTTCCCACCGTAAAATCATGCTGGAGACGCGCGGATACCGAGTGGCCAACTTTGTTCACGGAGAAGACGCCTGGGCACGCTTCGCGGAAGGCGGTATCGATCTCGTCATAGCGGACATGGCCATGCCCGGGCTGGACGGACCTCAACTGATCGCCAGGATCAAAGAACTGTCACCACAGACTCCCACCATTCTTATTTCCAGCAAGGTTCGGATTTACGAGCACGATTCCATGGCGGATGTATTCCTCACCAAGGGGATGTACGCGCCGGTTGACCTGCTGGAACGTGTTCGCCTTTTGCTGGTGCGCAAACGCGGGCCTAAGCGTCTGCAGCATCGAACTTCCGCCATGGCTCATCACGTGGGCGTCGCCTGAAACTCCCTCCTACTCAAGCCAAGGCCGTGCTTGGGCGCGACCGCGATTGCGCGCCCCTTCGTGTAAGATTCTTGTCAGATGCCGGCAGCATTCATCGAAGCAAAAGATCTTCGCAAGACCTACCACGTCGGTAAAATCGAGGTCCAGGCGCTGCGCGGAATTTCTTTCAACGTGCAGAAGGGCGAGTTCGTCAGCGTCGTCGGCCCTTCGGGAGCGGCAAATCCACACTGTTCTACTTGCTGGGCGGCCTGACCCGCGCAGATGGCGGAAGCGTGGTGCTGGATGGTGACGACCTGGCGACACTCTCTGACGCCGAGCGGACCCGCATGCGCAAGCGCAAGATCGGATTCGTCTTCCAAAAATTCAATCTACTTCCGACCCTCGACGCCCGATCGAACATCCTCATTGCGCAAGAAATTGCCGGAAATGGTGGTCGTGATCCGGCCTTCTTCAACCGCATCACGGATCTTCTCGGTCTGACACAAAGGTTGCGGCATCGCCCGTCGGAGTTGTCAGGAGGAGAGCAGCAGCGCGTGGCTCTGGCGCGGGCGCTGGTCAACAAGCCTGCTGTCGTATTGGCGGACGAACCTACGGGGAATCTGGACTCCAAGAATTCTGAAGTCGTACTTGGAATGTTGCGCCGCTCGAATCAGGAATTGGGGCAGACCGTTCTGATGATCACCCATAATCCTGAGGCGGCTAGCGTCGGCGATCGCATCATTCACATGCGAGACGGGCAGATTGTAAATCCCGAAGACGATCCACAGTGGACGCACAAGTAGCAAGCTATGCGATGGATTCACCGGTCCCCGTGTTCCTGTCCCGCGATGTTATTCTGAATACACTTTCAAAAAAGGCTTCCTTAATTCATGGCCGATCCAGTCCCATCCAAATCAAAAGACGCCGAAACTCCAGATACGGGAACCCTTGAATCATTCGGCGAGATCCTGTCGCAATTCCAGAAGAGCCACTCGCATAAGACCGAAGATCGCAGGCAACTTGAGGGCACAGTCATTGCCGTGACCGATGAGGCTGTATTTTTCGACATCGGTTTCAAATCGGAGGGAATTCTACCCCTGACGGCTCTGCAGGGCGAGGTGGTCAAGCCCGGGGATAAGGCTTTGGTCACAGTCAAAGGACGCGATCTCGATGGCTATTACGAGCTTTCCCGTTTCAAGGTTGAGCGGCCGATGGACTGGACCGCGCTGGAGAAAGCGTTCGCCGAGAAATCCGCAGTCTTAGGGACGGTAACGGCCATAGTCAAAGGCGGGTTCAGCGTGGACGTCGGCGTCCGCGCCTTCATGCCCGCTTCGCGCAGCGGTGCGCGAGAGGCTGCTGAGATGGAGAACCTGGTTGGCCAGGAGATCCGCTGCCGAATCATCAAACTCGACGTTGCAGACGAGGACGTAGTGGTGGACCGTCGCGCGCTTGCCGAAGAAGAAGAGCGGGCCGCCAAGAATCGACTATACGGTCAAATCAAGGAAGGCGACACGGCGGTCGGAACCGTCCGCAGTTTGACAGACTATGGCGCATTTGTGGATATCGGTGGCGTGGATGCCCTGCTGCACGTAGGCGAGATCTCGTGGGCACGGGTCAGCAAGCCTGCGGATGTGCTCTCCGTGGGCCAGCAGGTAGAAGTGAAAGTGCTCAAACTCGCCAACGAGGGAGAGAAAAAGCGAATTTCTGTCGGGATGAAGCAGTTGCAGCCGCATCCCTGGGACCAAGTCGGCGACAGGTACAAAGCTGGAGACCGAGTGCGCGGCACCGTGACTCGCCTGGCAGAATTTGGCGCTTTTGTCGAACTCGAAGCTGGCGTGGAAGGACTCATTCATATTTCCGAAATGTCCTGGTCGAAGGGCAAGATTCGGAAAGCCAGCGATGTCGTAAAGCAAGGAGAGACAGTCGAGGTTGTAATCCTGGCGGTCGATGCAGCCCAGCGTCGGCTTTCGCTTGGACTGAAGCAGGCACTGGGAGATCCGTGGGTCGAAGTTCCGCAGCGCTTCCCACTCGGATCCGCGGTCGAGGGGCCCGTCACGAGCCTGACGAAATTTGGCGCCTTCATGCAGGTCTCCGAGGGAGTCGAGGGCTTGATCCACGTCAGCGAACTCAGTACCGAAAAGCGGATCAATCATCCCGCTGATGTTCTTCGAGTCGGGCAGGTCGTCAAATCGCTGGTGATCGGCGTCGACACGGAAAAACGGCAAATGAAACTGAGCCTAAAACAGCTGGTGCCCACCGGCTTGGACGAGTACATTGCCGAACATAACGAAGGTGATGTAGTAACGGGGCGGCTGATCGATGGATCGGGAGCGCAAGCGCGCGTGGAATTGGGAGACGGAATTCATGCGGCTTGCCGGGTTCCAGCGTCCGTCCCCCAGGTTAGTGAGGCTCCAACCCCGGTAGCAGCAGATTTGTCGTCACTGACTTCCATGCTACAAGCGCGCTGGAAAAGCGGCGCAGCCTCGGCTTCAAAAGCTGAACCCGTTCGTGCTGGCCAGGTTCGAAGTTTCCGCATTGTCAAACTGGACCGCGCGGCCAAGAAGATCGAAGTGGAAACGGCCTAGTTTCACTGTCCATTCCCGGGCAGCCAAATCCATGATCGGACGAGAAACATTACACTTCGGCAACGTCTGACACTCCTTCTGCTTTGTTCTCAATCAAACATGTAAGAACCATTTGGACTTGTACTTGCCGGTTTATCGCTGTCTGTTTCGTTCCCCACGACGCACAGCTTGCACAAATCAGGGGGCTGGTTCATGGACACGATTCTTCAAGACCTGCGATACGGGCTGCGGCAGTTAAGAAAGAGTCCGGGATTTACCACAATCGCCGTTCTGACTTTGGCCCTTGGGATCGCGATAAACGCGACCATGTTCAGCATGGTGAGTGCGATTCTATTGCGGCGGCCACCCGGCGTTGACCCCGATCGTGTCGCGGTAGTGACTTCGATCGATCCTGCTTCGGGATTTCAGGCGGACGCAAATCAGGTCTCTGCGCCGAATTTCCTTGCCTGGCGCGAATCGAATCATGTCTTTTCCGAAATGGCCGCTGCGGATGTCTTCAGAACGGCAAGTCTGACTTCGCAGCGTGAGTCGCAGTCGGTTCGTGCTGCAGCCGTCTCGGCGAACTTTTTCCAAGTGCTTGGCGCAACAGCGGAACGAGGGCGCACCTTCAGCGCCGGAGAAGATCAGACTGGGCAGGACCACGTCGTGATTCTCAGTCATCAACTGTGGGAACAACGTTTTGCGTCGGATGCTTCCATCATCGGGCGCAATGTTCGCATCAATCGAGAGAACTACAGCGTCATCGGCGTAATGCCGGCCAGTTTTCGCCTGCTGGGATACGCGTCAGAACTTTGGCTACCGCTTTCATTGAGTCCGGCAGACCAGAGTGCAGCCGCCCATCGGGACCGCTCTCTTTACTTGTTCGCGCGCATGAAGCCCGGCGTAACCATCGGCCAGTCCAGGGCTGAGTTTGCCACGCTCGCTCAGCGCGCGCAAAGCGCTTTCCCGGAAACTGAAAAGGGCTGGGGTGCAACGGTGCGAACCCTGCCGGATTTCCTGGTCTACAGCTTTGGCATACGCACTGGGCTGGCGGTCATCATGACCACCGTTGGTTTCGTCCTGCTGATTGCATGCGCAAACGTGTCAGGGTTATTGCTGGCACGAGCGGCTTCCCGCCGCAAAGAACTGGCGATTCGCAGTTCGATGGGAGCAGGACGGCTGCGGATAATCCGGCAGTTGCTTACCGAATCGCTCATCATTGCCATGCTCGGGGGAGGGATCGGCGTTGTGTTGTCCCACTGGGGAATTGGCCTGGTTCGGGACAGCCTGAGCGCGAATCTGGCAATTGCCGCACTGGAATTGCACCTCGACACAAACGTTTTGCTCTTCTCGATGAGCATCTCCGTCGTCTGCGCGATTTTGTGCAGCCTGGCGCCTTCGCTGCGCGCATCGCGAGTTGATGTAACGGCAAGTCTGAAGGACGAAGGCCGGACCGTTTCAGCCGGGCGTTCGCATGCTCGCCTGAGAAGTGTCATGGTCACTGGAGAAATTGCATTGGCCCTCTGCCTCCTCACCGGGACGGGGCTCTTGTTTGTCGGCATTTTTCGCATAGCGCATCAGAATCTTGGATTCCAGTCGCAGCATTTGCTGACTGCTGGTATAACCCTCGACAATGCACGCTACAAGGATTCTGAGCATCGCATTGCTTTCGTACACGACCTTGTTTCCAAATTGCAGAACGTTCCTGGGTCCATCTCTGCGGCCGTCAGTTCTGATCTGCCGGCTTCGGGCGCTCCCAGAGTGCCCCTCCACATCCAAGGGAAGCCGGAGCCTGCATCCAATCAACCCCTGTCTTCCTATGATTTCGTCGTATCGGCGGACTACTTCCAAACTGCAGGAATCGCACTGCTGCGCGGGCGAGTGTTTACGGAATCCGATACACGAAGCACTCCCCGAGTCATTCTGGTGAACCAAAAATTTGCGGAGACATTCTTAAATGGCGGAGACCCCTTAGGCAAGCAACTGCGCCTGGAAGTGAATGGCGGCCCGTCCGATTGGGCCCAAATCGTCGGTGTTGTGGATAACGTGAAACCTTTTTCTCAGACCTCCACGGATGCTCCGGAAGTCTACGAATCTTTCCTGCAGCGTCCCGTGAGCGGTTTTTCCGTGCTCGTGCAGACCCGGTCGGATCCTGCCACTCTGGGCTCCGCTCTACGGTCCGCCGTAGCGCAAATCGACAGCGAATTACCGCTCTCGAATGTGATGAGCATGACAGCGGTTCTAGATCGTCAGAATGGAGGCGACACATTTTTCTCCAGGGTTCTGGCGGCTTTTGCCATACTGGCGCTGTTGCTGGCCGCAATAGGTATTTACGGCCTCATGGCTTTTACTGTCGCCCAGCGCACGCATGAGATCGGCATACGTCTGGCAGTGGGAGCCAGGAATCGCGACATTCTACGAATGGTTCTGCGACAAGGAATGAAGATGTCTGCCATTGGCGGTGCGATCGGCTTCGCCGCATCTCTTCCTCTGCCGCGGCTTTTTGATGCGATATTTTTCGACCTGCATGTGCGCGAACCGCGGCTTTATTTCGTGATCCCCGCAGTGATATTCCTGGTCGCGCTTTCCGCCACCTACGTACCTGCACTTCGAGCGTCGCGGGTTGAGCCGATGAATGCGTTGCGGCAGGAATAGCCCCAGGAGCACTATCGTTTCCGGCAGTTCCCCCGCTGAGAATCCGAGGTCGAAAATGATACAATGTGCCTGTCGAGCGGGAGTAACTCAGTGGTAGAGTGCGACCTTGCCAAGGTCGAAGTCGCGGGTTCAAATCCCGTCTCCCGCTCCAGATTTTGTCCCAAATTGCTCGTGCTCCGCGACATCTTTCGATCCGGAACGCTGGTGAATTGAGCAGGGGCGCGGTACCCAAGTGGTAAGGGAGAGGTCTGCAAAACCTTTATGCGTCGGTTCGATTCCGACCCGCGCCTCCAAACTTTAAAGTGGTATTAGCCGCATAACGAGCGGCTTTTTTATTGCCCGCCAATTGGCGGGTTTTGCTTTTGCGTTAATTTGTATTTAACTCTGTCTGTGGGGTTCGGAGAGGCGGGCGTATGAGCACGGCTCCGGTCATCACAGTTTTTTTGTCCGCCATTCGGCAGACTGCAAGTACAAGGACGATGAGTTTTGGGAGAAATCCAACTGTCGTAAACACCTCCGTTGGACCGCTCCAGATCCCAAGCACCCCGGCAAAAACAAGCAATTTCGAATAAAAGCGGGGACCCGCGCCTGGGCCGTGGCCGAAGAACTCAAACGCAAGAAAGAAGCCCAATTCGAGGGCAAGCCCACCACTCCCGAAAACGAACAGCAAACAATTGAGGCCGCCATCCAGCGGTTTCTGGACAGTAAGCGAGTCCAGGGTATAGACGCGCAAGTGGTGAAGAAATACGAGCGCGAATTAGAGGCCGGCAGGACCGGCTCGATGCTCTGGTCATTGCGTCCTGGAAAACGCAAAAAGCAGCCTCGAAATCGTAACCGCCCAGATGCCCCGTTTTTGCTTGCTAATGGAGCGTTTACCCCGGTTCGCGCTGGTCATCAACGCTGGGTGATCCCGCCTCGCTATGCGTAAACTGACGATCGAATCAGCGTTTGCTGGATCCTCCATCTCAGCCAGGTGCTGGGCCGCGCAACGTTCGCAGACAGCCCTGCCGGCTGACGGGCTGTTGCGTTATGCTGCGAGCCTCACAGAGTTGGCCGAGTGCAACACTGGAAAGGCACAAAGCACAAGTCTCACGAGGAGAATATTCAATGAAGCCACACGTCATGTTGGTCGTCACGTCTCTGCTCTCGATCCTCTTGCTGACGCTTCACGTGACGGACGACATCGTCCGTGGGATATCGAAGGCCGAATCCTCGAACATCGCGCTGCTCGTCCTCACGGTCTTCCTATACGGGACACTCGCGCTCGCCGAACGGCGGTCGGGACACGTCATCATGCTGCTCGTCGGGTTGTTCGCGGCGGCCATGCCCGTGATCCACATGAGGGGGGTTCATTACGGCGAGATCGCTAAGTCCAGCGGCGGCTTCTTCTTCGTCTGGACACTCTGGGCACTCGGCGGGCTTGGCGGCGTCACCGTCATCCTCGCGGTGCGCGGATTGTGGAATCTGCGGCGGGGCCAACCCCACTAGTCCAACAACCCGAGCGTGGAAAGGCCCGTCGCACGGCTAAGGTGAGTGAGCGGCGCGGACGGACTCTGCCGGGCTATCGCCGCGCCCGGTTCTATTCAAGGGAAGTGCAGGCTAACAACTCGAGAAGGTCCCGTAGCCGCACTACACTTATGTCCTTGTGATTGCAGCTTTGCAGCCGACACAACGCCGGATTTCCGCGGCAAACGCCCCGTATCCGCTCGGCCGTCATCCTGAGCCACCAGCAATCCCCATCAGTCAATCAAAGCAACAGCTTTGAACTATTACGCCGCGCGCCGTCTCCCCTTGGCCTTTGTGCCGCCCCTGAGCGGCGTCCAGCCGCTCGGACAACCGTGCGCGTCCGCCTTGCGGACACAGCGGGGGCTTTACTGCCCCGGCGCGCCCGTGCTGCGGGCGAATCGCCCCTTCCATTTGCCGCAGCGACCATCTTGTGCTCGGCATCGGGCGGAATGCCTTCGCGCTGAAGCTCCTTCTTCCGCGCGAGCATCTGCTGGCCCAGGGCTTCGAAGTCGATCTCCAGCCCCTTGGCCTTGGGCAGCATTTCGCCTTCTTCTTCCTTGATGTGGTGCCGCACGCTCTCGGCGAGCACCGTGAATTTCGCATCGCGATGATCGTCGCCGCGGCCGTCGCGGTCCAGCTCGGCAATCAGGACACGGGCGACGTGATGCTCCTCGTCGGCCTCGTTCATCACGTCCTTTCCGAGCTCCTTGCGCACGGCCGGGTAGAAGATTTCCTCCTCGATGGCGGCATGGATCTTAAGCTCGGTGAGCGCCTCGCCGATGATCTTCTCCTTGCCGCTGCCTGAATGCTCTTTCTCGAATCGATCGAACAGATCCTTGACGCGGTCATGATCCTTGACCAGGATGGCGATGGCGTGTGTGTCCGGCAACAACAGCCTTTCCAGCATGAGTTCTCCTTTCCAAAAACCAGAACAAGCTCCGGCGGACTGCATTTTTGCCGGTGCCACTTAGTTTCAGAATACGAAGGGAAGGATGCATATCCGCTACCGCGGAGGAACCGAAAATGCAAGACCAAATAAACGCTAGCCTTTCGGATGGCATCCAAACAGGGTGCGAGACCTCACCAAGACCGTGCTGCACGTCTCTCCCGACCCTGAGCTGGCCAGATCGCGCGGGCGCGTGCTCCAGGCCATAGGTTGTGAGGTTTTTTGGGTCGACGGCGAAAGCGCCGCCATGTTCGAGATCAGCATGGGAAGGTGCGGAATCCTGCTGCTCTGCCATAAGCTCTCAGCGGGCGCCCGCGAGAGTCTCGCGGATTGCTTTCACGCGAAGTGCCCCGAGCCTTTCATTGTGGCGATACTGGCACGCGAAGGAGACCACTGCCCATCGCGCGCCCACGCGCGCGTCGTTTTCAGGGCAGACCACACCGCGCTCGCCGCCGTCTTGCAACAGCGCCTGGCGGCGTAACTCTGGCAGGTTCCCTCCGCAGCACCCGCCCTCGCGATAGCCGTGACTGGGCGGGACAGTGTACAATCCGTGCCGCTCGAAGGAGGACAACTATAGTGACAACGAAAAGAACTGTGATTGCCGTAATAACTGTGCTCTGCTGTCTCGCACTCGCGGTCGGTGTTTATGCGCAAGGCGGCGACGTGGAATCGCAGATCAAGCAGCTGCAGGAAGAGTCGACCAAGGCACAGATGAATAACGATGTGTCCTGGGCCCAGCAGCATCTCGCCGACGGTTTCATCGCCGGCCATAGTTGGGGGCAGTGGCAGAATAAGAATGAGTTCATCAAGGAGCTGCAGGACAAAAAGAACAAATGGAAAAGCGGCAATATCAGCGACGTGAACGTGGCGACCTTCGGCGCGAACACGGCTGTGGCTCACTACAAGTTCACCTATGACGCGGACATCGGCGGCACGCATCGCGCCCGCTCGGTGATCTGCAGCGATACCTGGGTGAACGATTCAGGAACATGGAAGTCGGCCTCGACACATTGCTCTCTCGTTCAGGGCAAATGAAACCTCAGAGCTAAACCGCTTGCGGACCGGGCGCTTCAGCCGGTCCGCTTCATATGAATAGAGACACCTTGGCGGGAAGTTCCTGCCCGTCCTCGTTGGCCCCGGCCGACGCCACTACCGCGCTGCAAGAAATTGAACGGCCGTGCGACGTTGTTGCCCGGCAAGCGGGCACCTACTTTCTCAATCTTGTAATGCTGGGGCTAGCATTCGCTTCCCGGACTACTTCTGTGTATGCTCGCCGGTGCACAAGAATCTCCCCGCGCCTCTGCTCGAGGCTCTCGTCAATGGGCGGATGACGGGCAACCCGGAAGTCACTTGACACTAACAGGCCGCGCTTGTCGTGATCGTGTAAACTCGACGTGCAATTTTTTCCCGATTCAATCGTTTTAATACGGGCAATAACATCATGATTATCAGTTCTGACCCACAGGTCTCGTCTCGCATTTGGCTGTGTGTCGCGGTTGCGGCGCTTGGGCTGATCGCCGTGTCCAGTCACTCTGCTTCGCATGTTCATGCACAAACGGCTGAACCACAAACCGCTCATCCCCGACATGCCCGACAGGAGCTCCCGGCGGATTCGGTTGCCCCGATTGGCACGCTTGATTCCGTCGCCACGGTCCACGTGGACGTAACGCCGTCGCACGTTCTGAATACGATCTATCCCGATACGGCTACTGGCGCGTGGATGGATGATTTGAGCAGGGCGCAAATAGACAACTTGAGCAAGCCCGAGGTGATTCAGGGGGTCAAGAACCTGGGTTGGGGTTCCATCACCATGCGCAACAACAGCGAGTTGCGCTTGTCGGCATGGCACTGGAACGAAAACGGCACATGGAGCGATCCAGCGACGAAGAGCGGCTACTACGTTGGCAGCGCTGATTTAGGCGAACCGATCCACTACGGCTATTCGTATTCGCTGCCCCATCGCGATTTTATGACCAGTGGAGATTTACCGTTCGTGGCTGGTTTTCAAAGTTACTGGAAGAGCAATCCTTACCTGACCAGCCACTTCACGGGCGAGAGCGATACGCTGCACCCGCAATGGGTGGTGATCGACATGGGCACGGCGCGCGCGGTCAATGCAATCCATATTCAATGGGTAAATCCGTATGCCGTTGTTTATGTGGTGCAGTACTGGATCGGCGACAACAACGCGATGGATTGGGACATGGGCCCGAACGGCATGTGGAAGGCTTTCACATCGGGCGCGGTGCTGAACGGCAACGGCGGGGATGTTCGTCTAAAACTTTCGGATGAGCCCGTCACTACGCGCTTCGTCCGTGTGTTGATGTCGAAGTCCTCCGGAACTTGCGACACTCACGGGTCGCAGGACATTCGAAACTGCGTCGGCTACGCCCTGCAGACGCTGTCGGCCGGTACGATCGATGCTGAGGGGAAATACGCGATCGTATATCCGCCGAACGGCAAAGAGCCCGGACCTGGGCCGCCGCCACAGTTGCAGGGTGCTGGAGAGCAGGAAGTGATCGCCGGTTCGGAGGCAGACCGGGCTGGATCGTTTTTCGCTTCTTCGGTCGATCCCTGGCACCAGGCCGACAATCTGCTCACTGGCGGCCACGATCAATACAACGGCATGGACAATTTCTTTACCAGTGGATTGACGATGGGCCATGCGGCGCTGGTTGCATGTGCAGCGATTTATGACACTCCCGAAGATTGCGCAAATGAAGTTTCCTACATTCACAAGCGTGGTTATCCCGTGGTGGGAATTGAAGTCGGGGAAGAGTGCGACGGCAAGCACATGACGCCGGAAGATTATGGCGCCATCTATATTCAAGTGGCGGATGCGGTCCACAAGTTGACGCCCAGCGCCAAGTTGGGCGGCCCGATTTTTGAAGGCGTGGATAAAGACATCACGCTCTGGCCGGACGAGGAGGGCCGCACTTCCTGGATGGAGCGATTCGTCGATTACCTGAAGGCCCACGGACATCTGAAGGACCTCGCATTCGTGTCGTTCGAGCACTATCCATTCATGATCAACGGATCCACTCCACCGAACGACTGGGCGAGCCTTTACCTGGAACCCGGAATCATGAAGCATGTGCTGCACATGTGGCGTCAGGACGGCGTTCCCACCGAGGTGCCGCTGATTATCTCCGAGAGTGGAATCATCGCGGGGCAAAGCGGACCGGGCTACCTGGGCGTGACTGGCCGCTCCATCTGGGAAGTCGATGCGTTTGGAACTTTCTTTGAACAGGGAGGCACAGCGTTCTATCGTCCGGCAATTAATAATGGCGCCGTTGGTCACGGACTCCTCGATCCCGAGGGTGGGGCTGATGGCGGCGGGGCGTATGGCACGCCTGCATATAATCCGTATTCTTCCGCACACATCATCAATTTTGAATGGTTGCAGCACGAGGCGGGAGCGAACAAGATTTTCCCTGCATCGGCGGACCTTAAGGACGCCGCCGGACGGACCGTGGTTACGTCATACGTTGTGAAACGTCCCGACGGGAACTGGTCGCTCATGCTGATCAACCATGATTTGAACGCGGCGCATCCGGTTCATCTCGTCATCGACGATGCCAAGCACGTCAACCATCCGTTCGTCGGGTCGGTCGCGCTTGTGCAGTATGCCAACAATCCTGCGGAGAATAAGAACATCACGATCGCTGCGGCAGCGGACGGTATGTACAAACTGCCGGCGGGGTCGATCACGGTGATTCGCGGGAAGCTGCGATAGTTTAGCCGATCGATCGTTCCCGATCGGGCCTACACTTCTAAGAACGACTACTAGCGGGAAGACACCTATGACAGGTAAATCAGAAGTCAGCTTCCCAGT
>CAWAXF010000026.1:0-38956 GCA_963785865.1 uncultured Acidobacteriota bacterium | reverse complement strand
AATGTGGTTCGCGGACCGCAGGTGACGATTGAACAGCAAGTCGCCTCCAATGTCACAGTAACCTACAGCACAAACGTAGCCGTGGCATCGCAGCAAATTATTCAGCTCGAATACAACGTGACCCGCAGCGTTTCCATTGTCGCCCTCCGTGATCAGAACGGCGTTGTCAGCTTCGACATCAAAGTCCGAAAACGCAAGAAATAGGCTCGGCATTTCGCTGGCAGATCTCATGAACAAGTTTGAAGAAGCGCCATTCTTCGCGGTCGAACGCAAGAAGATGGTGGAGTCTCAATTGCGAGCTCGCGGACTTCGGGATGAACGCGTTCTGGCCGTAATGGGACGCGTTCCGCGTCAACCATTCGTCACTGACTCCGACCGGGCCCAGGCCTATGAAGATCATCCCCTACCTATCGGCTTGGGCCAAACCATTTCGCAACCCTACATTGTCGCGGTCATGATCGAGGCACTAGCCATCGATCCCAGCGATCGAATCCTCGAAGTGGGCACTGGCTCCGGTTACGTCACCGCTCTTCTTTCTGAAATGGCCTCACACGTCTATTCCATCGAGCGTCATCATGCTTTGCTGGAACGCGCGCGCGAGATTCTCGCCCAATTAGGACGCCAAAACGTCACCTTCGTTCTCGGCGATGGCAGTCGCGGCCTCGCCGAGTTTTCCCCTTACGACGCAATTCTGGTTTCTGCTGCAACACCGGTGATCCCCCCATCCTTGTTTACCCAACTTCGGGAGGGTGGGCGCATGGTCCTGCCTGTGGGTGCTCCGTCAGCGCAAGAACTCCAACTCGTCGTGAAGCACAATGGCTCACCGCTCATTCGAACCCTGGACGGCTGTCGATTTGTTCCTCTAGTGGTCGATGACGTTAGGTCAAAGACCCACTGACTTTTCCCTCCGCCTCGCTGCTTTACAATCAGACCAGTGGCGATTTTCCGCAATCTGCGAATAACTCTCGAGATGATCAAGTGGGAGCATTCTATTTTTGCCCTGCCATTCGCTCTTTGCGGCGCCATGCTGGCTGCGAATGGGATACCTGCCGGGCGCACCCTTTTGTGGATCGTCGTCGCAATGATCTCCGCGCGCTCCGCCGCGATGGCTTTCAACCGGCTTGCAGATGCGTCGATCGATGCTGAGAACCCTCGCACTCGCACCCGCGCCCTTCCAGCGGGAACCCTCTCGCCAGCATTTGTTGCGGCGTTCGTTTTGATTTCATGCGCGGTCTTTGTTTTGGCGGCCGCTCGTCTCAACCGCTTAGCGCTTCTGCTCTCGCCAGTCGCACTAGCGATTGTCCTTCTTTACTCCTATACCAAGCGGTTTACTCGTTGGTCGCACCTGTTCCTTGGCCTTGCGCTTGGGATTGCACCGTCCGCCGCTTGGATCGCCGTGCGCGGCAGCCTCGACCCGCGCATTCTTCTACTCACCGCTGCGGTCACTTTCTGGGTCGCTGGCTTTGATGTGCTGTACAGCTGTCAGGACTATGACTACGACCGGGATGCGGGCTTGCATTCGGTCCCGCGCTATTTCGGCATTGGCGGGGCGTTATGGGTTGCCCGGCTATTCCACGTAATCATGTTGTGCCTCCTCGTAGCGTTGGTCATCGCATTCGGACTCGGCAAATTGGCCATGGCCGGAGTCGTCTCCGTGGCAGTCCTTCTTTTTTACGAGCATTCGCTCGTCTCCTCCGACGATCTTTCCAAGCTCAACGCTGCCTTTTTCACGATGAACGGGGTGATTTCCGTCCTCTTCTTTTTCTTCGTCGCCGGAGACTTGCTCTTCCGCCTATGAGCCGTTCGCAGACGGAATTGACTCCCGCATACTCCAATATCTCAACCCCCGCTCCACTTGATATGATTGAATGCAATGCCCGGACTGCATCCATTCCAGACTGACGACGCGCGCCTTCAGCCCATTCACGATAAGGTGATGGCGGGGAAGCGGCTCGATGCCATACGACGCCGTCAATCTTTACCGCACCGGCGACATTCTGGCCGTCGGCTGGCTCGCGAACTCACGTGCGCGAACGGATGCACGGCGACCGTCACGTATTTCAACGTCAACCGGCACATCAATCCCACGAATGTTTGCGTCGCGGCCTGCCGTCTCTGCGCCTTCGGCCGCAAGAAGGACGACGCCCGGCGCCTACACCATGGCGCTCGAAGAAGCCTTGCAGACGGCCGCCTCCGGCTACACCGAGGCGGTGACCGAGTTCCACATCGTCGGCGGCCTGCATCCCGACCTGCCGTTTCAGTATTTCCTCGACCTCGTTCGCCGGGCTGAAGCAGCGCTTCCCGCAGGTCCATATGAAGGCGTTCACCATGGTCGAGGTCGCCTATCTTCGCGAAGCGCGCCAAGCTCTCGATTCGCGAGACGCTTGCAGCAGATGAAGGCGGCGGGCGTCGATTCTATGCCCGGCGGCGGCGCGGAAATTTTCGCCGACCGCGTGCGCCACATCATCTGCGACCACAAGATCGACGGCGACGAGTGGCTCGATACGCGCGCGCATTGCCCACGAAGTCGGGTTGAAGTCGAACGCGACCATGCTCTACGGCCACGTCGAGAATGATGAAGACCGCGTCGATCACCTGCTGAAGCTGCGCGACTCTGCAGGACGAAACCCACGGCTTTCAGACCTTCATCCCACTGGCTTTTCATCCCGACAACACGCCGCTCCAACATCTGCCCAAGACGACCGGCATGCTCGACATCAAGCAGATCGCCGTCAGCCGCCTGGTGCTCGACAACTTCCCGCACATCAAGGCCTACTGGCAGATGATGACGGCGAAGATCGCGCAGATCGCTCTACGCTTCGGCGCCGACGACCTCGACGGCACCGTGATCGAAGAAAAGATCTATCACGACGCCGGTGCCACCACCCCGCAAGGAATGCGGCGGCAAGAACTCATGCGTTTGATCACCGAGGCGGGCCGCGAACCCATCGAGCGCGACACGCTGTACCGTCCAGTCACCCGAACGGAAACATCTTTTACCGTTGCCGTGTAGCGCTCGCTCCGAAAAACAGCCGCGTTCAGCCAGCAAGGCAAGTGCACGCATCACAATCGGCCAAACGATAGATTTTTTTCTCCTTTAAGCCTTGACGCTCCTCCCTCTGCGCGGGTGTAGAATCGCCTTGAAGAACCAGATCGCTTCACGGGATCCTCATCCCGCTCTCGAGGCTCTGATGAACGTTCATATCGGTTACAAGGTCCACAAGACCCCCGACATCGAAAAGGAAATTCATGCGCAGGTGGAGAAGTTGCGCCGCCGGCTGCAAGTCTTTCGTCCTGAACTAGTTCACTTGAAGGGCACGGTCGAGCAGAATCCTGAGCGGGATGGCACGATGGTATCGCTGAATCTGCGCCTGCCATCCGGACAGATGGCCTCACAGCAATCTGCATCGAATGCGACCTCCGCTGTCAAAGCCGCATTCGACGATGTTCTTCAGCAAATCACCAAGCACAAAGACTTGCTGCGCTCCACGCATAAGTGGCGTCGGCGGGGTTCCACCAATGGGGCCGAGGTTGGCGTGCCATTCGAGCAGACACTGGCTGCGGTCCATCCACCAAAGATCTCTGGGGAAGACGTGCGTTCATACGTCAGCGTCAATCTGGGACGCTTCCAGCGCTTTGTCGAACGAGAATTTTATTTTCGCCAAGCCGCAGATGAGACTCTCTCCCGACTCCATCTCCTCAGACGAAATTGTTGACGAGGCAATAGCGCGAGCGCTGACCGAAGGTGAGCGCCCCGAGAAGCTTTCCCTGGAGCCTTGGCTTTACCGCCTTGCGATGCAAGCCATGGACGAAATGGTCGCCGAGAGCCACGAGGTCGACCTGCCGGTACATCTGGAAGACTCAGCGCGTTCTCAAAACGTTCGCGCGAGCGATGAGCCCGAGCTGCAATTTCATCAGCCCGATGAAACGCTCACACGCGAAAGCGTGATCGCGGATCGCCGCCTGGCCACGCCCGAGCAGGCCGCGGTATCGCATGAAATGCTGGCCCTCGTGCATTCTGCCTTGCGGGGCGTTAAACGTCTTGATCGTGAGGCATTCCTGCTGTATGGCATTGAAGGTTTTTCAATCCCCGAAATTTCCGTTATTACTGATCGGCGGCCTGAGGAAGTCGAAGCCTCGATCGCTGCCAGTCGCGCTCACATGAAGAAGGCCCCCTCATTGGTGAACCAGTTCAGACCGGAACCCTTAGCAAAGACCACAATCGTCTAATTCCAGCAGCACTCAGGAGAAATCGTGATGGTTACACGCGAAGACATCCGTGAGTTGGCTCAATTTCAGGCGACTCATCCCGACTCATGTGCTCTAAGCTTTTACTTCCAGCCAGGTACTCCGCAAGATAAATCTCATCGCAGTGAAGCCATCCAGATTAAAGAATTGATACGAAATGCTATGCGCGAAGTCGAGAAGCACGGCAAAAAAAGCTGTGCTCGAAATGATTTGGAACGGATCTTGGACGCTGCCGCCCAAATCGGCGCCAGCCAGCACCGCGCCAAGGCCGTGTTCGCCTGCGGCGCAATGAACTTCTGGCGGGAGTTTGATCTTCCTCCGCAAATTGGCGAGACCAAGGTCGCTGTAAATCGAAGGTTTGACCTTAAGCCTCTGGCTGCGCTCTTGGGAGCCCATCCCAGGCTGTGCCTCGTCCTTGTGGATCGACAACGCGCTCGATTCTTCGACCTGCGACTCGATGAATTGACCGAGCGCGATGGCCTTATTCACAAACAGCCCCGCGGCCGCAACTACGGGTTCAACGGTTACGACGCAGGACACGCCGAACGGCGCGCCTCTGATGAGACGACTCATCATTTCAAGCTGATCGCCGACCGTCTCCAGGAGGAACTCGAAAAAGGCGCGTGGGAAAAACTGATTGTGGGATGCCACGACAGCAACTGGTCCGAGTTCGAATCGCAATTACATACCTACGTCAAGCAGCGCCTGCTTGGACATTTCCCGGTCGACGTTGCCAGTACTACGCCGGATCAGCTCAAGGAATACGGGGCTCGTGTTCTGCGGCAGTCGATCGAAGAGCGCGGCCAGCGAATGCTCGTTGATACGCTCGGCCTGGCGAAAGGGAACGGACGAGGCGTGACCGGCCTTCGGCGCGTGCTGAACTCCGTTGAGACTGGTGAGGCGCAGACGTTATTTCTCTCCGAGCAGTATTCGGCGCGTGCAGTTGAGTGCATGAACTGCGGTCACCTGGATTCGCACATGATCCCTGCGTGCGTGGTTTGTGGAAAAGCGACGCGGGAACTCGATGACGTCTGTGAAGCGTTAGTACCGGTCGCCATCAGGCGTGATATCGAATTGTTTTACGTGAAAAAGCAGCCTGAGTTCGATAAGGTTGGCAATATCGCCGCGTTGCTACGATTTCGCGTCGACCAGGTACGCCCCGCCCCACTCTTAGCAGCTTCGTGAGAATCAACAGATCTGGAAGTCCAACGCACGGCCCGCGCCGTGCGTTTGTTGTTTTGAGTCGCGCGGCGCGCCCGTTCCTCACCAGCAAATTGGGCGTGCTATCCTGATCGCCGTTTGCAAGGCGGAGGCCAGATGACGATTTCGCGCCGGAGTTTTCTTGGAACAACGATTGCCGGTTCGCTCGCGCTCGGAGTAAGCAGCGAAGCGAAGGAGCTTGGATTTCCCGCTGATCCACAGAATGCAACTCCTGCTTCCGGTTCCGGCAAGCGTCCAATCATCATCTGCTCTGGCAATGGATACGACTATCTCGATCGTGCATTCGAGCACTTGAGCAAAGGCGGCGATACCCTCGACTCCGCCATCAAGGTTGTAACCGGTCCGGAAGATGATCCCAAGGACGACAGCGTCGGCTTGGGAGGACTACCCAACGAAGAAGGCGTGGTCGAGCTCGATGCGTGCTGCATGCATGGCCCCACGCGTCGTGCCGGCTCCGTCGGCGGTGTCCGCAACATCAAGAATGTTTCGAAAGTCGCCAAAGCGGTCATGGAGCACACCGGCCACGTCATGCTGGTGGGCGATGGCGCCGAACGGTTCGCGGTTGCCATGGGTTTTCCGCGCGAAAATCTGCTCACCGAACGTTCCCGCCAGGTTTGGTTTTTGTGGAAGGAATATCACTCGCGCGATGATTGGTGGGGACCGGGCATCTGCCGCTCCGGGATGGAAAGCCCCGGATACAGGCGCCCAGTCCGAACTCTGGGAGCATCGTTTCAAAAAGCTGAACGAGATGGCGGCGGTTGGGCATCGATCCGGAATTCCGTGCGGCCGCCATTCGTCGCGTGTTGTTTCCGCCTACCGGCACCATCAATTGTTCGGCCCTGAACGATAAAGGCGAGATGTCAGGCATCACCACGACGAGCGGCCTGGCGTTCAAGTTGCCGGGGCGTTGTGGCGACTCTCCGATTATTGGAGCGGGCTGCTATACCGATCAGGATGTGGGATCGGCGGGCGCGACCGGCAGCGGGGAAGAGAACATCAAGGTCGCGGGCGCGCACACCATTGTCGAGAACATGCGCCATGGGATGGCGCCGCACGAAGCCGGGATGGATGCGCTCAAGCGCATCGTGCGGAATTACAACGACGACATGAAGAAATTGAAGTTCATGGATATGACGTATTACATCCTTCGCAAAGATGGTGCGTATGCGGGCGTCTCCCTTTGGGAAGGTTATGGGCCGACCACGCCGCACAAAATGGCTATCCATGACGGAACCAAGCGAGCGGAAAATTCGGTCAGCTTGTTGAAAGGATCATCGCAGGAATTTCCGCCGTTCCCGGCGGAGGCCCAAAAATTGCTGAACGAGTACGCGAAGTAGCGCGCCTTAGGCCTCCTGCGGTCTTGCTACGCAAACCGGACCTTCACGTCCGGATCCTTATCTAAATGAATGCTGTCGATGAATCGTACCTTCCCCGTATTCATGGTCATGATGACGGAGGAAGTTCGCGTTCCTTCGCCAAAGAAACGCACGCCTTTCATTAGCGCGCCGTCAGTCACGCCCGTGGCGGCAAAAATCAATTGTTTGCCCGGGGCAAGATCTTCCGCTTCATAAATCTTCTTCGCGTCCGTAATTCCCATCTTCGCGATTCGTTGCTCGAGTTCGGGCCTATCGATGACGAGCCGCCCCTGCATGTAGCCGTTCAGACATCGAATCGCCGCTGCGGTGATTACGCCTTCAGGAGCGCCGCCGGACCCCATCACGGCGTGAACTCCAGTCCCGATAACTGCCGCCGCAATGCCTGCTGACAGATCACCGTCTCCAATTAGCCGAATCCGTGCGCCCGCCTTCCGAATATCCGCAATCAGCTTCTCGTGCCGCGGCCGATCGAGCACGATTACCACCAGGTCTCGTACATCGCGGTCCAGTCGCTTGGCGATGTTTTTCAAATTGTGCTCGACGGGCACATCGAGGTGCACGGCATCTTTGCAAGATGGCCCGACCACGATCTTTTCCATGTAACAGTCCGGCGCGTTCAACAGCCCGCCCTTCTCGGAAGCCGCCAGTACCGTGATAGAACCGGGCGCACCGGTCGCGCACAGATTCGTTCCTTCCAGTGGATCGACCGCGATATCGACAGCCGGAACCTCTCTACCATCTGGAAACGACGCACCCACCTGCTCGCCGATATAGAGCATGGGCGCTTCGTCCCGCTCACCTTCGCCAATGACAATCGTGCCCCGCATCGGCACCGTGTCCATCGTCTGCCGCATAGCCTCGGTCGCGACCTGATCGGCCATCTTGCGATCGCCCTGACCCATGGTGCGCGCGGATTCAATAGCAGCGATCTCGACCACGCGCAGCATTTCCAGCGCGAGATCGCTTTCGATGTTTTCCCCGAAACTCTTGGCCTTCGCTTTCGGCTGGTCCTTTGCGGTCATTGCCCTTCCTCCACCGTTTTCGTGCGGCCACTGAATATATCGGAGACCACGTAACCGGGCAAAGTACGCAAGTGTAGTCAGCCAGGAATATCGTTCTTGCAATGGGCTTTGTGAACTCGTTCCGACCTCTGCTAGAGTTTCTGCCATGCCCACCGAACGCAAAGAGCCGGTCTACAACTTCACCGAGAAACAGGTTGCGGATCGAA
Source organism: uncultured Acidobacteriota bacterium (assembly GCA_963785865.1). Taxonomy (GTDB): domain Bacteria; phylum Acidobacteriota; class Terriglobia; order Terriglobales; family Acidobacteriaceae; genus Sulfotelmatobacter. The sequence continues at coordinate 30,883 of CAWAXF010000026.1, read as the reverse complement.
GCGAGATCGCGCGGCGGTTTCTGGAAACGCGCACGCGCCTCAATGCGACCGTCGACAAAGCCGACAATTATTTGGTCAAGCGTTTTTACAACATCGATCACAACACTTATCTGGAAGGCGTGATCCCGTCGAAGTACAAAGAGCTGATGGGCCTGGTGATCTCAGCAGGTTTGCGCTGTGACGATTGCATCACTACCACATCATCCAGTCCTACCGACTTGGGGCGACCAACGAAGAACAGGAGGAGTCGCTGAACGTCGCGCTGGTTGTGGGCGGAAGCATCGTCGTACCGCACCTGCAGGCGGGCGTATGAGTTGTTGGCCGAATTGTATTCCGCACCTAGATCGCCCGAGCGCGCCTAGAACGCGTCAATGCCGGTCACGCTCGACCGATAATCAGCGTATGAATATCGTGCGTGCCTTCGTACGTTTTCACTGACTCAAGGTTCATCATGTGGCGCATGATCGGATAGTCATCGGCCACGCCATTCGCGCCCAGAATGTCGCGCGATTTGCGGGCGCACTCGAGCGCCATCCAGACGTTGTTCCGCTTCGCCATCGAAATATGCTGGTGCTCCACCTTGCCGGCGTCCTTGAAGCGACCCACTTGCAGCACCAGCAGCTGGGCCTTGGTGATTTCGTTGATCATCCATGCCAGCTTTTCCTGCACGAGTTGGTGCGAAGCGATGGGCTGATCGCGAAACTGTTTGCGCAACAGGGCGTACTGCAGGGCGCAGTCGTAGCACGCCATGGCAGCGCCCACCGCTCCCCATGCGATTCCGTATCGCGCCTGGTTCAGGCACATCAGCGGAGACTTGAGCCCCCCACTCAGCGGCAGCAGGTTCGACTCGGGTATGTGAACGTCCTGCAGCGACAAGCCCGAAGTGACCGAAGCGCGCAGAGACCATTTTCCGTGAATGTCATCTGCCTTGAATCCCGGACGATCCGTTTCCACCAGGAAGCCGCGAACCTTGTCGTCTTCGTCTTCGACCTTCGCCCAGATGATCGGCCACGTCCGCAATCGTGCCGGAAGTGATCCACATCTTCTCGCCGTTCAGGATGTACTCTTTCCCCGACTTGCGCGCGCGCGTGCGCATCCCACCAGGGTTTGATCCGAAATCTGGTTCAGTCAATCCGAAGCAGCCAAGTTTCTCGCCTTTCTGCAACGCCGGAAGCCACGTGTTTTTTTGCTCGTCGCTCCCAAACGCGTAGATCGGATACATCACCAGCGCCGACTGCACGCTGACGAACGACCGCACACCGGAGTCGCCACGCTCGAGTTCCTGCGTAACCAGGCCGTACTCCACATTTCCCATGCCGGCGCAGCCGTAGCCCTGAAGCGAGGCTCCAAAGAATCCCAAATCCGCCATCGGCTTGACGAGTTCGCGCGGAAAGCGGCCCGCGCGATTGCATTCCTCGATGATTGGAATCAGGTTGTCCTCGATGAACTTGCGCGCCGTGTCGCGCACAAGACGCTCGTCGTCATTTAGCAGCGTGTCGAATTCGATGAAATCTACGCCCTTGAACTTGATGGCTGGCATGGTGGATCGCCCTTCAGATGTGACCGAACGGAATTGGCAAACTATTCAAGGTAGCAGAGCGATAGGGCACACCGCAATTTACAGATGGCCGGTTTTCCAGCCTGTTGATGTAAAATCAAACAGGCGAGTAAAGATGCGCGGCTTCGTGCGTCGACCTGCCGGAAACTTCCGGCTCACCTTGTTACTCCCACACAATCAGGTAGAACCCGCGGCCTCGTGCCGATGGGAACATTCCTGTCAGGAGAAGATGATGGCAAAGATTGCAAAGACCGCGGATCGCAAGAAAGTGATGGATACGTCGAAAAGCACCGACTGTCCCAAATGCAGCAAGCCTACCCGCATCGTGAAGCGGGTGAAAGACCGCGAGCGCGGCATCCCAGGCGGAATCTATATCTCGTGCTCAGCCTGCGAATTTTTCGAAAAACTGTAAAACCAGTTGCTCGGTTGTCAGTTCCCAGTTTCAATTCCTAGTACAACCAAGCACCGCACCCGCGGTGCTTTTGCTTTTAGGCAAAATGCGTGAGCATCCAAATCGAATAGTAAAGAACCCGGCTTCAAATCGCCCTGATAGCTGATAGCTGATAGCCGAAAGCCAAAAGCCAAAAACTGAGAACCGAGAACTGAGAACTGACTACTGAGTACTGATTCCCCCAATTTGTTCCAAAATCGCTCGCGCCTCCGCCCCCGGATCCTTCGCTTCGGTAATCGGACGGCCGACCACAATATGCGTCGCACCGGCGGCCATTGCCTCTGCCGGCGTCACGACCCGCACCTGGTCTCCATGCCCCGAACCCGCCGGACGTACTCCCGGCGTCACAATCGCAAAGTCATCGCCCAATTGCGTGCGAAGTGCCGTAGCCTCATGCGCCGATGCCACAATCCCCTGACAACCGTTTGCGAGCGCCATGGCAGCGATCCGCAGCACCTGCTCCGCGACTGTGCCGCGAACGCCGAGCTTCGATAGGTCCTCTTCACCCATGCTCGTGAGCACGGTCACCGCAAGCACCATCAGCCCCGGCCGTGATCGCGCCGCTTCCGCCGCCTCGTGCAACATGCGACCGCCGCCCGACCCATGCACAGTCAGCATGCTGACGCCGAGTTCCGCGGCCTCTCTCACCGCAGCTCCGACGGTATTAGGGATGTCGTGATACTTCAGATCGAGAAAGACCTGTCGCCCAGACCCAACCAGGTCCCGGACAACACTCGGCCCCTCCGCCGTGTAGAGCTGCATTCCAACTTTGTAGGTGACCGCAGAGTCTCCGACAGCCGCCACAATCCTGCGCGCAGCTTCTGCGGAAGAAACATCCAAGGCCACGATCAAACGCTCGCGCGTGTCGCGGCCCTTGGAGATATCAAGTGAGTGAACTGCAGGGTCCATCCAGTGGAGTTTAGTGGATTTATCGCAGAGATGCCACGGTGCGTACCATGGCGACCTGCTGCGTCCGGACGACGTCCAGCCGCACCTGCTGCAATCCGCGCGAGTCGAAGTTCAATGCGCGCGCAGCGTTGTAAGAAAGGTCGATGATTCGACCTGGCACGATCGGTCCGCGGTCGTTGATCTTCACAACAACGGATCGTCCATTGTGCAAGTTGGTCACCCGGACATAGCTACCCAGCGGCAAAGTTAAATGCGCTGCCGTGAAGTCAAGCATGTCGTAAGGCTCGCCACTGGCTGTGGCTTTCCCATCGAAATCCTCGCCGTACCAGGACGCTGTCCCCACCTGGTAAGGTCTGGTACCTCGCTTCCCAGCTAGTTGGCTGGAAGCTTGTTCCCGAGCATTTCGATTCTTTTGGGTTTTACCGGCTTCCGAGCTGGTTGGCCCGGATGCGGCTCCGGCCCCTAGGCTGGCTACGGCTAACAGCACCGCCAGTCCATGAGCGATTCGTCGTCGCATTCAGTCACCCCGCATCTCTAAAAGTCGTTACCCCTACCCCGGATCCATCGAGAGACCGTCGAACAATTGTTGAATGCTAGAGGGGCTCACGGGAGCATGTCAATCCCAAAAACCCCGTTCTATTTACTTAAAAGTAATTAACCCATCTCATAACCCTATGGAGAATAGACCGGTTGTGTGCCGTATGAGTAGCTTACAAAGGAAACCGCATTAACGGCTCAGTAACCTTACCAAAAGTGGTTACTGGTAGAAAAATTTGATCTTGCCTGTAATCAGCCACTTAATCCTCGCGCATCGCCAAACCACTTTACGTCAACAAGATACAGGCAGCCAGTTAACCACAATGCAAACATCCAACGACCCGCCGGGATGACCGGGTGGCTAATTCCCGGACGGTCATGGTCTTTCGAACCGTACCCCGCCGCCGATCCCCAAATTCCACATTGAACTAGCGGAACTTTCCGATACATTCGAAGCATGCCTCGCCAGACGCCTCCTGTGGTCCTAACCATTGCGGGTTTCGACCCGTCTTCCGGAGCAGGAATAACGGCCGATATTAAGACCATCGCTGCGCATGGCTGCTACGGAATCTCCTGCATCACCGCACTGACAGTTCAATCGACGTCCGGCGTACGGCAAGTCGAGCCCGTTCGTCCAGAACTCGTATCCGCTACTCTTACGGAACTCATTGCTGATGTTGATGTTGCAGCCGTCCATATCGGGATGCTGGCCTCTGCCCCGGTGGTTGCGGCTGTGGTCGAATTTCTGGAAAGCAACCAGCTTGAGAATGTAGTCTTGGACCCAATCCTTCGTTCCTCATCCGGGAAGGATCTTCTGGACCCAGCCGGCCGCAAACTGTTAAAGCAAAAGCTCATTCCCCTTTGTACGGCCCTCACTCCCAACGTCGATGAAGCCGCCGTCTTGACCGGCTTGCCCGTTACTGACCAAGACCAAATGCGCGATGCAGCCCATGCCCTTCACAAACAAGGCGCCGGCGCGGTCGTTATAACCGGGGGACACCTCGAAAAAGCGATCGACCTGCTAAGTTTCACCACCCGCCGGAGCATCGAGCAGGAAGTCTTCAAATCGGACCGACAAAAGTCGAACTCGACCCATGGCACGGGCTGCGCCTTTGCGACGGCCATGGCGTGCCATCTCGCGCTTGGTCGAGGTTTGCCTGAAGCGGTGCTTCTCGCGAAAGCGTTTGTGCAAGCAGCTATCGCGAATGCGCATCCCTTGGGAAAAGGTACGGGCCCCGTACATCATCTGTACCGCATGCACGAGATAAGGCGCGCCGCGGCCGACAGTGCAGCGACCGAAACCGTGAATTAGAGGGAAAAGCTCCAACGAATCCGGGAGGGGAAAATTGAAGGATCCGCTTTTGAAGCGTTCTACTTGGACTTTCTTTAGCAAAATCCCGGCAATGAACGCGACCATCGCGCCGAGCAACCATTGAATGCAATACATCTGAATCGCCTGCCAGTCCACCAGGCGCTGGGGTGTGTAGAGGATGCGGACCGACAGCGCGGCGAACACGCATCCAATTCCGATCAAAAACGCCACCAGTGAACCCATCGGCAAGCCTAGCTTCTCGCGGATGGTCTGGAACTCCAGGTGGCTCACGACCGTTTGCACGATGCCTGAGTTCGATGCCCGGCCGGTTCCGCATGAGTGGCAAAAGTGCGCGCCACCATGTACTCGGTCCCGCATCGCTCGCAGGCTTGTTCACCGGCCGACGTTACCGATTTCCGCTGGGGCCGGCGATCGGGGGACGCCAGAATTCCTGTTCCGCGTTGTGGGCTACTTCTGCCATCTGAAAGCAATCCTTTCTCGACGGAGAGAACGCAAGCCACTCGCCAAAGACCTGGACTAACTGATTGAGTAGCTTAGAGATCCGTTAGGTAAAGGGCCCGGTTTTCAACAATTTGCGGCAAGAATTACTCTATGGCGCGATAAAATTCCCACCGCTTCTGCGAATATACAATGCAATCAACCGCATACGTCCTGGCCTGAAGTAACCGCGCTGGTTCGCTCTTCAGGTAAACTGACGGCATACTCTCAGTGGCTCGACACTCAAGAAGCTCGCATCTTTCTGCTCGCGCCAGTTCAGGCTCGCTCGGATTCTCGCCGTGTGTTTGCTTTTGGGGTCTGTCGCCACCGCCTCGACGCTTCAAGTGAAAGTCGCTCCGGCCAAAAATTCTGGCCTAACGTTTCGTCCTTCTGACCCGCTCAACGACGAAGCCTTCGATGCTTTCTACAATCTTGAATATGACAAGGCGATCGAGGACTTTGAGAAAATTGTGGAGCGCCACCCCGATGATCCGTTCGCGATCAATCATCTGATCACGGCACTGCTTTTCGACGAATTGAATCGGATGGGCGCTCTCAATTGCGGGGAATACGCCAATGATAGTTTTGTGGGGCAAGCGCATCGGCCCGCAGATCCGAAGGCGAAAGATCGAATCAAACAATTCATCGATCACGCTCTTTCGCTGGAAGACGCAGCTTGAGAAAAACCCCGATGATGTCGACGCACTGTATGCGCGGGGAGTCACGCGCGGACAATTCGCTCTCTACACGGCGCTGATCGAACGCGCATGGTTTTCGGCGCTGCGCAATGCGGTCGGCGCGCGGCACGATCACGAGCGGGTTCTCGAACTGTCTCCGGGATATACCGATGCCAAACTCATCGTCGGCTCCCACCATTACGTCACCGGCAGTCTTCCGTGGGCGGTCAAAACGGCTGTCTCCCTCGTGGGTTTGAACGGCAGCAAGGACAAAGGAATTCAGTATCTGTACGAAGCGGCGAAATCGACGGGCGAGACCAGTATCGATTCCAAAATTGCGCTGCTGTTGTTTTTGCGCCGCGAACATCGTTACGACGAGGCCATAGCCTTGTCACGCGATCTTCAACCGCGCTATCCGAAAAATTTCCTGTTGTAGCTCGAAGAAGGAAATCTGCTTCGTGCAGCGGGCCGCCAGCAGCAGGCGGCGGAGGTCTATCGCAAAGTCTGGCAACAAGGACGCGAAGGGAAGTATCCGAAGGGTGCGCACTACGAAATTGCGGCGCTTGCGCTGGGCGATCTTCTCAGAAGCATGAAGAACTATGCGGGCGCCGCCGCAGCTTACGATCAGGTGGCGGAAATCGAGCAACCAGATCCTGAGCTGGCACAACGAGCGAACCTTGCTTCAGGGGAAATGTATGACCTGCTGAACAAACGGGACCAGGCGGTGCACCACTACCAGGCGGTGATTGCACTGAACTCGGCTACTCCCCCGGCAGAAACCGCGCGTAAGCGGTTGCAGGAACCGTTTCGCGAATAGTTCTCGCGGAACTTTTCGTGGGCTGCACGTATCTTAGAGTGAAAGTGTGGAGGGTCGAGCTATGTACTGCAATTACTGCGGCAAGGTGATCCAGGACGACGCCAACGTCTGCGCCTACTGTGGTATCCGCGTGGGCGGAGTAGCGGCGCGCAAGCGGTTGATGCGTCCGCGCGCGGGGCGCAAGATCGCCGGCGTCTGCGCTGGCCTGGCCGAATACCTCGATCTCGATGTCACGCTGATTCGCCTGGTTTGGCTCATTGTCGTGATCTTCGCCGGAGCTGGTCTGGTCGCTTACGTGATTGCGTGGATTGTGATGCCGGAGGAGCCTCTGCGCTCGACAGTGCCAGTAGCTCAACACCAATCCACCACCTGAGTTTGCTTTACATCCCGACGCAAGGGCGGGTGCCAGCCCGCCCTTCTTCGTTCCCCTGTGATTAAATCCCTACATGCCAACTGTCCGCAGCGGAGGATGCCCGACATCGTTTACGAGTCCTTGGGACAAGGGGCCCAGCCAGTTGTCCTACTTCATCCGTTTCCAGTTCACCGCGATTTCTGGAAACCCGCGGCCCAGTCCCTCACAAGTTATCGCATCATCCTCCCCGACCTTCGTGGTCACGGCGACTCTGCCATCGGTGACGGCCCCGCGATCATGTCCAAACATGCGAATGACATTGCTCGCGTGCTCAGATGACGCTGGCGTTGGGCGCGCCGTCATGATGGGCGTCTCAATCGGCGGATACGCCTTGTTCGAATTCTGGCGCCGCTTTCCTGGACGCGCTTCGGCTTTGGTGCTCTCGAATACAAAAGCCTCAGCTGATTCGACTGAAGCGCGAGCCGCGAGGCTTCGCTCGGCCGCTGACGTTCTCGAGCACGGCGTCGAACCTTTTATCGAGAGCATGCTCCCGAAACTGATCGGCAACACCGCGCGAACCATGCGTCCAGACTTGGTCGAGGGAGCCCGACGCATGGCGCTAAAAATGTCGCCGCAGAGACATCAGTCAGGTTCAACAGGGGATGGCGGACCGTACCGACTCCATTCCAACGCTCAAGACGATTAATGTTCCTACCCAGATCATCGCCGGGGAAGAGGATGCTCTGGCTACGCTCGCTGACGCCGAAGCGATGAAGGCACACATTCTGGCGCAAGCCTTGCCATCATTCAGAAAGCGGGACACTATGCGCCTTGGGAGAGGGCTGAAGAGGTAGGTCTACTGTTGCGACAATTTCTAGATGCCCATCGCTAAGCCAAACCGGCAGTCGGATAATTAGGTGATGGCTGCCAACGTATTCCGCGCTGTACCGTCCAAGCCTGATGACTCCAGTAAACGCGGCCACCATGAATGTCTTCCCACCATGTCACTTTAAAAGTGTCGTCCTGGTTGCGCTGCTCGTAGTTTCTTTTGGCAATGCAGCCTCTGCCGTAGACGATACGAAAGGTGTTGACGTTGGTGGCTACAAGCTTCACGTAATGGTTGCGGGGAGTCGGCAGCCCTGCCGTCGTGTTCGAGAATGGTCTGGGCGAGCCTCTCGATACTTGGAAGAATGTGCAGCCTGAGGTTGCGAAGCTCACCACTACGATTTCGTATGACAGAGGCGGCTTGGGGCAATCCGACCCTGCGCCCGGGACCGCGCGCAGACGGAGATCTAGCAGACGAGACTCGCATCGCTTGTCCAGGCAATCAGTCCAGGCCGTACATTCTTGTCGGCCATTCGCTGGGAGGCTCTGTCGTCAGGTCTTCGCCCGCGCCTACCCACGAGAATTGCTGGTCCCGTCCCGGTGATCCCGAGGACAGCCGCCTGACCGATTTGCTCAAGGCCAAATTGGAGCCCGAAGTCTGGGCCGCGCGCGAGAAAATTCTATCGTCCGACAAATTACCTCCGCCCATCAAGAGGGAGTTTGACGGGATGAGTGAACAAGAGTTGCCCGAAAAAAGCATTCCGCCGCTTCCCGCCGTGCCGGTTGTTCTGCTAACGGGAACGAAGAAGAACCCGGATTTTCCCGGCAATCCGATCGAGCAGGACTTGAAACTGACCTTCACAATCAGCTGGCAGCAAAAGTTCCAGAATCGAACACGTTCTGTGTTCCCGAATCGCGCCACTATATCCAGGACGATGCCCCGCAGAAAGTCATCCGGCGGTCGAGCGGGTTCTTGACCAAGACTCGCGCCGCCAAAAACAGCGAAACCCTGACCTCATCGAACTTCTGGAGGACTCTTCACGAAATAGCGTCGCCTTCGTTTGCCGCTTCTCCCGCCCGCATTATCATGGGCGTATGAATCTCGGCATGCCGGAGATGATCTTCCTCTTCGTGTTAGCGCTGATCATCTTTGGTCCCAGAAAACTCCCGGAGATCGGCCGTCAGGTTGGACGCGCCCTGAACGAATTCAAGCGCGCGTCCAACGAATTCAAATCGCAGATCGAGACTGAAATCTCGAACCTTGAAAAAGATGACACGCCGCAGATCCTTCCGCCCTCGCACGCTCCCGTTGGCGCAGTAGCAACGGGCGAACTCGTGGAATTGCCGCCGCCGGCCCCGTCCACCCCTCCCGACCCGCGGAATCCCGATGCCTGAGATGGCCGCTGACGCGTCAGCCAACGCACCGGATCACGATGAAATGCCGGCGATGAGTTTCCTCGATCACCTCGAGGAACTCCGCAAACGCATCATCTATTCGCTGATTGCTGTTGCGGTCGGGTTCTTTGCCTGCTGGGGATATGCCGAACGTATTTTCGAAATCATGCAGCGCCCCATCATGGACGCGCTCCATCGCAATGGGATGCCCGAGAAGCTGGTCTATTTGAACCCTACTGAGCCTTTCAATCTCTACTTGAAGATTGGCGCGCTTGCCGGTGTGTTCGTGGCCTCTCCGGTAGTTCTGTTCCAGGTCTGGCTGTTCATTTCTCCGGGCCTTTATCGCAAAGAAAAACGATACGTATTTCCCGTTCATGTTTTCGACGGTGGCACTCTTCCTTGCAGGAGGATACTTCGGGTTCAAACTCGTCTATCCGCAAGCTCTCGACTTCCTGATCAGCTACGGCAAGCAATTCCAGCCGATGATCACCATCGGCGAGTACACCGACCTGTTTCTCGTCATCATCCTCGGGATGGGCATAATCTTTGAGTTCCCCATCGTCGTGTTCTTCCTGTCTCTGATGGGGATCGTCACCGCCGGCTGGATGTGGCGCAACCTGCGCTACTCGATTCTCGTGATCTTCATCATCGCAGCCATCCTCACGCCCGACCACCGACATCCTGAACATGTGCATCTTCGCCGCGCCTATGGCAATGTTGTGTATGTGCACGTTGACAGCTCAGTTTCGTGTGCTTTCGCAACGTCTTGTCTGTGGAGATAGTTTACGCCATACCCGGTATGCGATATCTCGCACTGCTGCCGACGCTGTTCGCCGCTGTCACCTGTCTTTCGCAAGAGCCTGTCCGCGTCAAGGTCAACCTTGTCAGTGTGTCCTTCTCGGTACGGGATTCCCGTGGGGCATTGGTGAAGGGCCTGACCAAGGACGATTTCGAGGTTCTTGAGGACGCGGTTCCTCAAAAGATTGCTTTCTTCTCCCAAAGTTCCGACGTGCCGCTTACTCTCGGACTAATTGTGGATGCGAGCGGCAGCCAGGATCATTTCTCCAAGCAGCACAAGCACGACTTGGAGGTATTCCTTCAAGATGTCCTTGGGCCAAAGGACCGTGCCTTCATGCTGTGCTTCGGCAACCATCTGCGGCTAGTGAGCGACTTCACCCAATTGAGCGCCCAAATTCTGGATGGCCTGAATCGCTACCAACACGATCTCGGGCATTTCCCGGAACTCGGCCCGAAAGAGTCTCGCGACCTGGGAACGGCGTTCTACGATTCCATCTTCTACTCCGTAACCGAAAAGCTGGCTGATCAGAACGGGCGGCGGGCCCTCCTGATCTTCAGTGATGGCGAAGACAACTCCAGTTCTCACGACATGATGACGGCGATTGAAGCCGCACAGAGCGCGAACGTCACGGTGTTTCCTATACGCTACACGGAGAACGAGTCCGGCAAGCTCAATGCCCGCAACAAATACGGAATCAGCGTGATGGATCGCATTGCGAAAGAAACGGGTGGCACCGCGTTCGACGCGAGAGCCGTCGATCCACACACGTACTTTCATCAAATCGGGGAGGAACTGCGTGCCTCCTACGACCTGGCTTATTATCCGAGCAACCCCATCAAGGACGACACTTTCCGCAAGATCGTCATCCGATGTAAGCAAACTGGATTGCAGGCACGCTCGAAGACTGGATATTTTTCTCAGTAGTCATCCCATCGGCGAGAAATAGTCGGTGGCCGCTCACGGCATCGGCAGCTGCGTAATATCGAGCACATGCGCTTAGTATGCGGAGAATCCAGGCGCTATCTACGCAGGGCGCGTCTGGCCTTGGCATAGTCTCCGGTCTGGCTTCTCCAGTTGCTCGATAGCGTTCCGATTGCCCAGAACGCCGCGAGGATCACAAACAGCTTGCTGCCGGGAATGCCTGCTCTCCAGGCGCAGACGGTGCTGAGGGTCGGAATCACTGCCGAGGACGTCACTCCTGCCGACCACATGGCGGCCTTGGCCTTCGGACTGGCTTTCTGCATCGAGGCCCGGTCAGTCTGCACGCCGAAGAATGGGAGATGCTCGAACACCCAACGCATGCCGGAGGGGTACCCTTCAGGATTGCCGGTTCCTCCGATGGTGTAGAAGGCGAAGCGAATGCCGAGAAGGCGCCCGACTGCCCAGTGCGCGATGCCGTGGCAGAAGAAATAGAGGAGGAGCCACGCGGCGATCAACATAGCTGTGCCGAACGCGGCAGGTCTTGGCTGGCCGGATCGCGCCAGAGCGAGAGCGGCACAGGCGGCTGCGATTCCCGCAATCTGCAACATGTTTCCGACAACGATCGAAAGGTGCCCGAAGGTCTTTCGTTGCTGAAGCGAACTTGAGGCGTTCATATTTACCGCCGCTTCGAGGTGGTAATTCCAGCGAAGTCAGTGTCTCATGATTACGGTTACCGCCCGCGTTGCTCCTGTCGGGCTCGCTGCTGGCGTAACATCGCCATTTCACCAGTAATCCTGTAATCGCCTGATTGCAACAGGTCTGGTAGAAATTTCGATTCCAATCTAAGCCAGCCGCGGACGCCGCTAGACCAACTGGGTAACGTCGGCGGCCTATGCACTTTCGTAATCTCCTATGCAGTCAATGATCCGTACGATACTTCCCCTCAAGCAAATGACTGGCTCTCCTCCATCGGCCGCTTGGCGAGCCCCACGCATTCGAGCCACCGAATACACTCCTGCGGTGCTTCGATTCCCGTGTGGTGACTGCGCGACGGGCAGCTTGGAGGTCATTTCCTCCACGGGCGGCCTGCTGCGCTTGTCGAAACCCCTAATTCGTGGCACCCGCATCAAGGTGATGTTCCTGACTCAAGGCGGGCCGGTGCTTGGCGCAGCGGAGATGTTGACTCCTATCTCATGGACGGAGCAGCCATTCCGGTTCGTGGCGCTGGCTCACAGCGATCAACAAAGACTGCAGGTCATTACTGGTTGCTCCGTAAAACCGAAAATGCCCAAACCAATACAGATCGATCAGGAAGTTGATAAAGAACACCAATGGATCGACAAATATCGAGATGCGGTGAGCCGAAACCCGCCACCTAGGCCGCTCGTTAAGAGGATGCTTGGAGCAATTATGCCGGGCACAAAATAAGCAATTTTAAAACTGAGTTTGTCCGTGTGGATGCTCTTGGCATCAATCTCAGCGATGTCGGCATATGCCTGTTTGCCATGGCAGATCTGCCGGTGGGATCTCAAATTCGCGTCGAATTTCTCTCGCCCTGAACAAGGAACCAGTTCGAGTTTCTGGGATTGTTCGCCATCGCGCTCTGTATAAGTAGTCCTATTCTGGCATACTCTCACGAATAAGTTGCTGGTAGACGTCGCGAGCGTGGTCGTACGCTTTTTTGGCCTCTCCGATATCCGCTGGGGAAATGAGCGCTGACTTTTGACTCCAGCACTGGTTAACTCCCTTCAGGGCCCATTCCGCGCTCCTGCGTGAAGCACGAATCGGCTTTCCATCCACGATTACAAAAACGGGATTTGTATGAGCAGCCGGAATTATGCGCGCCGCCACCCAACTGCTGCTTGTGATAGGAACCTCAAATTTCATTTCCCGCGGCTTGCCATCAGCCATCAACTTTTGCGAAGAGACAGACTTGCCGTTGACAACGATTTCAACCACGACTTCGCGGCCGTCACCAACGCGCGCGCGCTCGATGTCCCAATAAGGTTTCTCATCGTAGGCGAGCCGATGCAGCGATTGCTGTGGAAGTTCCGGTAGATACGCCGCTGCCATCAGAGATACTCCAACCTTGGAACCGGCAGGTAATTGCAGCTCGCCGTTTCCCTCGCCGACGTGCACGCCTCCCACAGTGAAATTCATAAGGTGTGTCTTGCCGTCGGACACATAGCTGCGGCCAGCCTTCAGGGCGTCCAGCCAACCGCTATAGCTGACGGGCCCAGATGCGGGTAAAGCGGCGTAGGTTCGGCCCATTCCAACGCGGCTGTCGTAAATGCATGGGAAGTCAGTTTCGCCGGCGATTCGCGTGCGGAATCCCAGGTTGAGCGTGTGATACCAGATGTTCAGTTCCCAGACGTAAGGGGTATCTACGGCGGAGATGAAATCCACCGCGTTGGGAAGTGTGACGTCAACGATGTATTCGTTGGCTCCGATTCCATCAAAGCCTGGTACCTCGTAGTTTGGAAGTTCGGTGCCATGGACCGCGAGACCCCAGCCGGAGTGGGCGAAGCCCACGACCGCGCCCTGTTCCTTAGCCCAGCGGAGAATTGGAAGGTCCCAGGTTGGCCAGTCAGTCAACAGCCTGGTACCGGGATAGTCCTGATTTTTGAGATTAAGAAGTACGATGTGACCGGCGTGGCTTGAAGGGAAGCCCGAGACCTCGAGATCATAGTGCATGAGCTGGCGCCGGGTGGACAAGGGATTGTCATGTCCGGAGAAAAATTGCTTCTGGTAGTAGTAGTCGGGACCCCACGTGAGCACTGAACTGATATTCACGCGCTCTCCACGAATCTGGCGCATCATGTCATCGGGTAGTACGCCTTCGGCTGGATTCTGGTAGTGCCTGCAGCCTGCCGCATGAATATGGTGGTCCCCTGAATACCAGCCGTACTCCGCGGGATCAATCCACCGCTCCAGCTGGAATTCGATTTGCGCCGGCCCTTTTGCGTCCACCATGAAATTTTTTTCCCGAGTCAGGTATTCAGGGCCACCGGTATAAGTGATGGTGTAATTCCCCTCGGGCAGGCGCAGAACTTCTCCATCCGAGCGGTAGACCTGCGGTTGAAAGAAGAAGTCGGGCGCCAGGCGTTTCGCGGGGTTCGGATAAAGACGATTCAGCCGGTCGCGAACCACAAAAGAGGCCATTGCGGGTTCACCGTTCTCGTCTCTCACGCGCAAGCTTATCGGATGCGCCGGCCGGGCGTTGAAAAGAACGGTCATGTCGTTGCGAAAGCCGATATCCTGCGTTCCCTGGCCCACATTGAAGCTGATGACGGCTGACCTCTGGCCAGCGTCTCGACTGTAGATGGCAAGGATCTGGTACTCCACGGCCAGCCCTGACAAACGTGGGAGCATGGGAGGATTCTGGTATAGCGAAATGCTGGCCCACGAGGCGGCGGGCAGCGGATACAGAGAAACGTCAGCCCAGCGGTCGGCAGCCTGTCGCGGAGTCAGTTCCATGGCCGGCTGCGGCGAGCCTGTCGATTGTATGTACACGTCGCCTGAACTTGGACTTTCCACTTTGAGTTGCGCTGTGACTCCGGCGTCATTGAGCACCTTGACCAGAAAGAGCCGGGTTCCAGCCTCGACCAGCTCAGGTTGGGCGGGCCCGGCCTCAACTTTCACACGACTTTCCGCATTGATCTGCACCACGGCTAAAACGTGGGAGTCCAGAATGCTCTGCAAGCGCTCGACCGCCTTGGACTCGTTGGGATCAGCCACGGCGTCATCAAGTTTGGATACCTCTTCCGCGGAAAATGGCTGACCGAGATAGGCCAAAGCATTTTCGATCTGGTGAGCCTGTTGTGCCAGAGGCTGTAGTGGAACGAGAAGAGCCGCGGAGCCGAACGTTTGTGGGCCGCTAAGTAACGTCAAGGCTGCGATGACAACTGAGGCCGGTATGATTCGGAGCATAGATTCAACATTTTCCCTAAGTGCGGCTCCTGTGGCAATCCTCAAATCCGGCTTTAACTTTGGCTTTCTTGTTATTCGTCGCCTCTTTCACACGGTCGCAGCACCAACTTGCCGCAGGTGTGGCGAAATTCGAGCTGTCGGTACGCCTCCCGCACATCGTCGAGGGCGAAGACTCCGGCGATCGAGCCGAATCGACGATCCCGAGCGGTATTTAGCGGAATTCCTGATCGAACCGGAGCTTATCATGCGCAAATCAACCGCCAGACCCCGCATTAGCGAAGGGATCGCGCCACTCGGCGACTAAAAGGGGGTTTCGAGTGTAAACGCCTTCCATGAGAAGGCCGGTCGGAGTCAAGGGGATTCGTTTTGGGGTTTGTGGGTCACGCTGTTTCTTTCCACCGAGTGGCCGCTGTCGCCACCCTTCCATCCGCACTCTTCGATGAGCACTTTGGTTCGCTCGGTGCAAGTTGGGTGTTCTGGTTTCAGCCGGTGCTGCCATCTGTTTATCGACCTCGGTTCCATCTCGAAGATGAAAGCTGGGCCAGGCGATTAACCCAGTCACCGGAACTGGGCTTTAGGCTTTGGCTTTTCCTTTCGCAGAGGGTTTTGGTTTATGCAGCCGCCGGCATCGCTCGTTGCTTGCGGTTGCGCAATGGTTCGTACACTGCTCCGCCCACCCACAGTCGGTGCAGCAAGACCGCCAGCTTTCGCGCCACTGCAATAATGGCTCGTTTCTTCCCACTCTTGCCGCCGCGCTCGGCCAGCTTCAGACCCCAGCGCCGCAGATCGCTGTCGGCTCCAAACGGTCCCAGAATGGGGTGCGCTCCCTGCACTAACAGCGTTCGCAGATACGGGTCGCCTTCCTTGCTGATATGCATTTGCGGCTCGCTCTGGCCCGCATTACGCTTTCGGAGTCGTGCTCAGTCGCTGCTCCAGCACAATCGTGCCTGCTTCATCCAGCACGCAATACCAGCTCGAGCGATCGCCCAGGTCCAATCCGATCGTAAGCTTCGGTTGAGAAAAATTCCTGCTCTGCTTTGCGCCTTCGGTGCTAACCTTCTTCATTGCCGGTCTCCTTTTTATCTGTGCTTCGAGCACGTCGATAACTTGGGAGCGTACACCGCATCCCGTCCGCAGACCGGTCTTCTCATCCCATCTGTTTACGAGCGTTGAAAGTCCCGCATCTCTCGCATTGCGCTGCTCATTTCACTGAGTAGGTAACCTGCGAAACGGATGTTCGAAGCTCGGTAAGAAAGACACTCTTCTCTTCCGCGCTAGGGCCGATGCCGATGGGCATTGCGATACCAGGAACGATTTGCAATCGGTTCTTGAAGTTATAGGCCCAACGAATTCCGGGACTTAGGAAAAGTGTGTTGGACCATTCAGTTTTCCCAGGGCGACGACTTTCTGCGCGCCCAGGAAAAAGGTTTCCATCATCACGTTGAAGCGCGGCGTCGTTTCCCAAATGACACTCTGACCAAGGTTGTAGGCGACAGCTGAAGAGCGCTGCCTATCGGAATTGCGTGCGTGCGGCACGAAAGTCCCTCCGGCGTTCCAGTGGGTCACGAATTGTCGCTTGAGACTAATGCTGAGCGGCAAGTTGGTTTGGACGCCCGCAGCGCCAAAACCCTGACCGAGATTGCTATTGCCACTGGGCACGATGAGGCTGAGCCGAGGCGCAAACGCGAAACGAGCCTCGCCGTTGCCGATCGCCTGGTAGCGATAGTTCAGAAAGACGTCGCCGAAGCTGGCACCTTGCGAAGAGAACGAACCCTGGCGCAAGGCGATGAGGGTATAGCTGAGCTGATGGCGTATGCCGGTGATGGGCCATTCCTGGGTGAAAGTGTAGGCCCAGTCCCTGGAATCGGCGAGATAGATGAAATTGCTGATGTGCTGCACGAAGCCAAACTCCTGGTTGTAGGCTTCCTCGATCAAGAAACTATTGTCCTGGATGCGAGCGTCAATCTGGGCAAATGTAAGCGGCACCAAAACGGCGGAAAAAGCCATCAAGGCAATACGGAATAACGACAATCGAAAACCTCGTAGTTCGATTTTGAAAATGAATTGCCTTTCAATATTGAGGGCCCAGCCCAGAGACCCCTCCGCTAGTCATTAACCAGGAACTGGGCGGATAGACTGCCAATTCCTTCCATGCTCACAAGGTTGAAATGCTACTACGCTGAGTGGGAGAAATCACGTCATTACATGCCCGCGATTGAGGCTGTGAAGCTAGCGTTGACTCGCTGATGGGCGGGCAGTCGATCATTGACGTAACGTCGCGGTTACACTCATTGACGCGAGCGTACAATCCGCGCATGGCCTACTCGATTTTGCGAGCGTCTTCACGACCGGACGGTGCTTCCTAGACCTGATGACCGCCTTTGTCGCAAATTCTGAGACTAGTGCTGAACTCCGATGACTGCATGACGACACCTGGGCCCGCCACAGGACCTATCAAGGGCGCATGCGAGGAGAGAACTGCGAGGCGGCCTGCACTAGCCGCCAATAGGCGGAGGCGGAGGGCCACCAAGCCTTCAAAGCCAGGATGTGGAGCTCTCCTTCGACCTCACGGTCAAAGTCGGCAAGACGGACGACTACGCTCAAGTGGACGCTTCGTCTATTCAGGTGAGTTGAACTCAGGTGAGTTGAACGGGGAGCCTTTTTGCTATTTCAAAAGGAGGATTGTTCCGATCATTCGAGAAGCAAGGGCCTGACACGCTCCATGCTGTTAATAGCCGAGCTTCTTATCAACGACGCTGATCAGTGGCTTACCCTTCTGGAATCGGTCGAATTGCGCGATGA
Organism: uncultured Acidobacteriota bacterium; assembly: GCA_963785865.1. Taxonomy (GTDB): domain Bacteria; phylum Acidobacteriota; class Terriglobia; order Terriglobales; family Acidobacteriaceae; genus Sulfotelmatobacter. The sequence continues at coordinate 13,100 of CAWAXF010000026.1, read as the reverse complement.
AGAACTGCATGGCTCGATCCAGCCAATCGGGTGTATGGTCGGCACAATGCGGGGACATCAATACATTCTCCAGCTTATAGAAGGGATGGCCGTTGGGTAAGGGTTCGTGATCGAAAACATCGAGGGCGGCGCCTTTGATACGCTCCTGCGAAAGCGCACTTACCAGCGCCTCCTCCCGGATCACGGGGCCGCGTCCGACATTGATCACCACGGCTGTAGGCTTCATGACTGCGAACTCCGGCTCAGCGATCATTCCACGCGTCTCTGGGGTCAGGGGTGCGGCTACCACTACGTAATCGCAGCGTGGGATCATCTCGATGCGGCGATCGGGACTGTACATCTGCTCAACCAGCGGGTCCTTCCCGGGCGAAGGCCCGACATGCCGTTTGACGGCGAGAACCGCCATTCCCAGCGGTCGGACGGTAGTGGCGACCGCGCGGCCGATATCGCCGTATCCTACGATTCCGACCGTCTGGCCCGAGATGGGCATCACGTCAAAGGCCTCCCACACGCCTGCCATCTGATTGCGGATCATACGGTGGAAGTCCTTGGCAAAATACAGGATTGCGCCGAGCACGAACTCGGCCAAGGCTGGGCTGAAAACACCTGAGCCATTTGTGAGTGGGACAGGTCTTTCGATAAGCTCGGGGAATAGCGTTTTGTCGACTCCCGCGGAGCGGCTGTGCACCCAACGCAGGTTTGGACACATGCCAAAGACCGCTCGCAGCAGGGCCAAAGAGCCCGACCAATTGAGGATGACGGTGGCGTCCCTTGCCGCTAGTCCAAACTCCTCGACAGAGTTTCCGGTTATTATGTTGGCCTCTGCCCGCAAGTTCTCGAGCATGGCGAGCTGAGGCTCAGTGGGATCGGCCAGCACCAGGATGGTGTTCTTCATGGGAATCCGAGAGCGCCCTTTAAGGTAGCAATGTTTTCGCTCGGCTGACAATTACACCACAATCGGCGTCGACGGTACCTGCGTCTGCAGGTTAAGAAAGCAAAGCTCGTGTCCTCTTTCGAAGGGTTCTATGCCGCAAAAAAATTCCAAGTCCTTACGGAGTTATCGCTGGTACGGCCCGGATGACCTACGTTCATTCGGTCACCGTTCACGGGCCGCCTCGATGGGTTGTGTCCAGGCTGATTATGCCGGCAAGCCCGTCATCGCCATTATCAACACCTGGAGTGACATCAATCCGTGTCACAGCCATCTCCGGGAGCGGGCCAATGACGTGAAGCGCGGCGTTTGGCAGGCCGGCGGCTTCCCGGTGGAGATGCCGGCAATTACCCTCGGCGAAACTTTTCAAAAACCCACGACCATGATGTACCGGAACTTGCTGGCCATGGAGACAGAGGAACTGCTGCGCTCCTATCCCGCCGATGGATGCGTGTTGCTGGGAGGCTGCGACAAAACAACGCCCGCACTCTTGATGGGCGCCATCAGCATGAATATACCCGCGATCTATGTTCCGGCGGGGCCGATGCTGCGCGGCAACTGGCATGGCCAGATCCTGGGAAGCGGTTCGGATGTCACCAAATACTGGAACGAGCGCCGGGCGGGCAACATCGATCTGCAGGCATGGACGCAGATTGAAGATGGTATCGCGCGCTCGGCAGGAACTTGCATGACCATGGGTACCGCATCCACCATGACCAGTTTGACCGAGGTGCTGGGTTTTTCGCTCCCAGGTGCAAGCTCGATCCCGGCGGTAGATTCCAATCATGTCAAGATGGCCAGCCGGTCTGGCCGCCGCATCGTGGAAATGGTTTGGGAAGATCTGAAACCGCGGGACATCCTAAGCGAAGCTTCCTTCAACAACGCGATCGCGTCCGTGTTCGCCCTGGGCGGGTCGACCAACGCCGTCATTCATCTTGTGGCGCTGGCTGGGCGCGCGGGGGTCAGCATCACGCTGGATCGATTTGATCAGTTGTCCAGGAAAACGCCGTTGTTGGCCAATTTGCGGCCCAGCGGGAAATATCTGATGGAGGATTTCTATTACGCGGGAGGGTTGCCGGCGTTGCTCAACGCAATCGGGTCCCAGTTGGACCTCAGCTGCCGAACCATCACTGGAAAAACGCTTGGGGAGAATGTTGCGGGCGCGGAGATCTACAACGCAGACGTGATTCGCACGTTGGATAATCCCGTTCTGGAATCTGGAGGGCTGGCCATCCTGCGGGGAAACCTTGCGCCGGCCGGCGCTGTCATCAAGTCTTCAGCCGCCGAACCCAGGCTACTGAAACACACCGGACGCGCGATTGTTTTCGACAGCTTCGACGAGATGAACGCGCGGATCGACGACCCTGCACTGGATGTGGACGCAGACAGCGTTCTGGTGCTGCGCAATGCCGGCCCCAAGGGAGCGCCGGGAATGCCCGAATGGGGCAATCTTCCGATCCCGCAAAAGTTACTAAGAGCGGGAATCCGCGACATGGTGCGCATTTCCGACGCAAGAATGAGTGGTACCAGCTACGGCGCTTGTGTTCTCCATGTTTCACCCGAATCGTTTGTGGGCGGGCCGCTGGCACTGCTGAAGGACGGAGATATCGTCGAACTCGATGTGCCGGAACGCCAATTGAATATGCGGGTGAATGGTGACGAGCTTGGCCGGCGTCGCGCTGCTTGGAAACCGAAAGAGGGGATTTATCACCGCGGATATGGAAGGCTATACATGCAGCATATTAAGCAGGCTGATCAAGGATGTGACTTCGATTTCCTGGAGGGTACCGCTCCCATCCCGGAACCAGAAATTCACTAAGAACCCTGCCGCCAGCGGTCCGCGTTCAACAATCGAACCACGTTCAACCCGTGGATGGATGGGAACGCGCTTAGGTGCACTGGCATTATCGAATACGCATGCGGCCACGTCACTCCTTGATCGGGCGGCATGGTGAAACGTTCTTGTGAGTGTTACGGAGTCAGCAAGGAAGAGTTTGATCGTCTGCTCGGCATTTCTGCGGGAGAGCCTCAGGCTCATTGAGTAGCCAGATTTGATTTTCGAGACGACTTTCCGGTTTGATAGCATTGCCGCCATGAAACTCCTTCTGGCGCTGTGCGTCCTGCTTCTCCTTCCCCAGCCCGCCGAGCGAAAGCGCGAGAATCCACTCGAACACTTGTCGCGGAATATTGAGGTGCTTACTCACTTTGGAGAGCGAGCCGATATTTCCCCTGACAACCAACGAGTGGCGTTCATGGACAAGAGTTTCGGCGATGCGATGCTGATCGACCTGAAAACGCGCGTGACGATCTGTGTCGGCATGAGGTTGAAAACGCCACCGTCCCCAGGGCTTGTGGCGATACAGGACGGGGAAGCAAGACCTGAGACGCCCTCGCTTGCCTCGGAGTTCACCTAAGTTTCCGATGTTCTTCCGTCCATCGTTCGCGCTTTGACATGGATTCTGCAACCCACACGACAAGGGTTCTTTCTCGCTTACCTGTAGGCCTGGCGCATTCCACCCTACCTTAGCTAATTGCGGTGCATAAGCTCCGCTTCGTCCAGTTGATGCGTCAATGGGGCGGCCCGTGATTTGCGCCGCGCTTTCCAGCCGGAAAATGTTTTTTGCACCCGGTCGAGATAAATGTAATAGACCGGGGTGATGTAGAGCGTCACCACCTGCGAGAAAAGCAGCCCGCCGACGACCGCGAGGCCCAGTCCGCGCCGCGATTCCGCACCCGCGCCCACGCCGAGCGCGATCGGCAACGTGCCCATGAGGGCTGCTGCAGTGGTCATCATGATCGGACGGAAGCGGATGAGGGCACCCTGGTAGATCGATTCCTCAGGGCTCTTGCCATCGTTGCGTTCTGCGTCGAGCGCGAAGTCGATCATCATGATGGCGTTCTTCTTCACGATACCGATCAGCATGATGATGCCGACAAAAGAGTACAGGTTTAGTTCCTGATGGAAGATCATGAGGGTGAACAATGCACCCACGCCCGCGGATGGCAGGCCAGACAGAATCGTGATCGGATGCACGAAACTTTCATACAGAACGCCGAGAATAATGTAGATGACTAGAATCGCGGCTACCAGGAGCAATCCAAGCCCAACGAAAGAATTCTGAAAGGCTTGCGCGGTTCCCTGGAACGTGCCGGTCACGTCGGCAGGCATGATCTTGCGGACCTGCTCTTCGACGAACTTGGTGGCATCGCCCAATGCCACACCCGGCCTGAGATTAAAGCTGACGGTAACACCGGGCAACTGCCCAAAGTGATTGACAGTAAGCGGGCCAAGCGACGGAACAAGTTTGGCGACCGTATCGAGCGGAACTAATTTCCCTGAGCTGGAGTGTACGTACAGCTCGGAGAGTTCCGCCGGGTTGTTTTGGAATTGGGGCAGCAATTCCGTGATCACGTAGTACTCATTATTGGGTGTGTAGATTAGGCTGGTCTGGCGTGTACCGTAAGCCGAATACAACGAGTTGGCAACCTGGTCGGGCGAAACGCCTAGCGCGTAGGCCTTGTCGCGATCGACATCGATCGTTAGTTGCGGGTTCTGCACCTGTAGGTCACTGGTGACATCTTGGAGCAGTGAGGATTGCCTGAGCGCAGCTTCAACCTTCGGAGCCAGCGCATAGAGCTTGTCCGTGTCCGGAGTCTGCATCGTGTACTGGTATTGCGACTTGGTCAGATTGCCGCCGATACGGATGGTCGGCGGAATTTGCAAATACACGTTAATACCCGGAATGTTCGCCATCTTCGGACGCAGTTCCTGGATCACGTCCATGGCGCTCATCCGGTTGACACGGTCTTTTTTGTCTTTCAAGCGAAAAAAGATGCGCCCCTGGTTTGTCGGCTGGCCGATCGACGACATCGTGTTCAGCACGCTGGGATCATTGCGGACAATGTCGGCCGCCTGCTGCTGCAATTTCATCATGTCTCCGAACGCGATGCCCTGTTGCGCTTCGGTAAAAGCGAAGACTAAACCTTGATCTTCGTCTGGAATAAAGCCGGTCTTCGACTGAGTGAACAAATAATAAGTAAGGCCGATGACCACGAACGAGATCAGCAAAGTAACGAAGCGATGACGCAGGACTCGCTTCAGCGACCAGTCGTAGCCCTTCAGCCACGAATCGAAGACTTTTTCGCTCCCGTTGTAGAACCTGCCATGTTTCTCTTTTTCCGACGGTTTAAGGAAGCGGCTGCAAAGCATCGGCGTGAGGGTGAGCGAAACGAAGCCGGAAATGAGAATCGAAACAGCAATAACCACGGCGAATTCGTGGAGCAGGCGTCCGATGATGCCGCCCATGAATAACAGCGGGATAAATACCGCCGCTAGAGAGAGAGTCATGGACAGAATGGTGAAGCCGATTTCGCCCGAGCCATCGATGGACGCGTGCAGCGGAGACGCCCCCATCTCCATATGGCGCACGATGTTCTCCAGCATCACGATAGCGTCATCGACCACGAAGCCTACCGACAGCGTGAGTGCCATCAGTGACAGGTTGTCAAGGCTGTAGCCGAGCAGATACATCACCGAGAACGTGCCGATGATCGACAGCGGCAACGCGAGTGCCGGAATGACCGTCGCCGAAACATTGCGCAGGAAGAGGAAGATCACCAAGATGACCAATCCGATGGTCAGCATAAGGGTGAACTTCACGTCGTCGACCGACCCGCGAATGGAAACCGAACGGTCGTAGAGGGTATCACTTTGAACTGCGGCCGGGATCTGCGCCGCGAGCTGCGGCAACAGTCGATTCACGTTGTCGACGACTTCGACGGTATTGGTGCCAGGCTGGCGCAAGATAGCGAGCACGATGGCGCGATTGCCATTGAACCAACTGGCAGACTTATCGTCCTGTACGCTGTCGATAGCGCGGCCGATGTCGGAGATGCGGACCGGCGCACCGTTGCGGTAGGCAACGATCATCGGGCTGAATTGTGCGGCGTTCTGCAACTTTCCATTGGAAAGAATGGTGAAGGTCTTGCTATTGCCCCACAGCGTTCCTGTAGGCACGTTGGTGTTGCCCAGGTTCACGGCGTTGGTGACATCGTCAATGCCAATCTGGCGAGTGGCTAGCGCATTCGGATCAAGCTGCACTCGGACGGCATATTTCTGAGCACCATAAACCTGTACTTGCGCTACGCCGTTCACCATCGAAATGCGCTGCGCCATGGTAGTTTCTGCGGCTTCGTCGACTTGCGACAACTTCAGAGTCGGAGAGCTGAGCGCGAGATATAAAATGGGCTGATCGGCCGGGTTCACCTTGCGGAAGGAAGGCGGCGTTGGCATGCTGGGCGGAAGCTGGCCTGATGCCTGGGTGATCGCCGACTGTACATCGAGAGCGGCACCATCGAGACTGCGGCTCAGATTGAACTGAATGGTAATACTGGTCTGGCCGAGAGAATTCGTCGAGGTCATCGAGTCGATGCCCGCGATGGTAGAGAACTGTTTTTCTAGCGGCGTGGCGACCGAGGAGGCCATCGTCTCGGGGCTCGCGCCAGGCAGAGAAGCATTCACCTGGATGGTGGGAAAGTCCACGTTCGGCAAATCACTGACCGGCAGAAAGCGATACGCGAAAATGCCGAAGATGAGGATCGCCGTCATGACCAGCGTGGTCATGATTGGACGTTTAATAAAGAGCTCCGGAATGCTCACTGCCCGCCTCCTACCGTTCCGGTTGCGGTATCGCTGGAGTTGACGCCGTTGCCGACAACGGCGTCAGGCGGCAGCGAACTTCGTACGGTCACTTTGCCATTCGGGGCCACGCGGAGTTGACCGTCGACGATCACCGTGTCCCCTAAATTGAGTCCGCTTTTCACGAGCGTAAGATTCTGGTACGTGCCAATCGTCGTAACCTTGCGCGGATCGGCGGTGCCGTCTTTGGTCACTACGTAAACATAGTCGCCCTGCTGTCCTGATTGAACGGCTTTGGTAGGCACGGTGATGGCGTTCTTCACGGTGGATAGATTCAGAACAACATTGACGAATTCGCCCGGCCAGAGGTGCTTATCCTTATTCTGGAAAGTCGCCTTCAGCTTGACCGTGCCGGTTTGCGGGTCGACGCCGTTATCAATGAAGGTGAGCAAGCCTTCCGCTGGATTCGAGTTTTGACCCTTGGGATGGGCAAGTACCTTCAATCCTTTTGCCACGAACTGACGAACCTCTGCCAGGCGCACTTCAGGCACAGTGAAAGTGACGTAAATGGGAGCGATCTGGTTCAACTGAACTAGAAAGGGAGTGTCGTTGGCCTTGACAAGGTTGCCGACGTTGATCATCAGCGCGCCGGTGCGACCGTCGATCGGAGCGTAGATGTCCGTGTATTGCAGCTGGACCTTCGCGCCATCGACCGTTGCCTGGTCCGCGTACACGGCAGCGGAGTTGGAGTTTGACTGCGTGCGCTGGAGATCGGCCTGCTCGCGTGAAATCACGCCTTGCTTCTCGAGATCGGTATAGCGAGCCGCCTCCGATTTGGCGTTGGCAGCCTGGGCTTCGTCGCGCTTCAGATTTCCCTGTGCCTGCTCGAGGGCTGCCTGGAACGGGCGCTTGTCGAGGCTATAGAGGAGTTGGCCCTTGCGAACGTCCTTGCCTTCGCTGAAATAAATCTTTTCGATCTGACCGTTTACCTGCGAGCGGATCTGGACCGTCTGGTAAGCCTCGACGTTACCGATGGCTGTGATTTGCACCGGCACGTCGCGCTGCTCGACCGTGGAAACGACTACCGGCGCAGGCGGCCGTCCACCGCCGGGCGCTGTCGGGACGGTCTGCTTGTTGTCGCAGCCAGCTAAGAAGGCGAGTCCAAGACTGGCAAGAATCAATGCGCGGCTAGCTGCTTTCAAAGCGTTCAGCCTCGAGCTGGAATACTCAATATGAGGCATGGTGAATCCAAGAATCTTATTTTGCTAATGCGAGCAAAGCCCTTCGTTTATAAGCCGCCGAGGGGCCATGACTCTTGCGTTCAGGAGCGGCGACTCCGAGAAGAAATAAATCCGTTATTTCTTCCGCCAATTCACGGATGGACAACGTTTGACAACCGCCTCCGAAAAACTCCTGCACGAGGTAATGATAGATGATCATTCCCAGGAATGACCGTGCTGCGACCACCGGTTCGACCGCGCGAAGCTGGCCTTTTTCAATGCCCTTCCAGATGAAATCCGATAGCAGCTCGAAATTCTCGTGGGCGTAAGTCTGGAAGAAGCGGTCTGACAGCTCGCGATTGCGCAGCGCGCTGTAAAAGAGCAACCGGGTGACGGACGCATCGTCGGCGGTGCGATCGAGCAGAGTCTCTGCAATGGCCACTAAAATCCCGTAAAAATCACCGCCGGACTCGACCAGTTCGCGGATGCTGCGATTTCGTCCGCGGCTGTCGATGCGATCCGCGAGCACCGCCGAATAGAGGTCTTCCTTGGTTTTAAAGTGGCGGAAAATAATAGCTTCGTTTATGCGGGCGGCCTTCGCGATCTCGCGCGTGCTGGTGCCATCGAAACCCTGCTCGGAAAAAAGCTTCATCGCAATGTCGATGAGCTGTTTCTTACGATCTGGCGCGGCAAGTCTCACGGGATCTAAGTAAGCACGTACTTACTTTACTCGCACGACAACAACTCGGCAAGTTTTTTACTCCGACGCTCGCAAAACACTCGAAGTCATTCTCGCTCATCGACTGCATCTCGGGTAAGGCGTTGACCGAATGCAGCGAAACTTTGAGCCGATGCAAAAGCAGGTGGAAGCAAGGCAGAAAAGTGAACTGCTGGACGTCACGCAAGGTGGTCCTTCGGCTAATGGCAACATAGCGGCAAAATTGTCAGTGCACCGTTGGTGGGTGTGAGCTATTCCGTGATATTGGCTCAATCCCCTAAAGTTTTCGTACCGTTTTTGTATCGCGTCTTTTTGGATGGAAAAGACAAAAGGCTGATCCCCCGCGGTCAGCCTCTCCAGCCCAGCTAACGGATGTTGTTTGGTAGCAAGTTGGTAGCAACAATTTTTGGTAGCATTTTGAAGGAACAACGCGCCCATTTTTGCCGTTTCTGCCGACTCGTCCGGCTCTTAACCCTTGTGCCGTCAGTAGGTTACATGTTTGTGCTTTCCATGGCATGGAAGAGGTCGTCGGTTCGATCCCGACCAGGTCCACCAAATTTTCAATTACTTGCAGGTACCACTTTTCAGTTTGCTACATTTGGTAGCAAAACGCTCGTCCCGCGCGTGACCTCTCTGAATTTAGGAAGGAGTCGAAGCTCGGCACTGATGGCGTCGACCGTCTTCTGCACGCTCTCCGGATCTCCTGCATGTAAACGTCAGTCGTCGTTGCCATGCGGGAATGCCTGAACACGCCTTGAATGTCCATACCTTCAAGTGCAGTGCAGCTGATGGCGAGTAAGTTTGATTTCCATTTCGATCGAACGTGATGGCAGATGAATTGCTTCGTTACACAAAGCATTTGAAGTGCCTGGCCCGGTTCTGATTGAAATTCGCGTGGATTACGGAGACAATCACAAGTTTGAAAATATCCACGAACATCTGCTCAATTACCGTACACTGCCGTCCTTTCACGGCGGTAACAGGGGTTCAAATCCCGTCGGGGACGCCAAATCCAATCAGTCTGTTTACTTGATCTCACCTGGCTCGATCTGATCCAAGAGCCAACCTCAGCCAGATGGACAGTTCCATCGAGTCGCCAGATCACCCGGACCGTTCGCCATCACACTCGCAACAGCTTCTCCAGCAAGTCTGCGGCCGGTCTTCCAAAACGGCGCGTGGTCCGACGCAACAGCTCCAAATCGAGGGGCTGATCGATGATCTTGAGCGCTTGGACCGCATCGGCGATATCTTGAGGACCACCGGCAAAGCACTTCATGGCGACAAGCCTCCCGCCCAATCACACGCAGGGAACTGCCGAGAAAGGGCACGGCGATCGAGCGCGACAAGGCCAGTCGGTCGAGGCCGCGCAGGTCCGCCAGCAGATCCACCCGATTTTCGTGCCGGTCGCTTACTGAGAGCAGTGCGGGAATGGATCGTCTGCATCCCCGCGACGCAACTCCGTTGCAAATCCCGCTTTCTTGAATATTTTTTCGAGCTGCCCAAGCCTGGCGATGGAAACGGATAGCAGGGCATCCGCATCCGTCGTCGCACGTATGGCGCCATACACCGCGGCGGCCATGGCACCGATGACGGCATACTCGACGTCGTTTTCTGCCAGCACCGCGCTTACATCGAGCAACAGATGCGCAGATTGACCTGGCCCGCGCGCTTTCATCGAGCCCTTCTGCTCTTTCGGCCCCCCCGGTGGAGCGCGACCATCAGCTGGCTGTGTCGGGCATGCGCTTCGAGCCGTTGTTGCGGAGTCAGTTTTCTTGCATCCTCGCTCAATGCCTGACGTGCCTCATCGGCAACCTTCGACCTCAGGATCCGACTCTCCTGAAATGGCTCGCCCGCGACGAACGCTCCGGCTTCTTCCGCATCCTTGCCTGTTTGCAGCACCACCGGCAATTCGGCACGCACTGCAATGCGGATCAGCAGCTCCAGGGAAAGCTGCGAGACTTTGCCGTGCATGATCTGGCTCACCGTCGGCTGCGGGACAGCCAGGCGCTTCGCCGCGTGGCTTGGGTTTGGCCGCTACACCTGATGTGACGCGCGATCTGCAGCGCCAGATCGCTGCGCAGCGCCTGGACGGTGCGGGTGTCGGCATTAGCGGTCATAGTGTATTAACTATAACATTAGCGAATACACTATGGAAAGCGGGAATTGGCTCAGGCTAAGTCAACCTCCATCGCTGGACGATATCGCCACCACTACCCACCAGGAGCTGACGCAGCGAACGGACGCATTATCCGGATGGGTGAAGGAAGGGACCTAAACCAGGCCACGCTTCTAGCTTGTGGGATCCGAATTACTGTTCAAAACTCGCGGTACAAAAACGGTACAAGTTGAGTTTGTTCCTTCTACTTCTTGGGCGTTCTTCTGCAGGGCATTGCAGTGCGACCGCTGCCTTGTAATTACAACGTGATCCAATAGATCCGCGCCCTTTCACGGCGATGCCACAAAACGAAAGGGATCCGCCAGAATCAGGACACTGTCGGGCCGAGATGCGCTGAGTCTTTTTTGTGTCCTTTGCAGTTAGACGCGGTTCGATTTCGCCAACTCTTTCAACGTTCCTCGTGAGCCGTCCATGTGGGTCTTTTGATCGTTAAGTTATTGTGACGGCTGCAGTTAGCCACATTCGAAAAACTAACGCTTGATCAGCAGATAAAGCTGGATTCCTTCCGCGCTCAGATTCTTCATCTTCATCTGAGGCCACAAAGTTCTCGACGCTATGCCAACCCATACCAGGCGCCGCGACCTCTGCCGTGCATTACTAGGTGGCCTTTTTCCAGAAGCTGGCGGAAGTGCTGCTTGAGCGTGTTCCGACTCGTTCCGGTCAGTGTAACTATATCGCCGATGGTGACGCGTCCGTGTTCGCGTGCATGCTCGAGAATTTTCACGGACAATTCGGGTATGGCAGCTAGAACAATTTTCTCTCTTTCGACTTTCTTGGCCAGCCGCTTCATCTGCTGTTGAAGCGCGCGCAGGAAGAACCAGACCCATGGTTGCCAATTCGGCGTGTCGGTTCTGATCGTCCCTTGCGTCTGGCGGAGCGCGAGGTAATAGCCTTCCTTGCTTTGTTCGATCACGCTCTCCAGTGAGCTATAGGGAACATAGGCGTAGCCAGCGCGCAACAGCAATAGCGTGGTCAGAATGCGGCTTACACGACCGTTGCCGTCCTGAAAAGGATGGATTTCAAGGAATACGACAATGAAAGTGGCTATGACCAGTAAGGGATGCAGCTGCCGGCTCTCCAGTTCTTCCTCGCCCAACCGACCACTTCCTTCATCAGGCGCGGGGTGTCGAACGGCGCAGCCGTTTCAAACACGATGGCGATCTGCTTTCCAGTCTCGTCAAAGGCCCCGACGCTGTTGGGTTGAGTCTTGTATTCTCCGCGATGATGCGCATCCTTTTCGCTGTATTTGAGCAAGTCGCGGTGCAGTTGCTTGACATGGTTTTCTGTCAGGGTGATCTCGTCCCAGGACTGGAAGATCAGCTCCATGGTTTCGGCGTAGCCGGCCACTTCCTGCTCATCCCGCGTATGGAAGGACTTGATTTCAAGGTTGGCTAGCAGGTTTTCAACCTCCCTGTCGGAGAGCTTGCTGCCTTCGATGCGGGTGGATGATCCGATGCTTTCAATGGTGGCTACCCTGCGGAGGGCGGATAGACGCTCGGGCGCCAAGGTACCTAGAGCTCGCCAAGCCCCTTTGAATTCATCGAGTTCGGCAATGAAGCCGAGAATTTCTGGGGTGATCTTGAGAGTGCCTGGCTGGATCATGACACCCAATAATACACCCAATTACACCCAATTTGTCGACACCCGAAACCACGCCCATTTACACCCATTATCGAAATCCTTCAGCCACAGCCTAGCGGGTGCCGTTAAATTGGAAACGCCCATCTGCAGGTCGTCTACTACCGTGGAGATTCTAACAACGCGATCGGAAATTCACCGCGCAACTCTCAGCAAAACGGCATTGCGGTCAAGTCAAGAAATTGATGCTGGCCTTTCGAAGGCTTCCAACGTTGACTAGCCGCCCCGTTTTGACGTGCAAGGCGTGTTTTTGAAGCGCCATAATGTCCGCGTGAATTTCGCTGCGCGCATCCGAGACTACAACCATTGCAAGAATGCTCCGCGCAAAAAAGCGATGTTCAGGATTAGTAACAAACGTCAACATCCGCGCGCCATGCGAATGACGGTGCTGTCGCCATTATCGATTTCAGAAAAGGGCTGTCCCCCGCGGTCAGCCCTCGGCCCAAATCAGTTTGGTAGCAAATTGGTAGCACGTGTCTTGGTAGCATTTTGGTAGCAAAACACGCAGATTTTTGCGCTTCCATCGCGTTGCGCTTCACTTCCATGCGGACGTGGCTGTATCGCTCCAGCATCCTTCTGCTGACGTGTCCGGCGATCGCCATTATTGTCGAATCAGATGTTCCGCTCTCGGCAAGCTGGGTGATGGCACAATGCCAGAGATCCACCCCCATTGAAATAGGCACCACGGCATACACAGGATTTGAGACGAAGGTCTTGGGCGGGCTGCATAAGGTGGCCGTTAGGTTCATCAACTGGATTGTGGGGTGCAATCGCGTGTT
>CAWAXF010000025.1:0-111707 GCA_963785865.1 uncultured Acidobacteriota bacterium | reverse complement strand
TATATGTGTATGTGATGTCGAAATGCACACACTGAGATTTGTGGTGAATTTCACGTCAGACAGCTCTAGTATAGGATCAGCCCAGTTTGTGAGCGCGAATAATATCTATACGGCAAACTCGTCATCGCAGCTGATGGAACGCCCACCTATGATCCGCCCGGTGGGATCAGCGACTGCCGACCGCTATCGCACGGCCGCGAAGTATATGAGGAGGGCCGGAATCGCGACGAGAAGCATACTCTCAAAACCAAGCCAAATCCCATATGCAGCTCTGTTAGGCACTGTTGGCAACCGTCGCCATTGCTGGAGTAGGTACGCGGGAATGGCGATCAAGCTGCAAAGCGTGAGTACAGCAACTAAGGCGAGAATGCTCCAGTAAGCTGCGGGCTTCGGAGCGATGTGCGAATCCAGCGGCGGCAAAACGATTGCTGCCAATACAAAACTGCTTGCCCATCCTGCAAGTACTATGAGTAAACGCCCGCCCTTACTCAATCTCGAGAACGACGACATAGCGTTGCCCTACCTCCAGACGAGTCATTGTATATTGCAAGCTGAAACCAGATTCTGAGCAACGGCTTGGGCGGATGCATCTAAAGGTCCCTCGTTATAACTACTGAATTGCGCCCACATTTTATTGAACCCAACGGCTGCCCCGGTTTGACCCTGCTTTTCTCTCGCCTGTAAGATCAAAAAGCACTCAACATTCAGCACTCGTCCGAGAGTCGAGGCGACTTTATCCTTCGATTTTGAGATTGCTGAGGGCTGAGTGCTCACGTTTTCTATGCCGCAAGAACTTCCTAAAGCGTATGAGCCGGGCGCGATTGAGACGCGCTGGGCGGAGTATTGGGTCAAAGAAAAACTGTTTTCAGTTCCCACGCCGGCCCCGGGCGAGACGCGGCCGGTGTTTACCCTGCTGCTGCCTCCTCCGAATGTGACGGGGCGGCTGCATATGGGTCACATGCTCAACCAGACGCAGATGGATATCATCGTGCGCTGGCATCGCATGCGCGGGTTCATCACTCTGTGGCTTCCGGGAACCGATCATGCCGGCATCGCTACGCAGATGATGGTGGAGAAGCAGCTCGAGAGAGAGGGCAAGAAGCGCCGCGAGCTGGGGCGAGAGAAGTTTGTGGAGCGCGTCTGGGAGTGGAAGCGCGAGTACGGTGGCGCGATTCTCGATCAGATGAAGCGGCTCGGGGCCTCGGTGGACTGGGACCGCGAGTACTTCACCATGGACGACAACCTTTCGCATGCGGTGCGTGAGGTCTTCGTTCGTTTGTATGAGCAAGGGCTGATCTATCGCGGCAACTACATCGTGAACTGGTGCCCGTGGCACGAGACCGCGATATCGGATCTTGAGGTGAAGCACGAAGACGTGGCTGGAAAATTATGGGAGATTCGTTATCCCGTGATTGGGAGCAACGAGTTCATCACAGTTGCGACGACGCGGCCGGAGACGATGCTGGGCGATACGGCGATCGCCGTCAATGCGAAGGATGATCGCTACGCGCATCTGCATGGCAAGAAGGTTCGACTGCCGCTGATGGACCGGGAGATTCCGATCATCACAGATGACCTGGCGCAGCCTGAGTTTGGCACCGGCGCGGTGAAGGTTACGCCCGCCCACGATCCCAACGACTTCCAGGCTGGATTGCGTCACAAGCTGCCGCAGATCAATGTGATGGACGAGCACGCGCATATGAATCAGAATGCGGGCGCGTATGCGGGACTGGACCGCTTTGAGGCGCGCAAGCGCGTGCTTCATGACTTGAAGGAGCAGGGCTTTCTGGTGGCGGAAAAGGATTACACGCTGGCGCTTGGAAAGTGCGACCGCTGTGGAACGGTCGTGGAACCGCGGTTGTCGGAACAGTGGTTCATCAAGATCAAACCGCTGGCTGATCGGGCGAAGCAGGCCGTCGAGTCGGGCGAGATTACGATCGTTCCGGAAAATTTCCGGCAAATCTATTTGAACTGGATGACCAACATCTATGACTGGTGCATCTCGCGCCAGTTGTGGTGGGGACACCGGATTCCGGCGTGGACTTGCGGCGATTGTAAAGAGCTCATCGTTGCGCGTGAGGCGCCGGCCAAGTGCAAATGCGGCAGCACGCAACTGGAGCAGATTCCGGATGTGCTGGACACATGGTTCTCGTCCGGATTGCTCCCGTTTACGACCTTAGGCTGGCCGGAGAAGACGCGGGATCTTGACGTGTTCTATCCCAACACGCTGATGATCACGGGCTTCGACATCCTGTTTTTCTGGCTGGCGCGCATGATCATGTTCGGCTGCCATTTCATGCAGGGGCACGAGCAGGATGCGGCCATCAAGAAAGCGAGCGGCGAAGCGGACCAGAAAGACGACAGTGTGCCCTTCCGGCATGTATATATTCACGCCCTGGTGCGCGACGCGGAACGGCAAAAGATGTCGAAGACGAAGGGCAACGTGATCGACCCGCTCCATATTATCGAGCGATTTGGGACGGATGCGACGCGCTTCACGCTGGCTGCCATGGCTGCGCCGGGGACAGACATAGCGTTCAATGAGAGCCGGACGGAAGGGTATCGAGCATTTGCGAATAAGATCTGGAATGCGGCTCGATTCATGTTCATGAACGTCGATCGTGTGGGGGCGGACGCCTCGTCCGCCCTGTCGAGCACTCGGCCATCCGATGGGACTCGCGAGACGGGCCTGCGGCCCGGGGACGGACGAGGCGTCCGCCCCTGCACGGGCATTGCTGGCTTCAATACTCAGGCCCTGGAAGATCGGTGGATTCTTTCGCGGTTTAACCGTGTGGCTGCCGATGTGAACGATGCATTGGCTACTTACCGCTTTCACGAGGCGGCGAATCGTATTTACGATTTCTTCTGGGGGGAGTTCTGCGACTGGTATTTGGAATTGATCAAGCCGCGGCTTCAGTTCGAAGACGGATCCGGCAAGAGCGCGGCGCGCACTGCCTGCGCGAATCTGGTGAAACTGTTCGACGCTGCGCTGCACTTGCTGCATCCGGTGATGCCGTTTATCACGGAAGAAATCTGGCAGGCCATGTATGAAGGCAAGGCTCCGGCGAAATCAATTGCGCTGACGGCGTATCCTCAGCCGGATGAGACGCAGTTTGATCTCGCGGCGGAAACGGAGATGGCGATCCTGCAGGATCTGATCGTGAGTGTGCGCAATGTGCGGGCGGAACTCAAGGTAGAGCCCAAGGTGAAGGTTCCCATTGAAGTGTTCGCTCACGAGCCAGACATTCGTCAAATGATTGACGGTAACCGTGGAGCCGTGGAGCGGCTGGCCAATGCCGCCCAGATCACATTTGTGGAGAACTCCCTGGCAAAGTTCCCTGGGGCGCGAAGCACGGCGCGGTTTGATGTCCACGTCATTTACGAACGCCAGATCGACGCTGCCGCCGAATGCGACCGGCTGAAGAAGGAATTGGAAAAGCTGGATAAGGGGATTGGGACTGGTCAAAGACAACTCGGCAACGAGCAGTTTCTGGCCAAGGCTCCGGCGAATGTCGTGGAGAATTTGCGCAAGCAGCAGGCGGAACTGGCAGTACTGAAGGAAAAGACATTGACTAAGATGCAGGAATTGGGATGCAGCTGACTGCAGAGACGTAGTCTGCTACGTCTCTCTCAACGGGCAAAGACGTTGCAAGCAACGTCTCTACGATATGGACTGGAATTCACGAAGGCTTACGGCGATCCTGGAAAATGCGCTGGTCGAAGACCGCGCGACCCGCGATGCCACCAGCTACGCCTGCATTGACGCTAACCAGCGCGCTTCGGCGACCATCCTCGCTAAACAGGATTGCATCTTGTCCGGCATAGGGTGTATTGCGCGAATTCTGGACGTATACGCGGTACTTGATGGGGCGGTGACTTCGCACTACGAGGTTACGACGCATCAAGAGATCTTCGACGGTGTGCGGTTGCATAAGGGACAGTCCGTGGCGGTGGTCCGGCACAATGCCCGAGTGCTCCTCTCCTGTGAGCGGGTGATCCTGAACTTCCTGCAGCGCATGAGCGGGATTTCTACCCTGACTCGAAAGTTTGTGGATGCTATCGCTGGAACTCACGCTCGCATTCTGGATACGCGCAAGACCGCGCCTGGCCTGCGGGTGATCGACAAATATGCAGTCCGCTGCGGGGGCGGGCAGAATCACCGACTCGATCTGTCCGACGGAGTTTTGCTGAAGAATAATCACATTGCGCTGGCCGGTGGAATCGTTCCGGCTCTCGAACGGGCGCATCGGAACCGGCGCGGGGAGCAGCCGATCGAGATCGAAGTGCGCACCCTCGATGAGTTGGAGCAGGCGCTCAGCCAGGGAGCCGAAGCGATTCTTCTGGATAACATGTCTCCCCAAGACGTGCGCCAGGCGGTGGAACGCTGTGCTAACCACCGAGCGCAAGGTTCCGATCACGGGATCCCGGTCGAGTGCTCGGGCGGTATTCAACTGGAGAATGTTCGGGCATACGCCGAGACCGGGGTTGATTTCATCTCTGTCGGTCTGTTGACGCACTCAACCCATGCCGCCGATATGAGCATGCGCGTGCTTCCTGCCTAGCTTCGATTGTCGTTTCACCCGCAATTCGCGCATAATTTCTCCATCGCCAAAAAAACTTCAATGCGCAAGGGCAAAGCCTCGCGGACGGGAGCCGTCTCGGCCAGGCCGGCGAAAAAGTCTGTGGCATATGAGCACCAGACCGACGTTCGTTTAGGGCGGATTGTGCGATTGCTGATGGAACACGCCATGGTTGTGGTCAGCGGAACCAAGATCGCGCAGGAAATCTCGTCCAGCCGATCCGAAGTCTGGCGCTTGATCCAGCAATTGCGCGGGTTGGGAGTGGATGTGGCGGGACACCCCGCAACCGGATACCGGCTGCGATCCGTGCCGGATCTGCTCCTTCCAGAGATCCTGAAACCGCTGGTTCGTGGCACTATTTTTGACGCGCAGATGCACCACTACTTCAAAATCGGATCGACCAGCACCGCGGCCATGGCCCTTGCCGCGGAGGGCGCACCGCAGGGCAGCGTCTTTCTTGCCGAGGAACAGACTGCGGGAAGAGGGCGCGGCTCGAACTCCTGGCTGTCTGAGCGCTCTACTGGAATCTATTGTTCCGTCGTATTTCGCCCTCACCTTCCTCCCTCCGATGTGCTCATCCTGTCGCTTGCGGCCGGGCTTGCCGTGAGATCCGCTATTCAGCAGGTCGATGCTCGTCTGGCACCGGATTTGAAGTGGCCGAATGATCTCCTGATAGACGGCAAGAAAGTCTGCGGCATTCTCACGGAGATGAATTCTGAAGCCACCCAGGTTCGCCACATCGTGGTGGGAATTGGAATTAACGTGAACCAGTCCACGTTTCCAGCAGAGCTCGGCGCAACGTCCTTGCGGATGATCACGGGCAGCGAGTGGTCGCGAGTCGAGGTTGCTGCCGCTTTGTTAAAATCACTCGACCGTGAGTACAAGATGCTGCTGGAGAATCCGGACGCAATGGCATCGATCACGAAACGGTTTGTGGAAGCGTCGTCCTGGGCGTACGGGAAGAAGGTCCGGATCGAGGAGAGTTACTCGGCTCTCGAAGGAACGACTGCCGGGCTCGATGCACGTGGTTTCCTGCAGCTCAAAACCCAGCATGGCATCCGGACTGTGTTGAGTGGAACCGTGCGGGAAAGGTAGCTGCTTTAGGTTTTTTGAGTTCAAATCGCGATCATGCTTCTGGTCATAGACGTCGGGAACACGAATACGGTGCTGGGCGTTTTCGGGCGCCCGCCCGACCTGCGTTCATCGAACGAGGGCGGAGAGCCGGGCTATACCTATTTGATGGCGAACTGGCGTGTGGCGACCTCACGCACGAGCACGGTCGATGAATATGGAGTGTTATTCCGAAATCTTTTCTCCATGGCTGCACTCGAAGTCAAAGGAGTGCACGGAATTGTGGTTTCTTCGGTGGTGCCGCCGCTCGATCCCGTGCTGCGTCAGGTGTGCGAGCGATATTTCCATTTGCGCCCACTTTTCATCGAGCCTGGGGTTAAGACCGGAATGCCTGTGCAATATGACAACCCAGCGGAAGTCGGCGCAGACCGCATTGTGAACGCTGTAGCGGCTTTCGAGAAATATGGCGGGCCCTGCATCATCGTGGATTTCGGCACGGCCACGACTTTCGATTGTGTTTCTGCCAAGGGCGAATATGTGGGAGGTGTGATTTCTCCGGGTATTGGAATCTCTGCCGACGCTTTGTTTGAGCGCACGGCGCGCTTGCCACGCGTTGAAATTCGTAAACCCCCGCGCGTGATCGGAACGAACACCGTGGGCAGCTTGCAGTCGGGGCTTTATTACGGCTACATCGGACTGATGGATGGAATCCTGGAACTCCTGCTCGCGGAGTTGGGTGCTGAAACAAATGTGATTGCCACCGGTGGACTTGGCCCAATGATCGGCACCGGATCGAAGCACATCAAGACCATTGACGAATCTCTGACGCTTGAAGGTCTGCGCATTATCTGGGAGCGGAATGCATCCGGGCGCAAGGAATCTGGTGCAGGCAAGCCGCAGTCGAATGGGGAAAAAACTGTGCGGCAAAAATCGAAGAATGGCGAACGAGTGAAGGTAACTCCGGTTTCGCGATCCTCCCGCTGACCTGTCGTGGACAATTATTTCAATTATTTCACCGAGATTGAGGAGCGCTATCTACAGCGGCGCGGCGGAGGCCTGCTGCTCTCCACGCTGGACTGGGCGTTGATTGAAACCTGGAAAGATGCCGGCATTCCGCTGAATGCGGTATTGCGCGGGATTGATGAAGCGTTTGACCGGTATGATCAGCGGCCCGCGAAAACCAAGAAGATCAACAGTCTTGCTTACTGCTCGCAGGCAGTGTTGAGCGCGGCCGAAGACATGAAGGAAGCGGCGGTTGGCGCATCCGGAGAAGGGCAGCGAAAGTCGAGGGCTGGTGAAGGATTTGAACCTGAGGTGGTCGCAACCTATCTCCGCCGCAATGCGGATGCGCTCGACGCCGCAAGCGTTCCCGAGAAGAAGGAAGTCCCGGTCAGGCCGCTGCTGGCCGAAACGGCGCGAACACTGCGAGCCATGGCCGACGACGTTAGCGCCACACCCAAGCGACTGGAAGATCTGGAACGGCACCTGACCGTGCTCGAAGAAAAAATGTTTGCCGGGTTGCTTACAGCAACATCCGATGAAGAACTTGTCGCGGTTCGCGCACAGGCGGACCGGGATTTGGCCCCCTATCGTTCAAAGATGTCGGGGCCTCAGATCGATCAATTGCAAAAACAGTATGTAAACAAACGGCTGCTTGAGACGTATCACCTGCCGCGCCTCAGTTTCTTTTACATGTGACCACGACCCATTCATTCGATGCACTGATTCTGGGTGGCGGGGCAGCAGGACTCATGTGCGCCATCGAAGCCGGCAAGCGCGGGCGGCGGGTTGCTGTACTGGAGCATGCAGATCGGCTGGGCAAAAAGATCCTGATCTCCGGCGGCGGCCGATGCAATTTCACCAACGTTCAGTGCCGTCCTGAGAATTTCCTGTCAGCCAATCCGCATTTCGCGAAGTCCGCGCTGGCCCGTTACACTCCTGCCGACTTCATCGCGATGATCGAAAAACATCGCATTCCGTATCACGAGAAGACGCTCGGACAGCTGTTCTGTGATCGCTCGGCAAGGGATGTGCTGACCATGCTGGAAGAGGAATGCCGCCGCGCGCACGTCAGCATTTTTCCGGGAACAAAAGTTCGGGAGGTCACTAGACCTGCGCAGTTCGTTGTACATGCTTCCGATGCAGAATTTCGCGCGCCCGCGCTGGTAGTTGCGACTGGCGGTCTGTCGATCCCGAAGATCGGTGCCACATCCTTCGGTTATGACCTCGCGCGACAGTTTGGCATTAACATTCAGGAGCCGCGACCCGGGCTGGTTCCTTTTGTATTGAATGCAGATGACCGATCGCACTACTGCGATCTGGCTGGTGTTTCCATGGAGGTGACCGCCTCCTGTGACGGAGAGCGGTTTCGGGAGAAGTTGCTGATCACGCATCGGGGCCTGAGCGGGCCGGCCATATTGCAAGTTTCTTCTTATTGGGATAAATCACGTCCGGTGCAAATTGATCTTCTTCCAAACCATGGGACATCCTCGACGGTCATGGATCCAAAACTCCCAAGGAATCTTACGAACCTGCGGTCGCAATTGCGAACAATGCTCCCGAACAGGTTCGCGGATCGCTGGATAGAACAGCATCCACCCTCTGCGTGGACCAATTCCGCCCTCGCCAAATGGGAACAGCAGGCGCATGAGTGGACCATCACACCCTGCGGATACAGAGGGTTTCGAGAAGGCGGAAGTGACCGTCGGTGGGGTTGACACTGACGAACTGTCTGCGAAAACCATGGAGTCTCGGAAGGTGCCGGGGTTGTATTTCATCGGGGAAGTCGTGGATGTAACCGGGCATCTGGGTGGGTACAACTTCCAATGGGCGTGGGCATCGGGCGCTGCCGCGGGAAGAGCACTGTAGTCAAGATCTCCTTTCCAATCTCAGACACTTGGCCCGGCTTCCGTTGACAAAGAAGAAAGTGCAATAGATGATTCCCATTCGCACCAACAACCAGCGTCTGAGGAGGGGTTCATGCTTACGCGGAGAGAGTTTACTGCGAGAAGCGCGGCATTGATGGCGGCATCGGGGCTGAGACTCCCGCTGTGGCAGCGAGCGTTGCGTCCAATGCTGGCTCCCGAGACGCCGGTACAACGGCCGCTGCTGCTCGGGGTGGACTACTATCCCGACCAGACGCCTGAAAACCTGTGGGAAGAAGACGCGCGAATGATCTCCGAAGCGGGGCTCACCAACGTGCGCGTGGCGGAGTTCGCCTGGTCTCTGATGGAACCGTCGGAAGGGAACTTTGAATTTGCCTGGCTGAAGCGAGCGGTGGACATTCTGCACAAGCATGGAATCGCGGTGATCCTGGGAACGCCTTCCGCCGCGCCCCCGCCCTGGCTCACAGAAAAGTATCCCGAAGTCCTGATGATCAACAGCGACGGAATGACGGTGCATCCGGGAGGCCGGCGCTTTACCTGTCCTACTAATAAAACATATCGAAAGCTCTCGCTGGCCATCGCAACCCAAATGGCCAAAGCCTTCGCCGATACTCCCGGGGTAATCGGTTGGCAGATTGACAACGAATTCACGCTGCAGCAGTTCGGGCGCTGCTACTGCAAATACTGCCGCGAAGGCTTCCAGGATTGGTCAAAACAAAAATATGGAACACTCGACACCGTGAATCAGAAGTGGGGCACGGCGTTCTGGAGCCAGATCTATACGGACTGGAAGCAAATCCCTGTGCCGCTGCCTTCGAATGGACCGGCGAATCCGGGGCTGGCGCTCGATTACGACCGTTATCAGTCGCATGCGAATGCGTCCTTCTCCGGTGAGCAACTGGTCATGTTGCGCCAGCAGTGCCCGCGCCATTTCGTTACCACGAACAGTGTCGGAGCGCCTTTCGATACGCTGAATCTGCGAGAACTCTTCCACGACCTGGACTTTGTCAGCGACGACAATTACCCAGGTTTCGCCGCCATGTTCATGCAGGGCGAGATCACTCCCGAGCGGCTCGCGTTTGCATCCGCGATAGGGCACGATTCCATGCGCTCGGTTAAAGGCGGCAAACCGTATCTGATTATGGAGGAGCAGTCAGGAAAGGCCGGGCAGCCATCGTTCAGCGCGCAGCCGCATCCGGGACAGTTAAGGCTGTGGGCATTTCAGGCGGTCGCCCATGGAGCGATGGGCGTGAATTACTTCCGTTGGGACACGGCCCGCTTTGGGGCGGAAGAGTATTGGCATGGTCTGCTGAATCATGACAGATCCAAGAGCCCCGGTTTTGCTGAGATCGTTGCCACGGTGAAAGACATGAAGACGCTCGGACGAGAAGCTCTGGAGTCGAGCTATGTAGCCGAAACGGCCCTGAGCTTTGACCAGGATTGCGATTGGGCTCTTCACATACAGCCCGGGCATAACAAGCTGACTTACCAGTCGCAACTTACAGAGTGGTACAGCGCCGTTGCCGGCGCAAATACAGGAACTGACCTCATCCATTTGGACGAAGATCTTTCCAGGTACAAAGCGGTGTTCGCGCCCGTGCAGTATGTGTTGACCCAGCCGCAAGCGGAAAACATCAGGAATTATGTTCGCAATGGCGGGATGTTTGTGGCCGGCTTCCGCTTGGGCGTCAAGGACGAGAGCAGCCAGATCGTAAACATGCCCTTACCAGGATTGTTGCGCGATGTGATGGGCGTAACGCTGAAAGACTACGTGCCGATCTATTCGGAGAAGGTTGGCGTAGCTTTCGAAGGGCAACTCGCTGGACCAGCGGGGGAGGCGGTCCTGTGGGCTGACTTGCTGATTCCGCAATCGGCGACTGTCCTGGCCAAATATACGGGGCCGTATGAAGCGGCGGCAATCACCATGAACAGCTTTGGCAAAGGCAAAGCTGTCTACATCGGCGCTGATCTGGACACGACGAACCTGAATCGTGTGCTGCGGACGCTGCTTGGGATGAGCGGAAGCAAGTCAGAGTTTGCCGCCCCCAAGGGCGTTGAAATAACGCGCCGCCGTGCCGGCCAGCAAGAATGGATTTTTGTGTTGAATCACGCCCCGGAGTCACAGAAGCTATCCTTACCGGGCAAATTCAAATCAGTGCTAGGGCAGGAGCATCTGGATGGCACCCTTGCACTGAAAGCGTATGAAGTCGTGGTCCTGCAAAGAGTCTGAGAACATCCCTTCGCCACGGTTCAAGAGTTCGATGCCTTAGAATGAGTTTTTGCTCCTCACGGTTGAAAAGCTGATTTATGGCGGCGACGGATTGGCTCACTTGCCAGCGGATGCCGGTGGTCCGGGTAAGACCGTCTTTCTTCCTTTTGTGCTCGCGGGCGAAAAGATGGAGGCTTCGATTGTCGAGCAGAAGCCTGCATTTGCCAGAGCGCAGGCCGAATCTGTCATAGAGGCATCTCCTCATAGAGTCGCGGCGCCCTGTCCCTATTTTGGCGCGTGTGGCGGATGCCATTACCAGCACGCCAGCTACGAACATCAACTCGAGATCAAGCGCGACATTCTGCTCGAAAGCTTGCGTCGTGGCGCGAAGATGCAGCTTTCTTGCGAGATTCAGGTTCATCCCTCTCCTCCCTGGAATTACCGGAACCGCGCGCGATTGCAAGTGCAAACTGTGCCGTCGTTTGCGGCAGGGTACTTCAGGATGCGGTCGCACCAACTGCTCGCGGTCGAGGAATGCCCGATCAGTTCGCCGCTCATCAACCGCTGCATACAGGCGTTGTGGCGAAGCGGTAGAGCGGGGAAGGTGCCGCAGGGAATCCGTGAAGTTGAATTTTTCGCAAACGCGAACGACACACAGATGCTGATCGAGGTATCGTGCTCTGCGGAGGCGCGACGCGCCATCGTACGTGCCTGGGCCGAAGAACTCCAGGCCAGTATGCCTGAGATCGAGGGCGTGGTCGTCTTCCGGCAAATGCAATCCCAACCGCAGAGAGGACGAGAAAGGTCCGCAAGCGTTCGGCTGGAAAGGTTCGTCGTCATTGGAAAAGATCATCTGAATTACGAGAGCAATCGCGCCGTTTATCGTGTCAGCGCCGGTTCCTTTTTTCAGGTGAATCGCTTTCTAACCGATGAACTTGTGCAGATTGTTACGGCTGGACAGTCCGGAGAAGTTGCCCTGGACTTGTATGCCGGCGTCGGGCTTTTTTCCACAGCCCTGGGTCGTGACTTTCATCACACCTTTTCTGTGGAGTCGTCACAGACTTCCTCAGCAGATCTTTCTTACAATCTGTCCTCGAATGGAGTAGCGGTTCAGGCCTCAACGGAGCAGTACCTGGCCCGTTTAGATGAGCCGGGGCGAGTCGGGAAGGGCAGCTTCCTCCCCCAATGCACTTATAAGCCCGACCTTGCGGTGGTGGACCCGCCTCGAAGCGGCCTGGGAGAACGCGTGGCGCGGAAGTTGGCGACCTTGGGCGCGCCACGCGTTGTTTATGTCTCCTGTGATCCGGCAACGCTAGCGCGCGACCTCGTCGTTTTACTTGCAGCTGGGTATCGAATCGAGCAGGTACATCTGGTGGATCTGTTCCCTCAGACCTATCATCTGGAGACTGTTGTACACCTCGTGCGCTAGATCTCCTGTTGCTCAGCTAGCCCGTTCGCAAGCACGACGCCTGCTATACGGCGGCACAATGAGCTCGCAAGCCAGTCCCACCGCTTTTCCCCGGACGTTCTGGTGCAAGGCCCAGCGACAGCCCATGTTGTGGGGAGCAGTGGCTTACGCCGGGGGCATCATTGTCGGGGTGCATGCGTGGCGTCCTCCTTTGTGGTGGGTGCTCGCCACATTTGCTCTCATTCTGTGCGCGGTCTATTTTCGGTCGCGACGACCCGCCTTTGCCTGGATTCTGGCAATGGCTATGCTCCTGTTTGCCGGCGCCATTCACGTGCAAATCCGCTCTGGTTCTCATCCGCTGGATACGACCATTCAGAATTTCGCAG
The DNA here is from genome assembly GCA_963785865.1 of uncultured Acidobacteriota bacterium. GTDB lineage: Bacteria > Acidobacteriota > Terriglobia > Terriglobales > Acidobacteriaceae > Sulfotelmatobacter. The sequence continues at coordinate 99,168 of CAWAXF010000025.1, read as the reverse complement.
ATCGCCAGCCCGTACAAATCGTCGCTCACGTGATCAGGGACGGCCGCCTGCGGCAGACTGGGGCTGAGTTTCGAGAGGTAGTCGATGTCGAGAGCGACGAGCTACAAACCGAAACGGGGCTGACGGTGCCGGTCCACTCGGGCATCCGCTTGGCGATTTATAGTCCGCAAGATGACAAATCCGTGGGCGAAGAAATCTCTGCGGAGCACGACGGCGCACGCTCGATGCGAATGTTCCGGTACGGGGAGCGGATCCGGTGCGTTGCGCGGCTAAGGCGTCCGCGAAACTTTCGCAATCCTGGTGCTTTCGATTACCAGGGCTATTTGGCGGAGCGTGGAATCGCGGCTCTGGGATCCGCCAAGGTGCAAGAGATCGAGGTCCTTCCCGGCTTTACCGGCAGCCGGATGGAATGGTGGCGAACCCGCGTGCACCGGAGCGTCATCGCAAAAGTGCACGAGCTCTGGCCGGCGCGGGAAGCAGCCCTGATCGATGCCATGATGATTGGCGAGGACGCGTTCATTGACCGGGACACTCGCACCGATTTCCAGCGCTCGGGAACGTATCACGTGCTGGTAGTTTCGGGCATGAACGTAAGCATCCTGGCGTTCGTGGTGTTCTGGACTTTGCGGCGCCTCCACTTCAGCGACATTCCAGCAACCCTGGTTACGATCTTCCTGTGTGTGGCATATGCATTTATGACTGAGGTCGGCGCGCCGGTCTGGCGCGCCACACTGATGTGCGCGGTTTACTTGCTGACTCGACTGCTTTACCGCGAGCGCGCCATGGTGAACGGAATCGGAACCGCTGCCCTCGCGCTGCTTATCTATGATCCACGCCAGATATTGACTGCCAGTTTTCAAATGACCTTCGTCTGCGTGCTGATTGTGGCGGCTATCGGCGTGCCGGTTCTGCAGCGTACGTCTCAACTCTACAAGCAAGCCTGGAAAAACTGGGAGTCCATCGACTACGCTTCCCAACTGCCGCCGAAGGTGGCGCAGTTCCGGGTTGAGTTGCAATTCATCGCGGAACGCCTTTCGCGCTTTGTGGGAGAGACATGGTCGAGGCGAATCATCTGCAGCGCCACGTCGTCCTGCTTCGCGGCCTTCGAATTGGTTTTCATCTCTACTGTCATGCAGGTGGGCTTAGCCGCGCCCATGGCCTATTACTTTCATCGCGCAACGACACTCGGGCTGCCGGCAAACCTGATGGTCGTTCCCCTCACGCAGTTGATGATGCCGTCTGCCATCCTAGCCCTCGGTCTTGGATATATTTGGCCAGGGTTGGCCAAACTGCCTGTGGTTGCCACCTCGCTTGCGGTGGACGGGATCACAGGCACAGTGCGCGGGCTGGGTGGCCTGCAATTAGCCGATTTCCGCGTCCCAACGCCATCACTCATGGTTATGGCAATTGCGGCTGCTGCTGTCGTTTTAGCGATGTGGGGAGTACGGCGGCATCGCATCGTGGCTCATGCCGCCCTCTGCACCATGCTTTTAGGCGCGCTTGCTGTAAGCTTTGTTGCGCCGACGCCAAAGGCACTCGCGGGAGTCATCGAGGTAACTTCGATTGACGTCGGAGAGGGTGACTCAACACTTTTGATTAGCCCCGAAGGCGAGACTCTGCTGATCGATGCCGGTGGCCCGATCGGTGCTGCAACAACTTCGCAATTCGACTTCGGGGAGGATGTCGTCTCACCCTATCTCTGGAGTCGCGGCATTTCGCATCTCTCCGCAGTAGCAATCACCCACGCACACTCGGATCACGCGGGAGGTATTGCAGCCGTCCTGAAGAATTTCAAACCAAACGAAGTGTGGGTTGGTCTGGAGCCGCCCAGTGCCATCTTGGAAAACGTGCTCGCGACCGCACAAAACCTCCACATCAAAGTCGTTCGCCGTCGGGAAGGAGATAGATTTCAGTTCGGCGGCGCCGACATCGAAGTACTCTATCCCGCGCAGGATGCGGCAGCCGGCGATAAGCCGCGGAACAACGATTCCATGGTCCTGCGCGCGAGTTATGGAGAAACATCGGTATTACTGGAGGGTGATGCTGAAAAACCTGTGGAGCGATATTTGATCGCAGCGCATCATCCCACGGCGACTCTGCTGAAAGTTGGTCATCACGGGAGTAGCAACGCCAGTACTCAGGAGTTCTTGGACTCGGTGAAGCCTGAGGTCGCCATCATTTCTGTGGGATCGGCAAACTCATTTGGGCTGCCGCGCGTGCAGACTCTCGGACGGCTGGCGGAGATGGGAACTCACGTGTATCGCACCGATCTGGACGGCGCTGTCACGTTCTACCTGGATGGACATTCGCTCAGGACTTCTGTGGCGGCTCTTCAATGATGTCGATTTCCGCCGTGTCGTCGTCCGGCAACGTGGTCCGCTCGGCGATCACCTTGCGCGCAGCCTCAGCATCCTCTTCACGTACCAGAATTATCATGCCACCCAGTCCGGGAAAGGTGTCCTGCACGAGCGAACCCGACATGAGGTCGCTTTCGATTCCCGCGGATTCCAGCAAACCTTTGACCACCAGCGCCTCGGATTCGTCCTCGGAGTCGAATACCTTGACCAGTTTCTCGTTGGGATCCGGCCGTGCCTGAGTAGAATCAAGCCGTTCTGCCATCATCTCTCCATTCTGGACTCGATTGTCAGTGGCCGAATCCGGGCCGTACAGCCGATTTTACTCCCACGGCAGTCACTCGTATGACCCAACGCTGAGCGCCTTGATGCCGATTTCGCACTGATGGTTGCGAGGCCGGGCCCGTGCTCCCGTCCACCACCACGATAGACAACACTTTCGGGTAGTTGCTTTTGTAAAAACCTGAGGTCAGAATGTCCAAACTGATCGCGCAACGCGCGATCAGGCTGCGTCATCCAATTTTTGAGCGGGTTTACTGTGGGCGGCCAAAGGGGACATCATGAACTTACCTCAGGAAGCGCAAAAGACGACGAGTTTCCCGTTGTCGGAGCAACAAACGCACCGCGAACGCGAGGAGGAGTCCAAGAAAATCCGCCGCTTGCAGGTCATGATCAGCATGGTCATGTCGGTCATCGGACAGGACCCCAATCTGACCGTCGAGGAGGCCGCAGAACTCGCAGCCGGAGCGAAACGGGCCGCGCTGGCGATGTTTCCGGACAAGGAACTCGCCTACGATCTGCTCTACAAACCGCGATTGCAAAGATTGATTCGGGAGCGGTTCCGGCTCCAGTAAGGCGACCGACTATTCGTTCGCAACCGGATTACTGAGCGTTCCAACGCCCTCCACGGTGACTTCCACGTTCTCCCCTGCATTGAGCGGTCCTACTCCGGCGGGCGTGCCGGTGGGAATCAGATCTCCGGGAAACAGAGTCATCGCCTGGGCAATGTGCCGGATCACTACATCCAGCGGAAAAATGAAATCGCGGGTGTTGCCCTGCTGACGAATTTCCCCGTTCACTCGTGTTTCTACTCCAATGCCAGCCCATGGATCGATCTCGCTGGTCACGATTGGTCCTACCGGGCAAAAGGTGTCAAAGCCCTTCGCCCTCGACCATTGACCGTCTGCGAATTGCAGGTCACGAGCAGTGACGTCATTCACGCACGTATAGCCGAGAATGTACTGGCGAATGTCGACATCCGCCGGCGGTTGGTAGCAGGTCTTACCGATGACCACTCCCAGTTCTCCTTCATGATCCACGCGCTCGGAAAGTTTAGGACGGCGTACAACTCCGCCAGGCGCAAGCAACGCCGAAGTTGCCTTCAGAAAAAGCAGCGGTTCTTTGGGCACTTCATGTCCTAATTCGGCTGCATGCTCGCGATAGTTTCGTCCAATGCAGACTATCTTCGAAGGCCGCACTGGAGGAAGTAAAACGGCTTGCTCCAGGGGAATGGCTTCGATCCTGCGGGTGCGCAGGCTTTCCATGTCGCCGTCGGCCTCTTCGGGAGGTGTAAGCAAGATTCGTACGATGGCCTCGCGCCCGGCCACCGACTCGACCAGGCCGTACTGAGCTTCTCCATCCAATTGAAATCGGCAATATTTCATCAACATCTATATAACCATATCTGGCGCGATCGTGGCGCAGAACTATGGCAAACGTCGGCAGCAAGGCACGATCACGGAACGCTTTCGCTGGCTTCGTCTGATTTGGCGCTCTCATTTCCGCGCACATCGATTGAAGTTACGGAATAGAAGTACCGCTTGCCGGCAGAGACATGAGTATCGCGATACGCCGGCGTTTTCAGCGGATCCGAGTTCAATTTCACGGGCTCGGCTCCTTCTTCGTGGCGATAGACGTTGTACCCAGCGAGATCGGAATCTGTAACGGGAGCCCATATCAGATCAATAAATGGAGTTTGGCCCGGTCCGGAGAAAACGGCTTGCAGCCCTGACGGCACCGAGGGAGGAAAAACGTCCTTGGCAACAACCTTCAGTTCGGGTGTATCGTCGCCCTCAACCTGGGCGTCCGATCCGCTGTCTTGACGGACGACCGTTACGATTTCGGCATGGTATTCGTAGGTCTTTTCCCATTCAATATTCGAATCCGTGAGGCTCGGTTCCCCTTGGAGGGGGACCTCACCAACCGTAGTCTGTCGTTGGCTGCCCTCGTCTCGTCGGGACACACGCACCAGGAAATGCAGCGTTGCTGGATTGCCCTGCGGGGAAGGAATTCCTGCCCAGCTCAGAACAACACCATCCTTGGTGACGCGAGCGGCGAAGTCCTGCGGTCCGGCAAGTGTCGGCGCCAGTAAGACTCGCGCCTGATTGGAAAGCCCCGCGCCGCGATTAGCGTGATTGAGGACTTCAACCGCGTACGTAATATGGCCTGAGGGGTTCGCATTTTCGGTCGCAGGTGGAAGAGTATCGTTGTAAGACGTTGTAACCTTCTTCCCGGGAGCCTCCGCCGTCGGCCAAAGCTACTGGTGGTACTTGCCCGACAGGCGTTCCACATTCCTTCAATTGGTCAGCCGGGCTACGGCAGATTTGCGTCGCACCCACACTTCGCATTGTTTGCCGATCGGTGGTCATGGTTGGGACAGTCCAAGTGAGCGTCACCCGATTGCCCTTGCGCGTAGCTCGCAAGTCCTGGGGAGGCTTCGGTAAATCGAGTGAAGGCGGCTGCGGCGGGGCGATGGTTGCGCAGTCTGTGAAGATCAGTGTCGCGCCGAGTGCGAGCAGCAGCGGAAGAGCGGAGCGTGTCATGCGGACCGGAATCAGAGTACCAGAATGCATTGCTGATCTGGTCTCCAGCAAGCTCGGTCATCCAACTAGCTCGTGCACGGCATCACGGAATGTTTTTGTGTGATTGTCCACATCCTCGGTGTCAGTCTGGGGACACATCAGCGCCATATTGTGGAAGGGCGTAAGCAGGATTCCGCGATTCATGGCATACAGGTGCATGAAGCGTTCCAGCTCGAAATCCATAGCGTCATGGGCCTGACTTCCCGTCGTGGGCTCCGGTCCGAACATATATTCCGCGCGGCAGCCCAACCGGGTGACGTGCCAGGGCAGCTGCGATTCGGCAATTGTCTTCGCAACTCCCGCAGTCCAGCGCTCCGCCATTGGAATCATGCGATCGAAGGCTTCTTTCGTCAGGACTTTCGTTAAGGTTGCGCGCATAGCGGCAAGAGAGAGTGCGTTGCCGGCCAGTGTTCCCCCGATGCCACCCACATCGCAGTTCTCGAGTTCCTGCCGGGCGGCAATGCGACCGGCAACATCCTGCGAAAACCCATACGCCGCACCCGGAATACCCGCCCCAATCGCCTTGCCAAAGACGATCACGTCCGGGTCCAGATTCTCAGCTCGTGTGAATCCTCCCGGTCCGGCGCAGATGGTGTGCGTCTCGTCGATGATCAGCAGGGTGCCGTGCTTGCGCGTGAGCTCGCGCAAGGCTGCGTGGTATCCGGCCTGCGGATGCACGATGCCCACATTGGTCATGGCGGGCTCGGCGAGAACGCAAGCTACGTCACCCGGCGCGAGAGCTTTCTCCAGGGCCGGAATGTCATTGAACTCGACTACCTTCGTAGTCACCGCCGGGTTGACCGGGGGGCCGATGTTTCCCGGTCGGGGACCCGCCGTGCCATCGGGCGCGAGGCTGATGAAGCTTTCATCCACGGTGCCGTGGTAGCACCAATTGAAAACAAGAATCTTGGGCCGCCCCGTGATCTGCCTGCAAAGGCGAATGGAGAATCGATTCGCGTCGGTTGCAGTTAGCGCAAACTGCCAGTACGGAAGCTTGAACCGTGTCTGCAGTTCCTCGGCAACGACGATCGAGTCCTCTCCCGGCAACATCAGAGTAATCCCGCGCCGCATCTGCTCTTCCACCGCCTTCACCGTGGGAGAAGGAGAATGGCCGGTCATGGCCCCGGTGTCCCCGAGGCAGAAATCGACATACCGATGCCCGTCAACATCGAAAAAGTGAGCACCTTGCGCCTCGCGCACGAACGGCGGGAATGCCCCCGCCCACTTGACCATCCAGTTCATGGGCACGCCTGCCAGCAGCGACTTGCGCGCACGCTCGAACAGCGCCTTCGATTTTGGGCGCTCGTCCACAAACTTCTTCTGTTCGCGTTGCATGAGGAACTGCAAACGGCTGCGATCGATACTCTTCATAGGTCAGAGAGTGAAGGAGAAAGATAAGCAACAGACAGCGCAGAGGACCGCAGGCACTTCCCCTGTGTCCCCCCGTGTTTCTGTGATAAAGAGACTACAAGATGTAGCGCGACAGATCCTGGTCTTTCACAATGTCGGTCAGCATCCTGCGCACGTAGTCCCCGTCAATGGTGATCTGCTCGCCTTTTTTCTCGGGAGCGTCAAAGCTAAGTTCATCGAGCACCCGCTCCATGATCGTGTGCAGGCGGCGCGCGCCAATATTTTCCGTGCTCTCATTCACTCGAAAGGCAAAACGTGCGATTTCGTCCAGGGCCTCGGGAGTGAACTCCAGCTTGACCCCTTCTGTCTCCAGCAATGCCGTGTACTGTTTCACCAGGGACGACTTCGGCTCGGTCAGGATGCGGACGAAGTCTTCCATAGTCAGCGATTGCAGCTCGACGCGTATGGGGAAACGGCCTTGTAACTCGGGAATCAGATCGCTCGGCTTGGAAACATGGAAGGCGCCTGCCGCGATGAACAGGATGTGATCCGTGCGCACCATCCCATAACGCGTATTGATCGTGGTGCCTTCGACAATGGGAAGAATGTCGCGTTGCACGCCTTCCCGCGAAACATCGGGGCCGTGTCCGCCTTCGCGTCCCGCGATCTTGTCGATTTCATCGAGGAAGACGATACCTGAGTTCTCTACGCGGTCGATGGCGGTGCGCGTGACGTGATCCATATCGATCAGCCGCTGCTCTTCTTCCTGGATGAGGTACTCGAAAGCCTCATTGACCTTCATCTTCCGCTTCTTGGTCCGTTGTCCGAAGATGTTCGGCAACATGTCTTTGATGTTGACGTCCATCTCCTCCACACCCTGATTGGTGAGAATTTCAAAAGACGGAAAATTCTTTTCGCGAACTTCGAGTTCCACCGTGCGGTCGTCGAGCTTGCCTTCGCGCAGTTGCTGTCGGAGTTTTTCGCGCGTTCGGTTCGAAGATTCCGTCAAACCCGTACTGCCGTCGATGACCACACCGCCTGAAGTGGATGACGGAGTAGGCGGTGTAGGCGGTAGAAGAATGTCGAGCAAGCGTTCCTCGGCGTTGAGTTCGGCTTTATCGGCGACATCCTCCAACTTCTCCTCGCGAACATTGTCGATTGCAATCTCCACCAGATCGCGGATCATGGACTCAACATCCCGGCCAACATAACCCACTTCGGTGAACTTCGATGCCTCTACTTTCAAAAAGGGTGAATTCGCCAGCTTAGCCAGGCGGCGAGCGATTTCGGTCTTGCCCACCCCTGTGGGCCCAATCATGATGATGTTCTTGGGAATAATCTCTTCGGCCAGTTCAGCCGACAATTTCTGCCGCCGGGTGCGATTGCGCAGCGCTATAGCCACGGAACGCTTCGCGTCCTTCTGTCCGATAACGTACTTGTCGAGTTCCGCAACAATCTCGCGCGGAGTCAACTCATCCAGCGCAAGCTGTTCTTCTTCAGCAGAGGAGGGTAAGTAAATAGCCATAAATAAAACCGGACCTCAGTCCTCAACCTTTGCAGAGGGCCAAAGCCTGAAGTTAAACGTCCACACGCCTACAGTTCTTCAATCGTAACCCTGTCATTCGTATAAATGCAGATCTTGCCGGCAATCTTCATGGACTCTTCGGCAATTTGCCGGGCTGAGAGCTGAGTGTGTTCCGCAAGCGCCTGCGCCGCAGCTTGCGCATACGGGCCGCCGCTCCCGATAGCTGCTATTCCCGTGTCTGGTTCGATGACGTCGCCTTGTCCACTCAGCAAGAAAGTCTGTTCCTTGTCGCTGACCAAGAGCAGCGCCTCAAGGTGGCGCAAGAACTTATCTGTTCGCCAGTCCTTGGCGAGTTCGACCGCGGCGCGGCCTAAATTTCCATGATACTGTTCGAGCTTCGCTTCGAAACGGCTGAACAGGGTGAACGCATCCGCCGTGGATCCCGCAAATCCCGCCAAAATCTTGTCGTTGTAGAGACGGCGAATCTTCTTGGCGGAGTGTTTAATGACGGATTCGCCGAGCGTGACCTGGCCATCCCCAGCCAATACAACAGTCCCGTTCCGGCGGACCGACAAAACTGTTGTCGATCGAATCAGTTTCTTCGTAGCCATGAGCGCAATCCTTGATTATAGCAAGCGGCAACCTAAGGCCTGAACGCAAGGACCTTCCGCATTGCCGCAATGCCTGGCATCTTCGGACCTCATATCCCTAAAGCTGCGGGGCACTCTCGATTCGGGGAGCGTGACGCGCTGAGGCCTTTAACAGAGTGCTTCGGTAACTCTCGGCCAGATTACCGCTGTGACATTTACGCGGCTCCTACCACCCCTTACTTTGTAGCTCATGCGCCAGTCTGCCGCTGTCTTATGCCACGACGATCGGTCGTTGCGAACCCTGGAAGGAACGCTGCAAGAGCTCGGAATTACACTCATGAACTGCCCATCCGAGCGGCAGGCGCTTGAGTCGATCATGACTGGAAATTGCTCGACATTGATCGTGGACTTCGATCTGCCGGGCGCTCGAGAACTCATGCGCATGGCAGATCTTCTGCCCGCCACACAAAAACCCAACCTTCTTGCCGTGTCCAGCCGCGCCTGGCCGGGCACGGGGGAAGCATTCCAGTCGGGCGCCGGACGCATTCTGTACAAGCCTCTGGATGCCGAACTCGCAAAAGAATCCCTGAAGCCGACAAAGAAATCAGGCAAAGCCAATCATCGCCGGTCCGCCCGGTATGAGGTGAAAACGCTGGTCTATCTGGAACTGGAGGGCGGGACCATGCCGGCGTTAACGATTGATATCGGAGAGCATGGGCTGGCCGTTCAAGCTACGGATCCGCTGCCCATGAGTTCGAATCTGTCCTTTCGCTGCTTGCTGCCGGGAACGAATGTTACCCTCCACGGCCATGCCGACGTGATCTGGGCCAGCGACCAGGGACGTGCCGGTCTGTTCTTTTCCAAGCTCGCCCCCGCCGCACGCAAGCATCTGAAGAATTGGCTGCACAAACGCAGCAAGGGTCAGAAAGACACGGGCGCGGTGCGGAACCTTCTGCCGCCCACGGATGCTCATGTTTCCTTCGCGGCTTGCGAAGACGAGTCGTAGCGAACTTCCTACCGTTGGTGCCTGCTCCACTCCGAATCGCGGTCTCTAGAACCACCACGACCAGAGCCAGTCCACACAGGTGTGCGTGATCGCGGAAGCCGGGACGCGTCGTTGCTCGCGCCATGCCCGTCCATAAAAAATCCCGGCAATCGTCGCCAGCAGCACGTAACGCCAGTTGAAGTGCGCCGATCGTTTGTTGAAATGGGACAGGCCAAAGAGAATTGAAGCAATGATCAGAGCAGGGGTGCGTCCAAGCCGCCGCTCCAAAAGGTTCTGCACCCAGGCGCGAAAGAAAAGTTCTTCGAGAACGGCTACGAAAACAAAGATTCCCACCCAACTGAGAGCAGCTTTGGCAAACGTTGGGATGTTGGAATGCGGATGAATGAAGCCAAGCGCGAAGCCGAGCGCGATCACCGCCGGCGCGAAGAATACGAGTTCCCGCAATCCGATCTTCCAATCGCTCCAGCGAAAACGAAAATCAAAGCCCGTGCCTGTGAGGCGGCGGATGCCGAGAAAACCGTATAATCCGACATCCAGCAGCAACAGATTACCCAGCCCGCGAAGTCCTTCAGGCCAGGCTGAATCGAACCAGCGTAGATCTACCGCAACTCCCAACGTCAAAAGAACCAGAGCGTCGCGCCAATTCCCACGCTGCTCCGGATCCGCCACCGAGGCCTGCATCAGCAGTCCCGCCACAATGACCGGCAGCAACAAGTACAGAGCCATCCATTGCCAGCGAAGCGAGTGCTGTTGCACCCCCAGCACGGCGTAAGGCAGCGCGAGAAGCGCCGGAATGAAGAGGCGCAGCAGCCGTGGCCACTGCGATATGGCCCTCGTTACGCGCTCGCCGGCGAATCCGAATGCGGCCGCCGGCGCAAGCTCGAGCGCCAGAACCGCGATCACAGTGGGCGTAGCGTGCTGCATGGCAGCTTACACAGCAAAAATGTCTGAATTTTGAAGACACCGGCGGCGATCACCGCGCTCGCAGGAGCAAAACCGGCACGCTGATTCTGTGCTGCACGCGGCTGGCGGTTGTGCCGAGAAACATGTCGGCAAGAAACCGGTGTCCATGAGTGCTCATGGCGACCAGGTCGCAGCCTTTTTCCTTGATCCATTTGATGATTTCGTCAGCGGGCTCGCCGTAGGCCAGTTCCGCATCCGTGGGAACTCCTGCGGATATGAATTCTTCGCGCACGCGATTCAGATAAGCGGTGTCTTCGGCAATCTCCGGACTCACAGCATCGGATCCGTAGGTCCTAGCGGCCCAACCGTCGGCGACGTGCAGCAGCACCAGCCGGCTGTGGGCGAGTTTCGCGAGTTTCTTGATATGTTCGATGATGGCGCGATCGCTTGGAGTACCATCCAGCGTTACCAGAATCCTGTCGTACATGGGTTCCAGGTATCCTCTCGAGGTTATCCGCCAACAATCAAATGCCACGCAGTTCTGATCGAGTCCGGCAGGCCGTAGATATCCATGAAAGTGATCAGGATAGCACTGGTCCAGCCCGCAATTAGCAGGAAGCGTCCGTTTCTCCACGATCCCATGCGCGCACGGGAACTGGTGAACTGCAGCAGCGGAAACATGGCGAATGGCAATTGCAGTGCGAGCACAACCTGGCTCAACGTGAGCAAATCTGTGACGCTGTCATTGCCGCGCACGCCAATGACGAGAACAGCGGGCAGAATGGCAAGTGTGCGTGTAATCAATCTGCGAACCCAAGGCTTGATCCGCCAGTGCATGAACCCTTCCATCACTACTTGACCTGCCAGCGTTCCCGTAATCGTGCTGCTTTGCCCTGCAGCCAGCAGAGCCACTGCAAACAGCGTGCTCGCAGCCGCGGTACCTAACAGCGGCGCCAGCGTCAGATATGCCACACGAATCCAGTCGCTCTCTGGACTGAACGTGATGAGCTCTCCTCCCGACGCCAAAACGCTCTTTTTGCCAAAAAATACGGTCGCAGCCAAAACCAGAATGGCCGCGTTCACAAAGAAAGCCACAGTAAGGGCGACGGTGGAGTCGATGGTATTGAACTGCAGCGCGCGACGGATGGAAGCATCATCTTTTTGCAATCGACGGCTCTGGACCAGAGCCGAGTGCAGGTAAAGATTGTGCGGCATTACGGTCGCGCCAATGATGCCAACCGCCACATACAGCATTCCCGCCTGCCGCAAATGCGGGGTGATCAGCGCATGCCCGATTTCCAGAAATCGCGGTTGAGTCTGCGGGAGCACAAAAATCTCAATGAAGTAACAAATGGCAATGGTCGCCACCAGCAACAGCACTACGGCCTCGATTGTGCGCATCCCGAACCGCTGTAATGCAAGCAGTAGCAAAACATCCAGGGCGGTAATGATCACAGCCCAAAGTAGAGGAATGTGAAACAGGAGGTTCAGAGCCACGGCGCTGCCAAGCACTTCTGCGAGATCGCAGGCGCCAATTGCAATTTCGCTCATGAGCCAGTTCGGCCAACGGGTCCAGGACGGGTACCAGTCGCGGCAGCACTGTGCCAGATCTTTCCCGGTCACCACTCCAAGACGAGCGGAGATCACCTGCATGAAGATCGCCATCAGGCTTGCCAGCGCCACCACCCATAGCAGGGCGTACTTGAATTGCGCTCCCCCCTGCAGGTCGGTGCCCCAGTTGCCGGGATCCATATATCCGACACTGACGAGAATGGCAGGCCCGACAAAGGCACGCCACTGCTCCCAAAAGCTCGCCTGGTGATGCGGCACATCTATGGAGCCGTGCACATTCTCAAGCGACAACTGGCTACCCGGTTGAGGTCGCGGGTGAGGAGTGCTGGAACTCACGGGCATAGCGACGGCGTTGTCTTGAGGGCGATCCTTGCCGTTCATTAGCACTCTGCTTTCGGGACTGGTTCTGAAAACCTGCCAAGGATATTAGCGTAAGTATAGCGTAGAACGTAAACTATAGTTAACTTATTTGTGGGACGAACGCTGAAATCCCTATTTGGAAGAGCTAAGCCGGAATTGCCACAGGGCGATGATGCCCAAGACCATGAGATTCGGAAATAACAGGGGGGCCATGGGGGGCGCGCCATTGATGAAGTTGTCAAAGGCGTGCATCGATGGTCCTCGCAGATTTGCTGTGGCATGGAGTATGAATCCCCACAATCCCACTCCAGCCTCCAGCAGCAGGATGGCGGCACACAGGTCAATGAACTGGCGAGAAACTTGCATCATGAGGGGAACCGCCATGAAGCCAATGGCTATTGCACTGGCTACGACCGGCACCCACTCCAGGGGATTGAAGAACCCGTTGCCCGCATGATCGGCGAGACTGAAGATGAAATTTCCTATAAATCCGCCCAGCGCCAGGCCCAGCACCCATTGCGGCCATTCGAGCGTCTCGGGATCGACCATACGGTTCACAATGAGCAGAAATCCCAGTCCCGTATATGCCAGGGGTGCGGCAAATGGCGCCGAATAGGTCAGGCTACGTATCGTCCGTTCGTAGAAAAAGCGGCTTTCAAGATGAAAAATCACCCCTGTCAGGCCAACCAGCACCGCGATCCATCCCACTAAGTATCCGAGATCTTTCCACACCCCGGGCCAGCGGTAACGCACGGCCAGCGCAAAGATGAGCACGAGGGGCGCGCACGCGGAAAAGAACAACGGAATGTATTCCGCTGGATTGCGAAATTGATTCACCGAATGGGCAAGATAGATGTCGAAAGTCAGAAATCCGACATTCAGGATGACAAACGCTTCAATCCATATCTGCGGCCGGGCCCACCAGCGCTCATTTAGCCTTACCATGCTCTCTCCTGAGCGCGGTGGCCATCGATTGCAGTTCGACGGTCTTCTGCAGCATGGGATAGTTCCCGTGCCATTGCACGAAATCGGCGCCTCCCATAAATGCTCCGTGTTTGCTGGTCCGTCCGTCGTAATGCCACAGGTCGAAGTACACGAAATCGATGGGATGGGAGAATGGCAGGACCGCCGAGCGTACCCTCTTTACGTAAGCCGTTGACCAGATCTTGCGCGGATCGCACTCGGCCGTTGGTGAACTCGACGACCTGCTCGGCCTGCTTATACACGCGGTCGATCAACGCGGGGTATGACATTGCATGCAGATCTGCTTCATCTTGGCCTGAGCTGCGGCATAGTTCGGACGCTTGTCAGTGATTGCGTTCGCAAGGTAGTACGACAGTCGCTCGGAGGGATCGTGAGTGACGCCCAACCCGTTGATGCCGCTCATATGGCAAGTGGCGCAGGTGGGGACGAACATATCCCGTGTCGTCAGATTCTTGGGCGAAGCATCGAGATTCAGCAGGTGCTCTTGGGCTTGGAACATCACTCCGTGTTTGGATTCTTCATAGATTTCGATTTGTGAGTGGTCCGGTCCCATGTGACATTGCGCGCATGTGCTCGGGCAGTCGGGCGATTCGAACGGACGTCGTATGCCGGGTGTGACACGCGGTGCACGTGCCGATTGTGCCGTCAACATTGGGCCGCCCGACGGAGTGGCACTGCTCGCATCCGCTGGTCATTGCCGATGCCCCCTTCCAGTTGTACGAAAGGATGGGGCCGTCGTCGCGTGCCTCCGGGTTGATAAGTCTCGGAAAAATTCACCTGCTCGGGCGTGAGCCCTTTTTCACCATAGATCGCAGCCCATGACGGTGCAGCATGGCGGCTGTGAAGGAACTGCTGGTAAATGCCCTCGTGGCAACTCCGGCAGTTTCCCGCCGTGAGCTTGGTCGAGATTACGAATCCGTGATGATCCTTCTTTTCCTGTCCCGGGGCAGGTTGATGGCACTCAAGGCAGTTCACACCCTTACGGGCATGAGCGCTCATTTCATACTCATGGACCACCGAATACTGCGTACGCGCGTGACACTCGGCGCATTTGCCGGTAGCACGAACGAGAGCCGCCGAGGGCTGCTCGGTTTCACCCGTGGGCCTGGCCCGATTGATCAGGAACGCTCCCAGAATGAGAGCAAAAGCGATTACCACCGCGATAAAAACAGAGCGGAAGGTCATTGCCACGGAGATCCCCCCACATTGAAGGCCTATTGTATCGGAACAAGATGCTTTCCCGGACAGGTGGAAACGGCAGATACGGAGTGAGCGCCTCGCCTGGATGAAGCTAATGATGCATAAGCCAAAGCCCCGCTATAGCGCCCACGCGCACTGCCACGATCACTGCAGCGAGCACGATCACGATGCGGAACAGGATACGCTCGAAGCGGTTAAGTCGGAATTCAGGCACTGGCATGGCAGGTCCATCCCATGTCCAACATAGAGGCTTGTGCCTGATCCCGCAGTGAGCCTGATCACGAACAATTGCGGATCTGCGATGGTTCAGCGCCCACTTCGAGAGGCCGCGGTGATCCACACCCGTTCCGAGGCAGCGGGGCCAAGAGATACTGTTCCGGCAGCAGTAGAAATTGTTACGGTTTGATCGTAATTCCGCTCGAGGACTCGAAGCTTGGCGGACGGACGAATTCCGCGGTGCTCAAGAAACTCAAGCAGGCCACGGTCGCGTTCGTAGATTCCGCTGACCGTGTAACTGGTGTCGATTTCCGCATCCGCGAGCAGGATCAGGCCCCGGCTGCGCCGACTGGCGGAACTCTCCATCTCGCTCAGGTTCCCGTGGGGGCAGGCGCCTGCCGATCCCAGTTTCGCCAGCAGTTTCGCTTCGAAATCCGGAGATACTGCGTGTTCCAGTCGTTCCGCCTCATCATGCACTTTCCACCATTCCATGCCGAACATCTCTGACAGCATGCGTTCGATCAGATGATGACGAAGCGTGAGCTTGCGCGCGATCTTGCGTCCGGCAGAGGTGAGACGCACCTCACCGCTGTTCTCAACCCGCACCAAGCCATCTTTTTTCAGGCGACGTACAGCCATCGTTACAGCCGGAGGAGACACCTTCAGGAGTTGCGCCAACCGCGCGGAAATAACCGTTTCGCCTTCAGTCTCGGCCTGGAGGATGGACTTGAGGTAGTCCTCCTTGGAAACGGTGATCATCGAGCCGATTATACGACGTGCGCTTAAGCATGGTTAATGCCGGGATGCGCGGATGCGCTGAAAAATAAAAAGGACAGTCCGGAGCCCCCGTGACTGTCCCTCAAACCCTCCCGGTTAGAAGGGCAAGCTGATGACCCTAAGGTACCGCCGGGATGTTGCAATGGAGTTGCAGAACGATGAATATCTGATGAATTCCCTGCGAGCAGCCGCTGTTATATTAGTCGCTTGCACCTGGACGGTCGTTTGACATCTTTCTCCGTGTCGAGGATTTGATGCCTTCTACCACGATGCGCAAGACCGAGCAGTCGCGGCGCCTGCAACAGCGCGCCGAAAGCATGATTCCCGGCGGCGTGAACTCGCCCGTTCGGGCGTTTCGCTCTGTGGGCACAGATCCGCTTTTCATTGTTCGCGGCAAGGGATCGCACGTCTGGGACGCCGACGAAAACGAATACATCGACTATGTCGGATCATGGGGTCCGCTCATTCTCGGGCACGCCGAACCCAACGTGCTCGACGCCATCGTCTCAGCCGCATGCAATGGCACGAGTTTTGGAGCTTCTACGCCGAGCGAGGCAGATCTCGCTGAATTAGTTCTGGGTGCGTTCCCCAGCATGCAAAAGATCCGATTCGTGAGCTCCGGGACCGAGGCCACTATGTCCGCCATCCGCCTGGCCCGGGCCTATACCAAGCGTAAATACATCATCAAGTTTGAAGGCTGCTATCACGGACACGCAGATCCGCTCCTGGTGAAGGCCGGTTCCGGAGTGGCAACCTTGGGGATTCCTGGCTCGGCGGGCGTACCGGAAGAGTTCATCATGTTCACGCTCGCTCTGCCGTTTAACAATCTGTCGGTTGTCGAGCAGGCCTTCCAAAAGTACAAACACCAGATAGCATGCGTGATTGTGGAGCCTGTTGTGGGCAACATGGGCTGCGTTCCTGCCGCCGACGATTACCTGGTCGGTCTGCGCCTGATTACCGAGCGCGAACGCTCGGTACTGATCTTCGATGAAGTGATGACCGGGTTTCGAGTGGCTTTCGGCGGTGCGCAGGAACTCTACAACATCAAGCCCGATCTGACGACCCTGGGCAAGATCATCGGCGGAGGCCTGCCGGTCGGAGCCTACGCGGGTTCGAAAGAGATCATGGATATGGTCGCGCCTCTGGGCCCGATGTATCAGGCAGGCACGCTTTCAGGAAATCCGCTGGCCATGGCTGCCGGGTGCGCCATGCTGAAACAGTTGGGCAATCGCAAAGCGGAAATCTATCCCAAGTTGGAGAAACTCAGCGCCGAACTTGTCGATGGGGTGGCCGCTGCCGCCAAGGACGCGGGCGTTCCCATTACTCACAATCGCGTGGGATCCATGTTCACATGGTTCTTCCAGCAAGGCCCGGTGACAGACTGGGACTCTGCCTCGAAGTCAGACACCGAAGTATTCGCGAGATTCTTTCGCGAGATGCTGGACCGTGGAGTATACCTTCCGCCTTCTCAGTACGAGGCGGCATTCCTCGGAGCGGCGCACACCGAGGAAGATGTGCAGCGGACGGTTACTGCGGCGAAGCTGGCGTTTGCGGCCATGCGCAAGTAGTGCTTTGTGGATTCGGCGCCGAATTTCACAATTTATTCTCTGCGGGATGGTTCTCTTTCCATCATCTGCGGGATGGTTACGAATTCGTATCCTTCTGCCTGATAACGCGAAATGACCTGGTGGGTGGCCAATATGGTCTGTGAGCGGTCTGCGCCCATCTGCTTATGACCACCGTCGTGGAGCAGGACGACGTCGCCTCCGCGTATCTGCTTCGAAGTTTTTCGGGCAATCACGGCCGCTGGCGGAGCATTCCAGTCGTACCCGGTTACATTCCACATGATCGTCTCGAATCCCAAACTCCGTGCAAGGCGCAGTGTCGCGGGGCGACGGCCGCCAAAAGGGGGCCGAAAAAGATTCGAATGCTCTCCAACGGCATCTTGTATCGCGTCTCGGCAACGCGTCAGTTCCTCGCGAAGCTCGGAATTGCTCTTGAAGATGAGCAACGGGTGCGTGAAGGTGTGGTTGCCGACGCAGTGTCCAGCCTGGACCACTGCGCGAGCGATGTCTGACCGCTGCTCTACGTAGCGCCCGATGAGGAAGAAAGTTGCGCGCGCGTTATGCTTGGCCAGCACTTCTAACAGGCGCAACGTATGCGGATCGTTGGGTCCGTCATCGTATGTGAGCGCGATCTGCCTGGTTCCGGGCCGAAGGCCGGTGAACGTGCGCCCGTACCACTGTCCAGTCGGCGCCATCGACTGGTAGCCGGCGGCGCCCATCGCCGCTGCGACGGCCGTTCCCGCCAACAAGCCTCCGAGCATGGCAGGATTGTACTGGATCAGGTGATTGGGACATTTCGTAATTGGGAAGTTTGGAAGCTTGGACAATTTTGATATCGGTGCCCGATTAAAAATCCTGTTAACTCATCCTGCAATTGTCAGTGAGCGACATCCGAGATATCCTGCCAATTCCGAGAACCATGGCCAATCTTTTTGAACTGCCCCGCTACATCGCTGTAGAAGGTCCCATCCGAGTCGGTAAGAGCACTCTGACGCGCATACTGGCGGAGCGTCTGAATGCGCAGCGAGTGATGGAACCGGAGTTGAATCCTTTTCTTGGTGCGTTCTATGAGGGCGAGCGGGGCGCGGCATTCCAGGCGCAGTTCACCTACCTCGTGCGCCGCTTTGAGCAGTTGCAGGCGCTGGATCTCGGCCCGCGCGCGCAGCGCACTGTGGTCGCCGATTTCATCTTTGAAAAGGATAAGCTCTTCGCCTGTCTCAACCTGAATGATCAGGAACTCGATACTTATAATCGGTACTACAACCACTTCCGGGAGCAATTGCCTACGCCCGATCTTGTCATCTACCTGCAAGCCACGCCCGAGGTACTGAAAAAGCGTTTGAAGAAAAAGAATGCGCCGGGCGAGCGGGCGCTGAGCGAGGAATATCTGGAGGAAGTGGTCAAGGCCTATGAGCATTTCTTCTTTCACTACACTTCTTCCGACCTGCTGATCGTGAATACGTCAGACATCGATTTCGTGGACCGCAACGAAGATCTGCAGGAACTGCTGCGAAAAGTGACTGAGCCCATCAAGGGCACGCAATATTTCCTGCCGCTGGGCGGGCAGGAAGCGGCCAGCGCGTAGACATCGATAGCTGGGCCCAGTTCTCTGCGGCTGCTTTCTAACAGTCCTCCGGCGCGGAAAGACCTCCTCGCCGCGATCCAACTGGCGAGCTATGAAGCGCTAGGCCACTCGCGGGCGCTACGCCGTTCTTCGCTCCAGAGGGTACTCTAGGGAGAGTCTTGCTACACCAAGTGCGTTAGGATCGGCGAAGTGTCATTTCTCGTATCGCGGCAGGTCGTAAACGGACACTGTGTTTCCCAGCTTCGTGAATTCCGGATCTGCCGTCACCAGATGCGCATGACGCTCGATCGCAAGTTCCGCCGCGAAGGCGTCCGCGTAACCGAGATTGTGTTTTTGCTTGAGGGCGGCCGCCCGGGTTGCGCGATCGAAGTCGGCGGCGATCACCACAATCGGTAATTGCTGCAGCTTGCCTTCCGCTTCCCGCGCTCGCGTCTCGCCATGCAACCTCCACGCGATATAGAAAAACTCTCCCCAATTCACTGCTGATAGAAAAACCGGCAGTTCGGAACGAGCGGCTTGTTCCAGAAGGTGGCGGACGCGGATTGCAGATCCGGGACGATTTTCAAAGAAGCTGACCAGCGCATTCGCATCCAGAACAAAGCGTCGCACATGGCCCCGGGAGGCACTCAACGCCTCTTCCTTTCACGCTGCCGTTCTCTTTCCCGTTCTTTGAGAATCTCTTCAAACATCGACGGCTTACCTGGCGCAGGCTCCAGAAAGCCCTGGACGTCATCCAGCACGCGTTCGATAGGAGTGAGTACCAGTCGCCCTTTTTCCTCTCCCCACATAGCACGGGCACCTTTTTGTAATCCGAGCTTCTCACGCAGTTCTGCAGGAATCACCACCTGGCCTTTCGAACTGATCACGGTTTGGTAAGTAGCCATAGGCTTATCTTACCATCAATCATACGTAAGACGATATTCCGATAGTTTTACATCGGGACGCTGAAAGCACGTTACCAAGCGGCATTGGCCTCCTGCTGGAAGTCCCTGAAAACAGGGGAGGATCGACTGTCGACGGAACTCCTGCAGACAGCTAAAATGGTCACAGCGTCATCCAAGTTGTAGACGCCACGATGCGTGCACAGGCTCTATCCGCCGTAGACGGAGGGGCACTGGAGGACATCATGAGTTTGACCCCAATCGGCGAGCCTCGCCGGAAGGTGACGACCGCAACCCTGCGGGACCTGAAACACCGACACGAACCCATTTCCTGCTTAACCGCTTACGACTACGCCACCTCGCGATTGGTCGACGAAGCGGGCGTTGAAATGATCCTGGTTGGCGATTCGCTGGCCCAGACCATGCTGGGATACGAAAACACACTCTCGGTCACCATGGACGAGATGTTGCATCACGTGAAGGCTGTACGACGCGGCGTCAAGAATGCATTACTGATTGCCGACATGCCCTACGGTTCCTACCAGGTTGATCCCAAGGACGCCCTGCTCAATGCCACACGATTCGTAAAAGAAGGCGGCGCCGAAGTTGTCAAAATCGAAGGCGGCGAGAAACGGGCCGACCTGATTCGTCACATCATCGACGCCGAGATTCCAGTCGCCGGCCATATCGGCCTGACACCGCAGTCCGTCAATGTGATGGGCGGCTACAAAGTGCAAGGCAAGGACCTGGGCGGAATCGAGCAACTGATGCGCGACGCAGTTGCTCTCGACCGCGCCGGGGTGGCCTGCCTTTTCCTGGAAGGCATTCCCCGTGAAGTGGCGGCCATGATCACCTGCGAGGTTTCGACCCCGACTATCGGTATAGGTGCCGGTCCCGAGTGCGATGGGCAGGTACTCGTTTTTCACGACATCCTGAACTTGACCTTTGGCGTCCCAGCAAAATTCGTGCGCCGTTACGGGGACGCCGCGGCGATGATCACCAACGCCGTACAGGAATTTCGCGCCGATGTGCGCTCGCGCCAGTATCCTTCGGATGAGGAGTCTTATCATCTGCCTAAGGACACCAGAGTTGGACTGGACACGGTGCTGGACCGCAAGCGGGCCATGAAGCGCTGACTTCCCTTGCCGCGAAAAACTGCGGGGCGCGAGGGGAAAAGTTTTTCGGAACACGACCGTTTTGTCGTGCGTATATCCCAGAGAGGGTAGCTTCTGATCCGCTCAACCCTTCCCGCACTGGATGGTGCTAGGCTATAAAAGGGAGGTTGCAATGGTTCTCGCCCATCTTTTCTTCTTCCCGTTCTTCGGCTTGCCGTTAGTAATGTACTTCCTGCCGTCGATCATTGCGCTGGCCCGCAGCAAGCGCGACACGCTCGCGATCTTTCTGCTGAATTTATTCCTGGGCTGGAGCGTGATCGGGTGGATTGTAGCGTTGGTCTGGGCAGTGAAAAGTGACATTCCTCTGGTGGCGAGGTAATTCGGCCCGGTGATCCCTTTGCGCGCGCGGTTGCCAGTGATCGTCCTGAGTACGGCAATTCTGTTTGCCTGCTCGCGGCAGCAAACCCCTTCAGACCCGGCGCCGGAAACCATCCTGCAGGCCATACCTGCCGCAAGTTCCACGCAGTACGACCAGGTTCGCGACATGAAGACGTGGCGTAATCCATACCTGATCGTGCGCACGGACGGTGTGGTCCTCTACGACGTTGCCGACAACGCAGAGATCAGATTAAAGCCCGACGAGTTGCTGCCCGCCTTGGCGAGACTGCCCGCGTCGAATTGGCCATACGGGCGCGTGGTCGCCGCGACAGAAACCAACAGCCGCAACTCGGACCAGGATGCGGTCGCCATCCGCCGCAACAAAGGCATCATCGGGGGCATGCTCCAAGGCGCGCACATCGCGGTGAAATGGGTGCCCGCAACCTGAGCCGTAGCCGCCATCGGCTGTCCAGTAATTCCGCTCTTGAAGATTTATACCAGCATCGATGAAATGCGCAGCGCCTCTCGCGCGGCCCGGCAATCAGGTCGGCGGCTAGGCTTCGTGCCCACCATGGGAGCGTTGCACGAAGGGCATTTATCCCTGGTACGGGCCGCCCGCTCCTCAGCGGATATCGTCGCGGCCTCCATCTTCGTAAATCCGACGCAGTTCGGTCCCAGCGAAGACCTCGCCAAGTATCCGCGATCATTCGAACGCGACCGCGACTTGCTCCAGAGCGAAGGAGTGGAGTTGCTTTTTGCGCCATCCGTGGAAGAAATGTATCCCGCAGGCGCGGTCACCTGGGTGACCGTAGAAGAACTTAGCAACAAGCTGGACGGGCGCTCTCGCCCCGGCCACTTTCGCGGCGTCACTACTGTCGTTTCCAAGCTGTTTCACATCGTCGAACCTGACGTGGCTTTCTTCGGCCAAAAAGACGCAGCCCAGGTCGCCGTTATCCGCCGTATGGTGCGCGATCTGAATCTACCCGTCCACATCACTGTCTGCCCGATCGTGCGCGAACCGGATGGTCTCGCCATGAGTTCCCGCAACGCTTATCTCGATCCTGAACAAAGAAAAGAAGCTCTGGTCTTGCAGCGCTCGCTTCGGTTAGTGCAGCAGCTCATTGAACAGGGGGAGAGCTCGGCCAGCAATTTAATCGCTGCGGGACGCCAGGAGTTTGCGGACAAACCATCCGTCCGCCTCGACTACTTTGAAATTGTGAATCCCGATACGTTGGACCCAATCCAAGCTATCGAGGATCGTGCTCTGATCGCGGTCGCCGCGTATGTGGGAAGCACAAGGCTGATCGACAATCTTCTGATCAGGCGTTGATCGACAGGGGAATCGATGCAACAAAATCTGCAGCACACGATGGCTCTTCTCGCCCGCACTCCTTCCTCGCTCAATGTGCTCCTGCGCGATCTACCGCAGGAGTGGACCATGCAAAACGAGGGAGGCAACACCTTCAACGCCTTCGATGTCATTGGGCATCTGATTCACGGAGAACGCACTGACTGGATGCCGCGGGCCAAGAGAATTCTCGAATTCGGCGAAACCCGTGCGTTTGATCCCTTTGACCGCCGTGCACAGGAAGCCGAGAGCGACGGCAAGTCATTGGGACAATTGTTGGATGAATTCGCCCGCTTGCGGTCAGACAACCTCGCCGAATTACGTTCCTTGAAACTGGGACCAGAGGATCTAAACCGTCGCGGACTTCATCCTGCGCTGGGCACAGTCACTCTTTCGCAGTTGCTGGCCACCTGGGCGGCACACGATTTGACTCACCTGCACCAGATATCGAGGATTATGGCTCATCAGTATCGCGAAGCAGTAGGTCCGTGGAGCGCTTACTTGGGGGTGATGCAATGCGATGGGCACAGCGCCTGAGATCTAAACTTGGACAACTTCGCGCGACAGCACTCTGAGCCCGGAGAGCGCGTCCCGGAGTTGCTGGCATTCCTGGGAACTGCCGCCCCGGTCTTGCCCCAGATCCCGCAGCCTGTCTTCGATCGCGTGCTGGGCTAACTCCACCCGATCCTTTAACTTCGTGCGATCGAACTCCAGCATGGCGCTTTGATACAGCTGTTTCCAGTCTTCGACCGGCTCCCAGACTGCAGCCATGCATCCATCCGGAAAAATCTCGGAGCGATACTGGATGAAGACTGGCTTTCCACTCTTGTGGCGCAAGATGTATTGACCTTCCAATTGCCCCTTTTCCATGTACTCCTGAAACATTCCATTTACCTTCTGCGGGCGGTAGCTGGCCTCATCGATGGTCATCCCCGTCAATTCCATGCGTGTGTATCCCAGCAGATCGCAAACGCCGTCCGAGCAATCGACATAGTGCCGGGAAGAGTCGGCGAATGCCACGTATTTCCCCTCGAGCTGAGGATGCGAGTGACTGCGAATCTGAATCAGCGAGTTCAGCTTGTGCGCGAGTACGCTGGGGGTCTGTGCCTTCAGTACCATGGCATCAACCAACGATCGGACGTTCTCGGCCACGACCGCAGATTCGGCCAGGATCACCACCGGCGTCCGTGGATTCACTTTTCTGATCGCCGCTGTGAGCTTATCGAGCTCGCCTTCTCTTCCAGCGTCAACCACCACGGCAGCTGGCATTTGCGATCCAAACAAGGCCAGCGCGTCCTCGCTGGTCTCGGCCGTGATCACGGAAAATCCCGAAGCCTCCAGTTCATGCGTTTGTTGCGGGAGATCAGCAAGGCCTTCGCCGACAATGAGGATCGCTCGTTTGCTGATGCTCATTGTGCACGTTGCCTACGGTTGGAATTCGCTTCGAGATTGAAACCCATCCAGAGTTCGTTCAATGAGAGGAGGTCAAGCAAATCGGGAGACAAATCCATTTCGAATTGATTTCCTATGCGGTTCGACACCAGAGGCCTTGGTGCGAGGTTAAGCTGCGGAAAATACTCCGCGGTGGATTGAGGTTCTTGCCTAGTCTCAAGTATATACGAGATCTACTGTCCCGGAATCGCCGCCAGGGAGGGAGAAGGCCCGATCCGTTCGCGCACCAACTCATCCACCCGATTCCATATCCGCGGATCGCACTGGCTTTGAATGTGGCTCGGCATCACGACGCGGTCAAACCACGAAGTTCCTTCACAATGCACTGGAGTCTGCCGGTAATCAAAGCGGTAGTTGCCCAATATCTGCGTCCTCGAGTCATCTTCGGCTCTGATTTCAGAACGCCCATGCACCAGACCGTGCGGCTGGTAAAAGTTGACAGCCGCAGCCACGTTGTCAGGGATCACACCGTCGCGCTGCCACAACTTAGCTACACTATCGACTTGCACGGTCAACAGAACGGGAATTCCTATGTGGTCTAATTCGCGGGCTAATAGGACGACCGCCGACGCTCCCCAGCTATGCCCGAAAAGGATGACATGGGCTTGTCCCTTTTCCTCCGTCGTGAGGATTCCATCGTGATTGCGGTCGAGTACACGAAGAATTGCTTTATACGCGTTCTTGCGATGTCGGTTCTCAAATACCTGGACGAAGGTGCCGGCCGGCGCCTCTTGCCGCAAGCGCTGGGCTAGCTGCACGGGACCGTGGTGCGGGTTGTCGTGGCGAACAAAACCGCCAGCAAAGCCGACCAGGATGTAGTTGATATTCGAAGAAGAATGACTCTCGATAACCGCGTTAGCGGCCAATACCGGAATGCTCAACACTATGCACAGTAGCCCACCGGTAAACCATCTCCGGGCTCTTACGATGCGGACCACCGAGCTCTCCAATCGGTTGAGATGACTCAACGCACGAAAGGGATGCGGCAAATTTATGGCTTGCTCCGTCTTCGCGTGCGTGGGACTGGCAGGGGCCGAAAGTCTTGTGTGCTGCGGTTTTCAAACGACCCAGACCCGCACGACAGTCTACACCTGTTGTCAACGGGGCAGTTTGCACTGACCACGAGCCGCAGGTCAGATTCTTGGTCTCGGGTGACCAGTGCCCATGGTCGTCATCCGGCACCTGCCGAATCTAAATCCCCGATCTCTACATCGGCGGGTTCAGAGGTAAGCATTAACTATGATTGTCCCTATTTTGGCCGCAGTTTTAGCCCGGATACGAATCGGTTCCCGGCCAGCACGTAGCGGAGCGGCTTATCGGCCGCTTTAACGATCCCGACACGGGGCGTTACGACAATCCCGCGGATCCGACATCCATCATCGCCAAGCCAAAGGCTGCTCGCGTAAGAGGTCAGATCGCAGGCGTTATCCCGGGCCCGGGTGATCCCAAAAGCCTCGCAGAGCCTACCCGGCCCACTGGTGAGATTCCGCCAATCCTTCGAGCTGCGCAGTTCGATTCCACGAGATCGCGCCATTGCGTCAATGCCCGTGAGCGGTTCCAGGGCGCGAAACAAAACCGACCCCGCCTTCCCTTCTGGTTCACAGGAGACGTTCAGGCAGTAGTGGTTTCCATAGATGAAGTAGATATACGCATGACCCGGCGGACCAAACAGAACCGCGTTGCGGAGAGTCTTGCCGGCTGAAGCATGGGCTGCAGGATCGCGTTCCCCCAGATATGCCTCTACTTCAACGATCCGAGCCGTCAGGGAGCCATGCTCTTCCCGTCGCACCAGGACCTTGCCCAGCAGTTCGCGTGCAACCCGACGAGGATCGCGGGCGAAAAAAGCGCGAGGGAGAGGCCGGAGAGGCGCCATTCAGAGAGTGTAAGCGACGTAACCATCGGATCGGGCGCCTCACTCAGGGGCCGATGCCCAACAAGCGAGGGCTTGAAACCACAAGGCTGAAGCCAGAGACCCGAAGCTGGATCTAAATCGGCTTTGGCGCCGTATTCTTGGCGTAGGTCACGTTCGATGGCTTTTCCTCAAAGGACCGCCCGGGCTCATAGGCCCGTTTCTCATGCCTGGTGCCGACTTTGGCGATCACGTCATGCCATCCGTCATTCCAGCTGATGCGGGCCTCTCCATCCACCAAGGTCCAGGTGCCATGCGGCGAACCGGTGGTCTTCCTGGCGTCCCCATCAGCCTCAAGCGTGATGAAGAATCGGCCTCCCGCGCCATTCTCCACCTCCCATTTGCCGACATAATGCGATCGCCCCGGAGTTGCCGCGGTCAGTCCGGCATCAGAAAACTGGATGTGGTCGATCTCGCCCGTGATTTTTTCACGCCGCCCGTTCTTGTAAACGATCGCTGCTGGAGCTTTCAGATCAATACGTTCGACTTCGGCTGTCGCGAGGCTCTGCCGATGCCCGTCTTTGAAGATAATCACGAACGAATCACGGTCCTCGGCTGGACGAGGCCTCGCCATTGCGAAACCTACGGCGAACAGAAGGAACCCGGAAACTGCGAGTACTCGAATGAGACCACGCATTAAGGGACCTCCAAGGGGAATACGAATACAACTTCCCCTTTTCCTTACTACGAAATCAAGCAGGATTTCGTTCCATCTCTGGCCTAGACCGCGATCTTGCCGGACTCCTTCAAATAAGCCAACACTTGCTCGGCATGGCCGTCGGGCTTCACGTTTTCAAAAATGTGCTGAATCCTGCCATCCGGACCAATCACGAAAGTTGTCCGCGCCACACCCCAGACTTTCTTCCCGTACATGTTCTTTTCTTTCATGACACCGAAAGCCTCGGCGACTTTCTTATCGCTATCCGCCAGCAACGTAAAGGGCAAATCCTCTTTCTCCTGAAACTTCTTCTGCGCTTTCGGGGTATCCGGGGAGACCCCAAGCAGCACGGCACCGGTCTTCTGCATCTTTTTGTATGTGTCGCGGAACCCGCGAGCTTCAATCGTTCAGCCGGGAGTGTTGGCGCGGGGATAGAAAAAGAGAACTACAGTTTTGCCCCGCAGGTCTTTCAGTGCGACTTCTTTTCCGTTCTCGTCCTGCAAAGTAAAGTCGGGAGCCTTATCATTGACCTTCATGCAAATGTCTCCGGGATTAAGGACGTCTGACGCCGGACGTACACTCATTGGGATCTCCAGCGCGTCAACGTTCAGCAGAATTTTACACCTTCACTTTTTCCTCGTGGCACTGCTGGCAGGCATGTTCTCGTGCCATTCGGTCGCTTGGGCGCAGGAAGAACGGCCCCAAATTACTCCCGGAGAGCGGAAAGCGCCTCGCAAGAAAGATGCCGGCCCGCGCGCGGTCGGCGTTTTGCAATTGGCTCCCAATGGCAAGGCATCCTTGGTGCCCATTGCGATTCTCATTAACGGCAAGTTCTGGGACGCGAGCGCGTACAAAGCAGATCCCGTCCCCATGGCGCTAGACCCCGGCAATGTGTACGAAGTCGAGCAGACCGGCAGCTCGCTGGGCCTGTTTACGGTCAACAGCGCCCTGCACAGTAACGCGCAGAATACCGCCGCGCCATGGCTCGGAACTGGCGAGTGGCGTCCCGCGGGCAGCGAGGAACCAACGAAGGCGGCCAAGGCAGATACAACCCCCGTCGGCATCGATAGCGAAGATGCGCCGCCCCGGCTGACCCATGACGTTAACAAGCAAAGTGCGCCTGCTGCTACCACTGGCGGTAGCTCAACTCCCGCGCCGCGGCCAGAAACGAAGTCCGGAGGCAGCTCGAATTCAGGAGACGAACCGCCCCGTCTCAGCAAACCGAGCGCTCCCGCGGCTCCGCCTTCGGATTCGCCGGCGGGGACCCCGTCTGCTCCCGCTTCATCCGCGCCCTCACCGCAGGGTGATTCGAAAACGAAAGAGGTCAAGCCTGAGCAGGCAAACGTGCCCGCGTCCGATAGCGGCACGAAGGAGGCCAATCGTCCGCGCCTGCGTCGCGGCAGACCGGCCGAATCCTTCGGCGATGAAGACGTTCCGGGCTACAGCAAACCGGGTGCGACGGCAACTTCGTCTTCACCGGGCGGCAAAGTGGTTGAAACAGCTGCGGCGAAACCGGACATCAAGATCATTCCCGCGATCTCGGACGCTGCCGGCCCTCCACCTCACTCTTTCAAGTTCGAATGGCTCAAGGGCGAAGAGGAAGATCGCCGCAAGCAGATGATCGACCTCGCAAAGCAGGAAATCCGCAGTTACGTTGCTGGACGTTCAAAAGCGCAGGTCACGCCGAAGACCGCCACTCGTACCGCAGCCAGAAAACCGCAGCCGGCGCCTGAGCCGATCCTGCAGAACGTGCAGATGACCGCTTATGACCTGTGGAACTCGAATCGGCCGGTTATGGTCATGACCGCTACAGCCCAGGTGCCGCCATCAGCTGCAACTGCCGCTGCTCATACCGAAGTCCAGCCCCAGCTTGAATACTCTATCTGCCTCGTCACCTATCCCGATATGTACAACAACCTGCGCAAACTCTACTCAGGTGTTACAGATCGGTTCCATCTTGACGTTACTCCGCAGCTCGAGCCGATCGACGTCGTGGATGCGGATGGAGACGGCCGCGGCGAGCTCCTGTTCCGCAAAACCTCCGATGTGGGCAGCGGCTGGATCATCTACCGCCCCACCGCCGATAAGCTCTGGAAGATGTTCGATAGCCTCAATCCGGAGTAATTCAACCTGCTACCTGCCGGGAGGGAGTTTTCCTTTAGAATCTCTGTGCCCTGAGGGGGCGACTATGCACAAAGCACTGCTGTGCGTTGTAGCACTGCTGTTCAGTTGCATGCTGGCGACAGCCCAGGAGCAGGACTTCAGCAAGGTACAGATCAAAGTCACCAAAGTCGCCGGTAGCGTTTACATGCTGGAAGGAGCAGGCGGAAACATCGGAGCATCCATCGGTGAAGATGGCATTGTCGTAGTTGATGATCAGTACGCACCGTTGGCCGACAGGATTCAGGCGGCGCTCAAGGGAGTTACCGACAAGCCGGTCCGTTTCATCATCAACACCCACTATCACGGGGATCACACCGGGGGGAATGCCTATTTTCAGAAGCAGGCTCCCATCATCGCGCAGGATAACGTGCGGAAGAGGCTGGAAACCGGCGGCACCGCGGGCAACGGTGGATCGGTGCACATGGAGAACAAGCCTGATGCGAAAGAGGCTTTGCCGATCATTACCTTTGACCACGACGTCACTGTTCATCTCAACGGCGAAGATATCCGCGCCTTGTATTTTCCCGCTGGACACACCGATGGCGATTCGATCATCTTCTTCCCGAAATCCAACGTGGTCCACATGGGCGACGATTTCGTCACCTACGGCTTTCCTTTCATCGATGTTGATAGCGGCGGCAGCATCAATGGCATGATCGACGGAGTCGAAAAAGTTATCTCGCAGGTGCCACCGGACGTCAAAATTATCCCCGGGCACGGGCCAATCTCGAGTGTGGATGATGTTCGCAAATACCTCGACATGCTCAAGGCCACCCGCGACGTCGTGGCTAAGGCGCTGCAGCAGGGGCAGACGCTCGATCAGATGAAGCAGGCCAAGCTACTCGATCCGTGGAAAAAGTACGACGGAGACTTCATCAAGCAGGATACGTTCCTGGAGACACTCTACAATTCACTCAGCGGGCAGAAGAACGGAAAGTTCATCAGGCACAATTAAGCCGAGGCTGCTGGACGTTGCTTTTTCGGGGGACCACAATCCAGGTGCGCCGGACTCGTCGTCAGTTCCTCCAGACTGCGCTGAATGCCGCGCCGGTAGCCGCGATGCCGGCGTTGTTCTCAGGATGTGGCGGTTCTTCCCGGAAGACTCCTGACTCAAGCTCAGCGCAGCCTTTCATACTTCCCTCCGAAGCGAACTTCCCCAAAGGATTCTTCTGGGGCACTGCGACAGCTTCTTATCAGATCGAGGGTGCCTGGAATGAAGATGGCAAAGGCGAGTCGATCTGGGATCGCTTTGCCCACACCCCGGGCAAGATAAAAAATGGCGATACCGGCGATGTGGCCTGCGATTCCTATCACCGCTGGCGTGACGACATTGCCCTGATGCAGGCGATGAATCTGAATAGTTACCGTTTTTCGATTTCGTGGCCGCGCATCCAGCCGAGCGGCTCCGGCCCCGCCAATTCCAAAGGCATCGACTACTACAGTCAGCTTGTGGATGCCTTGCTGAAAGCACACATCCGCCCCATGGTCACCCTTTATCACTGGGACTTGCCTCAGGCGCTTGAGGATTCTGGAGGCTGGCCCAATCGCGATCTGGTGGGCCGCTACTGCGATTACGTACAGTTGGTCACCCGAGCCCTTGGCGATCGCGTAAACGACTGGATGCTCTTCAACGAGCCTTCCGCATTCGTAGACGTCGGGTATTTGGAGGGCACTCTCGCTCCCGGCCGCCAAAGCATCGTCGACTTCCTGCGCGCTTCCCACGTAGTCAACCTAGCGCTGGGCGAGGGCTTTCGCGCACTCAAAGCCATTCAACCTGCTGCGCGGGTAGGTACCGTCCTGAACATGTCGGCCTGCGAGCCGGCAACTAGTTCCGAGGCAGACAAGCTGGCGGCTGAACGGGCTCACGCTATCGTCAATAGCTGGTTTCTCGATCCCGCACTGCGCGGCCGGTACCCAGACGCTTTCACCTTGTTGCCCGAAACCTTGATGGGTATCAAGTCCGGTGACATGGAGAAGACTCGTGCTCCCCTCGACTTTCTGGGGATCAATCTCTATTACCGCACGATCGCCTCCGCGACCGGTGCTCTGCACCGCGCGGCTCACGCTCAGGAATGGCTATTCCCCGTGAAGATGGAGGGCGGCCAGCAGGGGCCGAAAACGGACTTCGGCTGGGAAGTCTGGCCCAAGGCACTTTACGATGTCGTGATGCGGGTGACGCGCGACTACAACCGTCCGGTCATACAGATCACAGAAAGCGGCTGTTCCTATAACGATGGCCCTGACGCGAGTGGTGTCATTCGAGACGCCCGCCGCATTGACTATCACCGGCAATATTTGGCGGCACTCGCGCGGGCAATCTCCGAGGGAGCAGACGTGCGCGGCTACCATGCCTGGACCCTGATGGATAATTTCGAATGGGCCGACGGTTATAGCCAGCGCTTCGGGCTAGCGTACGTAGACTTCAAGACTCAGAAGCGCACCATCAAGGATTCCGGTCGCTGGTACGGGAGAGTTGCGGCTGAGAATAGGCTCAGCTGAATTAAGTATTGAATTTGCTTCTCGATCCCTGGCCCGGGACTTATTTGCCTTGCATTACGAGCTGCCCGTTTTCCACTTTGATTCCGCCCACGCCGTCGGGCAGTTTCAGCCGGTCGCGTTCTTCAGCCAGCTTTTTCTGTAGCGCAGGATTCACCAGCGAGACTGGAACGCTTAAATCACCCACCTTGAATTCAGTAGGCTCAAAGCTCGCGTAGCCATCTTTGTCGCCGAGATGGCCGGAAACTGTGATCCACACGTCCTTGCCCGCAAGTTCGGTCAGGAACTGCCCATGCACGACATCTCCGTCGAAGGTGACTTGCTGATCCTTGATCGTGGGTGCGCCGCTGCCGATGTTCGAATCGGGCGTCAATTGTCCGACATTGCCAAGAGATTGCGCCAGCACCGCGCCTACTTCATCCGACGTAATGTGCACTTCCGGCTTCGAGATATCCGCCGAGGGAGCGCCTACAGGAGTTCCCGGCAACGCCACGCCAGTGGTTTGCGTAGCGGCGCTCGACTGCGCAACGGCTGCCTGGAACTCTGCCATCTTCTGGTCGAACGATTGCGCATGCGCCGCAATTGCGGCGGGAGGCTGCGGAACGGCGACAGGAGCGGGCTTCTTCAGAACCAGAAGAATAGCCAGCACTGAAGCGAGTAGGGTGGCGATGCTGATGACGCGATCTATTTTGAATTTTTTCATGCTGAATCCGGAATGGTGGGGCCCTGCGCGAACGAACCCACTGTTATCCTAGCCACTCATTCTTGAAAACAGCAGATAACAGAAGTGCCTGTCTAGTGGTGAGAATGGTTACCCAAGTTTCTTCGCCAGTAACTCATTGACTAATTGTGGGTTGGCCTGGCCCTTGGAAGCCTTCATGACCTGTCCCACGAAGAAGCCCAGCATCGTCTTCTTTCCCGCGCGATACTGTTCAAGCTGTTTGGGGCTGGAAGTAAGAACGTCGTCGATCATCCTGTCCAAGGCGGAAGTGTCGGTAGATTGCTGTGGGCGGCCTTCTTCGTCGTAAATGGTAGAGAAATCTTTGCCGCGCTCGAAGCACAAGTCATAGAGCTCTTTCAGCATCTTCCCTGAAATCGTGCCGCTCTCCACCAGGTCCGCGGACGCAGCGACCCCTCTCATCGAGATCGGCGACTGCTCTATGTCGATGCCCTTGGCTTTCAGCCTTCCCAGTAACTCACCCTGTACCAGGTTGGCGACTCGCTTGGGATTGGTTGCGGCCTTGGCGGCCTGCTCGAATTGATCGGCCAGCGACTTTGAAAATGTCAGCACCTGGGCGTCGTATTCCGTGATGCCATAGTCCTTCACCATGCGGGCGCGGCGCGCCTCGGGCAGTTCGGGCAAGGCACGGGCAATCTCGGCTTTCCACTTCTCATCGACTACCAGCGGCAGCAGATCCGGCTCGGGAAAGTACCGGTAGTCATGTGCCTGCTCTTTCGAACGCATGCCGTAAGTCTTGCCTTCGTTCGCGTTGTACAACCTGGTTTCCTGCGTGATCTTGCCGCCGGACTCAACCACCTCGATTTGCCGTTCGATTTCGTATTCCAGCGCATCCCGAATGAAGCGGAAAGAGTTCACGTTCTTGATTTCCGTTTTGGTGCCCAATTCCTTTTGTCCGCGCGGCCGAATACTCACGTTGGCATCGCAGCGCAGCGAGCCTTCTTCCATGTTGCAGTCACTCACGCCGGTGTAAAGAATGATCTCTTTCAGCCGCGTAAGGTATTCGTATGCTTCATCCGGCGTAGCAATGTCGGGCTCGCTCACAATTTCAATCAGCGGCACGCCCGTTCGATTCAGGTCGATGGCCGTCTTCTCGTCGGAATCCGCAAAGCCCTCGTGCAGGCTTTTGCCCGCATCTTCCTCGAGGTGAACGCGAGTGATCCCGATCTTCTTCTTGCCTCCTTCCGCCGGAACTTCAATGCATCCGAACTCTGCCAGTGGCTTGTCGTACTGCGAAATCTGGTACCCCTTCGGAAGGTCCGGGTAGAAGTAGTTTTTCCTCGCGAAAATTGAGGTTTCGTTGATCCGGCAGCTGAGCGCCATCGCAGCCAGTGTCGCGAACTCAGCGGCTTTTTTGTTGAGCACCGGCAGAGCACCGGGCATTCCCAGGCACACGGGGCAAACGTTCGTGTTGGGTGGCGCGCCAAATCTGTAGAGCACGAGCAGAAGATCTTGGTGGCCGTCAGAAGCTGTACGTGCACCTCCAGCCCGATCACCGGCTCGAACTTGGGATGGGCAGCGATCGACTTCTGCGCAGTTGTAGCCATTCAGGGGAAATTATAAACGCGACGGACGATCATGAATCTGAGTGCGAGATACTTGCTCAGAATCCGCGCCTCGAGTCGAGGGTCTCCAGAGTGCCGTGTTACCCTCGACGCGCGTGTCCGTTCCTCTCCAAGTCGCGCCAGCTGCCTACAGCATCGCCGCAGTATTTCTGTGGGGGGCCTCTGATTTCACTGGCGGCTACGCGTCCCGCCGGGCCAATGCATTTGTACTGACTGCCTTTGCTCACCTGTGCGCGTGCGTGCTCATGCTCGCCATTTCGTTTGGTGAACATGCTCCCTTGCCCTCACGCGCAAGTATGCTGTGGTCCATCGCTGCCAGTGCCTCGGGAGGATTTTCGCTCGCCCTCTTCTACCGGGCTTTGGCATCCGGTCAAATGGGGCTGGCAGCTCCCATTGCGGCATTGATTGGCGCAGCCATACCCACTCTCGCGGACATCGCACTGGAAGGAGCCCCTAGCCGGTGGTCCGCGGCCGGCTTTGTTCTCGCGGTGCTCGCTATCTGGCTGATTACCCGGCCTGAGCCCCAGGGAGGAAACGATGATAACCGGCCAGCCCCACAGGCGTTGCCATGGCCGCGCTGGCGGGCGTCGGATTCGCAGGTTTCTATCTTTGTATCCACCAGGCCAAGGGCTCGCCCGTGTTCCTCGCAGGCATCGGCCGCATTGCATCGTTCACCGTGACTTCGGTTGCTGTGCTCGCGACTCGAGCTCCCATCAAACTCAACTTTCATTCCGGCCTCCTCGGCATGATGGCCGGAGTCCTCGACATCTCCGCTAGTGCACTGTTCATTTATGCCACCCAGCGCGGGCGGCTGGACGAAGCCGTCGTGATCACTTCTCTTTACCCCGCGGTCACAGTCTTACTGGCTCGCTATATCTTGAAAGAACACTTCAGCCGCTGGAAATTTATCGGACTGCTGGCTGCTTTGGCGGCGGTGCCACTGATTTCTGCGGGATGATGTATCTCGCTGTGCCACTCGCATGCCGGAGGTGGATGCTGCTAGCATCAGCAGCGTGCCGCTGATCGAAGTTCGCAATATCACAAAAGTCTTCGCGCACGCCTCATCGCCATTCGGCGGGAAAGGGCGGAGGCGAAGTTCGCGCCGTAGACGACGTTTCCCTGGACATTCACGCGGGAGAGACCCTCGGCCTGGTCGGCGAGTCCGGCTCAGGCAAGAGCACTCTCGGACGCCTGATTCTCCGTCTGATCGAGCCTACGTCCGGAACCGTCAGTTTCCAAGGCCGGGATTTGCTGGCTGTCGGAAAAACCGAGCTGCGCCACCTCCGCCGCGATTTGCAAATCATCTTCCAGGATCCGTTCGCGTCCCTCGATCCCCGCTACAAAGTCGAGGATATCGTCGCCGAGCCGCTGCTCATCCACCGCGACTCCCGCGGGGACATTCGCAGTCGCGTCAGCGAGCTTCTACGCGCCGTCGGCCTCGACGAGTCCGCCCGGCTGCGCTATCCGCATGAATTCTCCGGGGGACAGCGGCAGCGCATCGGCATCGCGCGCGCATTGGCTCTTCGCCCCAAGTTCATCGTCTGCGACGAGCCCGTGTCGGCGCTCGACGTCAGTGTGGGAGCGCAGATCGTCAATCTCCTTCAGCAACTCCAGCGCGATTTTGCCCTCACTTACCTGTTTATCTCCCACTCCATGCCGGTGGTGCGCTATCTGTCCAATCGCATTGCGGTGATGAGCCGCGGAAAGCTGGTCGAGATCGGGGACACCGACCAGATCACGATGCGGCCTTCGCACCCGTACACGCGCAGTTTGATCGAGGCGACGCCTGAAGTCGCCGTCTGACGGCAGCGTTCCGGGGAAGGCTTGCAACCAAATTCGCCAACAGTCACTCCTAATTTTGTTCGGGAGTTTACGCTTTGGCCACGACCGATTCAGCCCGATACACACTCGATGTATCGCGAATGCCCGGTTCCACTCGCAGTCTCGCGGAGCTACTTCTTGGATTCGCTGCAATCATCGCTGTGCTCTGGCTGCCCACGCACGAGCAACTTATCTTCGGTCCCATCGCGCTGCTGGCACCACTGCTGCTGGTTCTCTTGCGGCGTCCATGCCTGAACGACCTCGGATTGGGCTGGCGAGGATTCGCTTCGTCCCTGTGGATTTTCCCCGCAGCGGTGTTGTTGTCAGTCGCAAGTGTGCAGCTGGCGAGAAATGTCGGCACGTTTCACAGCCTGTACGCACCCGATTTCTCCCACGTCGCTGGATACGTCCTTTGGACCTTGTATCAGCAATTCCTTTTGCAGGATTATTTCGTTCCCCGGCTTGCCACATTTTTATCAGGCAACACGGCAATCATTGCCGCAGCCGTTCTCTTCTCAGTCGCGCATCTTCCCAACCTTCCACTCGTGCTGGCAACCCTGGTCTGGGGAGCAGTGTCGTGCCTCCTGTTCCGCCGTTACAGGAATCTTTATATCCTCGGCTTAACCCAGGGCCTGCTGGGACTCTGCCTCGCGATATGTGTTCCGGATGCGTGGCACCATCACATGCGAGTCGGATTGGGATATCTGCGGTATCACCCAGTGCCTTGATACAAAAAGCTCGTCATGAATCTTGCACCCTTCCAGCTGAACCCTTTGGGATGTAGCGCGCCTGTCTTACAATGTCGCTCGTAGCCGAGGAGAGATCGTGTCCACGCTTTCCCAGACCGAAGTCGTTTTCAACGGACACTCCATGGTCGGCCCGCTTCGACGGGTACTGGTGTGCTCACCAATCCGTGCGGGATGGAACGAGCCCGAACGCCACGCCCGCTGGCGCGAACTCGGCTTTCACCATGCTCCCGACTTCGCGCAGTCCCAGGCACAGCATGACGCTCTATGCCGTGAGTTACTTACTGCTGGAGCCGAACTGCTGGAGTTGCCTCCCGCCTCCGATCTTTCGCTGGATGGCGTCTACGCCCACGACGCCTCCCTCGCGACCGATTTCGGCCTGATCATCATGCGTCCTGGCAAGCCGAACCGGCTAGCCGAAGGGCCGCGACACAGATCGATTGCGGAAAAAGCTGGCATTCCGATTCTTCCTGAAATCACCGCCCCAGCAACCACCGAAGCCGGCGACATCGTATGGCTCGATGCGAAGACGCTGCTCATCGGCCATGGATACCGCACTAATGCAGCCGGAATCGAGCAGATGCGCTCGCTGCTGGGTCCGAAGGGAATCAAAGTAATTTCCGCGCCGCTTCCTTACGGGCCAGGACCATCGGCCTGCCTGCATCTAATGTCGTTGGTCAGCTTGCTGGATGAGCACACCGCGCTGGTTGATCTTCCCTGGCTCGCGGTCGAGACCGTCGAACTGCTCAAGGCCCGCGGCTTCAAATTGATCGAGATTGATTACTCGGAGCGCGACACGCTCGCGTGCAACGTGCTGGCGATGGGGAACAGAGCACTGCTTGCGATCGAGGAGAACCACAGGACGAACCAGCGGTTGCAGGAATCTGGTTTCGAGGTGCGTACGTTTCCCGGCAGCGAACTTTGTATTAATGGCAGCGGCGGCCCCACCTGCCTGACCCGGCCGCTATTACGCGGCTGAGACCGTTTTCCCAGCTTCCGTCACAGTGCGCAAACTTTTCTGCCTCGGCTTTTCGGAAAGGAATCAACGCGCGCAATCGCAGGTCGCGCATGTATAGCCCTCCCCAAGCCAGCATGCCAAGAAGTACAGGAAGTGGATACGTCGGATCAGCAATGCGCAAGCTCGTCAGGCACGCGGCTCCCAGCAGTCCAGTCATGAGGATGGCGCCGAGAACGGCGGTGGAAGGAATCAGATACGTGATAACGCAGATCAGTTCGATCACGCCTACGGGCACGATCAGGCTCTCCGGAAGCCCGGCGCGGGCGAAGCCTTCGTGTACAGCCGGGAGCCTCATAAGCTTCATGACGCTACCCATCAGCACCAAGAAAACGGGAAATGCGCTCATGACTCGCCCAGTCCATAACGCGCCCTTTGAAACGGAATCCCGTGCCATAGATTTCTCCGGCGAATTTAAGAATCGACCCGGGGCATTGCTTGATCTTCGGGTCGCAATAGCCTAATGCCATGGGCGGCCATGCTGCAAGGTGATCGATTAAGCTGTCGCGGTTGATATTATGGTCGTTCCAAACTCCAGGTTTGCAAAGGTCACGCAATGTGCTCTCTTCTATGGCGGCTGATCGTATTGTGTTTTGCGCTGCCCGCAGTGGTGGCGCCGTCGCTTTACGGCCAAGCCGCAGCATCGCAATCGCCCGCGCTGATTCTTGACGCAGTCACAAATTCCAAACCGCTGCCGGACGGGCTTGAAGTGCAGGCCGGACCGGCGATCATGCGGATCACGGCACTCCGTGACGACATCGTTCGCGTACGCATAGCGCCCGAGGCTCTTCCCGAGGACGCATCCTGGGCAGTGCTGCCTGAATCGCGCAGCAAATCAGTGAACGTGCACCCCATCGATGAAAGCTCGTCTGTAGGCTTCAGAACCGCTGCGCTTGAGGTGAGGGTGGAAAAAAATCCCGCCCGCATCGTGATTCGTGACCTGGCAGGCAACGTCATCTCAGCCGATGCGACCGGCCGGCCAATCACGTTCAGGTTGGGCGGCTTCTCCGTGTACAAGCAGATGCTTGGCGGCGATCACATTTTTGGATTGGGCGACAAGACTGGCGCGTTCGACCGCGGAGGGCAGGCCTACGCACTGTGGAATACCGATGTGGGGCCGCAAGAGTCGGTTGATCCTCTCTATAAGAGCATTCCGTTTTTCCTGGCCATTCACGAAACGCGCAGCTACGGAATTTTCCTCGACAATACCTGGCGCACATGGTTCGACTTCGGCAAGTCTGCTCGCGATGCCTTCGCCTTCGGCGCCGAAGGTGGACCGCTCGATTACTACTTCATTTATGGACCGAGTCCGAAGCAGGTGGTCGAGAACTATGCCTACTTGACGGGTAAGCCGCCGCTGCCGCCGCTTTGGGCGCTGGGCTTCCAGCAATCCCGCTACAGCTATTTTCCGGAATCACAGCTGCGGGAAATTGCGACTCGCCTGCGAAACGACAGAATTCCCTCCGACGTGGTCTATCTCGACATTGATTACCAGGACAAGAATCGTCCTTTTACGGTGAATGCGAAAGCCTTCCCGGATTTTCCGGGACTCGTCGCGGATCTGCGCAAACAGCATCTACACCTGGTCAACATCACCGACCTGCATATTGCCCATGCTCCCGACCAGGGCTATTCCCCCTATGACTCAGGTCACGCCGGCGATCACTTTGTGAAGAATCCAGATGGAAGCGAGTTTGTAGGAGCAGTCTGGCCCGGCCCCGCGGTCTTCCCCGATTTCACTCGCGCGCAGTCGCGCGAATGGTGGGGCAGTCTCTACCAGGATTTTGTCAAGGACGGGGTCTCCGGTTTCTGGAACGATATGAATGAGCCTTCGGTGTTCGATGGTCCAGATAAGACCATGCCGTTGAACACCGTCCATCGCGTCGAAGAGCCGGGCTTCACCACGCGTACCGCGACTCATGCCGAAATCCACAACATTGTCGGACTGGAAAACGCGCGCGCGACCTACGAGGGATTGCTCAAGCTGCGTCCTAACGAACGGCCGTTTGTGCTAACCCGCGCAACCTACGCAGGCGGCCAGCGCTACGGCTTCACCTGGACGGGAGACAACTCTGCCACCTGGAATCATCTCCGCCTGGCAACGCAGATGGTTTTAAATTTGGGCATCAGCGGCATACCTTTCGTCGGGGCTGATGTCGGTGGATTCAATGGATCGCCGCCTCCCGCGCTCCTGACTCGCTGGGTGGAAGTAGCCGCCTTCTCGCCGTTCTTCCGCGACCACGCTACCAAGGGCAGCCTTCCTCACGAGATCTGGAACAACGGACCCGAACAGGAAGCCATCCGTCGCCGCTACATCGAAACCCGCTACCGCCTGCTCCCGTATTTCTATGCCCTGGCCGACGAAGCCTCGCGTACGGGGCTTCCCCTCATGCGTCCGGTGTTTCTCGAGTTCCCGGAAATTTTCGACCGGTCCTATCCCGGCTTCGAAAATCTGGACACGGAATTCCTTCTAGGACCAAGCCTGCTGATCGCGCCGCCACCCTTCGCCGAAATGGCGAATGACTACGCCGTTTCCTATCCCCCCGGACAGTGGTTCGATTTCTGGACGGGAGAAAAGATGGCTCCTCAACCGCACGCCCCCTCTATTGCCGACGTGGTCAAAGCTCCCCCCGGAACCAATTTCTCCGGCCCCCGCCCAATCCATCCTGGTTTGGAAACATTACCCGTCTACGCCCGCGGGGGAAGCATTATTCCGATGCAACCGCTGGTTCAATATACGGACGAGATTCCTGCCGGACCGTTGGAGCTGCGCGTCTATCCCGCCGCACAGTGCAGCGGCTCAATCTACCTGGATGACGGTCACACTTACGACTACCAGAAAGGCAAGTACCTGCGCCAAAACATCACGTGTGAATCCGACGCCACCTCCCTGCGCCTGAAGTTCCACGCACGCGAAGGCTCGTATGTCCCCTGGTGGAAGTTGATCGAGGTCGTGATCTACGATTGGCCCTCTGCCCACGCGCAAGCCAAGTTCTCCAGCAGCACCTATCCGTTGAAAAGTACATATGACGAAAAGCAGCATGCGCTGCATATGACCTTGTCGGACGTCTCGGCGGAAGCTGAGCTAACGGTTCGCGGCAGATCAATTCACTGATTGAGGAAAGCCTTGTTAGGGGATGTTGTGATGGGCGGCGGTGCGAGATCACCATGCCCAAACAGGAGCAGGCCGAAATGTCAGGTTGCAGCGTAATTACTCTTTCCTTCTGAATTTTCAAACGTCAAACCAGAGGCGGGCGGGCAAGATCCACTGCGCGTTCACTATGAAACCGGTTTCGTTTAGGAGGAGCAGTGAGAGAGAGCAGCTTTCCCGGGAATTTCGTCGCAGAGTGCCTCTGGGATATTCGCTATACCTTTCGCAAGCTGGGCCGCGACCCCGGGTTTGCGGCAGTTTCCATTTTGATTCTGGCTCTGGCGATCGGCGCTAATATTGCGGTATTCAGCGTCGTCAACACTCTCTTGCTGCGTCCACTGCCGTTCCCCAACTCCAACGAGTTAGTGTGGATTGCGCCACCGCCCTCGGCCTGTGGATGGTCGTGCGCAACGTATTCGGCGGATGCGTACGAAGAGTTCCGCGCCCAAAGCCGCGTATATCAGGACGTCACTGGATACGAAGCGTTCACAACGCCTGAAAACTTCCGGCTGACTGGTCGCGGCGAACCGGTGCCAGCCACAGGAATCGAAGTCATCGGGAATTTCTTCCAGGTTCTCGGCGTTCGCCCGGTAATGGGTCGCTTCTTCACACCCGATGAATCACGCACGGCACAGCCGGTTGTACTGCTTGCTCATGCCTATTGGAAGCATCAATTCGCTTCTGACCGTGCCATCGTGGGAAAGGCTATCGAGCTGAATGGTGCGCCT
Source organism: uncultured Acidobacteriota bacterium (assembly GCA_963785865.1). Taxonomy (GTDB): domain Bacteria; phylum Acidobacteriota; class Terriglobia; order Terriglobales; family Acidobacteriaceae; genus Sulfotelmatobacter. The sequence continues at coordinate 58,155 of CAWAXF010000025.1, read as the reverse complement.
GTGACCGTGGTGGGAGTGCTTCCGGACAACTTCGACTACGGCGCAGTTTTCTCCCCCGGTGCGAAGGTCGATCTGTTTGTCCCGCTCAGCCTGGATAAAGAACGGATGTGGGGCAACATCGTCACGCTGGTCGGACGCATGAAGCCTGGTGTCACCGTGGCTCAGGCGCTCGATGACGCGAATCGTGTCGCCCCGGACATGTATTTCAATGTGAAATATCCTGAGAGCCTGGGGCGCTATAAGGGCAATCTGATCCCGCTGCCTTTGAAGGACTACGTTACCGGCAAGCTGAGGCGCTCGCTGATTGCCCTGTGGTTCGCCGTAGGGACGATTCTGCTGATCGCGGGTGTGAATCTCTCCAACTTGCTTCTGGCGCGGGCTGCTGCCCGGGCGAAGGAGTTTGCGGTACGCGGTGCGCTGGGCGCAGGACGGGGACGTATCGTGCGCCAGCTTCTCATGGAGAGTCTTGTGCTCTCCTCTGCCGGCGCGGTGATAGGCCTCGGATTGGCGCTGGTTGTCATTCGCTGGCTCGCGCACCAGGGATCGCTGGCCCTGCCGCTTTTGAGCTCTTTACGAATTGATGGCCAGGCTCTGGGCTGGACTGTTCTTGTAGCGTTCCTCTCGGCGATGGTGTTCGGCTTACTCCCAGGCGTGCGAATGGGCACAGGAAGCCTACAAACCGTGTTGAAGGACTCCGGAGCGGGCGCGGGCCTTGGACGTCAGCACGAACGCGTGCGGGTCATTCTGGTAGTGACAGAAATTGCTCTCGCGTGTGTGTTGCTGGTGAGCGCAGGCTTGTTGCTGCGCAGCTTCGTCAAAGTGCTGGAGGTCGACCTCGGTTTCCAGCCCGATCACGCCGCATCGATGAACGTGGAGTACGACGACGGCACGCCGATGACTCCGCCCAAGCGAGGCGTGGTGTTTCAACAGATTCTCTCGCATGTTGGCGCACTCCCAGGCGTGCAAGCCGTCGGCATCGGAGATTATCTTCCGCTCGGGCCGAATCGCTCCTGGGATACCCCTGTTCCCAAAGGAAAAACTTTTGCTCCCGGTGAATTACCGGAACCCCTGGTTTATGTGATTACGCCGGGATTTATTCGCGCCATGGGGATTGGTTTACGTGGACGGGACTTCACCTGGGCTGACGGCCCGAATGGCGAGAAGGTGGTCCTCATCAATGGCTCCATGGCGCGCCAGTATTGGCCGGGCGAGGACGCCGTTGGCAAGATCCTGATGCGGGGGAACGAAGAAGATCGCGTCGTCGGTGTAGTGGACGACGTTCATGAAGAAAGCGTCGAGCGCGGCGCAGGGGCGCAGATTTACTATCCGGCGATACAGCAACAACCCTCGCGGGCGCAACTGGTAGTCCGCAGCAGCTTGCCGCCTGCGGTCCTTGCCCCGAGCGTGCTTCGCGCCTTGCGGGAACTGAACCCTAATCAATCGGCGGCAGAGTTCCGGCCGATCCGGACGATTGTCGAGCATGCGGTATCGCCCCGCCGTTTTTTCATGCTGCTTGTTGCCGTATTTGCCGGGCTCGGTCTGTTGCTGGCTATGCTTGGTATCTACGGTGTTATCTCTTATTCGGTGACGCGCCAAAAACAGGAGATTGGGGTGCGCATGGCGTTGGGGGCCAGTCTCAGTCGCGTACAAAAGGATGTGCTTTTCGGAACCCTGAAGTTGACCCTCACGGGGATCGCGCTGGGGACCACCGCTTCGCTTGTGTCCGCTCGCCTGATCGCCTCTCTCCTCTTTTCAACCTCTCCCTGGGATGCAGTCACGTACGGGAGCATGATGCTTGCTCTGCTAGCGGTAGCTCTGATTTCCGGTTATCTCCCCGCCCGACGAGCTTCGCGCATCAATCCGGTGATCGCTCTGCGCGGAGACTGAACCGGCCGACACAAAGTTGTGAGTAGCAACGAAAATCTTCGCGCCGAATTCTCCTCTCCAACGCGTTGCTGCTAAAATTAGATTGCGATGCTTCTTCCCTTCGTCCGCGAACTCTTCACGGACGTTGAATTGCTTCCCGGCTTTGCGCGTGTAGCCTCCCACCTGAAAGAGGGCACGGGGCGTCTTCGTGTTTCCGGACTGCTTCCTGCCGCCAAAGCCTTGCTGCTTGTACTTCTGCGCCGCTCGTCGGAACGTCCGCTGATCCTCGTCGTCAATGACAACCGTGCTGTCGAGGATTTCGTACCGGTCCTGCGTGGATTCTGTGAATTAACGGCCGCCTGCGATCCCGAGGAAATCGTGCCGCTGCCTGCACGCGACGTGCTGCCCTTCCAAAATCTTTCACCCCATCCAGAACTTCAGGAAGAACGCGCTACAGCGCTTTGGAAAATTGCCAGCGGCAAAGGTTCGATCGTCGTGACTCCGATCGCAGCCACCGCCATCCTGCAGCGCACCGCCGACTACTACTCCGATCTCGCGCGCACGCTGCGCCGCGGCGAATCCTTTGACCTCGACAGTCTGCTCGGCCACCTCAATACAGTTGGATATAGTTCGTCGGACGTGGTTGAAATGCCCGGCCAGTACGCGGTCCGTGGAGGCATTCTTGATGTCTACTCCCCGGAAGCCGAACGCCCCGTCCGTGTCGAGTTCTTTGGCGACGAAGTGGATTCGATCCGCCGCTTCGATCCAACTTCGCAGCGCTCGTCCAACCCGATCGACGAAGCTCTGCTCCTGCCTCTCACCGAGACTCCGGTCAGCGACCAACTGCTGGGCGCGATCCACAGCCGCCTCTCGGGCAAGCGCATCACCGGCAATGAAGAAATTGTGGAAGACGCCATTCGCTTGGCCGGAGTAACGGTTTTCCCCGGCTGGGAGTTTTACGCGCCTGTCGCTGGCGCAGATCGCACCGTATTCGACCTGCTGCCCAATGCCGCCGTGCTTCTCGACGAACCGGATCTCCTGCGCTCAGAATTCGATCGCTTTTGGACTCGAGTTGAGGAAGCGCATGAGCGCAGCGGCGTTGGGAACCTTGTTCGCCCTTCGGACTTGTATCTTCCGCCCGATCACTGGTGGGAGAAGGTCGCAACCCTGACCGGAGCTGATCTCGAACATCTCGGCATCACCCGCAGCGAAGACGCCGAAACCGCCATCACTTTGCTGACGCAGCCTACTCCTCGCTTCCATGGCGCGGTCCCGGCCATGCTTGAGGAAGTGCAAAAGCTCACCGCTGCTGGAAATCAGGTTTTGTTCTCGGTCCCGAATACCGGGGAAGTGGAGCGCCTGGCCGACATCTTCACGGAATACAACGTTAGCTTCAAACTGGGCAGCCGGACACGTGGCGGCGAAAGCTATGCCGACGAGACCAGTTACTTCGCCGGAGAAGTCCATACCACCACACTCGCCAAAGCCTACGTGCCTGATGGCGTTGTCTTCCCGGACGCGCATCTCGCAATCTTCGGCGCCCGTGATCTCTTCGATGAATCGGAAGCAGTAGCCTCACCTCCCCAGCGCCACAAGTCCAAAGTCTCCGCCTTTCTTTCGGACTTCCGCGATCTTCAGGTCGGAGACTATGTCGTACACGTCGAACACGGCATCGGCCAATACCAGGGCCTGAAGGAAATTAATCAGGGCGATGGCAATGCCGAGTTCATGCTGCTGGAATACGCCGAGGGCGCCCGCCTGTATGTTCCGCTCACCCGCCTCGACCTCATTCAGAAATACCGTTCCTCGGAAGGCGCCAAGCCCACATTGAGTCATTTGGGCACGCAAGCCTGGGCCAAAACCAAAGCCCGCGTGCGCAAGGCCATGAAGGACATGACCGAGGAACTGCTTAAGCTCTACGCCGAACGAAAAACGGCCCAGGGGCATAGCTTCCCGTCCGGCAATGAGTTCGTCCGCGAATTCGAGGACGCCTTTGAATTCAGCGAAACCGAGGATCAGGCGCAGGCCATCACCGACGTGATGCACGACATGGAATCATCCCAACCCATGGATCGCCTGCTGTGCGGCGACGTTGGTTATGGCAAGACTGAAGTCGCGATGCGCGCCGCCTTCAAGGCCGTCAGTGATAATAAGCAGGTCGCCGTACTCGCTCCGACCACCGTACTTGCCTTCCAGCACTACGAAACTTTCAAGCAGCGCTTTGGACCGTTCCCCGTCACCATTGAAATGATCAGCCGCTTCCGTAATCCCAAGCAGCAGAAGGAGATCCTGCAAAAAACGGAAGCCGGAAAAATTGACATTCTCATCGGCACCCACCGCATTCTTTCCAAGGACTTGAAGTTTGCCGACCTCGGCCTGTTGATCGTCGACGAAGAGCAGCGCTTCGGCGTCCGCCACAAGGAACGCATCAAGCAAATGCGCAAGCAAGTCGACGTGCTCACGATGTCAGCGACTCCAATCCCGCGCACCCTGCACATGTCGCTCGTCGGACTTCGCGATATGAGCGTGATCGAGACTCCGCCCAAGGATCGCATGGCGATTCAAACCGTTGTCGCCAGCTGGGACGACAAGCTGCTACAGTCCGCCCTCGAGCAGGAACTGGAACGCGGCGGCCAGGTGTACTTCGTTCACAACCGGGTGGATAGCATCTGGGAGATCGCAGCCAAGCTGCAGGAATTGGTCCCCAAGGCGCGAGTCATCGTCGGCCACGGACAAATGGGTGAATCCGAACTTGAGAAAGTAATGCTGCAGTTCATGCACCATGAGGCCGACATCCTGGTTGCGACCACGATCATTGAAAACGGTCTCGACATCCCGCTCTGCAACACCATCCTCATCAATCGCGCTGATCGCCTGGGTCTCTCCGAACTTTACCAGCTCCGCGGACGAGTCGGCCGTTCGAACCGCCGCGCGTATGCGTACCTGCTAATTCCGAAAGAAGTAGAACTTACCCCGATCGCTCGCCGCCGCCTTGCGGCTCTGAAAGAATTCTCCGATCTGGGCGCCGGATTCAAGATTGCCGCGCTCGATCTCGAGCTTCGAGGCGCGGGGAACCTGCTGGGGGGCGAACAGAGCGGCCACATCGAAGCCATCGGATTCGAGCTCTACACCCAAATGCTCGAGCGCGCCGTACGCGAGATGAAGGGAGAAGCCGCTCCCGACGAAGCTGAGACTCAACTGAACCTCGGTCTGAACATCCGCATTCCCGCGGAATATATCCCTGAGGAGAACCAGCGTTTGCGAATGTATAAGCGGGTGGCCGGCGTCGAAACCGATTCGCAATTATCAGACGTAGCTGCGGAACTGCAGGACCGATACGGACCGCCGCCGCCCGCAGTCCGCAACCTGCTCGACTATGCGTCGCTAAAGCTGCTTTGCATGCGGGTGGGAGTGAACGCGATTGACCGCAAGCGCGACTCGGTGACGTTCAAATTTCGGCAGAACGCCGCCGTGGATCCCGAACACCTGGCGCACTTCGTCTCCGCCCAGCGCGGTGCCCAATTTACTCCTGACGGAATGCTGAAATTCGTCCTCAAAACCGCAGCTGCGGACGAAGTGCTGCGCGCTCTGCACACAGTTCTGGAACAGTTGGCTGCTGAGCAGGCCTCCCCCGAATTTCGCTGATCCATCGAATCGAAAGAATTAACACCCTAGTACCTTCCCAAGCCGGGCGTGTTCCCGTTACCATGACCCAGCCACTTCGCTGGAGAACCGTTCGGTTCAGGCTGGATGCATCCACCATCTCAGCCTGTGAATCAAATCAGTACACCGACAAGGGCGTGAAGTTTCCAATCATTCTGGTCTTATGACTCTCGACCGCCAGTCGGGAGAGTAGAGGGTTATTGTTAATGACGAACACGGACGAGAAGTTTTACCGCGCGGAAATCACAAAGCGGGTTGATGTGGCACCCGACTTGTGGATCTTTCGTATCCGCAGCTCCAGCGAATTCAACTATGTTCCCGGCCAGTACGCCTCCTTGTCGGTTGAGGTGGACGGAAAGCGCATCGAGCGTCCGTACTCGATCGCATCCTCGCCTTCCGAGGATGAGGTGGAATTTTTCTTCGAGCTCGTTCCCAACGGCGCCCTCACCCCCTTGCTATACAAGCTGCAGGTAGGGGATCCGCTGCTCATGCGCAAAATACCCAAAGGAAAATTCTCCCTGGAAACGAGCAATGGAAAAAGAAATCATTTGTTGATTTCCACTGTTACCGGAGTCGCCCCCTTCGTGAGCTATATCCGCACTCTGAGCAAGGAGTGGAAAGAAGGCCGCTTTGATGGCTCGCACCAGTTATTTCTGTTGAACGGCGCCAGCAGGCCCTGGGAATTCGGCTACAAGGACGAACTCGTAGAATTCGATAAAGAATTGCCCTGGTTAAAGTATGTTCCCACAGTTAGCCGTCCCTGGGACCATCAGGACTGGTCTGGCGAGATCGGCCGGGCCGACGACATCCTGCGCAAGTATGCCGATCACTGGGAACTCGACTCCAGCAACACAGTCGTATACCTGTGCGGCCATCCCGACATGATCGAGCACAGCAAAGCCATCCTGAAACGCTGCGGCTTCACCGATAAGAAAGCAGTAAAAGAAGAGGTCTACTGGATCCCTAAAAAGTGAAGCGTTCTCTGCACTCACTGTAGCCGAAGATTTTCAGCTCTCAGCCGGAGCGAAGATCACCAGCACGGCGAGTTCTTCCTGTATATCGTAAAACCGGTGCTCTACTTCGGCCGCAACGAAGAGCACGGTCCCCGCCGATACTTCTCTGTCCTCGTCGCCAGCTCGAAAGCGGGCTCGCCCGCGCACTACGTAATAGATCTCATCTTCATGATGAGGCCGCTGCGGATCGCTAGCTCCCGCTGCCAGCACGTAAAGCCCGGCACTCATCGATGCCACACGCAAGAACTCGCGGTACGGCTTGCTGCTCTCCGCGCGTTGCGCGTCGATTTCGTTCAGCGTAAAAAATCGGCTTTGGACTGAGTTATCCACGTCCCCACGCCAACCCTTATTTTTATTTAGGTCCAGGAGTCGAACGATTCCGTGTCCCCGCCCTTGTCGTTGCTGGCGATCACTCGGACGGTATTCGCTCCGGGATATTGCCCCATCTGATTTAGCTGTGCCTGCCAATTGCTGATCGGCGGAATGAAAGTGTTGTCGTATGCAATCAAGCCATTAATGATGATCTGTGCACGAGTGATCTTTTCGCCGTCGTCGGCTTTGGCTGCACCAGATATATCCCAGCCGATGGCTGGATTTTTTGCATGCTGGCTAGTTACCGTCACCCCAGAATTCCCCCGAAAACCATGTCCGTGAATTGCGGCACCAGATTGTTCGCCTGCAGATTTCCTTCCGGCTTGTACCACTGGTAAATCCAGTTGATCATTCCCAGCAGCGCGAAAGCAGCAGCCCGCGGGCTGACTGATCCCTTCGCTCGCCCCGAACGCTGCACCTCGCCCATCAGGCTCTCGACAAAATGCACGTATTCCTTCTTCCGCTGGTTGATGCGCTTGCGCAACGCTGGCGGCAGAGGATGATTCTCATGCAGCATGACCGTAATCTCGCGATCTCGCGGGCTTAGAACGACTTCGATATGAAGACGGATCAGCGCCCGCAGCCGTTCCTGCGGATCGGCAATATTTCGTACCGGAGCCAGAACGCGCTCCTGGGTGAGGTCCATGGCGTGATTCATGATTTCAAACAAGATTTCGTCTTTGCTCTGAAAATGGTGATACAAGCCCCCCTTGCTGAGTTTCAGGGCAGCGGCGACGTCGTTCATGGAAGTGGCGTCATATCCCCGCTGCTGAAACAGGCGGGCGGCCGTGCGCAGTATCTCCTGCCGGGAATCGACCACAGCTTCACGGGTCATCGCGACACATGGTAAACAGTTACGCGCGGGAATGCCAACCACAGCGCTGAGGAATAAGTAAGTGCAACACTGGTGCTCACATTCCAGCGCGGTTGTCGTAGAGACGTTGCTAGCAACGTCTCTACCCATAGGGGCGCTATCTTGGATGATCCGCCACCGTATAGATTTCAGGAATAAAGTTCTGTTCGTGGAACGGCGGCCTTACGTATCTGGTCTTATCGAGCGCCGGCAACTTCAGTTTCTGAGGTGTCAGATCGCCGTACGGAATCATCGACAACAGGTGCCGGATCACATTCAGCCGCGCGCACTTCTTGTTCTCGGCGTTGATCACGAACCACGGTGCCTGTTTGATGTCTGTCACGGCGAACATTTCATCCTTGGCGCGGGAGTATTCCGCCCATCGCCGCCGCGATTCCAGATCGATCGGACTCAACTTCCAGCGCTTCGTTGGATCCCGCATGCGGCCCTGGAACCGCCGCTCCTGCTCCTCATCGCTCACGGAAAACCAGTATTTGATCAGGATGATCCCGGAGCGCACCAGCATGCGCTCGAATTCCGGACAGCTATGCATGAACTCCTGATACTCAGCCTCGGTGCAGAATCCCATCACTCGCTCCACCCCGGCGCGGTTGTACCAGCTCCGGTCAAATAGCACCATCTCGCCCGCGGCGGGAAGGTGGCCCACATAGCGCTGGAAATACCATTGCGTCTTCTCGCGCTCGGTGGGAGTGCCCAGGGCGACGACGCGGCAAATGCGCGGATTCAGCTCCTGCGTGATGCGCTTGATCGCACCTCCTTTCCCGGCAGCATCCCGTCCTTCGAATAGGACCACCACCTTCAATCCGCGATGTCGAATCCACTCGTGGAACTTCACCAGCTCTCTGTGCAGACGCCGCAGCTCCTGCTCGTAGCGGCAGTCCTTGCCCAGGCGAAATGCTTTCGGCGACACCGCTTCAGTTTTTTGCACTTCACCATTCACTCTGTTGGCCATTGCGTTGCTCCTTCAAGTCTCATCGGCACAATGGCTGCGCGGATTTACCGCTGCGTGGACACGGAGCGTCAGCGCGAGCTGGGGTCTTCGTAAGACGAAGTATTTGTGGCAGTTATGCTACTTACGCCTTCGTCCAGCCTCAGCTTTCCAGGCGTACACAGCTGCTTTAGGCTTGACAGCGCGCGAGCCTCCGAATAGCATTCCCAGATACCGACCGACCGGTCGGTTTTCAAGGTTTGTGGATCTTTCCCCCTTTGCATGAGAGGAGCACGCTGGTGGTCACAATTTTCTATGAACGCGACGCCAAGCCCGAAGCGCTAAAAGGCAAGACGATCGCCATCCTCGGCTATGGCAGCCAGGGACACGCCCAGGCCCAGAATCTCCGCGACAGCGGACACAAAGTCATTGTCGGTCTCGATCCCAATCGCAAGAGCGCCCAGCAGGCGAAGGCCGACGGCATGGTCGTCGTTGCTCCTGATGAGGCTGCGAAACGCGCCGACTGGATCCACGTTCTTACCCCAGATGAGACCCAGGCTGAACTTTATGACCAGCACATCAAGCCTTATCTCCATCCCGGGAAAGTTCTCGGCTTTTCCCACGGCTTCAGCATTCATTTCAAGGCCATCGTTCCGCCCGACGACGTTGACGTGCTGATGATCGCGCCGAAAAGCCCTGGACACCTTGTGCGCCGCGTGTACACGGAAGGACGCGGAGTTCCCGCGCTGCTCGCCATCCAGCAGGATGCCAGTGGCCGCGCCCACGAACTCGGGCTGGCCTATGCCCATGGCATCGGCTCTACACGCGCCGGTGTTCTCGAAACAACCTTCAAGGAAGAAACCGAGAGCGATCTCTTCGGCGAGCAGGCAGTTCTTTGCGGGGGCCTGACATCGTTGATCAAGAAGGGATTCGAGACTCTCGTCGAAGCCGGGTATGCACCGGAGATCGCCTACTTCGAGTGCCTGCATGAGGTGAAGCTCATAGTCGACCTCATCTACGAAGGTGGGTTGGACCGCATGCGCTACTCGATTTCGAACACCGCAGAGTATGGAGATCTGACGCGCGGCGAAAAGATCGTGGGCGATGAAACCCGGCAGGCGATGAAGAAAATTCTCGCCGACATCCAGTCCGGCAACTTCGCGAAGGAATGGATTGCTGAGAATAAAGCTGGCTGCCCGAATTTCAACAAGCTCCGCGAAAAAGAGAAGCAGCATCCTATCGAAATCGTCGGCGCGCAACTGCGCAGCATGATGAGTTGGCTGCCACAAGCAGGAAAGAAAACCGAAGCTCCCAAAGAATCCACAAAACAGGTGGTGAATGCTTAAGGGAGCCGACATCGTCCTGCAGTGCCTGCGCGCCGAAGGCGTGGACCTGGTCTTCGGTTATCCAGGCGGCGCGATCATGCCGTTGTACGACGCGCTCGAGGGCAGTGGCGTACGTCACGTCCTGACTCGGCATGAGCAGGGCGCGGTGTTCGCGGCTGAAGGCTACGCTCGCGTCACCGGCAAAGTGGGCGTCGCGATGGCGACCAGCGGTCCGGGCGCGACGAATCTCGTCACCGGCATCGCCGACGCCAAGATGGATTCGGTTCCTTTGGTCTGCATCACGGGTCAAGTCCGCAGTGCGTTGATCGGTACGGATGCGTTTCAAGAGACGGACGTGTTCGGTGTAACCCTCTCGCTTACGAAGTGGAGCCGGTTGGTTCGCACCATCGATGAAATTCCCGAAGCGATTGCCGAGGGATTTCATTGGGCGCGTAGCGGGCGTCCTGGTCCGGTAGTCATCGACATTCCTACCGACATGCTGAAGGCGAAGAAAGAATTCTCCGGACCGGTGAAATTCACGCCGCATGCGCGTCCCGCCGAAGCCAAGGCTGATGGCGGATTCACCGATACCATCGTCGCTCTTCTGCAGCAGTCCTCGAAACCCGTGGCTCTGGTCGGTGCAGGCGCGAAGCTGTCGGGTGCAATCACCGATTTACGGCGGTTGCTGGACAAGCTGAATATCCCCACTTTCGCGACAGTTCACGGTCTGGGAGCAGTCGAGCCGGAAGCGCCTTATTACCTCGGCATGGTTGGAATGCATGGAACACGCGCGGCCAACACGGCGCTGCACGAGACCGACCTGTTGCTGGTCTTTGGAGCGCGCCTGGATGATCGCGTAACCGGAGATCCGAGCCGCTTTGCGCCGCATGCCAAGATCGTTCACTTCGAAATCGATCCCGCGCAACTCGACCGGGTACGTGCCTGCGATCTGCCTGTAATCGGAAATCTCGCGGATACGATTCCGGCGTTCGAAGCAGAGTTGCAGCGGCATGCGCTCCCTGACTTCAGCAGCTGGCGCTCAGTTGCCTGCGGTCCGGAGCGGGCGGAACTCGATCCGCGTGGACTGGCTCAGCCCACCATTCGCTTTCTAGACGAACTCTTCAGCCGCTTGCCCGAAGACAGCGTGGTGATCACCGACGTCGGCCAACACCAGATGTGGGCCGCGCAGCGCTACCGCTCGTCTTCTCCGCGCGGCTTCATTACTTCGGGCGGACTTGGCTCGATGGGATTCGCTCTGCCGGCCGCGGTTGGCGTGCAGCTGGCAAAGCCCGATACCTGCGTTCTCTGCGTCTCTGGCGATGGCGGTTTTCAGATGAATATCCAGGAGCTCGCAACCATTCACCGTCTCGGCTTGCCAGTGAAAATGGTCATCATCGATAACAAGTATCTCGGCATGGTGCGGCAGTGGCAGCAGTTGTTTTACGAGCGCAATTACGCCGAGACCGACCTGAGCGACAATCCCGATTTCGTGGAGATCGCAAAGGCTTACAAGATTGCCAGCTTTCGCATGAAAGAAGATGTCATGCGCGAGTTTCCGGTATCGCAGGACACGGGCGATCAGATCGACCGGTTCCTCCGTTCTCCGGAACCGGAGTTGCTGGTTTTTGATTGCGCTCCGGAAGCGAACGTTTTCCCGATGGTTCCGGCAGGCGCAGCGCTTTCGGAGATGTTGCTGGAAGAAAAGTAATTCAAGGGAGTACACATGCAATTCCACATTCGCTATCGCAACACGCAGGGCACGCTGATGCGCATTCTGAACGCAGTTTCCCGGCGCGCGCTCGATCTGCCTTCCGTTCATGCCGATGCCGGCGAGCACGATCATGAAGTGACGATCACGCTCGAGGTCAACCAGAAGCAGGTAGGTCAGCTTTATCGCGAATGGTATGCCATTCCCGATGTGATCCGCGTGGGCTCCGGCGCAGCGCATCCCGCTTCGTGGAGCGCGCATCATGCTCCAGCAGGAGTAGGGCTAGAAGATTCGCGACCTGCGGCGCGCGCGTAGCTTTCAGTGACTGGGCAAGCATGACGATTCCCGGGCGAACGTCATGCAATTGGGGGAACCTGCAGAGCGGGTTCCCTTTTTTCACTTACGCAGATTGTCATCCTGAGCGTAAGCGAAGGATCTCTGCACGTTGTGGACCACGGCACACTGCATAGATCCTTCGCTGCGCTCAGGACGACACCAACTTGATGACACCGTCTCACAGAAGCAGGGCAGTTCACATCTGTGCAGAATCTCCTGTAATCTTTCAGCCATGGACCTCAAACACATCAGTCGTGGAATCACGGAAGGACGCGATCGCGCGGGGGCGCGATCCATGTTCAAGGCGATCGGATTCACCGATGACGATCTTAGCCGTCCGCTGATCGGCGTTGCGAACACATGGATCGAAACCATGCCCTGCAACTTTCATTTGCGACGCTTGTCGGCCAAGGTGAAAGAAGGGATTCGCGCCGCGGGTGGAACTCCGATGGAGTTCAATACAATCGCGATCTCCGATGGCGAGACGATGGGCACCGAAGGCATGCGTGCTTCGCTCGTGAGCCGCGAACTGATTGCCGATTCCATCGAGTTGGTCTGTCGCGGACAGATGTTCGACGCGGTAGTCTGCGTGGTGGGCTGCGATAAGACCATTCCGGCTGCGGCCATGGCTTTGGCGCGCATGAATCTTCCCGGAATGATCTTGTACGGAGGCACCATTGCTCCGGGAACGTATCGCGGGAAAGATGTGACGATCCAGGATGTGTATGAGGCGATCGGCGCGAACGTTGCCGGAAAGATGAGCGACAAGGAATTGAAAGAGTTGGAGGATGTCGCTTGTCCGGGAGCGGGCGCTTGCGGTGGTCAATATACGGCGAACACAATGTCGACCGTAATGGAGATGATCGGGCTTTCGCCCATGGGCTTCAACAGCGTTCCGGCGATGGATCCGCAGAAGGACCAGATCTCGTTCGATTGCGGCAAGGTCGTGATGAATGTTCTACAAAAAGATCTGAAGCCACGCGACATCCTCACGCGAGAAGCATTCGAGAACGCAATTGCATCAGTTGCGGCGACTGGCGGATCGACGAATGCGGTTCTGCACCTGCTGGCGATTGCGCGCGAAGCAGGCGTGCAGCTCGATATCGATGACTTTCAAACGGTAAGCGAGCGCACTCCGCTGTTGGCGGATCTCAAGCCATCGGGGAGATTTGTCGCTGCCGACATGCATCGCGCCGGAGGCATACGCTTGCTGGCGCGAAGGCTGCTCGACGGAAAACATCTTCACGAGAAGGCCAAGACTGTCACTGGCCAGACGATTTCCTCAGAAGCAGCAAGTGCGGTCGAGACTCCGGGACAGGAAGTAATCCTTGCCCTGGACAAGCCACTGAAGACAACTGGCGGTCTGGTGATTCTGAAAGGCAATCTGGCACCGGAAGGGTGCGTTGCCAAGATCAGCGGGCATGAACGGCTGGAGCATCGCGGTCCTGCGCGCGTTTTTAACTCGGAAGAAGATGCCATGAGTGCAGTTACGGCAAAGAAAATCAAAGCAGGAGATGTCGTAGTCATACGCAATGAAGGGCCGAAAGGCGGACCTGGAATGCGCGAGATGCTGGGCGTGACTGCGGCGATTGTGGGTGAGGGTTTAGGAGGATCTGTCGCACTGCTCACCGATGGACGTTTCAGCGGCGCGACTCGCGGATTGATGGCTGGTCACGTTTCTCCAGAAGCGGCTCTGGGAGGACCGATCACGGGCGTGCGTGATGGAGACATCATTCACTTTGACGTGAAGAAGCAAGTGCTGGAGGTTGAACTCAGCGCCGAAATTCTGCGCCAACGAATGGCGGAGTGGAAAGCGCCGCAAGCTCGATATGCAACCGGCGTGTTCGCGAAGTACGCAGCGCTGGTTTGGTCGGCATCGGAAGGGGCGATTACGAAGCCGCGCTGAAACCGCAGATGCATATACGCTCAGCACTCAAGAGATGATTCATCACGCTGCACGTTGAACGATCAGGTCGCAATACCTTTCAGAGGCTATTTCAGGCACTGGGGCAACGATAGCCCCGGTGCGCCTCATACTGTACTGGCAAGGAGGGGGCTCTTCTTTGGCGATTCCGTACCGGGAACTCGCGACTGCTCAGGCGTGATCGATCAGAATTTCGACGTGGCACCCACCCGTAGTTGAGACGACCGTCACTGAGCCGAAAACCTAGACCGTTTGCAGCCGGATAGTTTCTTGATCGTTCTGGCTGGCGGTGGACACAAAAGCTACTCCCGCTAACCGCAATAGATGGTGCACTGAACTTAGCTTCAGTTAAGATGCCTTCCCAATTGCAATTTGAGCCGCTCATCGAGCCTCCGCAATCCAGACGAATAGACGCTTACTGAGCGCCGTTTGACAGCATTCCTCATCAACCCCTAACCTGATTTGCTCAGACTTATGAAAGTTCTTGTTTTAGGCGGAGGGGGGCGGGAGCACGCGTTGGTGTGGAAGCTGCGGCAATCGCCGCGGATTACGCAACTGGTGTGCGCGCCCGGGAATGGCGGAATCGGCGACGATGCCGAGGTTGCTGCTGCCGATCTGAAGAGCCTGGAGGCGATGGTTGGACTGGCCAACCGTCTGCAGCCGGACTTGACCGTCGTTGGCCCTGAATTGCCGTTGACCCTGGGAGTGGTCGACGAGTTCACGCGGCGGGGGTGGCCGATCTTCGGTCCGACACAGGCAGCGGCGCGATTGGAGTCGAGCAAGAGCTTCGCCAAGGAATTTCTGCAAAGGCATTACATTCCCACCGCGCATTTTGCCATTTGTGATTCCATCGATCAGGTGCGGGCAGCGCTTGGGCACTTTCATACGCCGGTGGTGGTGAAGGCGGATGGGCTGGCGGCTGGCAAGGGCGTGGTAATCGCAAAAAGCAAAGAAGAAGCTGCGTCGGTCGCAGCTGAAATGCTCAGCGGGCGGATGGTGGGCGAGGCCGGATCGCGGGTAGTGCTGGAAGAGTGTTTGAAAGGAGATGAGCTGTCGTTTCTCGTCTTCAGCGACGGGGAGCGTGTGGCCCCCTTGATTGCCGCACAGGATCACAAGCGCGTCGGCGATGGCGACACCGGTCCGAACACTGGCGGCATGGGCGCGTATTCGACCGCGGATCTGCTGGACGCCGGCATGCGGGATTGGCTGGTGAATCACATTGCGCGTCCGGTGGTCGCGGGGATGAAGGCCGAGGGCAGCGAGTTCAAAGGCGTGCTTTACTGCGGGCTGATGATGACGGCGCGCGGGCCCATGGTTCTGGAATTCAACTGCAGGTTCGGCGATCCGGAGACACAGCCGATTCTCATGCGGCTGGAGAGCGATCTGGTGGAAGCGATCGAGGCTTCCATCCAGGGGCGCACCAGCGAGGGAGATTTCCGGTGGTCGCCGGACGCGTCGGTGTGCGTCGTGATGTCGTCGGGGGGATATCCGGGGACGTTTGAGGCTGGAAAGCGGATCGATGGGCTGGAGGACGCTGCAAAGATTGAGGGCGTCAAGGTGTTTCACGCGGGGACTTCGAAGCGGGATGGGGCTTACTACACTGCGGGAGGGCGCGTGCTGGGTGTGACTGCGCGGGCGCGGGATTTGCAGACTGCTTTGGCGCGGGCGTATGAAGGTTGCGGCAAGATTTCATTTGATGGGGCGCATTACCGTAAGGATATTGCGGCTCGGGCATTGAGAAAGTGAAGAAGTCTCCACTTCTCGCGCCCGGGATGACATTCATAAAATACATGGAGAGTTTGGCATGAGCACGGCACAGGTTTCGATTGTGATGGGGAGTGATTCTGATCTGGAGATCATGCGAGAGGCGGGCAAGGCTCTCGATGAGTTCGGCATCGGTTATGAGATGGACGTGACTTCAGCGCACCGGTCTCCGGACCGGACGGCGGACTTCGCACGCAACGCTGCGGGGCGTGGGATTCGCGTGATTATCGCGGGCGCAGGCGGGGCTGCGCACCTGGCTGGTGTGATCGCGGCGCATACTACGTTGCCGGTAATCGGAGTGCCGATTCCCTCGACTTCGCTGCAGGGTATGGATTCGCTGCTTGCTACCGTGCAGATGCCGGCCGGAATTCCGGTTGCGACTGTTGCCATCGGGAAGCCTGGAGCTACTAACGCGGGCATTCTTGCGGCGCAGATGATTGGCTTGGCGGATAGTTCGGTTGCTCAGAAGCTTAAAAAGCACAAAGAGAAGCTGGCGCTAGGGGTGGAGGAGAAATCTCGGAAGCTTCGGGGTGTTTAGGGTTACGACTGGAATCGAGGTTCGAGGTCTTGAAAGGAAGTCAACTTCCCCAGCCTCTCGCATACAACGCGAGAAGGCTGGGGCACCCGCTCCGTCCCTACGTGTTGTTACAGCTTCAGTCCTTTTAGATATTCGCGGAAGGGGGCGCCCAGGTCGCTTCTTTTCAGGGCGAATTCTACTGTGGCTTTCAGGAAGCCCAGTTTGTCGCCGGTGTCGTAGCGCTGGCCTTCGTAGACGTAGGCGTACATCTTTTCCTGTTTAAGCAGGGTGCGCATGCCGTCGGTAAGTTGGAGCTCTCCGCCTGCGCCGGTTGGAGTTTTTGCCAGGCAGTCGAAGATCGCCGGGGTTAGGATGTAGCGACCTATGATCGCCAGGTTGGATGGCGCTTCCTCGGGCTTCGGTTTCTCTACCATGTTGCGAATTTCGAACAGGCGCCCGTTGAATCCATCGGCGGGTTGCGCATCAAAGACGCCGTAGGAAGAGATCATCTTGCCTTCGACCACCTGGGCGGCGATTACGCTGCACTGCTTCTGGTTGAAGACGTCCACCATCTGCTTGAGGGCTGGAACGGGATTGTCAATGACGTCATCCGCGAGCAAAACTGCGAAAGGCTCATCACCTACCAGTTCGCGCGCCATCAGGACCGCGTGTCCCAATCCCAAAGCTTCTTTTTGACGGACGTACCCGACGTAAATCATGTCGGAGATCTGGCGGACGATTTTCAGCAGATCGGTCTTGCGGCGCTCCTCGAGCATCTTCTCGAGTTCGTAGCTGACATCGAAGTGGTCTTCGATGGCCTGCTTGCCGCGGCCGGTAATGATGAGGATCTGGTCGCATCCCGATGCCATCGCCTCTTCCACTCCGTATTGAATGATCGGCTTGTCCACCAGCGGGAGCATCTCTTTGGGCTGGGCTTTGGTGGCGGGCAGAAAGCGGGTACCCAGGCCGGCGGCTGGGAAAACGGCTTTGCGGACTCTATTGGTCATGAGAGCTAGCTATGAGCTGCGAACAATGAGCTATCAGGTTTTTGCTTATAAATCGCGTTAGCTTAGTGGCGGGATTATTGTAATTGGTTGCGTTGCGGAGTGGCGAGTCACTACTTGTTTGGTCGAACGAAGTGGTCTGGCTGCGGTTCTTCCGATGTACTACTTTTCCAGGAGCAAGACCTCGAACGTGTCTGGAAGAATTGTGCGGCGCGGGTGAGGATTGTCTGCTGTGGGAGCTGGTGGCGGGCCGAATTTTGCCGTGACCGTGAAGAGGTTGTGAGTTTTGGTGTCGAGGGCCATCGTGCGCGCGCCAGGTTCTGTCTTGACGTTTTCCGCCACCGTGAACTTCTGGGGGGAATCCTCTTTCACTACCGTCAGTACGCCTTCTCCGCAGGAGGCGAATGCCAGTCCGGTTTGATCGTCATAGGCGGTTGCATCTACACCTTCCCCGATGGCGGGGGTTGCGAGGACTTTGCCGCTGTCGGCATCGACTACCGCCATCATTTTGTTATCGCAGCCTACGAAGAGGCGGCGATGTTGCCGGTCCAAAGCCAAACCGCTGGGCTCAGTGCAAGGAGCGAGCGGCCACTTGGCTTTGACCTCGAGCTTGTTGGGATCGATGACGGTCAATTCGCTTTTGTCTTCGATGTTGACGAAGACCTCGCCTTTGGCATCGCTCGCCGCGAACTCCGGTTTGCCGTCGAGTTTGATTGTGGCTAAGACCTTGCCAGTCTCCGCGTCGATGGCGGTGGAATCCTGGCTGCGTCCGTTGAACGTAAAGACGCGCTTGGTGGCCGGATCGTAGAGGATCGCGTCCGGGTTGTCGCCCACCTTCACCTTGCTCCCGGTCACGGCAAGAGTCTTGAGATCGAAAATACTGACCGTGCCTTCGCGGCCGTTGCTGGTGAAACCTTTGCCCAGTTCGGGAGCGAGCGCTATACCGTGAACTCCGGGAGTGTCGGGGATCTCGCCGACGTTCTTGCCGGAGTCCGCATCGAGTACGATGACATGGGTACCGCGTGAGATGTAAAGACGCCGAGCGCTGGCGTCGACGGTAAGGTAATCCCAACCGCCCTCGCCCCCAAGTTTGTATGTCTTGGTTACGTGATATCCCGGGCCAGCTGCAGCCAATGCCATGGCTGCGAGCGACAGGCTGATTGTTGAAATAAGAAGCTTCGAATGGAAAGCCATTGTTTCCTCCTGCATCAATTCCGCTGCTGCAAGTCGCGGATAGTGCTCCTTCCCACCCGGCGAGCCCGCATGCGGTCGAACCTGAGCTTGACCCGAAGTAACTTTACCCTATTTCGAACGCAACCCTAGACTCATGTTGTATGGAGCAGCCGCGGTTTTCTACAGGAACGCAGGACAATACCGGGCCGGAACTTGATCCACGGCTGCAGCCTACGCCGGATTACGGAACGTTGGGGCCGAGTTCGGACGTCGCGAGTCCTCGAACAGGTGCCACGGAAGCGCCGAGACCCAGGCAGTCCGTCCGAGTTGCGTCGCTGATCGCGGTAATGGTGGGCGTTTTCGGAGCGCTGGTGGCGGGCAGCCTGGGCAGCGCGCATCCTGCCTTTCCTGCGCTGCAAAAGTTTTTTGCTGCGCAACAAGACCAGCAGGTGGAGTCAAAAGATTTGCACCAATTGGATCGCATGAAGCCGCAGAAGCAGGCGGAGACCCTGCTGGAGTCTGCTGTGGCTCACAATGCCGGCGCCACGGAACAGATCTCGTCGCATGTGGATCTCTGGCAGGGCAAGCTGCACTGGAATTCGCACATAGCGAGCCTGACGACGGCTGCGCTGAATTCGAACGACATGCGGGTCAGAGAGTCGGGAGTTGAGGTGGAGTTGGCGGCGTACGGGCTGGCGAAAAATCCCGCCAGCGTGGATTCTCTGGTCCAGACTACGGAGTCTCCCAACCACGCACAAAAAATCTGGGCGCTGTGGGCGCTAGGATTGATGGCAAACCGGGGAGTTGCGCAAGATCGCGCGCTTGAGGTTCTCACGGCCCATCTGAAAGATTCCGACGAGGATTCACGGCGGTGGACGGTAGAAGCATTGGGGCTGGCAGGTTCGGACGCGACGATCGAGCCGCTCCTGAAGATGATGCATGATGATCCATCGCCGCTGGTTCGCGAGCGGGCGGCATGCGCGTTGGCAGAGTCAGGAATGTTTACGCCCGAGCAGCGCATGACAGCCGTTCCGCAGTTGTTGATTTATACGGACGATCCGGCGCTCGATGCTCAGACCCACGCATGGGCGTTCCAAGCCTTGAGTGACATTACGCACCAGCATCTGCCGAATGATTCGGCCATGTGGCGGAACTGGTATGACATTAGAAGTGGTCGTTAGGCAGAAGAACTGGTTCAACACAACTAGAAGTGGTCGTTAACCAAAAGGAACTGGTTCAAGAAAGTTCTTGGGATCTGAATGTAAAAAGGCCTTGTTAACGTCAGCCACGAACAGAGGGATACGCACGCATTTCAAGGCTCTGGCTATTTGCGTGCGGCAGAGGCTCTTCATTCTCTTAAGGTGATGCCGTGCACTGATATTACGAGGCGGGGATTTGCACGCTGGAGACGATGTTTGAATAGCCGCTTTCTGTGCCACTCGCAGTTACCGCGGTCGTGGCATAACAATACGACGCACCGGTGTGACTTCCGAATCGGTATACGAGGTGCTCGTGATCAGAACCGAGTTGATCTTAAGGAACGATCCGCACGAGTAGTTGTAGACCGCGCGATAGACGTTATAGCCGGAGACTTCGGCTGACGTGCTCGCGTCCCACGAAAGGCCGACGGTGTGTGCCGATGTACCCGCGCCAGTGTCTCTGCTCGACGTAGAAACCCCGGCACAGCCAATCAGCATTGCCGTCGCCACAAGGCTCAACAGCCGTAACCGAGCCTTCATAATTCCTCCATCATACAAGGTTCGGGTTGAGCAAACTGGCATTCATCACCTCCATCAGATACTCGTGACCGGGATCACTGAGCACATGTTCTTCGTCATATAGATTCTGCCTGAGTGCCCGCTCGACAAGACGGCAGGAGGCCGCGGATGAGTAAGACGGTTAAAGAAGTTGCGTTCGGTCGCTCGTGTTTGACTCTGCTAATCCTGTGTTTCGCAGCCTTCCCTGGGATGCTTTTTGCCGGCGGCAAAGAACACCCCTTGCAGGGAACTGTCACCGCGCTAGGGACGAGTCAGGACACAACTGGGGGAGGATCGACTCCCGTGTTTACGCACGTACATCGGACCTACACCGTGAGAACGGACACCCGAGTCTTCGTGCTGGAGTGTCCCTACGATATGGACGCGCTTCACATATTCGCGCCAAGCGAATGTGGCGGAAAAAAGAAGATCGCAATCGGTGATGCGATTCATTTCCGTTTAAAGAAAGACAATGCTTACGTGTTGACCTCCCAAGGCAAAGACGAAAAGCTGAGAGTAGTGAGCGAAGCCATGAATGACGCTGGAACCACCGTCCCTGTTCCGTTGCAGCAACCATGAGTGTGGAGCAACTTGCGACTGTTTTCCGGTTAGTGCATATTTGGGGACTGTTGCACAATCCTCGTTACAATCATTCGTAGCGCCAGTGGGCACCAGCGCCTATGGCTTTAAATGGCAGACCCGCGAAATGACAGAACAGGATCGATGGTGAAGACTCGGTTGGTTCGGATGACAATCTGCAGCATTCTGCTCACTGCGTTTCCGTGCGTGCAGGCGCAGACGATCACATGGGCTGGACATGCCTGGAAAGTCACCGGCGGTGCTATGGCAGGCGTCGCTCGCGGCAATCCCGCCAACGTCAACATCAGCGCGGACGGGTATCTACATCTCCAGATCACCAATCGCGCCGGAAAATGGACGGCCGCGGAGTTGTTTACCACCGACAATATGGGATTTGGCACTTACCAGTGGGTTGTAGAGGGCGACGTCTACAACATGGATCAGACGACCGTGCTCGGACTGTTCACCTACGGGCCAGCTCATCATTTTGGGGGCAACGCAGAGAACGAAATCGATATTGAATTTTCCCAGTGGAACAAGACCTGTCACGGCTGTAATGCCGACTTTACGGTTTACCCGTCGACCGGTAACCGCAAGCCGAAAGGCGTTTCCAGCTGGGAGGACAACTTCCATGTAAGCGGTGGAAACCTTACCACGGCAAGGATGGAGTGGAGATCCGATCGAGTCGTGTTCACGCTCATGAACGGTGTTCATCCCATCGGATCTGTTGCCGATGTCCTCAAGACAGAAACCTATTCTTCGAACAGCACCAATATTCCGCAAACCGCCGCGCCAGTGGGCATTAATCTCTGGTGCTTCAAGGGGACGCCTTCAAAGAATCAGTCGGCAGTCATTCGGATTTTAAATTTGTTCCGTACTGAGCAGGAAGCCAAAGCGGAACGAAACTTCCCCGCCGCGGCACAGGCCATGGACGTATCCTTGCATTCTCGTCTCCTTTTTCGGCGTGTGATGACATTCCTCTCCTTTGACCGTCCAAGTGATGTATTTCGGAAAAAGGTGGCTACTGCCATGCCCTTCGCTATGAACACGCTCCGGACGCACATGCTCCGTGGTTCGACGATTCTCACGCTGACTGTTTGCCTGCTGGCCGCGCCCATGTTCGCCGCGCCCATGACTAAGGAGGACCGCGAACACCTGCTTGTGCACGTCGAAATGACCACGCAAATGGTGGCCGAGCAGGTGCGTGGCTTGTCGCCGGCGCAACTGGAGTACAAGGCCTCGCCGGATCGCTGGAGTATCCGCGAAGTCGTTTCCCATCTGGCGGTGGCCGAACCGGACTATTGGCGCGACATCCAGAAAGCCCTCAAGGCCGCGCCGGATATGAACGGCAAGAAATCGGCGGCCACTGACGCCGACATCCTCTGGTACGGCATCGATCGCGTGGTGCATACCAAGACTGGCGGCGGGCACGAAAAGGTTGACACCTACAAGGACATGGGCGAGGCACTCGGGAAATTTCAAGCCCTGCGCGCCACCATGATCGAATACATCAAGACCACCAACGACGACATGCGGGCCCATAGCTTCGGAGATCGAGAAGTGATCGATTGCTGGCAGTGGATGCTGGAGATCTCCACCCACGCCGAGCGCCACATCCAGCAGATTCGCGAGATCAAGAACGAGCCGAACTTTCCGAAGAAATGAATCGCTGGTAGGCTTGTGGACTTAAGCCCGCAAAAAGATGGCTTGACTCACGCTATTTCATGCATCACGAGCCAGTAGCTAGATAATTCGCAAGCTCCCCCGCAATAGGCGTCAAGTCGAAGGATTCCCAGTCGGTGGTATTTCCAATCTGAAAGATGGTCAGGCCCGAGACCTCGAGGTCTTGCTTCATCTGGGCATCGAACCACTTCAACCAGGCCAGATACTGTTCGTTGGTCAGTTGTCCCTGCCAGCCCGTTGAGCTTGGCGTCAAGTACCCGCCTTCACTTAAGACGATGGGAATCCCGGTAAGCCCGTTCTGGTCCCGAACTTTACGGTAGTACAGCGCATATGCGGCCTCGATACTGACACTCGTCGTGGCGTTGAATGTGTAGGCATGATAGCCCCAGCCCCACTTGTACGTTTTTGATTTCATCGCCGCTGCCAACGGCGCAAAGACCGTAGCCGGAGAAGGCTGGCCCGAGACCAAAGATCCTATCAACGGATTGTAACCGGCGTTATGCATCAGATCAGCGAGCGTCGACCAGAATGACGAAACCCAGCTAGCGGTGCTCAGATCGTTGTACCAGTTGGGAAGATTGTCTAATTCGTTAGGCCCCTCCAGCCAGTCAATCTGGTTCACCGGCCCGGTCGCACTGAGGCCCTGCGTCGACATCTTGTTCCAAAAATCGTTGGCGGAAACGGCGGGATCGTTCGTCGGACTATACGCCGCCATTGAGGTTGGAACAAAGACCCTGAGAATCACAATTCCGCCCGGACAGCGGCTCTTGTAGCTGGAGATTGCTACATCGATCCCAGGGGATGGCGCCACCCATTTCCCAACCCGAGGACACTCACCCAAAATGGTACCAGCGCCGACATTGTTCGAAGCGCCCAGTACGTGAGGACCCAATTTGCTGGATGACAGCTGTCGCGGCAATGAAGGCGGCGGGTTGGTATTAGGAGTGGCACTCCCACCACAAGCTGCCAAACAAAATAAACCGGCGAGGCACAACGCAGAGAACATCCCGGTCGGCAGGTAACCAACGGTACAGGTCAAACGAGCTGAACGCGCTATCGGTTTCATTGAGCGATTTCTCCGACACGCGAGAGTGCGGTGTGGAATCCTTGCATGGGCAAAGCATATGGTCAAGTGTTGACGATACGCTGAACTTGTCTCTGAGAAGATGCGTTTTAGGCTCTGCTACCAAAAACTCGCTTTCGTCGTTGGCTATAAATCTGCCATCGCAGCCATTGGCTGGGGATGATTGGCGACCGGATTACAGTGTCCGCAACGAAATGATATTCGGCTGACTGCTGGCTCCTGACCTACACATTTCTCTGCTCATTCCGCCATCTTTGCCACGTGCACATCGAAGCCGGTTTTTGGCAAGAGTGACGTGAGCGCGAACGCTTTGAAGCCATCGCCATTCACTTCCGTGTGGCGGTAGACTCCCGGCTCATTCTCGATGGTCTCCCGGCGTCCTTCCATGTCTGCGAGAAATTGCTGCGCGCGATGGACGCTTACTTCTACATCTTTGGCGCGCGTTACTACGGCTTCCGAAGCATAGGACCTCACCAGCTTGGGCCAATACTTTGCCAACAGATCGGTGCTGGCAAAAATGTCGGCCCAGATAACCCGCCCGTTCACCGCGACCACTACACCGACGGCATTGCGCTCACGCAATTGATGAATCAGGCTTTGGTAATTCTGCTCGATCGGCTTGGCTACGGCATCCACCTGCTTGCGGACTTCGGAGTTCTCCATCACCCGCGCATAGGAAGTGGTGCGGCCGACTTCGCTCTGTGCCATAGGAATGGGGCCCGCGAGTGCCATTACCTGGTCCTTCTGCTTATTGACTGCGTTCCAAACCTCTTGCTGATTCTTGTCGCCCATAGCCTTGGCGCGCACCGAAGGTTGCGCCATGATCGCCATGGGAGCGGGGGCCTTGGGATCGTTGCCCGCGCCTCCATACATTGCCTGGGAAGCGCCGAAGCGCTCACTGGTGGCCACCCAGCGACCGGGCTCGACGCAGAAGACGCTGAGGTCGACGGGATCGCTTTCCGCGGGCACAATGCGGTCCTTGCCAATGACGCGATCCTGCTTGCCTCCGGTCACGATCTCACCGGCGAGGAGGAGAAGAGGACGCTTGGAATTATTGACCAGCACGAGGCGGTTGACTTCGCCTCCACCGCTGCGAATGCCGGGCGTGGGATGGCGACGAATCAGGCCCTGCACGCTGCCGGCTTCGGCGACCACAACTTCGCCCGAGCGGAGGCCTTCGTCGAGAGTGAGAAATTCGCTGGTCGGATAACTCTTGGCGGCGACCACGGGAAAGATCGTGAGATTGCCGTTTCGGATAGGATCGAGCACTTTGTAGTCCGCGCTCGGGGTGACTTCTCCAGCCTGGGCGTCGCGCTGTTCGAATACGACGAAGCCCGCAACAATCAACAGAACCATCAATGCCAAAAATATTTTCGGACTCATAACGGCTCCTTTGGGACGGGCGATAGCGTCCGTCGCCAGCTCAGGCGAACGCGCCCACTTCCGTGGGGATGAAGACGTGTCCGGGTTACGGGCGTAACTCAGACGGGCGCGCTGCCCTTTTCGACTCCGCAGAAGGAACGTGCGCTGGGATTTGGCTTGCGGAATAAATTGTGTCCAGTTTCCGCGCGAAAGCCCGACTTTCCGGCCCAGAACGCGCGAGAAATGGGGCGCGCGGTGCGACAGCAGATTCC
Source organism: uncultured Acidobacteriota bacterium (assembly GCA_963785865.1). Lineage (GTDB taxonomy): Bacteria > Acidobacteriota > Terriglobia > Terriglobales > Acidobacteriaceae > Sulfotelmatobacter. The sequence continues at coordinate 32,951 of CAWAXF010000025.1, read as the reverse complement.
CTTGTAAAATCAGGAGAACAACTCCGGAGCCGCTTCTCTTTTGTCTTTTCTCGACCAACTAAATCCGCAACAGCGTGAGGCTGTCGAAACTACCGAGGGACCCGTGCTGATCCTGGCCGGCGCCGGTAGCGGGAAGACGCGCGTCATCACGTACCGGATCGCCTATCTCATCGAGCACAAGGGCGCGATGCCGGAGTCGATCCTGGCAATGACTTTCACCAACAAGGCCGCGGCGGAGATGGGCGAGCGCGTGGAAAAACTGGTGGGCGGGTTGAGCATCGCCAAGCCAGTCATCTCTACTTTCCATTCGTTTTGCGTGCGCATGCTGCGGCGGGACATTGAAGCTCTGCGAATTCCCTCGACGGTGCCGGGGCAGCCTGCCATTGGGCATACAAAGAATTTTGTGATTTACGACGAAGCCGATCAGCAGTCTGTGGTGAAGTCGCTGATGAAACGGTTTGGACTCGATGATAAAGAACTCACGCCGCGCACAGTGCTCGGCCGCATATCATGGGCGAAAAATCACATGCTTGATCCGCAGGAACTCTATCTGCAGTCGGCGGATCCGAAAACCGAGCGCGTAGCGCACTTGTATGAGGAGTATCGCAAGGAACTGCGCAAGGCGAACGCGCTCGACTTTGACGACCTGTTGCTCGAGGCGGTGCGCCTGCTGAAGTCCGCGCCCCAGGTTCGCGACTACTATAACCGGCGCTTTCAGTATTTGCTGATCGATGAATACCAGGATACAAACCGGCCGCAGTACGAGTTAATGCGCATGCTGGCTGGGGAGCATCACAACGTGTGCGCCGTTGGCGACGAGGATCAGTCGATCTACTCGTGGCGTGGCGCGGACATTCGCAACATTCTTGAATTTGAGCAGGATTTCCCCGAGGCCAAGATTATCCGCCTCGAGCAGAACTATCGCTCTACTCAGAACATTCTGCAGGCGGCCTCGGCCGTGGTCGCCAACAACGTTCGGCGCAAGGGCAAGAATCTTTGGACCTCGCGGCAGGGCGGGACGAAGATCGGATACTACGAAGCGCCCGATGGCGAGAACGAGGCGCTGTTCGCGGCGGACTGGATCGCGCGCTATCTTCGCGAAGCCAACGATCGCGGCGAGACTCCGCGAGCGGCAGTTTTGTATCGAACTAATTCGCAGTCGCGCCTCTTTGAAGAGGCCTTGCGGCGCTATGGGCTGAAATACCACGTGGTCGGCGGATTCTCTTTCTACGAGCGCGCCGAGATCAAGGACATGATCTCGTACCTGAAAGTCATCCAGAATCCGGACGACACGATTTCCCTGCTGCGCGTGATCAACACTCCCGTGCGCGGCATCGGCAAGGGGACCATCGATACGCTGGAACGGCTGGCGCTCGAGACTGGGCTGTCCTTGTGGGGAGCAGTCGGCGAGGCGATCAAGCGGCAGTTGCTGCCGCTACGCGCAGTCACTTCACTCAAGAACTTTCAGCAGTTGATCGAGGATGCGCGAGCGATGCTGGCGGGTAACTTCGTCGAGCAATTGGAACAGACATCGGCGGAATCCGGGGATCCTTCCGCGGAGGTGGCGTTCGCCAGTCCCTCTGCCGCAATCGAGGCCGCGTCCGCAGAAGACGCGACGGCTTTCGATCCTGAGGAGTTCGGGAACTTCTCGTTTGACTTCGGGGCCAGCGCATCCGAATCGGGCGCAGGCGAAAGAACAGGCTCCCTCGAGTCCGCTCGGGATGACAACCGGGCGGGTGCGCAACCCGAAGCCTCTGCTCGCGAGACAAGTGAGACGGACGAGACACGAGAATCGGATGCGTTTCCTGCTCCGACTGTAAGCACTGCCGACATTCTCAAGTTCCTGATTGACCGCACCGGGTACATCAAACTGCTGGAACAAGAGGACACTCCGGAGGCTTACTCGCGGATCGAGAATTTGCGGGAACTGGTGAATGCCGCCATGGACTCGCGCGACCGAGGGGAGACGCTCGACCAGTTTCTGGATCATGCGGCGCTCATCGCGGATGCCGACGACTACGACCAGCGCGCCCAGATCACGCTGATGAGCCTGCACGCCGCCAAAGGACTCGAATTCCCGCTCGTTTTCCTGAGCGGACTGGAAGAGGGACTCTTCCCGCATTCGCGCACCATGCTTGTGCCCGAGGATATCGAGGAAGAGCGCCGCCTCTGCTACGTGGGCATGACCAGGGCGATGGATCAGCTCATATTGACGCGGGCCGTCTACCGCCGCCGCTATGGCACAGATTTGCCGGAGGCCAGCGTGCCGTCGAGATTTTTGGAGGAAGTGCCAGGAGCATTGATCGAGGAGTTAGGGACCAGACGAGCCCGTGTAGGAACGGCCGCCATCAGCCGTCCAGCCGGGAGAAGCCCGGCAGCTTTCGACAGCGAGACTACGCATTACTCGTATGAGGATGAAGATCAGAGCGCGTCCTGGCACGCCAACACCCGGCCGCCTGAGCGTGCGTCAAAGCAAACCGCAGCCGCGCGCGCCTACAACTCGATCGAGAACATCGCCGAATTCTTCGCCAGCCGCGGCAAAAAATTCAGCGCTCCCAAATCCGCTCCGGTCGAAGAGCCGACGGGCAAGCGCGGATTCCGTCCCGGACAACGCGTCCGCCATCCCAAATACGGTGAAGGGACCGTCTACCAGCGCGAAGGAGAAGGCGAAGAAGCGAAGATTACGGTACAATTTCCACGCTTCGGATTGAAGAAGCTGGTGGAGAAGTATGCCCAGCTGGAGAAAGCCTGAGGCCGATTTGGTAATTTTGTAATTGAGTAATTTTCTAATTTGCGAGCAAGTCTGGCCCGTTACAAAATTACCCGATTACCAAATTACAAAATTGAATACAGAAAGAGTTCATGGCAAATACATCGACATTAAGCAGAGAAGAACGCAAGAAGGTGAAGCGCACCGCTCGCAAGAAACGCAAGGCGGACAAGCCGTTGAAGCCCCGCGAGTATCCTCGTGGGTCGAAGAAGCCGAAGGTCAAGAAGTTGGCCCGCGGCCAGGCGAAGCGTTAAAACCAAAGAAAATCCCCACCCTGCGAAAAGCGCGTAGGGTGGGGCGCCCTCTTCATCGCCTTGCTAAGAGCTTCGCTCAGGAGAACCCGACTCATTGTCACAACCACGGACTAGCGAGCCTCCATCCAAAGGCAGTGTGCGCACCTCCGACAACCAGCTTTTTTGCTGCAAATCGATTGACAAGCTGATCTCCGAGGCGGAAGACCCGGAACGAAAACTGAAGAAGACGCTGGGCCCGTGGTCGCTGACGGCCCTCGGCATTGGCGCCATTATTGGCTCCGGGATTTTCGTCCTTACTGGCACCGCAGCCGCCGGCGAATATTTCCAGGCACCTTCCATTCTGCACGCGCAAGTGCTCGACATCATCGTGAACTTCCTGCGGGGCGGCGGAACCGCGCAGGTTCTGATGCATGGGCGCCCGCCGGCCGGTCCTTCGATCGCCATTTCATTTTTTCTGGTGGCCGTAGCCTGCAGTTTTGCCGGACTGTGCTACGCGGAACTGGCGTCGATGATTCCCATCGCCGGCAGCGCCTACACCTACTCCTACGCGACGCTCGGCGAAATCTTCGCCTGGATCATCGGCTGGGACCTCATTCTCGAATACGTCGTCAGCAACGTGGTGGTGGCGATTGGCTTCAGCGCGTATACCAAAGCGCAGTTGTCGTCATTCGGCATGAACTTGCCGGATCGATGGTCGACTCCCGTTTGGGAATCCGGGCACTGGACCGGGGCTTACTTCAACGTACCCGCGTTCCTGATCATCTTCATCCTCACCGTGCTGCTGGTGCGTGGGATCAAGGAATCGGCGGAAGCCAACAACATCATGGTGCTGATCAAGATCAGCGCCATCGTGATTTTCCTGGTGGTGGGCGGCGCGCTGGTGAATTCAGGCAACTGGAAGCCGTTTGCGCCCTCCGGATTCGGCGGCATCGTTACCGGCGGCGCCATCGTTTTCTTCACCTACATCGGTTTCGATTCCGTCTCCACTGCCGCCGAAGAGGCCCGCAACCCGCAACGCGACTTGCCCATTGGCATTATTGCCTCGCTGATTGTCTGCACGTTGCTTTATGTCGGCGTGTCCATCGTGCTGCTGGGGATGATGAAGTACACGACATTCATCTCCGGCGACGCCGCTCAGGCTCCCGTGGCCTACGCCCTGAAAGCGCTGGGCGCGAGCCGCTGGTCCCGCTCCATCATCGTGATCGGCGCACTGACGGGCATGATCTCATCGCTGCTGGTGTTCCAGTACGGCCAGGCCCGCATCTGGTACGCCATGTCGCGCGACCGGCTGTTCCCACGCCTGTTCTCGGCGGTTCACAAAAAATTCCAGACGCCGCACGTCTCTACCTGGATTGCTGGATTCGTGGTAGGAATTCCCTCAGGAATTTTCGCCATCAGCGACGCCGCTGACCTGTCCAACATCGGAACCTTGTTCGCCTTTGTGCTGGTGTCGCTGGGCGTGATCATTCTGCGGCGCACGCAGCCCGACCGGCCTCGTGTCTTCAAGGTGCCGCTTGTACCGTGGTTCCCTCTGATCTCGATTGTCCTTTGCGGCGGGTTGATGACCGGACTGACCGTGATTACCTGGGTCCGGTTCATCGTGTGGCTCGTGCTCGGACTCTTGATCTACATCTTCTACAGCCGGCACCGCAGCGAGTTTGCTCAGAAATAAACCTACCCCTCGGTTGTCATCCTGAGCCGCGCGGGTTTCGCGCGGCGAAGGATCTCTGCGTCCTGCTGCGCTTCCATAGATCCTTCGCGGCAAAGGAAGCCGCTCAGGATGACAAACCGACAGATGCCGGATTACCTTGAATTTACTTCGCTACCTTGATTACTTCGCTGCCGGCGGCTGCTCTTGCTCTTTGTCCAGCCGTTCCACCATTTCCTTAGGCAAGGCGTGCAGCAGTTCGAGGAAAGCTGCGTTAGTCCAGCCGAAGCCGACCACGTTCATTTCGTAGCCTAGTTCCACGTGAGCTTCGGAGGAGCGCGTGACTACGTTGTACTTCTCGCGGATGTTGCCGTCGCGGCGGAAATTCTCTGCGACCGTGGACAGAAAATTGTAGGAGATGCGATCGGCATCCGCGTTATAGCCGTATCTCCGAAGAGCATCGATGGCGATCATCTCGATATTTCCCCAGCCATATGGCAGATCCCACTGCGCGCCAGAATCAAAGGTGCTCATGGGGAGTCCGCCCGGCTGCTCGAAACCTTTCAGGTTGGCCTCGACTCCCTTGGCCTGTTCTGGTGTCGCCAAGCCTGCCCACAAAGGGTAAAACATGCTGGCGTAGCGATACGTCGAGCCCTTGCCTGTTTCGAAATTGAAATCGAAAAAAGTTTTGTATTCGTCATTCCACAGATATTTTGTGATCAGCCTCTTGCGGTCCTCGGCTCGCGTATTCCATTTCTTCGCGTCTTCGCTGTGTCCCAGCCAAAGGCTTATCTGCTCCATGTCTTTTTCATTTTTATAGAGTAGGCTGTTCAGGCAAACCGGGGCGTAGTGATGCGTGGCCGAGCCGAACGCGCCGAAGCGGAAGCTCACATCGAAGCCCGACTCGCGCATGGAGCGATCGCCCTTGTAGTAGTCCCGGCTCAATTTGAATTCACGGGAAGCCTCGCACGTGGGGCGCGCCATGGTGGTCCCTGTGTCGCAAACTTGCAGCGAGTAGGCTGCTCCTGCGACGGAGCTTTTCGCCTCCGGACGATTCTCGTAGACGTAGCTGTCGGCCTGTCCAGGGTGAAGAAAGAAGTATTGGGAGACTTTGCGATAGAAGCCGGTTTCGTCTTTGACTGCTTCCTGCGGCGGGCCGTCCCCGAAATCGTAATAGCGCGACAGCCCAGTCTGGCCGGCGAGGTGAGGATCGCGGGTCCACATTTCGTAGTCGTGATTCAGATCCTTGTAAGCTCGCTCCAACCAAGCCTGGTTGGCTTTTTTGTCTCTGCCAGAGCCCTGCTTCAGGAGCGCCTGGTACACATCTACGAACATGGAACTAACAAACGGCGGCTGCGACCTGGTCAAATAATAGGTGCGATTGGCGTTGAGCATGGCGCCGTAGTTCTCGATCTCGAAAAAGAAGTTGTCAACCATGCCTCGCGCTAATTCAAGACGGCCAGCCTGCAGCAGGCCGCGGATGATGAAGTAACTGTCCCACCCATACATCTCGTTGAAGCGGCCACCTGGAACAACGTACTTGTCGGGCAGATAGAGCAGGCCGGGGGGATCGATGTTGCCGCTGGTGATCTCACCCAGGTGTTCGATTTTTCTCGGCAGATGTTCGACCCGCACTTTGCATTTGCCGCTGAGTTCATGCAGCGCGGCCGGCTCCTCAAATCCTGCCGGCAGATAAAGCACCGGAGTGTCCGCGATCTTGGGATCGACGATGCTCTCGCAGTTCGTCATGGAACGCGTAAGCGTATCCCAGGCATCTGAGATGTAGTTCTGGATAGGTTTCAATCCCTGCTTGTCGCCGCTCTGAGGCGCGGCAGAGACGTGAATCGGACTCGTGCATAAGAGAAAGGCGACGAGCAGATAACGAAGAGGTGAGGATAAGAGAGATTGCTTATGATTCGAAATTGGCATCTCGCATCGTCCGGAAAGTCTCGCCATCATAAACGCGGGAGGTAAATGCCGCAAAGAAATTGGAACCAGGCCGGAAGACAACGCTTGACTGCGATCACTGCACACTTGGTTTATTCTATGTAGCTTGCCGTTTCGCGTTTGAGGGAGAGAAAAGTGAAAAAGCATGTGGCCCCGGACGCCTTCGTCCGGCCTGGCTCGCCTCGCTTCGCTGGGCGGACGCTGCGGATCGTTGGTCTCGCATTCCTGTATTTGATCGCCTTTTCATCGGTCAGCGTCTGGGCGCAGGTTCCCGAAAACACCTACCAGGAATTGCACTGGCGCATGATTGGCCCTTTCCGCGGGGGACGCACGCGCGCCGCCGCCGGAGTTCCCAGCCAGCCGAATGTTTTCTATATCGGACAGGTGAACGGCGGAGTGTGGAAGTCGGACGATTACGGGCGCACCTGGAATCCCATCTTCGACCATGAGCCCACGCAGTCGATCGGCGCAATTGCGGTAGCCCCTTCTGATCCGAACATCGTCTACGTCTCCAGCGGCGAAGGATTGCATCGTCCGGATCTTTCGGTGGGCGATGGGATCTACAAATCGACCGACGCGGGCAAAACATGGACGCATCTTCCCGGACTGAGAGATGGGCAACAGATTCCCGCGTTGGCGGTCGATCCGCGCGATCCGAACAAAGTATTTGCTGCGGTGCTCGGGCATCCCTACGGACCGAGCCCGGAGCGAGGCCTCTATCGATCAGCTGACGGGGGGCAGACCTGGCAACGCCTCATCGCGAAAGATGAAAACACCGGCAGCTCGGACGTTCAGATCGATCCATCCAATCCCGATGTGGTGTACGCGTCGATGTGGGAAGTTCGCGAGGGTCCTTGGGAGGACAACAATGAATACAACGGCGCGGGCGGAGGACTTTTTAAATCGAGCGACGGCGGAAGCACATGGCATCAACTGAGCAATGGCCTGCCGAAAGATCTTGCGCAAATTTACGTCGCCATTGCGCCGAGCAATCCGCGGCGGATTTATGCCACTCTGGCCACGGCTGCGGGAAAGCTGAATGTTTACCGCTCGGACGATGCAGGCGATAGCTGGTCACAGATCACGAATGATCCACGGCCTTCGGGACGAATCGGCGGAGGCGATCTTCCCATCCCGCGAGTAGATCCGAAAGATCCCGATCTTATTTACGTCGCCAGTACAGTGACGATGCGTTCGAGCGATGGCGGCAAGAGCTGGTCGTCATTTCACGGCGCGCCGGGCGGGGATGATTATCAGAATCTCTGGATCAATCCGAACAACCGCGACATTATTTTGCTGGTCAGCGACCAGGGAGCCATCATTACGGTAAACCGCGGCGAGAGCTTGGAGTTCCTGGTACAACCAGCCTACAGCGCAGCTTTATCACGCGATTGCCGACAACTCATTTCCCTACCGAGTTTGCGCAGGGCAGCAGGAGAGCGGCTCGGTGTGTATCGCAAGCCGGGGGAATGATGGTGCGATTACGTTTCGCGATTGGCATCCGGTGGGTGTGATCGAGTACGGGTATGTCGCGCCGGATCCGCTCAACCCGGATCTCGTTTATGGGGGCGGGCGAACCGAGGTTTCCAAATTTCACCGGCCGACTGGAGAAGTACAAAATGTCACGCCAATTCCACTGCGCAGCGCGAAGTACCGCGCGAACCGGACTGAGCCGCTGATGTTCTCGCCGGTCGACCCGCACGTTCTGTACTATGCGACGAACGTGCTGTTCAAGACGACCGATGGCGGGACTTCGTGGCAAGAGATCAGCAAAGACTTGACACGAGAGAATCCGGGCGCTCCGCCTAGCGTGGGCAGTCTCGTAAATAAGGGCGCCGAAAAGCAACGCGGTGTTATTTACTCGCTTGCACCCTCGTACAAGTCGGTGGAGACGCTCTGGGCAGGTACCGACGATGGAATGCTCTGGATCACGCGCGACGGTGGGAGCAATTGGACTGACATCACTCCCAAAGAACTGACTGCCTGGAGCAAAGTCACACAAATTGCGGCATCTCGCTTCGACGAGCAGACCGCTTACGTATCAGTGAGCCGTTTCCGCATCAACGATACGCATCCCTACATCTACCGCACGCATGACGGTGGGAAAACCTGGAAGCCGATCATCGCCGGACTGCCGGACTTCGGTCCCGTCGATACTGTGCGCGAAGATCCTGTGCGAAAAGGCTTGCTGTACGCGGGTACGGAGAATTCCGTCTGGGTTTCTTTCGATGACGGAGATCACTGGCAGCCGCTGCAACTGAATCTTCCGCACACTTCCATGCGCGATCTATGGATCAAGGACAACGACCTGATTGTGGCAACCCATGGGCGGGGTTTCTGGATCCTCGACGACATTGCACCTTTGCGCGAGATTGCGAATGGGGTGGAGCATTCGGCGCACCTCTATACTCCTGCGGCTGTGTATCGCCTTCAGCGTGATACGAATACAGATACGCCGCTGCCTCCCGAAGAACCTGCTGCAGCGAACCCGCCGGATGGAGCCATTCTCGACTATTTTCTGCCCAGCGCTGCAAAGGCGGTCATCATCGAGATCGTGGACGGGAAGGGAGAGGTAGTCCGCAGATTCTCGAATACAGATAAGCCCGACAGGACTGAGCAAGAATTAAAAGAGCAACTCATTCCACTCTACTGGACGCGTCCACAACGGCAGCTTTCAACGGCGGCGGGGATGCACCGCTGGATCTGGGACCTGCACTACACGGCGCCGGAAGCCATGCGTCACGAATATCCCATTGCCGCGATTCCTCATGACACGCCGCGATACCCGCTCGGTCCAAACGCTTTGCCGGGAAACTACACGGTGCGGCTAACGGTGGATGGGAAGACATCTGATGCGGCTTTGGTGATGAAGATGGATCCGCGAGTGAAAGCTTCCAGCGCGGAATTACAGAAGAAGTTTCAGACCGAGAGCCACCTGGCGTCAATCGTGAATGAATCTACGAAAGCGCTGCAGCAGGCGGGATCGATTCGGGCGCAACTCGACAAGTTGAACTCGCAGGGGAATACGCGCCTGAAGAGTTCGGTTGAAGACTTCCAAAAGAAGCTGAGCGCTCTGGTGGGCGCGCCTGGAGGGTTCTTTGCGCCGCCATCGCAAGAGGTCACGCTCAGCCGTTTGAACGGAGAAGCTTCGAATTTGTATCAGCATGTTTGGCAGGCTGACGCGGAGCCGACTTCCGCACAAATAGCGGCGGAGAGCGCGACCGACCAGGACCGTGCCGACGTGATGAAGCGGTGGAACGAGTTCAAGAGCACCGACCTGCCGACAATCAACGCTGCCCTTCGGGAAGCAAAGATTCCCGAAATCAACTTGCAGGCAGAGATCCATCAGGATGAACCGTCGGTGGACGAAGAGTAGCTGCGCCTGCCTGCTGTTACAGCGCGTTGACCGCATCCGAGAGGCGGCTCGCGATTTTCTCGGCCGGCGTTTGCGGGTCGAAGCACGTGGGATTCCCAATGCGCACGGAGACCTTGTGCGGCGCTGCGAACTTTTTCCCCGCCTGCTTGAGTTCGTAGAGTCCATCGATGCGCATCGGGAGAACGGGAATCCCGAGATTCTGTGCGAGCAATCCAATGCCGGTGCGAAAGGGATTGATTTCTCCCGAAGCAGTGTGTCGTCCTTCGGGAAAGACGAGGACGCTGTAGCCGCGATCCACGGCCTCGCCCGCGTAAGCGAAGCTGCGGCGGAATCCCGCTTCGCGAGGAAGAGGGAACAGATTGAGCAGGGACACGCCTAAGAACCATTTCATCCGATCGTAGATTCTTCCAAAGAATCCTTTTTCCGGCGCGGGCATACGCAAAGCCTCCATGGCCTCTCCTCCCGCACCGGTGGCCAGGCGGTGACGAAGACGCGCGGGCAGCGCTGTCAGGATAAATCCGGGATCTACATCTGCGATGTGATTCGAAATAATGAGCAGGGGACCTTGGACACCACGCAGGTTCTCCCGTCCGATGATTCGAGGCCAGCCCAGCAGAAACACAGCGGGACGCAGCAGGAGATAATTCGCTACCAGACGTATCCATGTAATCGGCCACCGCAGCGTCCAGCGGGGATAATGATAGCCGCGGCCCGGAGTAGCCTCACGGTGAAGCATCTGCTCGAGATCGCCGACTGTGCGCACCGCGTTGAAGCGGGTTTCGCTGAGATCGACCTGGTAGCGATCTTCAAGGGCGCTCATCAGTTCCACTCGGTCCAGTGAACTTAGACCTAGGTCTGAGTCCAACGTTGCATCCGGGTGGAGTTCTGGCGCGGAACGTCCGGAGATGCGCGTGATCAAATCTGCCAATGGGCTTCCATCGCCCGATAGCGGCTTCTCGCCGCCATTCACGCTCGCCCGTACTGCTTCGGCTATCACATTCCGCTTTGGTTTTTGCGTGCTGGTGCGCGGAAAATCCTGCTGCGGCCATTCCATCCATATGTGCATGCGTTGATGATCCGCGAGTGATTCATTGGCGCGCTGCACAACCGATTTCACATCGCCATGATTACGGAGAATTATTACCGCACACGGCTCCGCGTTTCCTTCTCTCTCTACTCCGACCACTACACAATCCTTGACTTCTGGCTGTCTGCGCAATGCCTGTTCCAAATCTTCTGGATAAACGTTGGTGCCTGCCGGTGTAACTATGACTTCTTTCTTGCGTCCTTTGAAATACAGATTCCCCGCGGCATCCAGCGCGCCAATGTCGCCGGTGCGATACCAGCCTTGGTCACCGGAAACTGCGTGTGCGCCGCTGGCATCCCAGTAGCCGGAGGCCACACCCCCGCCTCGAACCAAAATTTCGCCATCAGGCGCAAGCTTGACCTCGCGGCCGGGGAGAACTTTGCCGATCGAGCCTTTTCCCAACTTAAATGGATGGTTGACGCTGATCAGAGACGTCGTCTCGGTCAGTCCATAGCCTTGAATGACGGCGTATCCCAGGCGGCCCCAGAATTCTTCGGTTTCGGAGTCGAGAGCGGCGCCCCCTGCGATAAACGCCCAGAACTTCCATCCAAACTGGCGGCGGATTCGGCGGAACATCCACCAGCGGTGGAGAAAATGTTTGTTCTTCGCATCTGCGAAACGCTTGCGAAAGGATTCGATCTGGCTTGCGTTTTCCAGGTCGCGCTCGACTTTCTGCTTCAGTGACTGCAAGACGCGAGGCACGCTCGCTAATACCGACACTCGCTCCCGTTGGATGGTGTAAATAATCTCGGATGGCTTGAGTTCTGGCTGAAAGATTACCGTTCCAGCCACCAGGGGCGGCAGGAACATGCCGAGGAACTGGCCAAAAACGTGGCTGAGCGGCAACAGGTTCAAAAATCGTATGGGATGCACCCAGCGCTCGTACTTCAGGTAGCGGTGCATCTCGCGTTCAAGCGGAGTGATGTTGGCGAGCACATTGCCATGCGTGATCACAACACCGCGCGGCTCCGCCGTCGTACCTGAAGTGAAGACAATCTGCAGGACGTCTTCCGGGGCGACTGTGCTTTGGGGAAGAGTGTCGAGGTGAATGTTGGGAGAATTCAAGTCTTCTAGAATCAGGGTTGAGTCTGGTCCTGCCGGAGATTGGCTGGCGTGCGCGCGGGAAGCGACCATCAGCTTGCCCTGCACCTGTGCGAAAACACGAGAAGCGAAGTCTGGCGAGGCTGCGTCGTCCATGGGCACAACTACCACGCCGCGCAGGGCGCAACCGAAAAATGCCGCAACCCACTGTGCGGAGTTCTCGCCCCACAGCATCACGCGCTCGCCTTTGACGATCCCGCGTTGCTCGAGTCCTGCTGCGAATCCTATGGCAAGACGAACAATGTCGCCGTAGGTGAAGGCCTCCATGCGGTAGCCGCGCTTCTGCTTGTACGCACATTCCCGCTGATGCGCAGGAAAATGGTTGAGAAAAAACTGGCTGACGGAGTCGGGCATGGCGATGCTGGGCCACGATCTGCCGCGATCGCGCCGGGTCTCTATGTTAAGTCTAGTAGAAGAAGCAGGAGTGGGACTCGATACATGACTTTTCTGAGAACGATCGTGGATTCGAGATCAACGCTAAAATCGCGGCTCACTTGAGAACGCCTCAAACAATGAACTTGCGGCGGCTCTCAAAGCTGTGTGACATAGGGCTATGCGTATTTGTTCGGTATGCCTGACATTCATTGGCTTGCTTGCCAGCTTGAGCACCTATGTATCTGCGCAGGACAAGTCGGATGCCGATACCGTCCGCGGGTTGGAGTTGAAATGGACTCAATCCTACAAGCAACGCAACATCGACATCCTTTCCTCTCTGCTCGCCGATGAGTTCGTGATTACGGTCGAGGACGGAAACGTGTACAGCAAGGCTGGGTACATCAGCCACACCGCGGATTCCGGGACGAAAGTGCAGGTCGCAGAAATGTCGGAACTGAAGGTGCGGGTGCACGGAAATACGGCCATAGTTACCGGCGCATATCATGAAAAAGGCGAGTCCAACGGCAAACCTTATGACTATCACGATCGCCTCACCGACTGCTGGATGAAGCTGGGCGGTCGATGGCAGGTGGTCGCCTCGCATTACAGCGTTCCTTTCAAGCCGTAGCTGGGACGTCGGCTGAGCCGTCATTTCTCGGCGTGCTAAGCATCTACAGGAAAATGCGGATTCCTGACCGGCTCGCGGGCACATACACTCACACGTTTGCGCATGAAGAACGTCTGCAAGGTGCTCGTCCTGCTTCCGGTTCTACTCCTTTATTTCTTGTGGGGATTCGCCGAAGCATTCCAACCCACTTGTCTATCAATACTCGGTTAATGCACCCGCGGGATCCGCGGTGGCCGTGGAGTTCGGACCGGACACCAATTACGGGTTCACAACCTCATCCACGGTGGTTCCGGAAGGCGAAACCAGCGTGAACGTCCAGGTCGCCGGAATGAAGCCGAAGACGCCGTATCACCTGCGCGCTGATATCACACTGCCGGACGGGACGCGACAACAAGATACGGATCGCCTTTTCACGACCGGCGATGTGCCGGCGGAACTCTTGCCTGATGCCAAGGTGACACTGCCGCCAGGTATGACTCCTTCACCGGGAGTGGAACTTGTCGGGCTCACGCCGGGGAAAGATCAGGCGAGCAAGCGTTTGACAATTGCCGCACTCGATCCTGCTGGCAATCTCATCTGGTATTACGATTACGATCGCTCCCTCGGCATTGCGCAGCCCATCAAGCTCATGCCCAATGGAAATTTCCTGGTGAACCTGTTTGTGGGCACGACGGCGTCGGGAGGAACGATTCGGGAAATTGACTTGAGCGGCGCCACTGTGCACGAGTTTAAGGTCACTGATTTAAACCGATGGCTGCTCAAGGCCGGACACACTTGGCTCGCCAACTCCATTCATCACGATTTTTCGATTTTGCCCAATGGCCATCTGCTTCTGCTGGTCAACACCAACAAAGACTTCACGGACCTGACGGGGATTCCGGGGAAGACGACCGTTTTAGGCGATGCCATCGTGGATCTCGACCAGGATTTCAATCCGGTGTGGGTATGGTCGGCGTTCGATCATCTCGACGTGAACCGGCATCCCATGATGTTTCCCGACTGGACTCACAGCAACTCGCTGGTTTATTCGCCAGACGACGGAAATCTCTTACTTTCGATGCGGCATCAATCCTGGGTCATCAAGATTGATTACGCGAATGGGCTGGGTACAGGAGACGTTCTCTGGAGACTGGGCTATGGCGGGGATTTTACTTTGCTGAACTCCACTTCTCCTGCCGACTGGTTCTACGCGCAGCATTATGCGCATTTCGTGAGTCCCAACAGCGCTGGAACGATCCAGCTCGCGATGTTTGATAACGGGGATGACCGTGTTCTGGACAGCAATGGGACCACCTGCGGCGCCAGTGGCGCTCCGGATTGCTACAGCCGCCCGGCAGTCTTTGACGTGGATGAAAATGCCAAGACCGCCCAGATTCATTGGGCCTACCCGACGGTTTACTCTTTTTGGGGAGGAGCCATCCAGCAGTTACCAAATTCGAATCTGTTCGTGGATGTCACCACGCCCGCGGATAACTTAACGGGAGCACGCATTCTGGAATTGACCCAGGAGCCAAATCCGCAGACAGTCTGGCAACTGGACATCAATGGGCAGAACTCGTATCGCACCACGCATCTGCCGAGTTTGTATCCTGGCGTGCAGTGGTAGATCACTTGGTTGGGTCGCAGGTGTAAATCTAGGTGAGCGGTTCCGGGGAGTTAACCCGAAGTCTCATCATTTCTGTTTGAGCCGCGCCAGCGACACCTTGGCGGTGCGGCTGTCGTTAATACTTTCAAGTTGCAAGTCGCCTTCCAGCCTGTCTTCTCCCACTTGCTTCAGATCGTAAGCGAACTTCCATTCGCCGGTCGTTAGCTCAAAGCGCACGCGGTCACCGTCCATCCTGCCGTTCTCGATCGGGTATTGCTCTCCTGCATTGGGACCGCCGCTGCCGGTGAGTTTCTGTTCCCGCTGCTGCAGGATCAAGAGTTGCGGCACATTGTGGTCGCCGCCATTCACTTTGAAATTCCCTGTCCACTTGCCCGTGGGATCGGCGGCCCATGCACGAAGCGACAACAAGAAGACCAGCGCAATCCGGCCTTTTGTTGAGTTCACTGGGGACTTACCTGGCATGCAGAACTCCTTTCCGGCGCAGCCATATCAGCAAGCCACTAACTCCCTGGAGGGGGATAAAAATGCTGGTGAGTGCTGCAATGATTCTGCCTGGCATTCCACAAATATTCCCGGTATGAATGCTTCCGTTGAGAGCCATCAGGTGCGCTCGAGAGGTGAGACCGGAAGAGAGATTTTCTGAGATGACGCGACCATTCGAGGGATCCAGGGAGATGAAATTGCGTGCTCCGCTGACTCGATTATGAAGGTCATCCAATGCGATCACGTAGAGGCCTCCGGACCGAGGCATTTGGACGCGATAGGGCACGGCGCCACGCAGCTGAGCACTTGCGATGGCGACTGCCTGATCGGGAGGTATTTCGCCAGCGCGTGCCTCCGATCGATTCGACGGGCGGATCTGATCTTCCGTCAACGTTCTGGAGTTGGGCACTTCATCGATGAGCCGGGTTAACTGATCCTCGAAACCGATCACCACGCCAGTTCCAGCCAGGAGCAGCGCGGGAATCACCGAAAAAAAGCCGATGGAACTATGCAAGTCATACCAGAATCTGGAGCTCCACCGGGCACCGCCGATCCGCATTCGCTTCACCGGCCACCACAGGTACAAACCAGAGAGCAGGGAAACGAGCACCGCGACCGACGACCACTTCAAAATGATGCGCCCTACATCGCCCACGGCCAGCCGGACATGAAGCGCCCGGACAACACCGAGGAAGGATTGGCCTCTCGTTCGCACTCCGAGAATTTCTCCCGTGTGCTGATTTACAGAGACAATTCCTCGCGAGAGGATTACTTGCGTAGCGATGCCGGGTGATTCTGAAAGTAGAAATGCCACAATCGGCTCGCCCGGATATTTTTGCAAAACCGCAGCACCGATTTCGCCGAGGGAAAGCACTCGACCGCCGGGTCTTACATAGGCAGTTTGATAGTGCAGCAGGCGGTCAAGTTGAGGTTCAAAGGCTAATACCGCACCGGTGATCCCAAGGATCACCATGAAAGCTCCAGCGAGGAGAGCGATGACCAGGTGAATGTTGAGAATTGCCTTGCGCACCGCGACATCTTACGTGAAACGGGCACTCTTCCTACTCCCGCCCCACTCCCAACGCATCCGCGACGCGGTTGATATAGTTGAACCACGCCGCAATCAGCGTGATCTGCAGGATCCCGCGGTCATCGAAACCGGCGGCCCGCAGCCTCTCATGATCATCCTTCCAAACCTTGGTCGCGTCCTTGGTCACTTTGATCACATAGTCCAGCATCACGCGATCCTGCTGCGAGATCGGTGCGGTGGTGTAATCCTTCTCCAATGCCTCGACCAGTCCCTTGTCCAGCGTCACCCTACGCAGAAACTCTGCGTGCGACTCGATTCAATACACGCACCGGTTGGTCACCGACACCATAGTGGCGATCATCTCGTGCTGCCGGCGCTCGAGCGGCAAGTCCGGAGACATCAATGCGCCGAACGTGCTGAACGCGTGATACAGCGCGTCGGGAATCAGGGTGTGCGATCCCACGATGGACGACGCACCCGACGGATCGGGGTGCACCGGGTCCGCGTACTCCTTGGGATAGAGCGCCCTCTCGCCGGCAATTGCCTGCTTCAATTTCTCGTCGGCCTCAGCCAGCGAAACTGTTTTGATCCAAGCCATTGTTATGTATCCCCCCGTTCGAATCTGCCCCAGGCAAAAAAGATATCTGAGCCCACCGGAGTTCCCATACGTCTTTCATACTAGAGCACCGTCGGGGACGTAACGCGTAGTTGATTTGGCTAGCACGCCTTCGGAACACCGCGGCTGCTACCAACGTACTAAATTGTAAGAAGCTGGAGGTTCTTATAAGCCTGGCGACTGATCTGCGCGTGTCGTGGCGCGCCCTGCGACGCAACCCCGGATTCAGCCTCATCGCTATCGCCACCCTGGCATTCGGCATCGGCGCGAACACGGCTATTTTCACGGTCGTCGACGCGATCCTGTTGCGGCCTCTGGGCTATGGCGACGAAAGCCGCCTGTTTGTAATTCACGAGGTTGTCCCCAAATTTGGACTGAACGCGCCGCTGGTTCCAGTGAATGCCATGCACTTTCTCGAATGGCGCAAGCGAGTGGCAGCTTTTGAGCAGATTGCAATGATCGGCGGCATCGGACGCAACCTGACCGGAACTGGAGACCCGGAACGCCTGGCGGGCGCCCGTGTCTCGCCAATGCTGTTTCCCATGCTCGGAGCACGAACGCAACTGGGCCGTACATTCCTGGAAGAAGAAGATCAGCCCGGCCGCGACAATGTTGTGCTCCTGAGCGACAAGCTCTGGAAACGTCGCTTCGCTTCCGACCGCAACATCATTGGACGCAAGATTCTGCTCGACGGCCTTCCTTATGAGGTCGTCGGCGTACTCTCGCCGAGTTTTCACTTTCCGCGGTTGAACCAGCTCTACGCCATGAAAGTTTCGGAGGACCAGCCGGAATTCTGGAAGCCTTTCGCGGTGAAGGCCGACGAACTGGAGCCTCTGGGTGATTTCAATTACATCAGCATCGCGCGCTTGCGGCCCGGTGTCTCGCGCATCCAGGCGTTGGCCCAGCTCAATGCGGCGCAAGCCGATCTGGCGAGGCAGGCACCCGAGAAAATTGAGCTGTTTGCCGCTCTGGTGCCCCTGCAAGACCAGATCACCAGCCGTTCCCGCAGCGGCCTGCAGCTGATGCTGCTGGCGGTGGGGACGGTGCTGCTGATTGGCTGCGTCAATATTGCGAACTTGCTGCTGGGCAGGGCAACTTCCAGGAAGCAGGAGCTCTCCATCCGCTCGGCTCTCGGTGCAGGCGTTCGACAGCTGCTGCAGCAGATGCTCGCCGAAAGCTTTTTACTGGCCGCCATAGGCGGGGCTTTAGGCGTGCTGGTCGCGTACGCCGGGCTGCAGCTCATCCTGTCTCGCGCTCCTCTGGATTTGCCGCGGCTTGACGAGATCCACCTCGACGGACGGGTGCTCCTCTTCACGCTGGCCATCTCCACCATCGCTGGCCTCATTTGCGCGATTCTCCCAGCGTGGCGCTTCGCCCGCAGCCAGCCGTTGCTTGCCATGAAAGCGGGATCCCGCACTACCGAAGGACGCTCAGCGGGAAGGCTGCGAGCGCTGCTCATCGGCGTCGAGGTCGGGCTGAGCACGGTTTGCCTGATCGCAGGCGGCCTCCTCCTGCGCAGTTTGGTGAATCTGTTCGAAGTCGATAAAGGCTTCGCCGCTGAACGGGTGCTCACCGTGAATCTCAACTTGCCCGACACGCGCTATCGCGAGGAGGCGGACCGAAGTCGCTTCGTGAAGTCGCTGCTGGATTCCGTGCGGGTCCTCCCTGGCGTGGTGTCCGCCGGCAGTTCCAATATGCTTCCACTCAGCGGCGAAGGCGGAAATAACCTGATATCCCTCGAAGGCACCACGGTGCCCTTCCCGGAGCGCCCATTGGCCGATATTCGCGGGGTGAATGCCGAGTATTTCCAGACCCTGGGCATTCCGCTGCGCGAGGGCAGACTCTTCGCAGACTCCGACGGCGAACACAAACTGGCGGTAGTCTCAACCCTTGCGGCCGGGCGCCTGTGGCCGGGAGCGAATCCAATCGGAAGGCGTTTCAAGATTGGAGACCCGGATGGTCCGTTCTTCGAAGTGGCCGGAGTGGTTGGCGATGTACGAGGAGTCGGTCTGGACCGGTCGCCATCGCTGACTATTTACACGCCGTACTGGCAGCGCCGTACCTGGTATGGCCCTGCGCTAGCGGTGAAGACCGCAGTTGATCCCCTCTCGATGTCATCAGCAATCCGGAGCACCATCCACCGGCTGGACGCCGAATTACCTGTTCCGCGATTTGAGACTATGGAGCAGGTCGTCGATGCATCCATTGCGCAGCGGCGCTTCCAGATGAATCTCCTGCTGCTCTTTGCCGTAACGGCGCTGCTTCTGGCCAGCCTTGGCATTTACGGCGTGGTGTCCTACTCCGTCGTCTTGCGCACCAATGAGATGGGCGTCCGCATGGCCATCGGGGCGCAGACTTCGGACATTCTCAAGATGATTTTGCGCCAGGCCATGACGCCGGTAGCAATTGGGGCCTGCATAGGCCTGGGCGCGTCACTGGTTGTCGCCCGTCTTTTCGCCGGGCTGCTGTATGGGGTGGCTCCAGCGGATGGCATTACGATCGGCGGTGTCGTACTGATCATGGGCGGGGTAGCCGCGGTCGCGAGCTTGATCCCGGCGCTCCGGGCCAGCCGTGTCAATCCGGTGACTGCGTTGCACTACGAGTAGGAGTTTTGGGGTGTCATCCTGAACGCAGGACCTGCTCCACTAAGGGGAGCAGGTCCACTGGCGTGCAGCGGGCTAGTTTTCCGCTGGCTTCTCGAGGCGATCTATTACCAGGACCAGGGTTGGCGCCTTCTGCGCCTGCAGCTTCAGGCCAAGCTGCTCCTGGATGGCGTTGAAGAGCGACGGCTCACCCGAAGCGGCTGAGCTGGTTTCGTTTTCGCCAGAACTTGCCTTGCCATCTCTCCAATGCAGGTTGAAGTCATAGCGTCCCTGCAAGCCTGTCTTGTTTACGACTGGAGTACCCAACTGGCGGGAGAGTTGCTGCGCGAGATCGTCGGCCGAGATTCCCTGCGCTCCAATTCCATACACCTGGTTGCCGCCGATTTCCATTCTCATCTGTTGCTTCCCCATGTGCACGGGGGCATTGAATTTCATGTCGTCCGGCTCTTTCGAAAGCGCTGGCTGCAGTTTGGGACCGTTTTCCGCCACTTCCAATGCATAGGCGGGAAGTACCTTGGTTTCGTTGTGCACCACCAAACCGGCGTGCTCAGCCAGAAGCTTCTGCAGCGCGAGCTTTACCTGGTCCATGCGCTGCTTTGAAGGCGGAGCATCGTCGGGGGACTTACGCATTTTTACCTGGACTTCGAACCCGTCCGAGTCGAGCCAGTCCGGGCCTCCCTCGATCTGATTGGCCTGTACTTGATATGCCTCTTGCAGGATTGCCCGCAACGTCACGTTGCGAGCCTCGAATCCGTCGGGACCGTACATCATGCGGATCATGTGCGTCTTGCTACCCGCGTATGTCGCGGTATTCAGTTCGCTCGGTTTGATCGTCGCGGACTCCACAACGTCCCCTGTCGCGACGGCACTGTCGTCCTGCGACTGGGCCCGGCTGGGTGTTGCGTGAAACAGTCCAAAGACGACAGGCGCAGCGATGGCCGCAATGGCAACCGTGCTCAGTAAGACTCTACGGGTGAAATCCAGTTTGCGCACTACATGCTCCGACATAATGTGAACCATCCTTTGCTTAAGATCCGCTCCTGTCACTCCCGACACACATGGCAATGGAGATCCCACACAAAATTCACAAACCTTTAAAATGCTCTCGGCGTAAACCTGGCGCTCGCTACCGAAATCCAGCACTTCTTCGTCGCAGGCCCGCTCTCGCTCGTCGACGAGGCGGGTCCCCAGCCACCACACCAAGGGGTGGAACCAGAAGATCGCTTCCACCAACATATGGAATGCGGCAGCGAGGTTGTCGCGCCGGCGAACGTGCCAGAGTTCATGCGCGATCACGGCTTGCAACTGCGCATCGTCTAGGCGTTCGGAAATGCCTTCGGGCCAAACCAGAATTGGCGTCGTGATCCCAAAGATTCCTGGCTCCAGAGTCGAGCGCGATAACCGTATCTCGATCCGTGTGGCGAGCCGGACCGAATGCTCGAGTCCACGTAAAGCTTCGATCTCGCGTCCTTCGGCAAGCGGCATAGCCTGTTGCGCCATGCCAGCGATTCGGCGCCAGCGCACGCACCAGAGTGCGAGTACCGCCAGAGAGCCACAAAACCAAACGGCCGCAAGGATTGACGGAAGCAGGTGCGTCAGAGCAGCGGAAGGCGCCGATCTGGCCGCCGCTCCGAGCATGGGTGATTGCGTAAAAGGTTGTGTAACCTGTTCCACGGTGATGTACACCGACGGAGCGCTCACAGCGCCGAGTTTCGGCGCGAATCTACTGCCAATCGCAACCAGCCATGAAAATGGAACGAGGAACTTCAGCGACGCGGCCAGCCATAACCAGTAGCGTGCACGGGCATGGTTCTTTTGCAGCAGCAAGGTGAGCAGCCCGGCCACCAGCGCCAGCAACGTGGATTGCCACAAGTGGTCGCCCAGAGCAGGAGCGATTGCGGCCCAAAACGAAGAGAGAGTATTCATTGCGAACCGTCCTTTCTCTGGAGCTTGCGGAGCATCTTTTCGGCTTCTTTCACATCCGCCAGCGTGAGCTTCCCGGATTCGATGAGATGCGCCATAACCGGTTGCGTGCGTCCGCCGAACAAGCCGAGCAAGTCGTCAATGAGCCTGCGCTGCGCGGCATTGCGGGAGACGGCGGCTTCAAAAATGTGAAAGTTTCCGACCTTCTTCACGCGTCGCACTGCCTTCTTGGCCTCGAGCCGGTAGACGGTTGTCTGGATGGTGGTATAGGCGGGGCGTTCGTCTTCCGGGAAGGTCTCCTGAATCTCGCGAATCGAAGCCTGGCCGCGCGACCATAGAGTCTCCATCACCTTGAGTTCGAGTTTTGCCAGCTTGGGTTCGGCCATGCTCATCTCCTATCGATGTATGCAGTACTACTACCTTAGTAGTTGCATGTCAAGGAGTTTTTTAGGATTCGGTTGACAAAAGGCTGTTACTAGCACAATGTAGTACTAATCATGTTGGGTGAATTTGAATACCTCATTCTCAGCGCTGCTGTCCGATTGGAGGACAACGCCTACGGTGCCGCGATTCGCCACGAGATCGAGACTACAACCAAGCGGCGCTGCTCGATCGGAGCCCTCTACACAACTCTTGATCGGCTGGAAAACAAAGGCCTGATCAAGACTGCAATGGGAGATCCGACTCCGCAACGAGGCGGGAGACCCAAGCGGATGGTGCGCGTAACGGGAAAAGGAGTCCGGGCTGCGAGCGAATTCTATGCCACCGTGACCCGCATGAGCCAAGGCGTTTCCTGGGAAGCACGGGATGAATCATGAATCAAATCTGGTGGTGGATGGTCGAACCTGTTTCTCGCTTGCTGGAGCATGACGAGCGCGAAACAGTCCTCGGTGATCTCGAGGAATCGCAACCAGACCGGACCCCGCGCACTGTTGGATGTACTGGACGTGGTGATTCGCAGGCAAGCGCATCTTTGGATGGGATGGCATCCGTGGCTTATTTTTCTCGGCCTGATTCTCCCAATCGGCATGTTGCTCTCGATCCTCTCTCGGCAGACATCCGATGGGAGCGCCATTTACTTATGGATGTACGCCAACAACTGGGATGCGGCCCTGACGCAGAATCCCGGGTTTTGGCGACTGTTCGCCGAAACGGCCGGGTCCGTCTTCATTTGGTACCTGACCCTGGCGTGCTGGGCGTGGACGGGTGGCTTCGTGCTCGGTTCGCTTTCTCGAGCGAGGAGTGCGCTCAATAGCCTGCTGTTGTGCCTGATTCTTTTCTTTGGACAAATCATCGGGGCGCCGCTCTACTCTGCATTTTTGGATGGCAAGCTTTTTGGCGGCCTTCATCTGCCCGACGTTAACGCGCCAGTGTTCGAAGTAAGTTTTTATCGCGTTGTACTTCCCGTAATCGTGCAGATAGTCCTGGTGGCAATTCCTGCTCTCTGGGGATTTCACATTGCCACTCGCATCGGCAAACTCAAGCGAATGGTTAGCATCCTGTTATGGGCTGCAGCTATCGCGACTCTGGCGGTAGCGGCGATGCCTGATCTTGGCTTCTGGTTTTTTCTGGTTGCACGCATCCTCCACATAAACGCACCTGCCGGGATCTGGGCCGGAATGCGTGCAGTGAACTCTGTACGGGCCGTTGCGTTTTGGCCCATCGTCTTCTTAATCGCGCACGCCATCACGCGGCACAGACTGACAAAAGCTCCGGCATAAAAACAAATCAGGAGGGAATCATGAAGCTCCATGCAATCGGGTTTCTTGCGATCCAGACGCTGCTCGCGATAAGCGTCTTGAAGACTTCCGAACCGGCTGGAGCGCCCGCTGCTTTGCTGCCTGCAGCCCAGCGGAAGCCCGCGCCCGAGTTTGCTCTTCAAGATAGTTCCGGGAAGGCTGTGAGCCTGAAAGATTACCGTGGCAAAGTCGTCCTGCTCGACTTCTGGGCGACATGGTGTCACGGATGTAAGCTGGAAATTCCCTGGTTCGCGGAGTTCTCGCGCAAGTACGGCGACAAAGGCGTGGTCGTCGTCGGAGTGTCGCTGGATTCAGATGGCTGGAAGGTGGTGAGTCCGTTCATCAAGACCGCCCAAATCCCGTACCAGATCGTCTTGGGCAATGACGACGTGGCCAAGGTGTACGGTATTGAAAACATGCCGGATACATTCCTGATCGATCGTGAAGGACGGATTGCCGCGGCTTACAAAGGGATCGTCGAAAAACATAACGTGGATGGGAACCTGCGTGCCATATTGGCGGAGCGGTAATCTAGGACTCGTCCAACGCAACCGCAGGCATACCCGAGTTGCGATGTGCGTCACAGACAGGCAGAAAACCCGATGCTGGCTTTGGAGCGCCGTAAAACCCTTCGGTACACTCCCTTCTGGTAACCCTTGGTAACCATCGCATCCACACTATCCGGACGTACAATTGGCCTTGTCCGGTCGGCCATCTGCCGATATTGCAGATGACCCTCGCGGCCTGTACTCCGGAGCAGTTTCCCTCGACTGGCATCCGGTTCTGTGTCAAACGTTTTTTGGCGAAGACCAGGTCTGGAGTTCGACGCTCTTATGGCATTGTTCGGCTTCAATAAGCAAAAGGTTTTAGCCAGCGCGGAGAAGTATGTCCAGCAGGGCAAGCTGCAGAATGCCATCTCCGAGTACGAAAAAGTCCTCAAAAATGATGCCAAGGACCTGACGGTCAACAATACCGTCGGCGATCTCTACTCCCGTCTGGGGGAGACGGATAAAGCAATCGAGTGCTTCAAATCGGTGGGCGACGCGTACGCCAGCCAGGGTTTCACGGTCAAGGCGATCGCGATGTACAAGAAGATCTGCAAGATCAAGCCTTCGCTGGAAGGACTGCTCAAGCTGGCCGAACTGTACAGCCAGCAGGGACTGTTTAATGATGCCCGGGCACAATATCTGCAGGTCGCTGAAGAATTCCTGAAGGCCAACGAGCTCGACAACGCAGTGCGAATCTTCCAGAAGATCCTGGAGATGGATCCCGAAAACAGCAACATGCGGATCCGGCTGGCGGAAGTCTACGTTCGCCTGCATAAGAAGAACGAAGCGTGGCAGATTTTCACCGCCGCCGCCGAAACCTTGCGATCCAAGGGTTCGCTGGCCGAGGCGGATGAAGTTCTGCAGCGCATGCTGAAGCTCGATCCGAACAGCACGTATGCGCTGTTGATGCAGGGCAAGAACCTGATCGAATCCGGGGACGCGGCGGCAGCGGTAGCCACGCTGAAGAAAGTTCCCGATCTCGATTCCAATGCAGACGGGCTGCGCGATCTACTCAAGGCATACCTCCAGACAGGGCAGCTTTCCGATGCTGGCGCGGTCGCCGGAAAACTGCTCAGCGTCCACAACGATCTGAACGCAATCGCCAGCTTCGCCGAGGCGCTTATGCAGGCTGCGCAGTACGAGAACGCGCTGCTGGTCTTCGATCAACACGCCGATCGGCTGCTGTCCGAGAATTCCAGCAAAGTTCTGGAGAGCCTGCACGCCATTATCGGGCATGTGCGGGACAATCCCGATTCGCTGCAGAAATTGCTCGACCTCTTCCAGAAGTCGGGCGACACCAGCCACGTCAGCGAAGTGATGGAATTGCTGGCCCATGCCAGCGTGCAGTCCGGAGACTTGGCGCGATCCCGCGATCTCTATCAGAAGCTGGCGCAGGTCGAACCGCAGAACGCCCTGCACATGCAGAACTACCAGCAGGTAGTCAGTCAGATGGGCGGAAGCTCTGGCGGCAAGATCATTGCCCCGGAAGAAGCACTCGTCCTGCTGGATGATCTTGAAACCACAGCCCCGGCGGTGCACCAGCATTATTCAGACGAGATTGCGCTTGCTGTGCGCTCCGCTCTGACCGACGCCGAACTGTTCATCTCGTACAACATGCCGGCAAAAGCTCTGGGGCCATTGCAGGCGGCGCTGCCCATGGCGCCCAGGGATCTTCGCGTCAATCAGCGTCTGGCCACTCTGCACACGCGCGCCGGAAGATTTACCGAGGCGGCACTCTGCTGCCGCACTTTGCAGAGCGTCTACTCCGAAGCCGACTATCCCGAGGAAGCGACCCGCTACGGCGAACTTGCCACACGATACGAGGAACTCACGGCAGCGCCATCGGCGAGGTTGGCCGAGGATGACGCGCCCATTATTTCGCAGCCCGTGGAGGAGACACCCGAAGCTGCGGTACCCGAATTCTCGATAGAAGAAGCCACCACTGAGCCAGTTGAGGACCCCGCAATTGCGGAAGTTTCAACTGCGGCTGCCCCAGCCTGGACGCAGTCGGATGAACCAGCAGTCGGGCCCGAGTTTGGCGTGGTGGACGCATCCTCGCCCGCGTCGACCGAGGCCGCTGAGGAAGTCGCTGAAATCGATTTGTCGTCCGAGTGGGACGACGCGGTTACGGTAGAAACGGAAGAGCCTGAGATTTCAGCAGAAGCCCCGGCCGAAGTGGCCGCCGAGCAGCCTGCAGCACCGGTTCCGGCCGAGCCCGGTCAGGATCCCAAGGTTGCCGAGAAAATCGAAGAGATCCGTTTTTATCTGGCGCACCGCATGCCCGAGCAGGCAATGGCGGGCTTGGCCAAGCTGCAGACTCTCACCAACGATAAGGCGGCGATCGCCGAGATTCGCGCCGAAGTAGAAACCGTAGTGATGGAGGCAGCCGAAGCGCAAGCGGCCGTCGTGCCCGAAGCGGTTTTCGAGGAACTCACGGCCGAGGATGTGCCTTCGTTTGATGTTGTTGAGGAAGCTCCAGCCGCCGAGACGGCCATTGCTGCGCCAGTTCCAGTCATCGAAGAGATCCCAGTGGTCCCGGACCCGATTGTTGCTCACGCTCCCGAGCCCGAGCCCATTCCGGTCCCGGAGCCCAAGCCCGCAGCCGCGCCCGTTGTCCACAGGCCAGCTCCGGTGCCGGTTGCCGAAACACCAGCTCCAAAGCAGGCCCCCGTAGCGCCGCCTCCACCTCCACAACCCGCGCAGGAACCGGGTGTGCTGCAGGAATTCGTCAGCGATCTCGAATCATCTCTCGGCGACAACTTCCTGCCCCGGACCGTAGCTCATCCAGCCGAGCCGTCACATATGGCAGCTCCGCCAACGCATGCGGCGGCGGCTCAGGGCGCTCCTGTGCTCGGCAAGTTCGTTGCCGACATCGAAGCCTCTCTCGGAGAAGATTTCCTGAAAGCCGCGCCGGTGGCTGAGCGTGCAGCTCCCGCTCCGCTCGCGCAGGTAGTGACGCCGGCTGCGCCGATTGCAGCGCCGCCCATGGTTGCCAGTGCGGCTGCTTCAGCTGGATCGAGTTCTATTGCACAGCCGCCACGGCCGCTTGTTGCGCCACCGCCGGTTGCGCCGCCAACGCCTCCGCCAATTCCAGTGCAACACGCGCCTGTGGCTGCGAAGGCGTCGCCCTTCGCCGAAGAGGCGGGCGTCGATCTCGCCGAGATGTTTGGCGAACTCAAGCAGGATCTCGAGTCCGATGTCGCCTCCGCCGATGAAGATCCCGAAACGCACTACAACCTGGGCATCGCGTTCCGAGAAATGGGCCTGCTCGACGAAGCGATCGGCGAATTGCAGAAGGCCTGTCAGTCGTTTGATCGCGGGCATCCTTTTGCCCAGATCATGCAGACGTATACCTGGCTCGCCCAGTGCTTCCTTGAAAAAGGAGTACCCGAGGCAGCCGTACGCTGGTACCAACGAGCTCTCCAGGTCTCCACCATCGACGGAGAAACCCGCACCGCACTCAACTACGAACTAGCTTCCGCCTATCAAGCATCGGGAGATAAGCCCTCCGCCCTCCGGCATTTCATGGATGTTTACGGCAGCAACATCGATTATCGCGACGTCTCCGAGCGCATCAAGGCCCTGAAGTCGTAAAATAGCCGGATGGGTTCTGTACCCCCAGATCGCTCTTCCGGCTCAAGTCCGCGCCTCGCTTGGGACCTTGCTTTGCGCGGGAGCTGCCCGGCATGACCGATCCCGCTTTCTCCAGCGCGCCTCAGGGCACGCCCGATCCGGCCCATCCCCCGGGCGACACTCATACCGGACTTCTGGATGTCCCCGAAGCAGGTGCTCATTCCCACCCCACCGCGGGACAGCTATGGATGCACCGCATCTCAGTTTTCCTCTTTGTCTTGATCAGTGCCGTGGCCGGAGTGCTCCTGATTATTCTGCCGTGGACACCGGAGTGGACCGACAACTACCTGCTGCTGTCGTTTCCCTCCTTGCGCACGGTTGTGGACAACGGTTTTTTCCGGGGCCTGTGCAGCGGCCTGGGTTTGCTCGATATCTGGATCGGTTTCTGGGAGGCGCTGCACTATCACGAATATCAGTAGCGCCGGGCAGCAGGCGTCTCCGCGATTTCCAGTCGAGCTTCGAAGCTCCTGAAAGATGAGTTCAGAATGACAGAACACCTGAAAGCCGCTCCGGTTGCGTATCAGAACGAACCATTCCTCAACAGCCCCGATGGACGCATCCTGCGCATGCTCGCGGAGTATCAGGAACCACTGGCTCGGTTCCGCCGTGAACAGATCCAGGACACGGTCGTTTTCTTCGGCTCGGCGCGTTTTCAGGGAAGCCAGGACGCCGCGCAGAATCTCGCCGCCATCAAGGAGAAGCACTCCTCCCTGGCAGCAGCCGAACTGCAGCAGGATCTCAAGCGCGCACAAGCCATTGTCGATATGGCGCGCTACTACGAAGATGCGCGCAAGCTCGCCCACTTATTGACCAAGTGGTCCACTCAGATTCCGGCTCGCCGTCATCGCTTCGTAGTGACCACCGGCGGCGGCCCCGGCATTATGGAAGCGGCCAACCTGGGGGCGTACGAGGCTGGAGGCAAGAGCATCGGCCTGAATATTCAACTGCCCTTCGAGCAATATCCGAATCAGTACATTACCCCGGCGCTGAATTTCCAGTTCCATTACTTTTTCATGCGCAAATTCTGGTTTGCTTACCTGGCGAAAGGGCTGGTCATCTTCCCCGGCGGATTCGGAACGATGGACGAACTGTTTGAAATCTTGACGCTTGCCCAGACCGACAAGCTGGCGAAAAAAATTCTGGTGCTCATCTACGGCAGCGAATACTGGAATCGCGTCATAAACTTTCAGGCCTTCGTGGATGCCGGCACCGTCTCACCCCTGGATACCGATCTCTTCAAAATCGTCGATAACCCGCAGGAAGCCTTCGAATTCCTGCGCGACGGCCTGACAAAATTTCACTTGGGCGGCACCCCGAAGCGCCAAGGCGAAGTGTTGCCGGAAATTGCGAAAACAAGACCGTAAGAAGGTCGTTCTGTCTTTGGTGGCTGTCGCGTTTTACCATGGCGGGTGAGCCTGCTTCTCTACTACATCACCGACCGCAGCGCGTTTCCAGGAAGCGAACCTGCTCGCCGCGTTCGCCTTCTGGAGAAGATCGCTGAAGCCGCTCGCGCACAAATCGACTTCATCCAACTCCGCGAAAAAGATCTGAGCGCGCGAGACCTCGAAGCACTGGCTCGCGAAGCCGTTAGCATTCTGCGCAAGCTGAAAACTGAGAACGGCGAACTCAGAACGAAGCTCCTGATTAACTCGCGCACTGATGTAGCTTTGATAACCGGAAGCGACGGAGTCCATTTGCGCTCCGACGACATCTCCCCTCGAGAGATTAGAAACTTTTGGAAGGAATCGCCATGTGGCGAGAGCGTGAGAGAAGAAGCCGTGATCGGAGTCTCATGCCACACTTCGCAAGAAGTAAAGCAGGCCAAAGACAATGGAGCTGACTTCGCAGTGTTCGCGCCGGTATATGAAAAGAAGGGAGCGGTCGCCGCAGGACTGGAGAATCTTCGGAATGCGTGCAAACAAAGATTTCCCGTGCTGGCGCTCGGTGGGATCACTCTGGAGAATGTCGAGCCCTGTCTGGATGCAGGCGCCGCCGGAATCGCCGCCATCCGTCTATTCCAGGAAAGCAATATCTCGGAGATAGTGCACAAGCTTCGTGAAAAATAACCGGCGTAAACTTATTCTTTAGCGGAAGTACCAGCGAACTGCAATGTCTATTCGGTCAGAAATGTCGAGGGTCGCGATGGTTCCTACGCTTGTCGGGATTCCAGGCTCCTGGTTCCTGATGGGCTCGGATGCCGGCCAGGATTGCGAGCGCCCCATTCACCCTGTGTGGGTAAATGCTTTCCAACTCGCGGCTACGCAAGTCACGAATGCACAATACGGAGAATTCCTGCGGGCGACCGCGACCCTGCCGCCGCCGTTCTGGACAGATCCGAACTTCAGTCATCCGGAGCAGCCGGTGACTGGCGTCTCCTGGCACGAGGCCACAAGGTACTGCGAGTGGCTGAGTTTGGAGACCGGGCGCCAATTCCGCCTGCCCACAGAGGCAGAATGGGAGTTCGCGGCTCGTGGAGGTCTGGAACAGAAACAATTTCCCTGGGGCGATGAGCCTCCGCAATCTCTTCCCGACTATGCGACCCGCTGGCAGACCGGTCCGGAGCCGGTTGCGCGCTATGCTCCCAGCGCATTCGGCTTGTACGACATTGGCGACAACGTCCACGAATGGTGCAGCGACTGGTACGATCCAAATTATTACGTGATCTCGCCCGATCGCAACCCCCGAGGACCGGAACAAAGTCCGTTGAAACCTCCGCGCAAAGCTTCTCGCGGAGGATCATGGCGCCACCACATCAAGGTTGCTCGCTGCTCCGCGCGTTCGAGCATCCCCCCGGAGTTTCAGTATGCGGACTATGGGTTCAGAGTCGCGTTGCAATCGCGTAATTTCGTAATTTTGCAATTTGGTAATTTAAATCCGTTCGCAGCGTGTTCTCCAGATTACAAAATTACCCGATTACGAAATTACACAATTCCATGTTTCGCAATGATCTTTTACAGAGACAAACGAATCCTGATCACCGGCGGCGGTACCGGCCTGGGCAAAGGCATGGCCGAACGCTTTCTCGAACTCGGGGCCACGGTCTACATCTGCGGCCGCCGCGAAGAGGTGCTGACAGCGACGGCAGCCGAACTCCATGCCAAAGGTCCGATCCACGCGCTCTCCTGTGATGTTCGCAAGCTCGATGCCGTCGAGCAAATGATGGAGACGATCTGGAGCGCCGGTGCTCTGGACATTCTCGTCAATAATGCCGCGGGAAATTTCATTGCCCGCACCGAAGAACTCTCCCCGCGCGCTTTCGAATCTGTGATCAACATCGTGCTCATGGGCACGCTTCACTGCACAATGGCCTGCGGGCGCCGCTGGCTAAAGTCCGCTCACAAGGGCACGGTGCTCAGTATCTCGGCTACATATGCTCCCGTCGGATCGGCATACGTGGTGCCGTCCGCGATTTCAAAAGCAGGAGTGGAAGCCCTCACGCGCAGCCTGGCCGTGGAGTGGGGTAATCGGGGCATACGCATGAACGCGATCGCCCCCGGCCCAATCCCGACCCAAGGGGCCTTTTCACGCGTGTTGCCTCATCCCGCAATGGAGAAGATCGCGCTCGATCGCAACCCGCTCCACCGCTTCGGCACGGTGGATGAGTTGGCCAATGTCGCAGCCTTCCTGGTAAGTGACGGCTCTGGTTACATCAATGGTGAGGTCGTCCGCATGGATGGCGGCGAGTTTCTGCAAGGCGCGGGTGAGTTCAGCAACCTGGGGAGGATTCTGAAAGAAGAAGACTGGCAGGCGCTCAAGCCGCGAAAAACCGGATCCAACAGCTGAAAAGAATTTCCGTTCGGGCCCCTATGGCGAGCCTTTGCATTAACGCTGATCAGCCCTGGGCATAACGATTGCTTTCAGCAGCAGATTGACTAGGCTGAGCACGATGGCGCCGATAAACGCGGCGAGGAATCCCCGCACATGAAATCCGGGGACCAGCGCAGATGCCAGTTCAAGCATCAGCGCATTGATCACAAACCAAAAGAGTCCCAGCGTCAGCAGGGTCAGCGGCAATGTCACGATCTTGAGGACGAAACCAATGGTTGCGTTGATGAACCCGATCGCCAATGCGGCGATCAGCGCCGCAAGTGCGCCGCTCACCTGGACTCCGGGCACAATTTGCGCCACGATCCAGACCGCCAGAGCGCTCAATACCCAATTCAAAAGCAGTCGCATCGCACTCTCCCGCTTCTGATCACACTATAGGCGTACTCCTGCCCATTGTCATTCGTCTCCGCAGGGCCGATTCCTTTGCGGGCCGCAGGCGCCACCGATTACTTCAGCAGTTGAGGACCAAGCAGGTAAACCACACTTCCCATCAGCGCGAGCAGCGCCAATGGACGAAGCACCGACCGCAACAGCCCCCGCGTCTCCGGCTTCGGACGCGCCAGCGCAGCCCTGTACTTCGCGACCCAGGCATCCTGAACCGTTTCCGTAGACGACTGAACGACCTCGCGCAACCGGCGCTGATGGGCTTCATCGACAGCAAGAAATTGAAACGGCTGCCCGGTCGTAGAAATGGGAGCCAGCATTTGCACCGACGCCATTACCGGCCCCGTGTGGGTCACAAACAACATTTTGAGGCGTGAGCCCGGATCCACCACAGAAGGCAGACTGAGCAAGCCGCCAGTCAGCGACAACGCGTCCAGTTGTCCTCGATGCTGTCGCCCGTCAGCCAGACGCAGAATGGCCGGCGTCACACAGCCCAGCCGCACGCGAGGACTCCGCCATTGGGGGTATGGCCCATTCATAGATCTACAGGAGTATGGTCCACGCCTGAAAACGACAGAAGATTACGGAAGGTCCGACAAAAAGCGGTTACCTTAACGATATCTGGAAAATTGTTCTTCGGTAAGGAAACCACTCCGCCCCTTCGTGGATCCCAACCCTCGCAGGAAGTGCAAAGTGGCTACCACCCGTCCGCGCTTTTCACCGCAGAGATATAGAAAAAAGAACTTCATCCACCACGGACTGACGCGGATCAACATGGATCTAGCTGGGACACGGCCTCGGCCGCGCCGTTTTTTTGCGTCCCCATTGTCATCCTGAGGGCCGCGCCGTTTTCTTGCGTCCCCATTGTCATCCTGAGGGCCGCGCCTTTCGCGGACCGAAGGATCCATGGAGTTCGCCGGCAGTCTCCGCGCTGCCGGCAGAGTGCATAGATCCTTCGTAGCCAAACGACAGCTCCGCAGGATGACGGCGCTCGGGATGGTGCCAAACTATGCCGCGCGTCAGTGTTAATTTGCAGATCTGACTTCGTTCCAGACTCGACGAGAAGAATATGCAGGGGCGGGTGGCCCACATCTCGATTCGCGATTTATCCCTTTAATAGGCTGGGTGCCCCATTTCTCGCGTTCTTTGCGAGAAGTGGGGCTTTTCGCTGAGACTCTACTAGCAACTGGCCCAGTTTTGCCGCCTCGTGTAGCACCACGAAGCCAATAAAGCCTCCATTAACTCCAATATTCGCAAGACTTTACTCGCAAACTCCTGAGTTCCCAAGACTTTACCCGGACATGGTCCTGGCCACGCGCCCCACCTCCCACGTAGCAAAGATCTTACGTCCCCAGTACCAAAAAATTCTCGA
>CAWAXF010000024.1:0-4899 GCA_963785865.1 uncultured Acidobacteriota bacterium | reverse complement strand
CACCAATTGCTGGTGTCGGGAAAGGACACCGGTGGCGCAATGTGTGTTTTGGAGATGAACAACACCGGATGGCCGCGCCACTTCAACCGAGACCAGGACGAATGGATTTACGTCGTTGACGGCGAGGTGGAGTTGGAGATTGGCAAGAAGCGGTTCCGCCTCGGAACTCTTGAATCCATGTTCATCCCACGCAACATAGAGCACGCGTGGGCGGCCGTCAGCGTCCCAGCCAAGATCATCAATACCTACCAACCGGCCGGCAAAATCGAGGAGTTCTTTCAGGTGCTGGCCAAATTTGGAGACCTGCCGACGCGCGAGCAGGCGACTGAGAAAAGTTACACCGCCGAACAGATAGACGGATTGAAGCGGGTGTTCGAAGCCCACGGCATGATTGTGACCGGCCCACCACTCGACATTGATTCGAATGGAAAGTAGGAGAAGACGGGCGAATCACTCAGGTCGCGTGACGAGTTTTCGCGTCCGGCAGCTCATAAGCGGGTCGTCGTGTATTAGAATCGGCGGAATTGTGGTGAGCCGAGGCTCGGCTTTGGCGTGGAGCCGAGGTGGCGACCACAATGCCGCAGCAGCCTTCGCCGTGCCCGAGGTGGAACGGGCCGGACTCAAACCCGCATCTGCGATCGTTTGTCCGCCGAAAGACAGAAGTCGGAATCATAGTTCCCTTCGACTCCTTTGAGGGTGACCTTTAAGACATTTCTCCCCTAACCGCGCTTAGAACCAATCCGGTTCGGCAAACAGGTTCATCAAAAAGTGAGCGACGATGCAGGGGGCTACCACTCTGTCGCCGACGATATAAACGAAGCCCAACGCCAGCCCAAGCACACCTGTCACCGAGACCACGCGCAAAGCGGCGTCCAGGCTTCCCCGGAACAATCCCCACACGGCATGAGCGAGACCGAAAACCAATCTTGAGATGGCCATCTGGAGCAAAATTCCGAAGCCATGATTCTGAAGCGCATCCATCAGAAATTTCCAAAAGATACTCTCCTCACAGAATGCTGCCGTGATTGCAACTGTTAAGGCAAGTATCTTGAGCCAGGAAGGACGAAGGAAGTTTGATCGAACGGACGGGAGACGTGCGGAGTAGATCAGAAACAAAACGGTGCAGATGACCGCGGCGCTCCAGCCCCAAGGACTCGCGCCCTTTCCCCGGAAGCCGGTGTAGCGCAAGAAACGGTCAAGACGATGGTCTACATTAAGAATTTGGCTGTTGTAATGTTCTGCAGCCTGCGTGGGTGTATTCCTAACGTGGAAATGAATCAGATCGCCGGATCGGAGTCTGACACAATTTGTCACTCGGCGACAAAACCTGACACAAAACTGTGAAACTGGAGGCCTTTCCGCCAGGAAGGCATAGGGATAAACGGCACGCAGCCAAGAAGAATGAATAACTTGCGCTGTGATCTCCGGTTTCTTTCGTAACTCCTTTTCTGGCCCGCAAAGTGCGGAATAGTTAGCAAGGGTCAGTTGAAAATAGACTTGGGGGAAACAAGAGATGCGGAAACAAAAAGGCTTTTCGCTTATTGAGTTGCTGATCGTGGTCGCGATCATTCTGATCATCGCTGCGATCGCCATTCCAAACTTGTTGCGTGCGCGTATCGCAGCCAACGAATCGTCTGCCGTCAGCGCCATTCGTACCATCAACACTTCTGAAGTTTCCTATTCAATGGCTTTCCCCACGGTCGGATATTCGACTAACCTGGGCCAGCTTGGACCGGGCGCCGTGGGTACGACTTGCGGTGCAGGCGGACCAACCTCAACCAACGCTTGCTTGATCGATAGCGTGCTGTCGAACGCTACCACTGCCGGCACGGCGAAGAGTGGTTTTTACTTCAGCGAGCTCGGAGTCGTGGGCGCAGGCGGTACCCTGAAGTTAACCTACGGTATCGGAGCTGCACCTTCTGCTTTCAACCAGACCGGTGTGCGCAACTTCTGCTCTTCTGAAGATGGCGTGATCCACTTCAACGTGGGTTCGGCTGGCGCCACTCCGGTCAACGGCGGCGCCACGGTTTGCACCGGTGCCACATATCCGGTACTGCAGTAAGCAACCAATAAACGACAGTTTGGCGAGTACTCGGCGGAGAATACGAGCAGGAGCATCGGATGGAAGCATTCGATGCTCTTTTGTTTTTGACTGGTTCCTCTAACCATCCTGGCGTGGGCTTTGTTGGTTGGGATCGCAACAATCAAAGCCTATTGCAGTGTGGTAGAGGAGAACGAAGCACTCAAGCTAAACCAGCGGCTACCTTCGGATGCGCCGAATGATACGCTCCACCCACCCACGGCAGCGGCGACCACGATTCCGTCCTGGGATGAGCCCTGATCTGCTCCTGCGATTTGATTGGGTGTCGTCTGGAAACAAGTCCGCGATGGATTGACTCGCTACCGCTTGGCCCCTAGTATGTTCGCTAAATGGGGCGAGCTCTCCTTTGATCGGCCAAATCAGCTCAAAATCGCGATCCATAGGGATTTCAATGGTTTACCACGGGCGTAGAGGGTGGGTGAGGCGCCTTGAGGGATGAATTAAGTAGTGGAATCGAGCAGTAAAATGAGCAGCAGGGCTGTGCGGATTCACCAAATTCACTGGGATCAGTCCCCTTCATTCCGTCTTGTTTGGGATCTACGCCAATGTTCGCCGGTGAGACTGTGAGACGCCTCTCTAGGTGCAATCGACGCTGATGGCGTCCAGTGCAGAGGCTATCGATCGTATTTGAAGACCTGCCCATCGACGACCACGGCCACATAACGCCCGTTTCTCAAAATTTGCATGACCTTCTTGCCCTCACGAGCCAAATTCGCCCACCGGGAGCGAGTTTCGGGATTCTGTTCAAGTCCCCGTAATTCCTGTCCATCGAACGTGAAGTCTACTTGGCGAAATCGGTGCCGGGAAGTTCGTTTGACGAAATAACGCTTATCCGCAAGTTCGACAATCTTCTCGTTCTGGACGAGAGTTTGCCGCCAGACACTGATGATCACATCATCGAAGGTGCCTGCCATCTAGGTAGCTCCTGAATGCCACGGTGACATGGTATCGCCAACCAAGGTCATGTGAGCGTGCCTGCCGTCCGGACGAGGTCTGTAGGTACCGCACCATTTCTTCAGCCGTAATATCCTGTTGTTGGTTGCGAGTGTAATCGCCTTCCATGAGAAGGCCGGTCGGAGTCAAGGGGATTCGTTTTGGTATTTGTTGGTCACGCTGTTTCTTTCCAGCCGAGTCGCCACTGTCGCCACCCTTCCATCCGCACTCTTCGATGAGCGCTTTGGTTCGCTCGGTGCAAGTTGGGTGTTCTCGTTTCAGCCGGTGCTGCCATCTGTTTATCGACCTCGGTTCCATCTCGAAGATGAAAGCTGGGCCAGGCGATTAACGCAGTCACCGGAACTCGGCTTTAGGCTTTGGCTTTTCCTTTCGCAGAGCGTTTTTGGTTTTATGCAGCCGCCGGCATCGCTCGTTGGCTTGCGGTTGCGCAACGGTTCGTACACCTCTCCGCTCACCCACAGGTGATGCAGCAAGACGGCCAGCTTTCGCGCCACTGCAATAATGGCTCGTTTCTTCCCGCTCTTGCCGCCGCGCTCGGCCAGCTTCAAACCCCAGCGGCGCAGATCGCTGTCGGCTCCAAACGGCCCCAGGATGTGGTGCGCTCCCTGCACCAGCAGGGTTCGCAGATACGGGATCGCCTTCCTTGCTGATGTGCATTTGCGGCTCGCTCTGGCCCGAGTTTCTCCGTCCCGGCTGCAGTCCCAGATAACAGCCCACGTCCCGGCTCTTGCGAAAACGATGCGCATCTTCCAGCGTCAGCAAGAAGGTCAGCGCGATCAATGTGCCCACCCCCTTCACCTGCTTCAGTTGCGCCACTTGCGGATAGCTTTCCTGCGCCAGTCGCTCGATCCCTTCGTTGCATTCCCGGATGCGTTCACTCAGCGACTCGATTCCCGCCAGCAACGGCTCCAGTGCGGTTCGCAGTTCCGGACTCAGCCCCTGGGCTTTCTCCGGATTCATATTGCGTACGTTGCACCCGCGCAGCCGCTCGCCATAGCTCTTGGCCAGTCCGCGGGCCGTGTTCACCAGCGCCGTTCGTGCCCGCACCAACCCGGCTCGCGCCCGGATCACGGTCAGATCCGCCTGCGCTTTCGCGCTGCGATGCTTCACCGGACATAACAACTGGGGATCGATCCGGGCCAACCGAGCCAACGTCTGCGCATCCAGCCGATCGTCTTTCTTTCGGCTCTCCCCGATCAAGCGCACGTTGCGGGCATGGGCCACGATCACCTCGTGCCCCAACTCGCTCAACACCCGGCTGACCCAGGGCGAATGCATCCCCGTTTCCAGCGCGATCCGGCTGCGCGGCATGCCTCCGAACACTTCCTTCATCGCTTTCGGGGTCGTGCCCAGTTTCTGCTCCAGCACAATCGTGCCGGCTTCATCCAGCACGCAATACCAGCTCGAGCGATCGCCCAGGTCCAATCCGATCGTCAGCTTCGGTTGAGAAAAATTCCTGCTCTGCTTTGCCGCTTCGGTGCTAACCTTCTTCATTGCCGGTCTCCTTTTTATCTGTGCTTCGAGCACGTCGATAACTTGGGAGCGTACACCGCATCCCGTCCGGAGACCGGCCTTCTCATCCCATCTGTTTACGTCACCTATCGGTTGCTAGAGCAAGCTGGCGATACCGACGGTAGGCCTTCGGGGGTGCATCAAAGTAGGATGGGGAAGAACGTAGCACTTTTGAGCGATTGTCGCGGATGACGACGCAGGGAGTAGAATGCTGCATTCAGCTAAGATGCACAGAAAGCGCAGTCCGACCGAGGAAAGGTTGGCTCTCGCGTGCCATCAGTCCGCGTGCTGGTAGTAGAGGATAACGAACCATTTCGGCGGTTCGTCTGTTC
>CAWAXF010000023.1:0-8155 GCA_963785865.1 uncultured Acidobacteriota bacterium | reverse complement strand
AAAGATACAAGTGACGTAAATTGGGCGTGCTTTTCAACGGAGCGACGGCGTCGCTAGTCACTCTTGTCCCGCTCAGATTCAAGTAAGTGAGTTGCGATAAGGAGGAAAGCTTAGCGAGAGTCCGTCCGTTCAAGGCCGTACCCTCCAGATGAAGCGCGCGAAGATTTTTAAATTGGCTCAGTGTTTCGATGCTGGCATCAGTGACGGCGGTTCGTCCTAGTTCCGCCTCAACTATAAATGGCGCAAACCGTTGGAATTTTGCGAGCTGCGCATCATCGAAGCTACCAGCGACGTCAGTTGTGCGAAGAATAAGGCCATCCGATGCATTCGCTGATACCGGGACCAACTTTGCTCCTTGCGATTGCTGCATCTGCCGAATCTCGCCCATTAATGCGCTGTAATCGCCAACGGGTGTTGGCGCTTCGTCGTGATCCTCTGCAATGAAAATACCTGGGACGCTGGCCAAATCAGGCGGAGCTCCCGCCAATACCCATGCCCGGATTCTCGCAATTTCATCGCGTGTCAACGGAGTGCGGCCTTCGGCAGGCATGAAGTGAGGATCGGTGGGAGGAAGCGTGACCTTTTGCAGCAGGAGGCTACCGTCGGGATTGCGGGGTGCGATCACGATGCCATCTTTGCCTCCAGCCATTAGTGACTCATAGGAATCCAGTCGGAGGCCGCCCTGCTCTTTATTGGTGCCATGGCATGCGACGCACTTCGTGTCGAGAACCGGGTAGATATGCCTGGCGAAAAAAGAATTGGGATGAGATGAGACCGCGCTGGGAGCGATAAATCTCTTGAGTGTAGGTGGCATGTACCTCGTCAAGTAGTTGCTTCCATGCGTGAGCGAGCCGCCATGATGAGCAGTCCAGGCAAGAGTAATTAGAACCGCAGTGAGCAGGATGAAATACGAGCGTGATTGCTTCCCTTCAAGGTATGAGCGCCGGACGGCGAGGCATAACAACAACTCAATTGCGAGCACGATTCCACCGCGCATGTGACGTGTGACGGTGGTTCCGATTTCGCCACTGCCGTAGGCCAAGAGAAGTCCAAAGAGAATGGAAGCGACGCAGGTTACCAGTGCGAACTGCAATACAAAGCCTGCTGCATCCCGCAAGGATTGACGCCTCGTCCCCGCAAACTCGAGCAGCGGCAGGAGCACAATCAGTCCGATGGGAAGATGCACCAACAATGGGTGGAAGCGGCCGACGAATTGCAGCCAGTCAGCGTGGGGCTTACCGTCCAGAGGGAAAAAGAGCGGCAAGAGCGCAATGGAGATGCCAGCACAGACGGCGCCAATCCATACTCGGGGAATTAGGCGTGCTGTTCGCAGCGCATCGCCAGCAGCGCCCGCGACCTTAGCCGCCAAACTCACGCCAATATTCCTTGCACCACAAATGCCGGCACGGGACTGGTGAGCTTTTGATGCAAGCCTTGGAATTCGTAAGTAAATTTGTTGTGGTCAATGCCCAGGCAATGAAGAATGGTCGCATTGAAGTCGCGCACGTGCACCGGATCTTTTACTACGTTGTAGCTATAGTCATCAGTCTCGCCATAGGTGGTTCCCGGGCGCACGCCAGCACCGGTCATCCAGGTGGTAAAACAGCGCGGGTGATGGTCGCGGCCATAGTTTTCCTGGCTCAGCCCGCCTTGGCTGTATACGGTCCGCCCGAATTCGCCCGCCCAGATGACCAGCGTGTCATCGAGTAAGCCTCGGCGCTTGAGATCGGTGACCAGGGCATAGCAGCCTCGATCTGTCTCCTGGCAAAGCACGGGCAACATTCCCACGACATTGTCGTGCACGTCCCAGCCTCGCTTATAGATTTGTGTGAAGCGAACACCACGTTCGGCCATGCGCCGCGCGAGCAAGCAATTGTAGGCGAACGTGCCGGGCTGTTTAGCTTCCGGACCGTAAAGTTCCCAAGTCGACTCGGGCTCTTTGCTGAGGTCCGTGAGTTCCGGCACGGAAGACTGCATACGAAACGCCATTTCGTATTGCGCAATACGCGAGTTGGTCTCGGGATCTCCCACTTCGGCGAGTGTCTGCCGATTGATCTCTTCTACCGCGTCCAGCATCTTGCGCCGTGTCTCGCGATCCACGCCGGAGGGATCTTGCAGGTAAAGCACGGGATCGCCGACCGACCGTAAACCCACGCCCGAGAATTCAGACGAAAGAAAACCGCTGCTCCACAAACGCGAAGAAACCGGCTGGTTGTTCTCCTTCGGATTCGTCTTCGTCTGAAGAACAACGAAAGTTGGCAAGTTGTCGTTCATGCTGCCAAGGCCGTACGCCAGCCAGGCGCCGAGGCACGGCTTGCCCGCATTCATGTTGCCCGTATTCATGAGCATGATTGCCGGCTCATGGTTGATGGCATCGGTGTTGGTCGACTTGATAAACGTGAGATCGTCCACCATGCGCGCGGTGTACGGAAGCAAATCGCTGATCCAGGTTCCGGTTTGCCCATGCTGACTGAAAGGCCAGTGTGCAGGAGCAACGGGAAAACGGGCCTGACCGGCGGTCATCCCGGTCAATTGCTGGTTGCCTCGAACCGAGGCGGGCATGTCTTTGTCGAATTGCAAGGCAAGGTTCGGCTTGTAATCAAAAAGATCGACCTGTGGCGGAGCGCCAGACATGAAAAGATAAATTGCGCGCTTCGCTTTGGGCGCGAAGTGTGGAAGTCCGAGACTGTTCTCTCCCAATCCTGCCTGCGGGTTGGCACCTGATGCAAAGGCAAGATGGCGAAAGCTCGCTTCGCCGAAAAGGGTTGCCAATGATGCCCAGCCAAGTACTTTCCCGAAGCGCCCGAGGAATTGGCGACGGGACTCGCAGACCGACCACTCTTTCTTCAGCCCAGATGGAATCGGTAGATCCATCGGGGTGATTTTGTCTTCGCAATCGCTGCACAGTGGGTGCTGTTTCATCACGATCCTTCTACTTGTTTATGGTCTCATCAAGGTTCAACATTTCGCTGGCGATCATAGTCCAGGCGGCCAGTTCCGGCTCGGGGATCGAGCTATCGCGTCTCTTTTCACCAATGTTGACGAGAGAACGGGCATCCTTCGGATTTGCGGCGTAGTGCTTCTGCATTTCACTAAACGATTTCTCCAGAACCGCGGCCATTTGTGGAGGCGGAACGCGCGCAAGCAGAATCAAGCCCATGCGGTTGATCCTCTGCTCCGGAAGCGGGCCGGCTTCACGAATTGCACGCTCAGCCAGAGCCCTGGCCGCTTCCACCCACTGTACGTCATTCATGCTCACGAGAGCCTGGAGCGGTGTGTTGGTCCGCTGCCGCCTGGTGCAGACCACGTCACGCGCGGGAGCATCGAAAGCATCCATGTTAGGCAGAGGTGCCATGCGTTTCACATATGTGTACATGCTGCGCCGGTGGAGCGAATCGGCATGCTCTTGCACGTAATGGACTGTGTCGCTGGTCGGGTAGCTTACTTGCTCCCAGATATTGGGTGGTTGGTAGGGCTTGACGCTCGGTCCGCCGATTTTCTGTACCAGCAGCCCGCCGGACTGCAACGCGATATCGCGAACCATCTCTGCATCCATCCGGAACCGCGGGCCGCGAGACAAGAATACGTTCCTAGGATCTTTTGTTAGCTGCTGCGAGCTTGCCTTCGAGCTTTGCCGGTACGTAGCCGACATCACCATCAGCTTGTACATGTGCTTGATGTTCCATCCGCTGTCCCGGAACTCGACGGCAAGCCAGTCAAGCAATTCGGGATGCGTGGGCCGCTGTCCCATGATTCCAAAATCTTCAGTTGTCTCCACCAGCCCTGTGCCGAAGAGCTCGTACCACATACGATTGACGGTGACGCGTGCGGCGAGGGGGTTCTCTGGGCTGATGGTCCATTTCGCGAGAGCAAGGCGATTACGGGGCTCGTTTGGGGGCAATGGCGGAAGAAAGTGTGGCGTGTTGGCCTCAACTCGCTCAGTGCGCGCCGTGTACACTCCTCGCGTCAGCACATGAGCATAAGGGACGGTAGACTTTTCCCAGGAAACCAGCGTCAAGTTGCCGCCTGCGGACAGGTGGTCCAATTGCGCTTCGAGGGGAGCCATTTCGCGCCGGATCCGCCGCCAAGTGACATCAACATTATTAAGGAAGTACTCGGTAACAACGTGCGATTGGTCTTGCGACCATTGCGCTGGCGGTTGGGTTGCAATTTCCGCTACGTAGTCCTCGAACGGAAGC
Organism: uncultured Acidobacteriota bacterium; assembly: GCA_963785865.1. Lineage (GTDB taxonomy): Bacteria > Acidobacteriota > Terriglobia > Terriglobales > Acidobacteriaceae > Sulfotelmatobacter. The sequence goes on along the minus strand of CAWAXF010000023.1, from coordinate 3,956 downwards.
CGGTTGACCTCGTCCGGCGCAAGGGCCCGCGCATATAGACGGATGTCCTGGTAACGCGCATCCTTCGCGGGATGCTCATCTGGATTGCGCCAGCCCAGTTGCATGGGAGCGTCCGTGCGAATGGTCGATCGGCCAAGGTTGTCCTTGAGCACACGCGTTGCGACCTGCGCGCCATTCACGTAAATCCTGACGCCGGAGGCGCGGCCTGAGCCGTCATACGTGAAGAAAATGTGCTTCCACGCGTTGTCAAGCGGTAGAGGCTTCTCAGCGGCGACGCGGATGGCGACCTCGGGCAGCTTCTCGTCAGGCGTTTCGCTGGGTTTCGACTTTTTCGCTTTGGCTTCTGCCTCCGCCTTCGCTTTTGCCTCTTTCTCTTTCTCGGCTTTTAGCTGTTCGGCCGGCTTGTTCGGCGCTAGATCCTTCTTGCTGAGGTCCTGTGGAGTCGGATAGTCGAAAGGTTCCTTCGCGACTGGTGGCTTTTTGCCTGAGTCTTTCTTATCTTCCTTTTTTTTCGGCTTGCCTTCCTTCGGCGCTTGATTGACCAAAGCCACGCTTAAAGTGCCGTTCTCATCGGCGGCGAGTTCCCAGCCGCGGTCGTGCTGTGTCGATTCCATTTTCGACAGCATCGTTCCGAAACTGCCGGGATGAAACGGCGCTGACCGGAACATGAACCAACCGCCCGCAGAAAAAGGATGGTTCGCTTCGTAGTCGCCAGCCTGCCCAAGCAGCACTCGCGTGCTGGACTGCATGCGGAAGTCGGGCCACAACCAGGTGGTCTCTCCCCATTCCGGTTTCATCGTCGTTGTCTTGACGCTTGCGGGATTTGCATTTGGCGCGCTGTTCTTCAACTCTTCGCCGCTTCCCTCATCCAGCCGCAGGCGAACCATGAGTCCGTCGGTGGAGACTGGACGCGCAAGGTCCTTCTTAGCCGCCAGCCAGTGCGCCACCAGATTGGGGGCGTCGAGACGCATTGCATTCAGTTTCCACTGAAGTTCTGAGCAGTGGGCCAGTATGCGGTTGTACACCCCTTCTTTGTCGGCTTTCGGAACGCGGACGACAGGCGTCCACACCGGGCGATCGTCATTAAAGGGTTTTTCGTCGAGATTATTGAAGAACGCGCTCAGGGCATAGAAATCGTGCTGGGTAGTCGGATCGAACTTGTGATCGTGGCAGACTGCGCAACCCACAGTAAGTCCCATGAATGTGGCGCCGAATGCTTCTGTGCGCTCGCGTGCGATGTTGACGCGCAACTCCTCGGGAATTGTCCCACCTTCATTGCTGCTCACACCCAAGCGCACATAACCGCTGCCGATCAGGGGATCGAGAGTTTTCATCGGCATCAGGTCGCCAGCGATTTGCTCGACGGCAAATTGATCGAAGGGCTTGTTGTTGTTGAACGAGCGGATCACATAATCACGGTAAGGCCAGATGTCGCGGCTATTGTCGAAATGCAGGCCGTAAGTATCGGCGTATCGGGCGTAGTCGAGCCAGTAGCGTGCCCGTTGTTCGCCAAAAGTTGGCTGTGCGAGCAGTCTGTCGACCAGATGCTCGTATGCCTCGGGAGAAGGGTCGCTGGCGAATGCCTGGACCTCCTCTGGCGTAGGCAACATCCCGGTGAGATCAAGCGTTACGCGGCGAATGAGGGCCGGCTTATCGGCTTCCGGCGAAGGTTGCAAACCTTCTTTTTTTAGTTTTGCAAAGATGAAATTGTCTACTGCGTTCTTCGCCCAAGCATCACTCCCGCTATCGTGGGGGACAGCCGGGCGAACGGGTACTTCGAAAGCCCAATGTGGGCGGTAGACAGCGCCTTGCTTGATCCATTCCTTGAGAGTCGCGATCTCGTTTGCGCTCATCGGCTTGGCCTCGCCATGAGCAGTTTGGGGCATGAGATATTTCGGATCCTTGGACTCAATTCGTTTGACCAACTCGCTCTTCTCAGGGTGCCCCGGGACGATAGCGTCGCGATGGCCTTCGCGCTTCTTCATCGCCCACTCAGCAAGATCGAGCCGCAAGCCTGCCTTGCGCATTTCCGGGTCGGGACCGTGACAACTAAAGCAACGACTGGCCAGGATCGGTTGTACATCCTGATTGAAATCGAGGCGTCGCGCAATGTGCGCCCGGTTGCAACCGACCACGCTCATTGCCAAAGCCACAACGACCAAACGAAAGCCGAAGCGTACCAACCTGCTGGAATCGCCAACTAGCTTTTGAGAACCACCACAAAAGGATGGAAAATGCGCGCCGTTTAAGCGATTCAACGCTGGCCTATGTTCGGGAGATGGGTAGGATTGCAACGCGGGTCATCCGACAACGATCCACGAACGGGAACGAACTTCAGTCAGACTTCTTCCAGGGTCAGAAGTCTCTCACTGCTCGGAAAAATTGTCAACGCTCGGCTCTGGCGCTGTCAAGACTCGTTAGAAATGTCCCCGTTCTTAACTCGTTAGAAATGTCCCCTTTTGGGGTTGATGTTGTCGTTGGGATGCGCACCGAAGCGAAGCCCTGTAGTTTAGGGCGAAGCGTAAGTGCGCATCCCAACGAGCGGCGCTCCGATCCGTTCCGTGAGAATCGGGGTCCTCATATTTTGGTAGGGTTGGCGCCACGGATGATCTCTTTTCGCCTTCCTCACCACGATGGGCCGGGCGCGCAGGGGAAGCGGCTCAGAGGCTTTCTGGGGCGGCGTCTTCAGCTCCGTAAAGGCGATGGGTTCTCCACGGTAGTACACGTTCATGGTCCCGTCCTCCCACTGGCAGACCAAAGCCTTGCTTCGGGTGGGCCCATAACGCCGCAGGAGCGGTTTCAGCTGCAGGTCGCAGCCTTCATGCCGGATTACCCAATCGTTGCTGATGCGGCGCTCGGTCTCGATGCGGAACACTTCGTGGAGTTCCCGGGCGGGCGGCTTGCGTCCGTGATAGTCCTCCGGTTGAGCCGCCGTAACGGTAAACCGTCGGTTGTGCGCCGGCAGGTATTCTTCCTCGAGATACTGGTTCGCGGCCGCGTAGCGGTCGATCCCTTTCCGCCGCAGTTTCTTGATCAGCCGATCCTGATGCGTCCCGTGATCGCTCCACCCGCCCTTTCGCCTGAGGCGTGCTGGCGGCTACGATGCGAATGCCCAGCTTCTGACACATGCGTCCAAACTGCGTGACCGGAACTTTACCCCGCAACCGCTCCGCTGATGTCGCCTTTCTTTTGTATACATTCTTCCAATCGGTAGAAAGCGCGCGGGGCACCCCATATTTCCTGATCCAGGCCTGTAATACGCCTGCCGCCGCCCAGATCGTCTCTTCTTTCCCCATCCGCGCCTCCACGGTGCTGGTGGCATCATCCACCATGTCCATCAGGCAGCCCCGCGGACCACGCCCTTCCAGCCAATCATGAAAACTGCCGTCCAACTGCACCAGTTCCCCAAAATGCGGTTTGCGCTCTCTGCGCTGGCAATGTTTCTTGTGTTTCCGTTGTCGGCTCCATAACCCTCCTGCCAACATCCAACGCCGCAACGTCTCGTGATCCATCACGATGCCATCTTCTTCCCCCAGGTGCTCGGCAGCCAACGTCGGCCCAAATCGCTCCTGCTCCGATCCGGAATATTTTTTCTTGATCAAATGCAACACTCGCCCTCGAACTTTCAATGGCTTACTGCGATTCGACCGCCGCCCAGCATTCCCATGCTTGAGCCCTTCCCGCCCCGCCTTCCGATACCGCCGCCACAATCTCTTGCTCTGGCGATAGCTCAGCCCGAGCATGATCGCGGCATCCCTCAGCTTGAGATCCCCGCTCCCCACTCGTCCCATGACTTCTACTCGCTCCAGCTCACCACGGCTCATCGCTGTCCTCTTCAACCAGACCTCCCTGGCTGGAGGTCTCAGTCTAAGGGGACATTTCTATCGAGTTTTCAAGGGGACACTATCAAAGAGTTTCAACACGCTAGGCTCTGGCGCAACTTCCCAGATGAGGAC
>CAWAXF010000022.1:0-242095 GCA_963785865.1 uncultured Acidobacteriota bacterium | reverse complement strand
GACGCGAATGACACATTCACTTCTGCACGCTTCGCTGGAGACCGATCATGCCCCGTCCATCTGACAATGTGATCGACTCCGCGCCTTGGTGCCAGCAAACTCGGGCCAGCTTTTCTTTGCCAGCGTACCGTGATACATCCAGCCGCTAAAATCTGAGTTCGAGACTTGCTCTTTCGCAGTGATACCCTTTCTGAATCGTGCCGTGTAAGAATGATGCGATTTGGTTCTCTGGGCGCGGAGCAAAGCTCCGCAGGTTTTGCAGTCTCTCCTACTTGATATCTTTCATCGCCAGCAGCGTTCCATAATCCCGTCCCGTGGCATCCACCGCGCGCGCCACCACTCCCGCGAATGCCTCCCGCAATTCCGGCCATTTCTGTAGTATCGCTTTCATGACGGCAACATTGTCCTGGTAAGCCAGATTCGTGTTGGCCACATTCGTTGACTGGTACCTCACGATGAGGTCCAAGTCCTTGTCTACCGCTTGCGGAAATACCGCCATTACTTTGTACGTCACCCCGCCGGCCGGCAGATCAGTTGTCTTGCCTCCCGACGGAATGTCGGTAGGTTGCAAGTTTTGCGACTCGTCGTACAGGTTATCCGTGGCCAGCGTGCTCATGAACGGCAATGGTGAAATCAGGCTGCGGGCCTCCTCGTAGTAAAACCATGCATTGTGCGCCTGCCCTTTTGTTTTGTATTCCCGAGCCCGCGTCAGGTACCAGTTGCTGTCATGGCCCGCGATCTGGGCCGCCTTGATATACAAGCCTCCCAGTTTCCAATCTGTTCCCGCCTGCTGCAGAATTTCCGAGAACATGGTTCGACCCGCAGACGAAGTCGCGTCCAAAATCACCACGGCATATTTTGACGGCGGCAGATTGTTCAGGTAAAAAGCGGCACTATTCGCGGTCTGCCCATTCTTTCCAAAAACCCCGCAATAAAATTCAGCGTTGGGGATTGGCGCCGCTCCGGACGCATCGAGCATAAAGAACGACTTGATCGTCGCCTGTGCCCCAGCCAGATTCGGCTGGTTCTCTTTGATGGTTCCTTCGATTCCCGCGAAGTCGGAAGCCAGACTTGGAATGGCGTTTTGCCGGAGGGAAGCTGCGTCTCCCTTTGCGGCCATATCGAAGTAGCGCTGCGCCGTACTTTGAATGCTGGTTTTGTTAGCCGCATCGATCTCGCTCGCGGTTTGGCAACTTTGCGCCTGCGCATGCCAGCACATTCCCACCAGCAGGAGCCCGAGGACACTCCACTCCGGCACCCCCTGAAAACCGCGCCAAGCCAGTTTCATAGGTCATCCGCCTTTGCTTTCTGAGTCTTGGAAGCCTCGGCTCAGTTTACCCCCGCCTCGGCGTGCTTCTCTTAGATTTTAAGATGCCCGAAATGGTTGACTGGAATCGACTTACACCAGCGGCTGACGACCGCACATCAAAATCCGCAAGAGCCTCATTTCCCGGCGTTCTGGTTACGTCGGCGTGTTTGGACGAACGCACTGGGGCATGTTCCGGTGCTAGAATTTCTAGAGGTCGTCTGCCGTTTCCCCAACGCAGATTGCAGGCCAGAGGAGCAGTCATGAGCACAGGATTGGAATTCAAGCGGGTTGGCGTCGCTCTCGCGCTAAGCCTCGCAGTCCTGTGCGCCGGGAACTTGTCCCCCGCGAATGCCGCCCAGAGTTCGCAGCGAAGGCTCACCAAGTCCAAGGCCAAAAAGCAGGAACTTCCACCTTTGCCGTCGGGTCCCACCGGCCCGGTTCAAGCCATGCCCTTGGACACCATCGCAGCCGTACCACCCCAGGTCAGCTTCGAGAACAATCAATTGACCATCGTTGCTCCGAACTCCACGCTGGGAGACATTCTCCGGGCCGTTCGAAAGTCCACGGGAGCCGAGATCGATGTCCCCACCGCCCCTGAGCGCGTTGTCACGCACCTGGGGCCCGGCCCGGCACGCGAAATCGTTGCCGACTTGTTGAATGGATCCCGTTTCAATTACGTATTGCTCGGCGCGCCTGGCGACGATACCGCACTTACCCGCGTCGTCCTGGTAGCAAAATCCGGCAATGAAACTGCCGCTCCCAACCAACCTGCGCCCGTCCCTCAGCCAGGAATGGCTCAGGTAAACTCGCCTCCGCAACAGCCGCAGGAGACGCCTCCTGATCCGAACGATCAGCCCACAGCGGACGAAAATAATGCCGTCGACGACAACGCCGATCAGCCGCCGCCGGAGGCTGCCGAGCAGGCACCCGATCAGGCGCCGAATCCCGATCAGCCTCAAGTGAAGACGCCTCAACAAATGCTGCAGGAAATGCAGCAGCGCCAAATGCAGCTCCAGCAGGGGCGTCCCGAGCAGGCGCCACCTGGGTCAGGCACGCAGCCTCATCCGCCCGAGGAGCGGTAAGCGAAAATTCTGATGTCGAGAGATTCTGCGGAATCTTAGGGCTGGCTGCCCTGAAGTGCATCCAAGCGGACCATCCCGCCCGCGGAGGCTCGCGAATCGCTGGCCCCTATCGCCCTCTGCAGCAGAGCCCAGTCTCGCTCCACCTCAGTTCCCGAGATCCCGTGCGAAGCACGACGGCTCAGTTCCGCCTGCAAACGGGCCTCGAGCAACTGCCGCACCAGCTGCGGCGGGGCATCACTCTGCAAGATGTTTTCCGCCGTTACACCGACCTCCGCCGGGCCTTGATCCGTTGGCATCTGCAGTACCGGCTGGCCGTTGTCATCCATCGAAATCTTGGATCTCGCCTGCAGCTTGCCCCACGCCCGCTCCACATTTCCGTGAGATTTATCGCGGTAAGCGCCCGCCAGGAAATGTTTCAGCTGTTCACGATAGGCACGCAGATCTTCCCGATTCAGCGGAGGCTCGGGATCATTCCCTACAACAAATACCTTTGCACCTCGTCCCGGATCAAAGCGCCCCGTCCCTGTGCCAACGTAAACCGCCGCTACACATCCGGCGAAGATTGGGATAGCGACGACGCTGGGGACAATGTATTTCTTTGCTTTCACGAAAGACTCAACCACGCCATGCACCGCCGTGCTTCGCGGCATCGTACCCGGCACCTGTGCGATCACGATCCTGGAGAACTGCAATTCCCGGTGACGGCCCGCATACTTCGTCATCAGTTTCGCCATCTGCTTGGGAGTCGTCATCCCCAAGTCGGCAACCACGCTCCGGTGAAAGGTCTTGGGGAAATAGGCATTCAAAATACCTTTCGCGAAGTCTGCGCAGTTCCTTGACGCCAGGTGAAAGTGCGATTCGTTCGGCGACGAGTTCAGCTTGCGGATGAGTGCCGCGTCCTGTTCCGGCGTAGTCTCGATTTCAAAGCCATAAATCGTCCGGTCATACGACGACCCCACAAGTTGATACCAATTGCCCCCCGGAGTCTCACCGTTTTCCCTGTCAGGCGCGATCTCTTCCAGATATTTTCGGCGATACCGGTCTCGCAAAAACAAAGCCATCTTGGCATCCGCGAACAAGGGCACATCCTGCGGACGCTCCACCGCGTACAAGTAAGGAATCAGGGGAATTGCGATCCAGTCATAGCCGCCCACTGCGTCATACCGGCTGATCACGATGCCCGTTTCGCCGGGAGCACAAGGACGAAGCTTTACAGGAGTCTCGGCGCAAACGCCGGACAGATACACCGCCGCGTGACCAGTTGCCGTGAAGAAACCTAACTTCCCGTAAGGTTCTTCCAGGAAAAGAGTGGCCGAAGCATGGCCGAAGACGGAGAACAGCGGAACCGCGATTACGACTATCAGCAACGCGCGCCGCATGAACTGGATGTGGCGTGAATACTTCATGGCCCTTAACTTCAAAATCTGAACTCGTTTATTCAGAACCCGTTACACGCAGAATAGTTCTTGGTAACCGGAAATACTAATTACCAAAGTTTCATCAACTTACCTCGCACCGCAGGCGAATAAGAAACGAAGTAATTGCAAAAGGGCTACTTTCGCGCGGTTTCTCCGCGGTTGAGTCGCCGCAGCGCCCAAGCCGCACTTTCCGCGACGGAGACTTCAGGGTCCTTGCTCAGAGCCTCTAAAATCGGCACAAACTCTTCACCGCCCGCTATTCCCCATGGCAATCGCAGCATTTCGCCGCATACCTGCGTGCTTCGCGCGTCGAATCGGAGAGCCCCGAAAATTTGCGCGAAACTCCTCCGCCGACATCTCTGCCAGCCAATCCAAGGCTGGATTCACGAACCCGTCGCGAGCCGCAAACTCAGGCAGTGCAGAATGAGGCGCCTTCCGGTTCCACGGACACACATCCTGACAAATATCGCAGCCGAACACTTGCTGCCCTATTCCAGCCCGTAGTTCCTCGGCGATCGACCCGCGCTTCTCGATCGTCAAATACGAAATGCATCGCTTCGAATCCAACACGTACGGGCTTAAAAGAGCATCGGTGGGACACGCTTGAATGCACCGCGTACAGGTGCCGCATCGATCCGGAGCAGGAACATCAGGCTCTAATTCAACCGAAGCAAGGATCACTCCCAGGAACAGCCATGATCCTTTCTGCTGGTTGATGACGCATGTATTCTTGCCAATCCAACCCACTCCCGCATACTTGGCAAACACACGTTCGACAATCGGTCCTGTATCCACATAGCTGCGCGTTTGCACGCCCTCGGCAGCCTCCTGCAGCGAAGCTTCGACTGCTTCAAGCGGCGTAACACTGCCTCGTGATAGTCCTCACGGCTCCATGCATAGCGGGAAATCCACCCTCGCGACGGATTCTTCACCTCCGTCGAATAAGGCTGATTCACGTTGTAGTTGATCGCGCAGACAATCACGCTTCGCGCCCACGGCGCAACCCGCGCCAGCGATGCCCGCTTGAGTTCGCCCTGTTCGTCGCGGGCCTCCATGTACTTCATTTCCCCGGCATGACCCGCGGCTATCCACTGCGGGAAGTATTCCAGTTCGCGCGCGCCCATTGCCGAAGCCACTCCCGACAGATCGAATCCGGCTTCCACCGCCGCTCGCTGCACAATGGACTTAACGTCCTTCATCGCGGTCACCACTGGTTTTCTGGAGGGATAGGCACTGCGGGAGAGGAAAAGCTATACACCCAGCTTCTTCACTTCTTCATTGTAGTACTTGCGGTAAAGGATGTCCCACTCTTGCGAGCCTTCCAGAATGGTCCGCTTCTGGGTGTCGATCTTCTGCCGCGCAGCCTGATCGATTCTCGCTTCCTGGTTCAATAAATCCTCCAGGATCTTGCGGGTCTCCTGGCGGATGGTATTCGGATCTTCGATGAACTCCACCTCGTCCATCGCCTTGAGCACATCCGAAACCGCCCGGGCCAGCACGTTCACCTTGTCGCGGCTCAGCCTCACAGAACCGCCTTGTACTTGCGGACCAGTTCGTTCTTCACCTTGCGGAACATCTCCTGGTAATTCGCCCCGCTCCGGTTCATTTCGTCCGAGTAGGCTTCCAGGATGACGCGCACTTCGTCGTTGATGCGATCTTCCAGCGAAAGCTCGTCCACCAGCGCCGCGTTCACGCGCTCCGTCACCGCCGGAACCTTTTCGGTTTCGATGATCTTGCCTGCAATCAATCTCTTGGTGACTTCGCGGGCCAGGTAGCCCACATATTCTTTGGAAAAAAGCATGGATGGATCGAGTGTCTTCCGCTGCAGCTTGTTATTTCTATGAATACAAAAGTGTAACACAGCGCTTTGCGGCTGAGATTTCGATCCAGATTTCGCCATGCTGTGTAGGTTCTTTGTCCCTTCGTCAACAGATCGAACACAAGAATCATTTAGAGATCCAGCCGCAACATCCTTCGCGCGGAATGCGTGACCACCGGCCGTAGAGTTATTTTGCCCGCCTCTGTTGTTCAGACAGTAGTAAATCTTACATAAGGAATTCTTTGCGAAGGTCACGTCGTTCACGATCTGCCGCAATGCCGGCGAAGATGTTGCCCAATCGGCGGAGATGCCCGCCAGTTAAAGGATTTGGTCGGTTTTCGTCTTGACACTCAGGCGCCGGCCCTGATATAGAAATCCACCCTGGGCGTGACTCAGCTCTCACTCAATTCTGCTGAACACAGGAAGCGCGACAACTGCCCGCTTCCGATAAGGAAAGGACTTGACTATGACACCGCGAGCGCTCGTTTTGCTTTTTGCGTATGCACTAAGCGCGACCACCATGGCTACAGCGGCCGGTGGCCAGTCGCTCTTGTCCCGAGCAACTGACCTTGGCCCCGTGAATCCAGCAAGGCCCATGGAGATCACTTTATGGATGAAACTGCACCATCAGCAGAGTCTGGATGCCCTGGTGGCGGCGCAGCAGTCCGGCAAGGCCGCCTACCTTTCCAACGAGCAAGTTCGCGCGCAGTACGCGCCCAGCCACGCAGAAGCCGCTAAAGTCGCGGATTTCCTTAAGGCCCGGGGATTCACGGTAACCGGCTTCGGTCAAGACAACCTGTTCGTCAGAGCTACCGCTACAGTCGAGCGCGTGCAGAGCGCATTCAACGTTGAACTGCATCAGTATGACCTGAACGGGCGCACCTTCCGGGCCAGCCGACGCAACGCCACTCTGCCGCCTGGGCTCGTGCCGCTGGTTTCTGCCGTAGGTGGGCTGTCGGACTTGGCTGCAGAGCCGCACATTGCACGTGCCTCCAAAAAGGCCGTCGGAAGTATTCAGCGGCAAACCGATGCAGAGCGCATGGTCGCGAAGCCGCTGCCTCTGGCAGCCCAGTCGAATGGCCTCCTCTTCTCGGCGCAGTGCTTCTATCCGCCGACCGAGGTAACTTTCTCCGATGGCACGACCACCGCCACCTACCGGGGTAACCGCTACGGCGCCCCAATCGACAGCGGACCTCCGAACCTTCCGCCTTGCGGCTACCAGCCAAGTGAAATTCACGCGGCATACAACCTGAGCCCTCTCTATCAGGAGGGTCTGACCGGCAAAGGTACCACTGTGGCCATCGTCGACGCTTACGGCTCGACCACGATCGCCAACGACGTGGCCGCATTCTCGCAGTTCATGGGCCTTCCCCAGCCGGACCTCACGGTCATCGGCACCCCGACCGAGTCGAATTTTTCGACCGATGCCAACGCCGGCTGGGCCACCGAGACGACACTCGACGTGGAATGGGTGCATGCCATCGCGCCGGGCGCGAAGATCGTTCTGGTGGTCACGCCCACCAATTCCTTCACCGACCTGTTCGCAGGCATCATCCAGGCTGCATCGATACCGGGCGTAGTTTCCATCTCCGATAGTTGGGGAGGGTTTGATATTGGAATCGCCGGCTTTGCGGAGTTCTACAGAGCAGCCGATGACATTTTCAAAATGATCGGCGCGGCCGGTCAGTCCATTCAGTTCAGCACCGGCGACTTCGGCGACAACGCCGTTCAGCTCGGCTTCGCCTCCACCGGCTGGCCCGCAAGCTCGCCTTACGTGACTGGAATCGGCGGAGTGAGCGTAGTGCTTGACGGCCAGAAGCACATCGACTGGCAGACCAGCTGGGGCACGAACCTCACCGAGATCGCGGACACAGTTGCTCTGGGGAGCCCGCCGCTCGATCCACCCAACAATGAGGGTTTCGACTCTGGCGGTACAGGCGGTGCGAGCGATACCTACCCGAAGCCGTCTTACCAGCACGGCCTCCCTGGCGATCGCCGTCTCACGCCTGACATTTCATGGGTGGCGGATCCGTTCACCGGTGTCGAGATCATCTACAGCGTAGACGCACAGAACGATCTGGGGATCGAAACGATCGGCGGTACCAGCGTCTCGTGCCCGATGTTCTCGGCGCTCTGGGCGATTGCAAACCAGCACGCACGCCATCGCTTGGGGCAGGCGGCGCCACGTCTGTATCGCCTCTCGTCAGACGCGATTACCGATGTCGTGAACGTGAGCTCCCGGCATAACGTGACGGGCACGATGCAGGATCCCGGCGGAACTTTCCCCATCAATTCATGGGAACTGGCAGCGCCCCTGCAGAATCTGCCCACCTTTGTCAGCGCGCTCTACAACAGTCCGTTCTCCACCCGCTGGTTCGTGCTTGGCTTCGGTCTGGATTCCACGCTTCCCGTGGGGCGCGGCTATGATCTGGCGACCGGTCTGGGCACTCCCAACGGTTGGAACTTCGTGCACGCGCTCTCGCACTCAGGGAACTGATGCCGAGGGCCGACTCCGCGCACCGGTACGAACTCACCGGTGCGCGGGGCTGATTGGCTGTTAGGCCGAAGCCACTAAGCCACCTAAACGTGTTTGCCGATGCGACCAAGAATGAGGGTGGGATTCTCGGACCATACCCCTTGGTATCTTAGCCGTCTACGTTGATGACAGACGGCTCAACGAAGCGGTTTATCTCGCAGCGTATAAACAAATTGCCGAATCTCGTGGCGCTCGCGGTCGATCTGCTGCGCGGATTCCTGCGCCAGTTGCCGATGAATTCTCAACTCCTCTTTTGACTTCTCTGCCTCGCCTGCCTGACGATAGGCCTGCCCCAAACGAAAGTGAGCCTCCTCCAGCCGCGGATCGATCTGAATAGCTTGCTGGTAGTCCGCGATTGCTTTCACAAAATCGCGCTCTTCAGCGTGCAGAATTCCAAGTTGCAGATACGCTGCGGCAAACTTTCCGTTCAACTGAACGGCGCGCGCCAGCAACGATTCCGCTCGCGAAACTGCAGGGTCATTCGGGTCCTTGCGTGACTTCCAGAGCGCCACCGCATAGTAGTAATTCGCCTCTGCATTTTGCGGCTGCAACTTGACGAAGCGCTGCAGCTTATCAATCTCGTCCTGCGACGGCCTGTTCCCGGCACGCAGCATTTTCCCAAGAAAGCGATAGGGCGTCGGATCTACCGGATTCAAGTCCGACGCCTCACATATCCGCTGCACTGCCTGTTCGTTGGCTCCTCGGGCAAACGCCGCGGCGCCCAGCCCGATCAGCATGCGCGCAGACTTCGGATAACGGGAGTTCCCCTTGCTAAAAACTTCGATCGCCGGTTCCGGCGCGTGATGCAGCAGCAACTCCGACCCCCAATCGAACAGAAAAGGCTCGCTCGGATCGATTTCAGCCGCACGCTGATACTCCCGCACCGCCGCCAGTGGATCACCTGCTTTCTCGCCTGCATCTCCGAGTGCATGATGAACCAGCGCGTTCCCGGGTTGAATCTCCGCTGCATGTCGCAGAAATGGCATGCCCTCGTCGGCTTTGTTGTGCTCCAGCAGCAGCAGGCCCAACCGGTAATTCGCCTGGAAGCTTCCCGGCGTCTGATCCAGTTCCGCTCGTAGCGATTTCTCCGTCGCTGATGCATTTGCTCCCGCACCCTTCGCTGTCGGTTGCGTGAGAGCTGCTGTTTCCTTTGCCAATGATTCTCGAGTACGCACCACCGTATCGGACCCGTGTCCGCCAAGATTGGTGGTATCGGTCACCCCGGACACGGTGAACTGAGGTTCGTCGTAGAACTGCGGAGTAGTCTGCGCAGAACTCGCCGCCGACCCCAAAACCACATCGACGGTCTTACTTTCATTCGGGCCCAGCGCGAGCGACGAAATCTCTGCCGTACCACTTCCGCCCACAGCACGCAAAACATAAGTCCCATGCTGCAAATTCGAAATTCTGTAAAGCCCCTGAGCATCCGTGGTCGCGCTCAACACGTCCTTCGAGTCTTTCCCTTGCAGTTGCACCTGTGCTTGTGAGACGGCTCTCCCTTGCGCATCGCGCACGGTACCATGAACCGAAGCCAAATCACCGCTCTGCGGCACCAGCGCCCAAGCGGAAAGCGCAGCGATCAGAAATGCCCCAACGCTGAATCGCGTAGTGAAGGATGAAGACGAAATGGCGGAAGCTAGCACGTCAACCGAGAATTCTAGCCAAAAATAGGAGATTGTGTAGCGGCGGACGCTTCGTCGCCCGACGCTGTGCGTCCCATTCCCCGCAAATTCAAATCGCCGCCCCCGCCGATTTCCACAGCAAGATCGTCAAGCTGTGACCAATAACCTTTACTCAAAATCCAAAACCAGCCACCATTAAGTTGTGCACGCGATTTCAACCAAGGTCGTTCAATCGCCCAGAGTGGGAGATTCGGTCGGGGTGCCCCATCCTTCTTTCGCGGTGTATGCGAAAGAGGATGGGTCTTTTGACTCCTCTTTCTCGCCACCTAAGTCCCTATTTCTGAATACTTTGCCTGTAAACCCTCTGAATCGAATACTTTGCGAGGACAACCCATGTACCACCGCTGTAAGTCTCCCGAACGGAATACTTTGCGATCAAAGTACCAAAAAATATCGCGAACTGACGCACGGGAGCTTGGCACCAGCCCGTGCCAGTTCACAGGAGTTCCCTAGGAGTCTAAGGCGGACACCAACTAGAATGCAGAGCTTCATGTCCAACTCCCGCAGAATTTTTCACTCACGTATCCCTACTTTCAGCCGAGCCCTGCTGATCTTCGTACTATTGCTGACTTCAGCCCTGTGCTGGAGCAAAGACGCTTCTCCCAAGCGCAAGATCATCATCGATCAGGACGCCGCCGGACCCGCAGGCACCGACCAGCAATCGATGTTGCTGCTGATCCAATCCCAGCAAACCGACGTTCTAGGCATCACCGTCGTGACCGGCGATGCCTGGCTCAAAGCCGAACTGGCCCACACGCTGCGCATGCTCGAGCTTGTCGGCCGCACCGACATCCCCGTCGTAGCCGGCGCCGAATATCCCCTCGTCCGCCGCAAGGATGAGACCGAACTCTGGGAGCGGCAATACGGCTCTTTTGCTTGGCTCGGTGCGTGGACGCCTCGCCTGTATCACCCACCCGATCAACTGGGCGAAATGCCCGAAGGCCAACCCACAACCAAGCCACTCAACGAAGATGCCGCCCATTTCCTCGTGCGCATGGTCCGGAAGTATCCGCACGAGATCACCATCTATGCCGGTGGACCGATGACAAATCTGGCTCTTGCCATTGCCATCGATCCGCAATTTCCGACGCTGGCCAAAGAACTCATCTTTATGGGCGCGAGTCTCACCCCCAAAACGGATGATCCCGAATTCGCGAATACCCCACGCCGCGAATTCAATTTGTGGTTCGATCCCGAAGCAGCTCACATCGTTCTGCTTGCGCCGTGGCCAAAGATCGTTTGCACGACAGTAGACATCTCCGTGAAAACGCGCCTGACGCAGAACTTGATTGATCAGATCAAAACAGCAAACGCTCCTGCAGCTAAGTACATAGCCAGCTACGCTCAGCTGCGCGGAGAGTACAACTACTTGTGGGATGAATTGGCGGCGCTCGCCTGGCTTGATCCAACGCTGATCACTGCGAAGGACAACCGCTATCTCGACATCGATCTGAGCCGCGGCCCCGGTTACGGAGACACCCTGAGTTGGACCGAAGAAGACAAACCGAAAATTCACGGCCCGCAGATCGAAATCCAGAACGACCTAGATCTGCAGAGGTTCTATAAACAATTCGTCGAGTTGCTCTCGGCGCCCACTCCCAAACCGTGATCAACTCTCAGGGTTGCAATTGCTGTAGCATCTGCTTCGCCTGCGCGTGCTCGGGGGCCTGTTTGAGCAACTCAGCCAGCAGCCCGCGCGCTTTGTCCCGCTCGCCACGCAACACGTACACCCGCGCAAGATTTAGGTATGCCTGATCGAAGCTTGGCGCAACCCGGATGCATTCCTGGAAAGAAGCAACTGCTTCATCGATGCGCTTCGTCACCAGATACAGAACTCCCAGGTTATTTAAAGCCTCCGGATAATTTGGGCGCACCTTCAAAGCCCGCTGCAGATGGTCATAGGCCTTGGCCGTGTCATCGGTCTGCGCATACACCATTCCCAAACTGTAGTTCGCTTCTGGGTCGTCCGGCGCGATGGCCAGCGCATGCTCCAGCACCTGGCGGGCATCCTCCCAGCGCTTCTGCAGACGATAAGCATTGCTCAGATTGTTTAGCGACAACAGGTGGTTTGGGTTCAGAGTCAGCGCCTGCTGAAAATCCGCCGCTGCATCGGAGACACGATTTTCCCGGGTTGCAATTACGCCCAGATTGTTCCACGCATCGGGCAACGTGTCAGGATATCCGGCTTGCGCCTTTATGCTTCGTTCGAACATTTCCCGTGCCGCCGCATTTTTGTTCTGATTCAAATAGACGCTTCCGATGCCATACAAGGCCTCGGCGCTGGAAGGATCATCTTGAAGCGCCTGCTCGAAACTCAATGCAGCCTGGTCGAGATATCCCCGCTGAAAAAACAATGTGCCCAGGGACAAGAAATTTCGCCCAAATGAATAGCTCGATTCCGATCCTTGAAACGGTAGCGCGCGTGCGCGCCTGTCAGCGTCCGACCTCGGAATTTTGCCCAAATCTTCCCCAATGTGCTCGGCAGCGATCGCGCCCACGTAGAGCTTCACAATTTTCCCTGCTTCATCAACCAGGAACGTCGTGGGAAGGGGCATGTCGCGACGGCGGTCGAAGATCTCACGGAAAAGAATGTTGTAGACCCCCACGACGTCGTCCGATCCTAGAAGAACGGGAAATGAAAAGTGCTCCGTGTTCAGAGCAGCCGAGTCTTGCCGTTTCACCCGGTGCGTTCCATCTGCAAGCTCCGCCCAGTCATCCACGTTTATGCTCAGCAGGTGTAACCCCTGCGCGGACCACCGTGCGTAGCTCTTGTCGAACTCCCGCAGTTGCGCGATGCAGTTGTTGGATTTGCTCGTCCAGAAGTGAAGCAGACCCGGCTTGCCGCGGAAGTCAGAAGGCGTTCGCTTTTTCCCACTCAGATCAGGCAACGAGAACTCAGGCGCCACGACCGGCACCAGAAGCCAGGTCTCAACCCGGGAAGGAAGCGACTCGGGGCCCATTCGTTCTGTGTAAGCGAGGGGCTGAACATGCTTGAACGGCTCAATACGCGACGCTTCGCTGCCTTCTTCCACCCAGATCCTGTGATTCACAGGGATATTTCGGAGTTCCTGTACAAAGCCGTTCGGCCAGCTGATGGTTGCCTGAATGGGCTCCTGCCAGTCTCCCAACCCGAAAAAGATTTCTTTGCTGTGCTGCGACAGAAAGCCGGAACCAACTCGCAGCGTTTGCGTCTGACGTTTGCCCCCACTCTCGAGAGTTATGCGGGCACCCACAGCGTCCCGGTTGCTTTTCGTGCCTCGCAAACGAAAGGCTACGGACGGCGCAAGCTGCTGCACAACGTTCTTCAAGATACGCAACTGCGGAGCGCTCCTGTTCTTGAGAGCAATTTCCAATCGGCCATCCTGATCGAAGTCGGCGACCGCGAAAGAGCGGCCGTCTTCGAGAAAGTCGAGACCTACCACGGCGGATACATCAGAGAAAGTTCCGTCACGATTGTTGGCGTAGAAGATGTTCCGCTCGTAGCCGCTCCATGTGCCGTCAGAACGGATCAGTTCGTTAATCGCCGCCCATCCCTGCTCGTATTCTCGCGATGCCGCCGCTTTATCCGGCGAATTGGCCACAACCTGCCGCCAGAAAAAACTGTTCAGATCAAGCCGTGAGGGCCCAGACACCATTCCGTTCACAACATAGAGGTCTGGAAAGCCGTCATGATCGAAATCAAACGCATCGCTCGACCATGCCCAGCGGCCGATGCCGACGCCTGAAGAACTGGTCTGTTCGGTAAATGCAGAACCCTGATTGCGCAATAAGGAATTTCCCATCGCATGTTTCCGGTAAGCCGCCTGCACGTAGGCCGGTGACTGCTTCCTGAATGCGTTGTCAGTCGAAACCCGGAGCCCAGCCGCAGTCCACATGTTGGCGACGTAAAGATCATCTGCGCCGTCGTTGTCATAGTCCAACCAGGACACGCTCATTCCCGCGCCGAGGTCTTCAGCTTTTCCCGATTGAGCCACATCGGTGAAGGTGCCATTCCCGTTATTTCGGTAAAGATTCTTTCGACCGAAATCGTTGACGACGTATAAATCCGGCCAACCGTCGCGGTTGTAATCGTCCCACGCACAACAGAAGCTGTAGCGAGTATTGTTCTGGTTCAGCCCTGATTGTGCGGTCACATCGCGAAAAGTCCCGTCGCGATTGTTTCGCAGCAGAAAATTCGGCGGGCCATTCTCCGCATCGTGGTAAGGCGACGGATATCGATACTGTCCGGTGCCCCGATAGTAGCTATACAGGCAAAAGTAGATATCGAGCCATCCGTCGCGATCGTAGTCAGCGACCGCAGCGCCGGTGAAAGTTCCGCGCGAAGGAGTCGCGAATTGAAACGCCTCCGGTTTTGCTCGAAAGCGGCCTCCCTCATTCACATAGAACACTGGCCCATCGGCGCGCACCAGCACAACGTCCTGACGTCCGTCATTGTTGAAATCGGCAAACAGGGCACAGGCAGTATTTTCAAGAATGCCAAGCCCGGAGTTTTGCGTCACATCCTCGAAGGTTCCGTCTCCGCGGTTGCGATAAAGACGGTTCGGCAAGCCCGCAGGCTGGCACACGTAAAGATCGTCGAGGCCATCGCCATGAATATCCGCAACCGAAACGCCATTGTGTCCGTAGATATCAATCCCGCTTGCGCCGTCCAGGACGGTACGCCAGTGATCGGTGCCGCGAAGCATCTGGGCGGAATAAGAAGGATTGCGTCCAAGCGCAGCCGCAGAGATATCTACATAAAACGGTTCGGTGGACCGTGCCACCGTTTCCTGTTTTGTCTGCAACCTCAGAAGCCGAAACGGTCCGGAGCCTGTGTATTCCCAAGTAATTTCCCAAACTCCGATGCGCTGCTCGCGGTGAAAACCTGAGCCGGTACCGACGATCTCATAACGAACTTCCGTGAGCAGATTGCGGGGCTTCAGAGTGGAGTCATGCGTGGCCTCCGCATGCATGCTGGTCACCTGAAACTCAGCAACTTGCAGTTCAGAAAATGCTTCGAAGGCTGAACGCCACTGCCGAAGAAATTCTTCTCGATCGACATTCAGTTCGTCACTGAATTTGTTTTGACGTACCTGCAGCGCCGGCGACGAACGCGTCACACGGGAGTCAATGGGTTTCAGCGGGGCTGCGCGACAATGGGTTGCCAGTGACTGATCGATAGCCTTTGTGTCTCGCGGCGACCGCAGGAGAGCCTCACTCAATCCACTAAGAATCGCAGCAATCTCCTCAGCCCATTTCTCATTGAGGAAGCGGTCCGAACCTGGCGTTGACGTTCAGCAACATCGCATCGAGTGGCCGTTCGCTGGGGTAGCGCGGACGCACGCAGAACTCTGCGCCATTCGTCGCGACGCTGGTAGTGCTCCGCACTGGAGAGGAACGGAAGATTTCCAGATACGGGAAGGAACGAAGGTTGCTGCACTTGCCTCGCTGAGTCGAATCAGGAAGTCGCGGCGGCTCAGGTCCCCGAATTCGAGCGGCTTTCCCGTACGGCTCAGAGCTGTTTCTCCTGGATTATCCCGCGTGGAAGCGAACCTACCATCCGGGCTCAGAGCGGTCAAGGCGCGCCGCGACTCCGATATATGCTTCGCTTTGCCGTTCACCTTCACAAGCGAAACGGCATCCTACCGAGGCAATCCCGGCACGGAAGCGGGCCCATCCACGTTTGCGAAAAGAGGAAGCAGCAATTATGGCTAACGGCATTGAGATTGATGATAGGGATGTGGTGGCGATGGATGACATAGCGGAGAACGTTCTGGGACTGCGCGTCATGCTTGTGAACGTCTTCGCAGTCTCTACTGCGGAAGGCTGGGTCCTGGTTGACGCCGGTCTGCCGATGTCTGACGGCCGAATCCGCCGCTGGGCCGAATCTCATTTTGGCGGTCGAAAACCATCTGCCATTGTGCTGACTCACGGCCATTTTGATCACGTCGGAGCGTTTCCCAAGATTCTCGAATCCTGGGACGTTCCTGTCTTCGCTCACCAGCTCGAACTTCCGTACTTGCGTGGGGAGAAAAAATATCCGGCTCCGAATGCAAGCGCCGGCGGCGGCCTGATGTCCTTGCTTGCCCCTTTCTATCCACGTGGACCCATCGATCTCGGCCAACGTGTTCAGGCGCTACCCCTAAACGGCACCGTTCCTGGCCTCGAAGATTGGAAATGGATCCACACCCCGGGACACACGGAGGGCCATGTCTCACTCTTCCGCGATTCCGATCGCACTCTGCTGGTAGGGGATGCATTCTGCACAACCAAGCAGGAATCGCTTTCCTCCATTGCCGCGCAGAGTCCCGAACTGCACGGGCCTCCTGCGTACTACACCAGCGATTGGGATGCGGCGAAGGCGTCGGTTGAGATTCTGGCAAATCTCAAACCGCTTTGCGTCGCTCCAGGACACGGCTCACCCATGCGCGGACCTGACCTGGCTCCCGCCCTGGATGAACTGGCAAACAACTTCGATGAGGTTGCGCGTCCAAAGAATGCGCAGCGCGCCGCATGAACGTAGACAGATCTCGCATCACAGGCGAATGCAGCGAGGAATCATCGAACTATGCTGGTTCATACGTGTGGCCCGAACGATCGTAAAGCTCGACCATTTCGTGTAAACGTGCCGCTAAGTCCGCCGTTAGCGCACCCTCCTGGAATCGCCAGCGCCAATTTCCCTTCGAGGTTCCCGGCAGATTCATGCGTGCCTCGCTGCCTAGCCCCAGCACGTCTTGCAGCGGGATGATGGCGAGACCGGCCACGGATTCCAGTACTCCTCGAATCAACACCCAGTGAATGGCCTCCCCGGCCTTGACGTTCAGGTAGGCGCGGGCGAAGGCGCGCTCTTTGGCGACGTCTTCCGGGGTGCGCGTACTGTCGTTTTCACCCGAACTGTTCCACCATCCGACGGTAGTGTCGTTGTCGTGAGTACCCGTGTATGCAGCCAGTTCGCACGAGTAGTTGTGGGGACGGAATGACGGCCCCTGAGGATCTTTGCCGAAAGCAAATTGCAGGATGGCCATTCCGGGGAAGTGAAAGCGTTCGCGAATGGCCTCCACTTCGGGCGTTATCACGCCGAGATTCTCCGCAATGATCGGCAACTCACCAAACTCACGTTCCAGTACGGAAAATAACTCCGCCCCCGGCCCCTTGACCCAGCGTCCGTGAATCGCGGTAGTCTGATCTCCGGGAATCTCCCAGTAGCCCTCGAATCCGCGGAAGTGATCGATGCGCACCGCATCATACAAATTCATGGCGGCGCGATAGCGGTCAATCCACCAGCGATACCCTGTTTGCCTCAGCCGTTCCCAGCGGTAAATCGGATTTCCCCAGCACTGCCCGGTGGCGCTGAAATAATCCGGAGGCACGCCGGAAATGACTGTGGGTTGTCCTTGCTCGTTGAGATGAAAATACTGAGGATTGGTCCAGACATCGGCGCTATCAAGAGCGACGTAAATCGGAATGTCCCCGACCACCTGAATTCCCGCTTCGATGCGCATAGGCCCGCAGTTCTTGCCACTGGCGAAAGAATTCGAATTGCCAGAACTGGATTGCGAGCATCTCCTGCTTCAGACGTTCACGCGCTGCGTCAAGCGCAGTCGGTTCCCGTCGCGCAAGCTCCACCGGCCATTGGTTCCAGGCAACGCCGCCTTGCTCTTGTTTGCACGCCATGAACAAAGCGAAGTCGGGCAGCCAATTCACATTCCCGGCGCAGAACTCGTCGAAGTCTTGCTTGTCTTCATGGCTCGCAGTACTCAAGAAACGGATGGCAGCGCGCTTCAAGAGAGAAGTCTTCCACTGGATTACGCCTGCCGAAATCTACGTGGTCATGCGAAAAGGCAGGTTGATCGCTGAAGTCGGAGGACTCCAGGAGTTCCTGCTCTCGCAACTTCTCCAGGCTGATCAGAAGATGATTTCCGGCGTGGGCCGAGAAGCATTGGAACGGTGAATCCCCGTACCCCGTCGGGTTGAGTGGAAGCACCTGCCAGAGCTTCTGCCCTGCGCTCTTCAAAAAATCCACAAAGGCGAATGCATGAGATCCGAAATCGCCGATCCCGTGACGCCCGGGCAGACACGTGGGATGGAGCAGAATTCCGCTGGCGCGAGAAAATCGCATGACGTGCTCCGGTCATTAGCGAACCGGGAGGAGCAAGAATATCGCAAAAAGCAGAACCTCAGCACGATTGCGTCGCACAAATCCTTAACCTGCGCCGAGTCTCCCCTCTTCGCTGTATTGCAATCAGAGAAGCATGGCACTAGATGTTGTCTTTACGTATCAGACAATTCAGGAGCGAATCATGAAGTTCATGTCGGCAAATCTCGATAACCTCAGAAAACTCTACGTTGACCAACTGCAACACCTTCATTCTGCCGAGACCCAGATCACGAAAGCCCTCCCAAAAATGATCGAGAAAGCCAGCGACCCTCAACTGAAACAAGCGCTCGAGACGCACCTGCAAGAGACGCGAGGGCACGTAGCCCGCATCGAACAAATCCTGCAGAATTCGGTGGGCGAGGTGGAATCGAAAAAATGTAAGGGCATCGCCTCTCTCATCACGGAGGGAGACGACCTGATCACCGACGCCAGTGACGAAGCGGTACGCGACGCCGCCATCATTGCGGCCGCACAGAAAGTTGAGCACTACGAGATGGCCGCCTACGGAACCGTGCGGACATTCGCTGAGATACTGGGACAGACGCAAGAGGCCGACCTGCTGGAAAGAACGTTAGACGAAGAAAAACACGCGGATGCTGTGCTGACCCAGATTTCCGACACCGCCAATACCCGTGCAGACCGGGCAGCTTGATAACGTCCTGAAAGCTTTGCAACATCGAGTCAGACCTTTGGGCTCGCGCGGACCGGCAGGTTCTTGCCAGACCCGCGAGCCCGATCTTTTGATAAAGGCCGCAGAGCCCCGAAGCTTAAGTTTTTACATCTTACTGCGACCTATTTCGTAACTCTGGTGTTAATGCGCTGCATTTACGGAATATGGCAGAACCCCGATGTTTTCCGGGGCAAACCACATTCACTTTTGCGCCAACATCCTCTGTTTTTAGCGCATCACACCCTCGCATTGTGAGTTCGTCACGGTAAGCGAGGAAGTTTGAGAACTCCGGCTAAAGTCCTGGTGCGATTAATTTTTTCTCCTGCTGTCGTTGCATCCCTTCTCGCGGTTGGGCTTAACCTCAGCGGGATAGCGGTTGCGCAGTCCGATCCCATGCTGCAGCCGCAAACCGAGCAAAACTATCAAGCTCATCCGTATCAGGGAAAGCTGGAGCCGGATGATGGGCAATGGACTCGTCCAGCGAAGGATTACGCGAGCACGCGATTCAGCACACTCGATCAGATTAATCCGGGAAACGTAAAAAACCTGAAGCTTGCGTTCACGTTTTCGACCGGCATGACGCGCGGCCACGAAGCGGCGCCGTTGGTCGTTAACAACACGATGTACATTGTGACCCCCTTCCCCAACAGCCTTTATGCGCTGGACCTGACCAAGGCCGGCGCGCCGATGAAATGGGTGTACCAGCCCATGCCCACTCCCGCATCGCAGGGAGTGGCCTGCTGCGACGTTGTGAATCGTGGAGCGTCCTACGATGACGGCAAGATCTTCTACAACACGCTCGACGATCAGACCGTCGCAGTGGACGCGAACTCCGGAAAGGAAGTCTGGAAGACGCGCATCGGCGACATCAATCGAGGTGAGAGCATCACCATGGCTCCGCTGGTGGTGAAGGGAAAAGTCCTGGTTGGAAACAGCGGCGGCGAATTTGGCATTCGCGGCTGGCTAACCGCTCTGGACGAGAAAACCGGCAAGATCGCATGGAGAGCATACACCACCGGTCCTGACAAAGATGTTCTTATCGGACCAAGATTCAAACCGTTCTACCCTCAAGATCGTGGACAGGACCTGGGCGTGAAGACCTGGCCTCCTGATGCATGGAAGATCGGGGGCGCCGGGGTGTGGGGATGGATCTCGTACGACCCTCAGCTCAACCTGGTCTATTACGGCACGGCAAATCCCGGCCCGTGGGACGCTGAGGCCCGCCCTGGAGATAACAAATTTGCCGCTGGCATTTTCGCGCGCGATCCCGACACCGGTGAGGCTATCTGGTTTTATCAATACAGCCCGCACGATCTCTACGACTACGATGCGGTAAACGAGAACATTCTGCTTGATCTTCCCATCAACGGGCAAACGAGAAAAGTTCTTGTTCACCCGGACCGCAATGGTTACGTCTACGTAATGGATCGCACGAATGGCGAAGTACTGTCAGCGAGCCCATTCGCACCGATCACCACCAGCCGCGGTGTCGATTTGAAAACCGGCCTGTTGCAGTACGTCGAAGAAAAGCGGCCCATGACGGGCAAAGTCGTCCGCAACTTGTGCCCGACGGCGCCCGGCGCCAAAGACTGGCAGCCTTCCGCTTTTTCTCCCCGCACAGGCCTGCTCTACATCCCGCATAACAACCTCTGCATGGATGAAGAGGACGTCACCGCCAACTACATTGCAGGTACGCCATACGTTGGAGCCAATGTGCGAATGTATAACGCTCCTGGCGGATACGGAGGAGCATTCACCGCCTTCGATCCCATCCAGGGCAAAGTTGTGTGGTCGAATCCAGACCACTTTCCCGTATGGAGCGGCGCACTGGCCACGGCGGGCGATATCGTCTTCTACGGCACTCTTGACGGATGGTTCAAGGCCGTCGATGCGCACAACGGATCGCTGCTCTGGCAGTTCAAGACCGGCTCAGGAATCATTGGACAACCCACGACCTACAAGGGACCAGACGGCAAGCAGTACGTGGCAATCCTTTCCGGTGTGGGCGGATGGGCCGGAGCCATCGTAGCCGGCGGACTTGATCCGCGCGACGATTCTGCGGCCCTGGGATTCGTCAGCGCGATGAAAGACCTGCCAAAGTACACGACTAAGGGAGGGATGCTCTATGTCTTCGCCCTTCCTTAGCTCCGCAGCAGCAGTCGCAGTGCTGCTGATTGCGGTGTCCGCCAGCGCGCAACAACGTGAACTCCGCGTCTGCGCCGACCCGGACAATATGCCGTTTTCGAATATCCAGCAGCAGGGATTTGAAAACCGAATTGCCAAGGTGGTCGCAGCAGACCTCGAGGCACATTTGACGTTTGTCTGGCAGAGGATGGGCCGCGGCTTCGTCCGGGAGTACATCAACAAGTCTGCATGTGATCTGGTGATTGGCGTCCCGGCAGGATTTCGACCGCTGCTCACTACCAGCGCTTACTACCGATCCAGTTATGTATTCGTCGTTCGCCAGCAGCAGGGCTTGAAATCGGTGTCATTCGACTCCCCCGAGCTGCGCACGTTGAAGATTGGTGTGCAAGTGCTCGATGAGAATTACGCGCCGCCGGGTACCGCACTCGCCCGCCGAGGCCTGCAAAGCGAGATCGTAGGGTTCGACACGACAGGCCAGAGCGCCGATTCCATCATTCGCGCGGTAGCCAAACACAAAATTGACATGGCCGTGGTGTGGGGACCACTAGCGGGATTCTTCGCCCAACGTTATGGCAACACTCTCAGGTTGATCCCGGTTGAACCCGAAGTTGATCCTCCGGGCCTGCCTTTCACGTTCGCGATCTCAATGGGCGTTCGCAAGGGAAACGCTGGGCTCCGCGATGATTTAGAAAAGGTACTTGCTAAGCACAAAGCACAAATTCAGAAGATCCTTTCGCAGTATTCAGTTCCGCAACTTCCTTTAGCTCCCAAGGAGGCGGGCCTGGCTAACTAATGCGCAGCAATTTCCAAGTCGCAGTGGTGGTGGCAGCGTTCGGCATAGCTACGTTACTTGTAGCATGCTCGCGGGAAAACCGGATTCTCCGCCAGCCGCCACCTGCCGACCAGACCATCAATACCGTGCAAGTGAGCGGCTTAAATCCGGGGGCAAATTCCATTCCAACACCACCGCCTTCGAACCTCTATCAGGAAAGTGCGTATGCCGTTTCGGAGGGGGAGAAACTATACGAGCAGTACAACTGCGTGGGCTGCCATGCGCACGGAGGTGGCGGCATCGGCCCGCCTCTGATGGACAACAACTGGATCTATGGCGGCGAGGCCGGGAATGTTTTTACGACCATCATGCAAGGGCGTCCGAATGGAATGCCCTCGTTTCGGAATCGGATTCCCGAATACCAGGCTTGGGAGATTGCCGCCTATGTCCGCTCGATGGCGGGGCTGTTGCCCAAGGGCGTCTCTCCGAACCGCCCCGACCACATGAGGGTTAAGCCCGCTGAATCCTCCACTCCCCCGCAAACAATGACGGGAATCACCGGTTCACCGGAGCAGCACCAATGATTGTGGCGCTACACCTGCTGGCCCAGGCGATGCCACTCGATCCGGGACGCTTCCACATCCTGCATCCCGGAGCGCCGCAGGGCAGCCACATCGAATGGCTGTACTGGGTCATCTTTTGGATCTGTTTCGCTGTTTACGTGGTGATGATCGTGGGCTTCGCGCGAGCAGGCGCGAAGTCAAAGTCCGATGCCATCTACCCGCTGCCCGTGTTCGAAGATGAAAAGGGCGACGAGCGAGCGAAATGGGCTGTCGGAACTGCGGTCGCGGTTACGGTGGTGACGTTGTTCGTTATCTTGATCCTGAGTGTTGTCACAGGAAAACAGGCGCAGGGACTGAACTCAAAGAACCCCGTCACTATCCAGGTAATCGGGCACCAGTGGTGGTGGGAGGTCGTTTATCCGAATACGCAGGCGGATCAAACTGTAACCACAGCGAATGAGATTCACGTTCCGGTAAACACTCCGGTCGTAGTCCTCACAAATTCCAGCGATGTGATCCACAGCTTCTGGGTCCCGAGCATTACCGGCAAGCGCGATCTGCTGCCGGGATACTCTTCCGCGTTCTGGTTCAAAGTCGAACAGCCGGGAGTCTATCGCGGACAGTGCGCTGAATTTTGCGGATTCCAGCACGCCCACATGGGATTTTCGGTGATCGCGCAGCCAGTGGACGATTTTCAGGCATGGCAGCAGCAGCAACTCAAGCCAGCATCCGACCCGACAAGTGATCAGACTAAGCGCGGCCGTGAAGTCTTTCTGACTCACGCTTGCCTGATGTGCCACACCATTCGCGGCACGGATGCAGGCTCGCGCATGGGACCCGATCTAACGCACCTCGCCAGCCGCAACATGATCGCTGCTGAGACTCTGCCTAACACTCCCGGCGCGCTCGCGGGATGGATTCTCGATCCGCAAAGCATCAAGCCGGGCACTGAAATGTCGCCGAATTCACTATCTCCCGACGATCTCCAGGCGCTACTTGCGTACCTGCAAACTTTGCAATGAGGAACCGTGGCGCTAACTGAACCCATCATCGCAAATCAGAAACACGCTGAAGATTCCGAGCTCGCGCTGCGTCTCACAAGGACGTGGTATCAGCCCAGCGGCATCTGGGGATGGCTCAGCAACACACATCACACTGCCGTGGGCAAGCGCTTCATGGTGACGTCCTTCATTTTTTTCCTACTGGGCGGTGTGCTCGCCGCATTGATGCGCCTGCAACTGGTCAAACCTGAGAACTCCCTGCTGGGCCCAGATTCATATAACCAGATTTTCACCATGCACGGCAGCACGATGATTTTCCTGTTTGCCGTGCCCATGATGTTTCAGGGCTTCGGTGTCTACGTGGTTCCGCTCATGTGCGGAGCGCGCAATATCGCCTTCCCCCGCCTGAATCTTTTCAGCTACTACCTCTATCTCGGCGGCGCACTGGTGCTTTGGGGCGGCCTGCTCACCAACACGGGTCCTGACGTGGGGTGGTTCGCGTACGTACCTTTATCCGGTCCGCAATACTCTCCCGGGCACCGCACCGACATCTGGTCGCAGATGATCACCTTCACGGAAGTTTCTGCCCTGGGAGTCGCCGTGTGCCTGGCCACGACAATCCTGCGCTATCGTGCGCCCGGCATGACCCTGAATCGCATGCCCATTCTGCTCTGGGAAAAACTCGTCCTCTCTTTCATGGTGATCTTCGCGATGCCGGCAGTGATGGTGGCCAGTGGTCTTCTGCTCCTGGATCGCCTGGTAGGCACGCACTTCTTTAATCCCGCGGAAGGCGGCGACGTTCTGCTCTACCAGCACCTGTTCTGGTTCTTCGGGCATCCCGAGGTTTACATCATTTTCTTGCCCGGTGCTGCGATTGTCTCGACCCTGATCCCATGTTTCTGCCGGCGCCGCATCTTCGGTCACACTCCCATCGTCGTCTCGGTCGTATCTACTGGTTTCATCGGCTTCGGGGTGTGGGTCCACCACATGTTCGCCACCGGCTTACCTCAGCTGAGCGAAAGCTTCTTCACGGCGGCGAGCTTGATGATCGTCATCCCCACTGCGGTCCAGTTTTTCTGCTGGCTGGCCACGATCTGGCATGGTCGCGTGCAAATGCGATTGCCCATGCTGTGGTGCTTCGGATTCTTTTTCGTGTTCCTGATCGGCGGACTCTCCGGAGTCATGCTCGCATCCGTCCCGGTGGACACCCAGGTGCACGACACTTATTTCATCGTCGCGCATTTTCACTATGTGCTGATTGGCGGAGCCCTGTTCCCGATGTTTGCGGGCCTATATTTCTGGTTCCCAAAAATGACGGGAAGGATGCCGAATGAAACATTGGGAAAATGGCACTTCTGGCTCTTCTTCATCGGCTTTAACCTGACCTTCTTCACTATGCATTTCCTGGGTCTGCGCGGGATGACGCGCCGCGTCTATACCTATCTCCCTGATATGCACTGGCAGTCGTTGAACATGCTTGCAACAAGCGGCGTCGTCTTCATGACAGCCGGAGTGCTTGTGTTCCTGGCCAACGTGCTCCGTAGCAGGAGACTGGGCGAACGTGCGGGCAACAATCCTTGGGGAGATAGCGGGCTGGAATGGAGCACCTCTTCGCCGCCGCCGCTCTACAACTTCTTGTATGCGCCTACGGTGAATGGCCGCGATGCGCTGTGGGATGCGGCACCGGACCAGCCTGTGGTGGTGGGATTGCGTGACGACATTCGCGAAATCCTGGTCACACATAGCCTGGACAGCAATCCGCAACACAAAGATGAGGATCCTGGGCACAGTATCTGGCCCTTCCTCGCATCTCTCGCTGTCTCGGCAACGTTTGTCGGATCCATTTTCACGCCCTGGGCTGTGCCGGTAGGATCGCCGCTCGTAATCATCACCCTGATTGGCTGGTTGTGGCCGCACGGACACTCGCCCGCCCCCATGCCCGCGAGGGAATCATGGAGTCGCTGAAACAGCCAATTCGCCCCCTGACGCTCGACGTCTCGGATTTACCCAGCGTCGCCTTCGGCCGCAGCAACACCACCTGGCTGGCAAACGTCCTCTACATGGCGATTGAGGGCATGATGTTCGCCCTCATGTTCGCCAGTTATTTCTACTTGCGGACCCGGGTTCAACAATGGCCCCCCGGACATCTCGCCCCCGATTTGAGGTACGGGGTGGCGAACGCCATCGTTTTCGTCCTGAGCGTCATTCCGGCGCGATGGGTTCAGAAAGTTGCGCCCTCTGGCGACCGCCGCGCGATCAGAAACGGACTCGCGCTGCTTGCGGCGTTCGCCAGTGTAGCCACCATCATTCGAGTATTCGAATTCACCGCCTTGAACTGCCGCTGGTCCGATGATGCGTACTCCTCGACGTTGTGGGTGTTGATCGGAATGCACGCGGGGCATCTGGTCACGGAGCTCATTGAGACACTTGTGATTCTGGCGGTCGCGTTTACTCCCAAAATGGAAGGCACGCGACTCGCCGATGCCGCCATCAACTCCGATTACTGGTACTTCGTCGTGGTCACCGGCCTGCTGAATTTCCTGTTCATTTACGTATTACCCCGGTTCCTGTGAGGCTTGTATGACTAATCCGAAACCCGTCGTTGAAGCCGGAAACACCCCGATCGGAATCTGGTGGAGCATGATCGCGGGTTTCGCGGCGTGGGGAATTGATCTGGGCCTCAGCTACATGCTGGAGCAGCACAGTTGCTCCACCGGCCACTTTTACGTGCTGCACACCATTTCATTCGTGTGCTTTGTGATGGCGATAAGTGGCTTCGCGACTGGCTTCATGGAGAAGAACCGGTTCCCGCACGACTCGAAGGAGGAGGGCGGAAGCAGCCTGGATCGGGCCCACTTTCAGGCATTGATGGGAATGATCTTCAGTTTGTCTTTTGCAGTCATCATCATCGCGGGATCGATTCCACGCTGGATTCTCAGCCCCTGTGAGTAAACATTGACGTGCCAATCCAAACTCGCGTACCTGGCCTTGGCAGCCACCAGTCCTGTGTATGCATGGGCGCATGCAGAACCGGGCCGCGCAAGTGGATGGACCTGGCCACCGGTGGTGGTCATGGTCATGCTGCTTACCGCGGCGCTCTACGCTGCAGGCATAGTCAGGATGTACCGCACAAGCGCGCGACTCAGTATCCGTTGGCGCTCGGTCGCATATTTTGCTCTCGGCTGGATTTCGCTTCTACTCGCTCTCGACTCCCCCATCCATGAAATCGGTGAGCAGCTTTTCTGGGTTCACATGACCCAGCACGAGATCCTGATGCTGGTTTCCGCACCTTTGCTGGTGCTTAGCCGGCCAGTGGTTCCCTTCTTGTACGCGTTGTCACCGTCCTGGCGGCAATTCATGGCGGATCTCGGCCGAACACGCCTCTTTCGCTTAGCCTGGCGATTCATTTCTGCCCCGGTTTCTGCGTGGTTGATTTCAGCCCTCGGACTCTGGGTATGGCACGCGCCTTGGCTGTTTACACTCGCGATCGAAAATGACTCGATCCATGCTGCACAGCACGCAACATTTTTCCTGACCGCACTTCTCTTCTGGTGGCCATTGGTCAATGGCGCACCTTCCATGGGATACGGAGGGGCCCTCATTTACGTCTTCACAACGGCCATGCACACCAGCATCCTGGGCGCACTGCTCACCTTTGCTCGCGCTCCGTGGTATGCGGCGTACTTCAAAACCGCGCCATTGTGGAACCTTACGCCGCTTGAAGATCAACAACTCGGAGGCTTAATCATGTGGATTCCCGCCGGAACTCTTCTGCTCGGAGCTTTCCTGATTCTCCTCGTCAAGTGGATGAAGCAGTCGCAGGATCGCTGGCAGTACACGCGCATGGCACAACTCTCTGGCTTGCCAACGGGAAGCGTCAAATGAAATCGATAGTGCTCATGGCCGCGGCTGTATTTGCTCTGATCACGAGTGCTTGCGACAGCCTGAGTGAAAGACAGGTGAAGGACGCTGCTGTTCTAACTAATGGGGGCAATGCTCGCCTGGGCAGAGTTGTCATTCGCAAGTACGGTTGCAACGCCTGTCACGAGATCTCGGGGGTTCCGGGAGCTCGCGGCCTGATTGGACCTCCGCTCACCAATATCGGCCAGCGTTATTACATTGCAGGCGAGCTAGCTAACACCCCGAACAATCTGATGTCCTGGATCCAGCATCCGCACCAGATCGAGCCGCACACATTGATGCCGGAAATGGGAGTCAGTGAGCAGGACAGCCGAGACATCGCTGCCTATTTATACGCACAGAGATAATCGCCAGGAGATCATCATGCAGCTTTCCATTCATTCTCGCCGTGCAGTCGCTCTCGTAGTTTTCCTTGCATGTTCCCTGCTCGCTTTGGCGCAGAATCCTGCCGACTGCTCGAAGGTCCCCGACCACAGCAAATTGAAGGCCGCCTTGAGCGCCGCGGTAAAAGAGGGCAAGGGCAAGAACGGCGGTCTGGGTAATCAGGAATGGGGCACGGTGGTGAATCGCGACGGCATAGTCTGTGCGGTGGTCTTCACCGGACCCAATCGTGGGGCCGAATGGCCCGGCAGCCGATTGATCTCAGCCGAAAAGGCAAACACAGCGAACGCTTTCAGTACTGACAACTTCGCAATTTCTACAGGAAATGTCTATGCCGCAGCGCAGCCTGGCAATTCTCTCTACAGCATCGTCAGCGGTCCCAACCCTAACACGGCGTTTGCCGGCGATCCCCAGAAATTCGGGCAGCCCGACGATCCACTTGTCGGAAAACCCATCGGCGGCGTGATCGTTTTCGGCGGAGGACTCGCTCTGTACGACAAACAGGGCCACATTGTTGGGGCGCTCGGAGTAAGCGGCGATACTGCCTGCGCCGACCACGTGGTCGCATGGAAGACCCGCCACAGCGTCGGCCTCGATAATGTTCCCATGGGAGTCGCACCGGGACAAAGCGATAACCTGATCTTCGACATCCAGCAGGGCGCAAGTAGCAGCGGCTTCGGTCACCCGCCATGCAAAGGCGGAGAGCCCAGCGAAGATATCATCAAGAAGCTGAATGATTCGCTCCCCGTCGGTCCTCACCGATAGCCTGGACGCACGTTATCGATGACCCAGAACGACATCAAACATGGCCTGATGATACGCGTGATCGCGATAGCGTCTGCTAAGCCCGGGGAGTTCGTCATCTTTTGCATCTGACTTAGCGACCTGTCATCCTGAACGAAGTGAAGGATCTATGTAATCTGCTCGGACTCGCCAACGTTACATAGATCCTTCGCTTGCTCAGGATGACTTTTTACAGGCAGGCAGGAATCAAGGCTGCGCACCGTAACTCTGCTTTCCCTCCAAAGCTGATTTCAGGATATTTCTGGCCTCTTCGGCGGGAAGCTTTTGCAATTGAGACAGGATTGCCTCTTCGTCCGAGTTAGCCGCTGGCCTGTGATGCGGTTGCAGGATGGGAGTACGAGCTTTCAATCCCAGTGCTCGGCCCTGTTCCACCTCTCGCGCCAGTCCCGCAATCGTCGGGTTCTCGAACACGCTCCTTACCGGCATCTCCACTTCCATCACTCTCCGCATCCGCGCCGTCATCTGCAACACCAGCAACGAGTGCCCTCCCAACTCGAAGAAATTCTGCTCCACTCCCACTCGTTGCACCTTCAACAACTCTTCCCAGATCTTCGCCAACTCCGCTTCCGTCTCCGTCCGCGGACCCACCCACTCTTCTCCCTCTGCCAGCACCGTCCCCCCGCATCCCGCCAGCGCTCCTCGGTTCACCTTCCCGCTCGGCAATAGCGGCAACTGCTCGATTCTCCAATAACTCGACGGCACCATGTGCTCCGGCAACTTGCTCCGCACGTATCGCCGCAACTCTCCTGCTCCCACCTCATTGGCTCCTGCGTGCAGCACCAGGTAGGCTGATAATCTCTGCTCCTCCGCTTCTCCCTCCACTGCCACCACCGCTTCCCGAACCGCGCTATGGCCGACTAGAATCGACTCGATTTCTCCCAACTCGACACGCTGCCCGCGCAATTTGATCTGCGAGTCCACCCGTCCCAGATACTCAATGTCTCCATTGTTGCGGAATCGTCCCAGATCTCCTGTGCGATACAGCCGCGGGCTCTGCTCCGGAGCCAGCCAGTTGCTGACGAACCGCTCCGCCGTCAATTTCGGACGATTCAGATACCCTCGCGCCAATCCTTCCCCGCCTATATAGATCTCACCGCTGACGCCAAGCGGCACCGGATTCCCGTGCGCATCGACGATGTGGATCCAAGTATTGGCAACAGGCCGGCCGATCGGAATCGTGTCATAGTCGCCGTCGCGAACACAGTAGATGGACGACCAGATCGTAGTTTCGGTCGGGCCGTACACGTTCCACACCGAGTTCCCCCGACTTAGTGAGTGCTTTCGCCAGCTCCGGCGAAAGGGGCTCTCCGCCGGAAAGAATTTTCAGATCCGGATTGCCCTCCCAGCCCGCTGAGATGAGCATGCGCCAGGTCGTTGGAGTGGCTTGCATGAAAGTAGCGTGGCTTTGCTCGAATAAATCTTTCAACAGGGCTGGATCCACAACGTCCGTCGAACTCGCAAGCACCACTCGTGCTCCCGAGATCAATGGCAAGAAAATCTCCAGCGCTGCGATGTCAAACCCCAGCGTCGTGACGGCGAGCAGAATGTCGTCTTGATTCAGCCCCGGCTCACTCTGCATCGAGCACAGCAGGTTCACCACGCTTCGATGTTCAATTGCCACGCCCTTTGGCGCTCCGGTGGAACCAGACGTATAGATGACGTACGCAAGACTTTCCGGCTTGATGCCGCGCTCCGGGTTTGTCGTCTTGTATTGCTCCAGGATTTTCCAGTCTGATTGCAGAAGGACTTCATTGGTTTGGGGATCTCGACGCTGCACGCAGTCTTGCGTAATCACGAACATGGGTCTTACATCGGATAGTAAAAACGCGAGCCGTTCCTCCGGAACTCTTAAATCCAGCGGAACGTAAGCCCCGCCCGCTTTCAAGATTCCGAGCAGAGCGACAATCATCCTGAGGCTTCGCTCGGTACGCACTCCGACCAGCGTTTCGGGCACGAGACCCCGCTCGAGCAGAAACGCAGCCAGTTGGTTGGCGCTTTCGTTCAGTTCCCGATAGCTGAGGCGAGAGTTTCCCGACACCACCGCGATCGCATCCGGATGTAGTTCGGCCTGCCGCTCAAACATTTCGTGAATACACATCTGGGGAGGCGTTTGCTGAGGGCCCGCGGCCATTCGAAGCGAATGATCCTGCTCGCTGGAAGACAAAACGGGCAGTTGTGAAATTTTGCATTCAGGGTCAGCAATGCCGCGCCGCAACAGCTCCGTCCAATGCCGCCCCATGCGCTCAATGGTGTCAGGCTCGAACAGGTCGGTGCTGTAATGAAAGCGAGCGAGCACCTCATCAGCGCGCTCGTCCATCTCCAGATATAGGTCGTACTTGGTGGCACCGGTGTCCACATCCATTTGCGTGAGGCGCCACGCCGGATCGACGGGAGGCATTGGGGGCTCGAGCGAAAAAAGCGCCTGGAACAGCGGGTTTCGATCGGAATCGCGCTGCGTCTTCAACTCTCGGACAAGGTATTCAAAGGGCACTCGGTCGTGGTCCAGCGCCTCAATCGTCCATTGCCGCGCGCGCTTTACGAGTTCATCAAAGCTTGGGTCTTCGGATGTATCTGCAGGAACCAACACTGTGTTAAGAAAATAGCCGAGAAGCCCAACTGTTTCAGGACGGTTACGACCCGCTGTAACGATTCCTATCGGAACGCGAGAGATCCCGGAATAACGCTGAAGGAGGGCGGCGAACCCCGCCAACAACACATGAAATATCGAAACACTTCTATTTCTGCAGAATTCCCTCAGCGCCGCCGTGAGCGGCGGTCGCAACTCGAATGGGTACATCGAGCCCCGGAATGTCTGCACCCTGGGGCGGTGATGATCCGTCGGGAGGTATACCTCCGGCAGATTTTCCGGAAGGCGTTGACGAATGCGCTCAAGCTCTTGCTTCAGCGATTCTCGTGTCACCGTCTGTCGTTCCCAGCAGGCGTAATCCGGATACTGAGTGGCCAGTTCGGGCAAGGGACTAGCCTTGCCTTCGGCAAACGCTTTGTACAAAGCGGTTAGCTCCTGCAGAAAGACACCGTAAATCGCCACGCCGTCAAAGATGATGTGATGGAGCGTCAGATAAAGCCGGAACGCTTCAGTGTCTAAACGA
Source organism: uncultured Acidobacteriota bacterium (assembly GCA_963785865.1). GTDB lineage: Bacteria > Acidobacteriota > Terriglobia > Terriglobales > Acidobacteriaceae > Sulfotelmatobacter. Next base: position 210,745 of record CAWAXF010000022.1, on the reverse strand, counting down.
ACCAGCGTTGCACGCAACAGGGGAGCCTGGCTTAAGTCCAGCGGAACCTTCGCTTCCGCGGTTGCGACTTCTAAGGCAGTTGCCTCTCTGAGCTCTCGCGGGAGCGCGCTGAGATCGACAAATGGAATGGAAAGGGAGACGTTCTCCTGCACTTCCTGAACCGGCCTTCCATCGACTTCGCGAAACGCGGTTCGCCATGCTTCGTGACGGCGGAGGATCTCATTGAAACTTCGTCTCAGGATGCCTACATCCAGCTGCCCAGAGTAGTGAATCGTGACAGGCTCATTGTAGAGCGGAAGATCTGGCGCCATCTGGGCATGCAGCCAGACCTGCTCCTGCGCATGCGAAAGAGGTATAGATTCCCCGGGCTTACGTCGCGGGATGCGCCGAGCTTCCGGACGAATGCTCAGTTCGCCACGCAAATATCTTTCCAGGAGCTTCCGCTTTGCATCGGGGTACTCTGGCGCCATGGGACCCTCAGGGCTGGGGAAAAAATCCTTCCAAACTCTTTTCGCTTGTGATTGCGACCGTACTCGTCCGCCTACGCAACCCAAGCTCAGTAACGCCACTCAAGAGGAAACTTTACACCTCCTATGGCTGCGATTTGCCGCTTCCTTGAGATTCGTGAACTGCGCTCTTGTACCGGCGGCGCACGCCGAAATTCATGCCTCCCAAAACGAAGGGGCAACCACTAGTCAGCGAATCCGCCTCCTGTAGGCTTCTTTCCGTCGAGCACTCGCTGCAAGACGCTCTGGAGTTCGCCGGCGGTTAATCGGTCGAGCTGCGCCAGCAGCATTTCGCGGCTTGGATCAGAGGGATGCTGCGTGCGTTGCAGGATGGGAGTACGAGCTTTCAATCCCAGTGCTCGGCCCTGTTCCACCTCTCGCGCCAGTCCCGCAATCGTCGGGTTCTCGAACACGCTCCTGACCGGCATCTCCACTTCCATCACTCTCCGCATCCGCGCCGTCATCTGCAACACCAGCAACGAGTGCCCTCCCAACTCGAAGAAATTCTGCTCCACTCCCACTCGTTGCACCTTCAACAACTCTTCCCAGATCTTCGCCAACTCCGCTTCCGTCTCCGTCCGCGGACCCACCCACTCTTCTCCCTCTGCCAGCACCGTCCCCCCGCATCCCGCCAGCGCTCCTCGGTTCACCTTCCCGCTCGGCAATAGCGGCAGCTGCTCGATTCTGCAATAACTCGACGGCACCATGTGCTCCGGCAATTTGCTCCGCACGTATCGCCGCAACTCGCCTGCTCCCACCTCATTGGCTCCTGCGTGCAGCACCAGGTAGGCTGATAATCTCTGCTCCTCAGCTTCTCCCTCCACTGCCACCACCGCTTCCCGAACCGCGCTATGGCCGACTAGAATCGACTCGATTTCTCCCAACTCGACACGCTGCCCGCGCAATTTGATCTGCGAGTCCACCCGTCCCAGATACTCAATGTCTCCATTGTTGCGGAATCGTCCCAGATCTCCTGTGCGATACAGCCGCGGGCTCTGCTCCGGAGCCAGCCAGTTGCTGACGAACCGCTCCGCCGTCAATTTCGGACGATTCAGATACCCTCGCGCTAACCCTTCCCCGCCAATATAAATCTCACCGCGAATTCCAATCGGCACCGGGTTCCAGCATTCGTCGACCAGATACACTTCGGTATTGCTAATTGGCCTCCCAATCGCAACCGACGCTGCGAAATCCCGCTCGCATACTTCGTGGCAAGTGGCGTCTGCTGCGACCTCAGACGAGCCATAGATGTTGAGCATGGTGGCTTGCGGAAATGCCGCATGAAATCGTTGTGCCAGTTCCGCGGGAAATAGCTCGCCGCTGCACGTCCACAGCCTGAGCCGGGGCACTCTTTCGCCGAGGTTCGGAGCGTGCTCCAGCAGAGTGCGAAGCTGCGACGGGACCAGCACGATCCGGCTCACCCCCTCGCGCGCTAGCGTTTGCAGAAACAGTTCTGGATCGCGCACGGTTGCCTGGGGAATCATTACGTTGGGAATTCCCGCAAGCAGCGGACCAAAAATCTCCCAGATCGAATCGACAAATCCTAGGTTAGTCTTCTGACAGCACACATCATCCGGCTGGAATGGATAAGCCTGCCACATCCAGGCAAAGCGATTCATCGATGCGCGATGCGTTCCTTCCACCCCTTTCGGCATTCCCGTAGAACCGCTGGTGTAAATCACATACGCACGCTGCTCGCTCGAGGTTACAGCTGCATAGTTCTCTGTGATCTCGCTCCGAAGATCCTCATCTTGATCGAGAATCACAACCTGGTGGGCCTCGCTCGGCAAGCGGTCCCTGATACCAGAAGAAGTCACTACGCTGGATAATCCCGCATCCTGCAGCAGGACTCTGGTGCGATCGAGAGGATGCGCCGGATCCAGAGGCACGTAAGCCGCTCCCGCCTTCAGCACTCCCATTAATGCGACCACCATCTCGGGGGAACGGTCCAGGAATATCCCAACAAGTGAGCCCTGCCCTATTCCTCTCTTGGCCAGAGTACGTGCCAAGCGGTTCGCGTTCTCGTTGATCTCTCGATAGGTCCACGACCTTCCTTCGAACAACAACGCAGTCGCGTCTGGGGTTCGCTGCGTCTGGTTCTCAAAAGCCTCGGGGATAGTCAGATCCCGCGGATATTCGGCGGATGTGCGATTCCACTCCACGAGAAGCTGCTGCCGCTCTTCGGCGCTCATCATCGGCAATTCGGCAATGCGCGCATCCGGATTTTGTAAGGCCGCATTCAATAAATTTTCGAAGTGTCCCAGCATCCGCCGCATCGAGGCTTGCTCGAACAGATCCGATCGGTACTCAAACTGGCAATGAAATTCGCCATCGTCCCAGACCTCGACCGAAAGATCGAATTTAGCGATTCCCGCCTCAAATGCGATTTCCTTGATAGTCAGTCCGGGGATCTGAAAAACCTGCTTCGGAATGTTCTGGAAAGTGAACATCACCTGGAACAGCGGATGTGTGTCGAGCGAACGTTGCGGGACCAACGCCTCCACGAGCTTCTCGAATGGCACATCCTGATGCGTATACGCGTCCAGAGCATAGGAGCGCACTTGCCGAATCAACTCGCGGAAGGTAATGTTCCTCTGGAAGTCGGCGCGAAAGACCAGCGTGTTCACAAATAAGCCGATCATGTTTTCGAACTCGACTTCATTGCGAGCCGCAACCGGCGTGCCCACAAGAACGCTTTCCTGATTGGTGTACCGCCACAAAAGCGCCTGAAATGCGGCGAGCGCCAGCATGAATAGTGTGGCATTTTCCGCCTGCGCGACCGCCTTCATCTGCGCCAACGTGGAAGCATCGAAGCTGGCCTCCTCGGTAGCCCCATGCCAGCCCATCCCCGTGGGACGAGCATAATCAAGTGGAAGCTCCAGCACAGATTGGGCCCCTGCCAGCTTGTCTTTCCAGTGCTGAATCTTGTTGGCGAGCACATCAGCATTCATGTACTCGCGCTGCCATTGCGCATAGTCCGCATATTGGATAGGCAGTTCTGAGAATGTTGTGGCGTCCCCCTTCACAAAGGCTGCATAGCATGCGGTAATCTCGCGGAACAAAATGGCGATTGACCAGCCATCGGTGATGATGTGGTGCATGAGCAGCAACAAAATGTGGTCGTCCTGCTGCAGGCGAACCAGCACGCAGCGCAGAAGTGGGCCTTCCTTCAGATCAAACGGTTTCTTGCCCTCTGCCGCGACGATGCGGAGCGCTTCAGCTTCCCTGTCCAGCTCTGGGACATCGCTCAGATCAAAGACGGGAATTTCGACCACCACATCCGACAGCACAACTTGCCGTGCCTCGCCGTACACGGACTCAAATACCGTGCGCAAGGACGCATGCCGCTGGACAACGGCCTGCATAGATCGCTTGAGAATATCGTTATCCAGTGGCCCGAGGATTCGGAACGCTCGGGGCAGGTTGTAAGCCGCTGTCCCCGGTTCCAATTGATCAAGGAACCAGAGTCTCTGCTGGGCAAAAGACGCGCAAGACGTGAAGGTCATCGGGAGGGCGCGAAAACAAGCGCCATCTTGATCGAGGCCAGCCAAGCTGCCAATACAGTGGATAAGGTATTGAGGGTATCCCTTAGGGCCGCGGCCCTAAGGTGTTCCCTGTATTGCGGCAATGTCAGAGCTAAGACAGTCTTGACCCGTCAGCAGCATTGCTTAGATGTCCTCTCCGCGACGATCCGAGGCCTCCAGCACGGCGACCAGTCTTCCGCCTGTGGTTTTTTATCCCGCTTCGCTCGCTCAGCGTCGGCTGTGGTTTCTGAATCAATTGCAAGGCTCTACGTGTGCTTACAACGTGCCTGTTGGACTGTGGCTTTACGGGCAACTCGATGTTGCGGCACTTCAAAGAAGTGTGCAGACGATCGTCGATCGGCACGAGGCCTTGCGAACCAGCTTCTTGCTGCTAAAGGGCGACTTGTTCCAGGTTGTCCGGAACCAACTCATCCTTACCGTTCCCATCACGGACTTTTCACACTTGCCTGAGCCGCAGGAGGCTGGGTACGAATTCGCGAAGCTGGAGGTTGAAACGCCTTTTGACTTGAGCACGGGTCCCTTGTTTCGAGCACACGTGCTTCGTTTCGGTGCTGAAGAGCACGTCTTGCTCTGCACCATGCACCACACCATTACCGACGCATGGTCGATGCAACTTTTTACCAATGAGATGGCGACTCTCTACGAGGCACACCTCAACGGCACAGTAGCTGCAATGCCCGAACTTCCAATCCAGTACGGGGACTACTCAGCGTGGCAGATTCAATCGCTCGAAGTGCAGGATGCCCAGCAACAGCTCACTTATTGGGAAGAGCGACTGAAAGATGCACCACCGGTGCTAGAGTTGCCGCTCGACAGGCCGCGGCCGGGTGAGCAAACCCTGCGGGGGGCAACCCGTACTTTTCCTTTGTCCTCTGAGGTGCTCGCCGCCATTGCAAAGCTAGCTACCCGGGTCCAAGCCACTCCATTCATGCTTTTGCTGGCCGCTTTCAAGCTCCTGCTGTATCGCTACAGCGGCGAGCCAGATGTCCTCGTTGGAGTTCCGGTCGCTGGCCGCAACCACGTAGAGACAGAGAGCCTCATTGGATTCTTCGTAAACACGGTGGTCGTACGTGACGATCTTTCAGGCAATCCACGTTTCCTGGATTTAGTCGCGCAGGTCCGCGAGACCACGCTCGGCGCATTGGCGCATGCGGAGGTTCCGTTCGAGAAAGTTGTCGAGGTGTTGCAACCCGCACGAAACCTCAGCTACAACCCGATTTTCCAGGTCATGTTCTCTGCCATGAAATCCCCGGTCGCATCCCGGGACTTCGGAAACTTGAGCGCCTATCCGTACGTCGTCGACTCCTCTACGTCCCTCTTCGATCTCAACATCACTCTCGTGGAGTGGATCGCGGGGAAGAGCTGGATTCAGATCGACTACAACGCTGATCTTTTTGATGGCAGCACCATCGAACGCATGCAGCAGAATTTTTGCAATCTGCTGCAACGTATTGTTGCTAATCCAGAGTTACGCATTAGTGAATTTCCACTTCTCGGCGACGCTGAAAGACATCAACTTGTTGTAGAGTTCAACGACACCCACGCAGAGTTTCGCCAAGATCTCTGCCTGCACGAGCTGTTTGAGCAGCAAGCGCTTCGCACGCCGCAAGCCACAGCCGCGGTGTTCGGCGATGAACGAATCTCTTATCGCGAGCTAAATCTGCGCGCTGAGGCTCTGGCTGCTCACCTCCGTCGCGAAGGAGTATCACCCGACGTTCTCGTCGGCCTCTGTTCCGATCGTTCCGTGAGCCTCCTGGTGGGAATATTGGGAATTCTTAAGGCCGGTGGCGCCTACGTTCCGCTTGACCCAGCGTATCCTGGGGAACGGCTTTTGCAAATCATCAGAGATTCCCGTTTGAAACTGATGGTGACGCATAATAAATTTCGTGAGACCTTCGCGAAAACGGATGTCCGTTGCATCGAGTTGAACGTGGATGCAAAGACGATCCGTAGCGACCCTGGAAAAAGCACACATGCTGGACCACAGAGTCTTGCTTATGTTCTGTTCACGTCCGGTTCTACAGGTTCTCCAAAAGGCGTTGCCCTCGAGCATCGTAATGCCGTGAATTTTGTCGAGTGGGCGCAAACTGTATTCACGCCGCAAGAACTTGCCGGTACTCTGTTTTCCACCTCGCTGTGCTTTGATCTTTCGATATTCGAGATCTTTGTGCCCTGGAGCGTAGGAGGAACGGTCATCGTTGTTCCGAACGCGCTGGCCCTGCCCGAACTGTCTGCTTCCAGCAAAGTGACGCTAATCAACACTGTCCCTTCGGTCATGTCGGAGCTCCTGCGTGCCGATGCGGTGCCCGATTCAGTAAAGACGATCAATCTCGCGGGAGAAGTCTTGCCACCTTCTTTAGTCGAAGACTTGTACGATCGCACGTCGGTTCGGAATGTTTACAACCTGTACGGGCCGACCGAGACCAGTACTTACGCAACCTATACACGAGTAAGTCCCGGCGCAGAAGTGACCATTGGCAAACCGATCGCAAATACGCAGGCTTACATTCTCGACCGTGATCGTAACCTGGTGCCCCAAGGCGGGCGCGGCGAGTTGTATCTCGCCGGAGAAGGGCTCGCTCGAGGCTACTTCGCTCGCCCCGATCTAACCGACGAGCGTTTCGTTCCCAATCCTTTTAGGTCCGATCCGGGACAGCGGATGTACCGTACTGGCGATCTCTGCCGCCACCGCTCAGACGGCACCATCGAGTACCTGGGACGCCTCGATCAACAGATCAAACTACGTGGTTTTCGAATCGAACTGGGCGAAATCGAGGTCCAGCTTGCCAAGCACGAAGACGTGCAACAGGCGGTCGTAACAGTTTTCGAGGTTGGCGGCGAGAGACGGCTTATTGCGTATTTCTCCAGTAAAACTGGTCACATTATCACGGTTCCGGAACTGCGCCGGCACCTCGAAAAAATTCTGCCTGCTTACATGATGCCCGATATCTTCGTGGCGGTGAACGAATTTCCTCGGCTCGCGAATGGCAAGGTGAACCGGCGGGCGTTGCCTGTGCCCGAAGCTCCCGCGAGTAGTAGCGGCATTGCACCCCGCAATCCGATGGAACTGACGCTGGCGGGCGTCTGGGAAAACGTCCTGCACCGCGAGCACGTCGGCGTCACCGACAACTTCTTCGACCTCGGTGGGCATTCGTTGCTGGCTGCGCGGCTGATCGCGGAAATCCAGAGCGAGACCGGCCATAAGGTCCCGCTCTCAGCTATCTTTCGAGCACCCACAATCGAGAGTCTTGCGGTCCTCCTGAGGAGTGATTCCGCAGCAAGCCCAGATCCCCTGCTGATGCAATTGCGCCAGGGAAACGCGCGTATTCCGTTTTTCGCCGTTTCGGCCCCGGGAGTGAATTCTTTTGGTTTTGCACAGTTGGCGCGTCACATCGGAGGGGATTACGCCTTCTATAAGCTCCAAGGTTCCGGCCCGCTACCTGTTGGCCGTCCTTATCAAGATAAGGAACTCCGCACTCTTGCCGCGGAGTACATCGCCGCCCTGCGCAGCGTACAACCACGCGGACCGTATTGTCTGGGCGGTATGTGTGAAGGTGTCCAGATCGCACAGGAAATGATTCTTCAGCTTGAGGCACAGGCAGAGGAAGTGGGTTTCTTCGCAATCTTTGACACCTGGGTAATGGAGAATTCCCAAGTCCGGATGCTCTGGCTTGTAGATTATTACCTTGGACGGATTCGCACATTCCCGCAGCTGCCGGCGAGTGAACAGATGGCCACGATCCAGCGCGTTTTGACTCGCGTCATGGGTCGAGACCAACGTGCTGACAGTGGATGGGGTAAAGCGTACTGGCCCGATGAAATGTTCAAGCCACCTCGTTTCCGCGCGCCTGTGATCCTCTTTAAACGAGCCCGGCAACCGTTTTACTACGTCCGCGATCCTGAAATGGGTTGGGGTGCGCGATCTGAGGGCGGCGTGGAAATTTGCGAGATGAATTGCGGTCACATCGAAGTGCTGCGGGAACCTTATGTAGCCGTCATCGGGGAGAAACTAACCGCGCGGCTGCAGGAGCTCAGCAGTGAGACGCAGAGACGTCCGTTAGCTTTTGCCCCGGCTCAAAATGGGATGCCTCTGGGCGATGCGATCTCATCTGAACTCGCCGGCTGACCTTGTGAAAAGAGGAGACATGGGAGCAGAAGACGGCCCTTTCGCCGTTCCAGGTGCCCTTCGCAAACCCAGCGCACTGGATTGGAGTGCGGCGACTGATCGGGCCCAGGGCGACGCGCGCCAGACCCGGGTTATTGCGGCGCCGAAATTTTCCCTACTCGCTGTATTCCTGGGCCTGCGAACACTTGCTCAGTACTCAGACCTTCTTTACACCCTGAGCCTGTTTCGCCTCAACGTTCGTTACAAGCAGTCCGTTTTAGGGTGGGCGTGGGCTGCGCTCCAGCCGCTGGCTTTGATGTGCATCTACACCTTTATCTTTGCGCACGTAACCACCGTTAAAACGGGTGGAGCCCCGTATCCAATCTTCGTTTTTTCCGCCCTATTGCCTTGGCTTTTCTTTTCCGGCGCGATCACGAATGCGGTGCACGGATTGGTCAGCTACCCCAACCTGCTTACCAAGATGTATTTCCCGCGAGAAATCATCCCACTCTCTTATCTTGCAGCCAGTCTGGTCGATTTCTTGATCGCATCGCTCATCTTTTTGGTCCTGATGGTGCACTATCGCTGTGCATTGACGTGGAATGCGCTCTACGTTCTTCCTATCTTTCTGGTACTTGCAGGGCTTACGGCAGCCGTGGGATTGTTCTTCTCGGCCGTCCACGTCCGCTTTCGTGATGTGGGCCTTGCTATGCCGTTTGCGTTGCAGCTTTGGATGTTCGCTGCTCCAGTGGTGTATTCCGTCGAATCCGTCCCGATTCGGTTCCGCCAGTTGTATCTGTTGGATCCGGTTGCCGGATTGGTTGAGAATTTCCGCCGCGTGCTGGTCTTTGGGGCGGCTCCCAATTTCCCTCAGTTGGCTTTTTCAAGCTCAATCACCCTGGCCGCGTTGGTACTTGCGTATCTCTATTTCAAATCGTCGGAAGCCACCATGGCCGATGTGATCTAAAGTCATGATCGACCTGCAACTAGCTCGCGTAGGTAAGAGATACAAACTCCGCTCGGACGGTAATGAGCCCCGACGTTGGTATCGAAACCCCTTTTCCCACCGCTCTGCGGAAATGTGGGCCCTGCGAGATGTCAGCTTTGATGTGAAACGCGGCGAGGCGCTCGGCGTTGTTGGCCACAACGGGGCCGGCAAAACAACAATTCTGAAACTCCTGTCTGGCATCACCACTCCAACCCGCGGTGAAATTACAATCCGCGGCCGGCTCGCGGCCCTCGTCGAAGTGGGTTCTGGATTCCATCCCGAACTCACCGGACGGGAGAACATCTATCTGCACGGCGCGATGCTTGGTATGCGCCGCTCCGAAATCGCGCGGACAATGGACAGCATCATCGATTTTTCCGGAGTCGCTGAATTTATCGATACTCCCGTGAAGCGCTATTCCTCAGGTATGTACGTGCGCCTGGGGTTCTCCATCGTTGCCCATTTGGATCCTGACATCCTTTTGCTGGATGAAGTCCTGGCCGTCGGAGACGTCGCATTCCAGGCCAAATGCATTGATCGAATCGCGGAGTTGAGAAAAAAAGGCTGCACCATCATCTTTGTCTCGCACGATCTCGCGGCTGTGTATCGAGTCTGCGATCGGGCACTGTTGCTCAGTCACGGACAGCTTGTTATGGAAGGTGCTCCGCGGCCGGTAATCGACCACTACCAGCAGATGGCCTTTCCCAGCCATCAACCCGCTTTCGGTGAACTGGACGCCAGTCGTAGAGCGGAGTGCGTCAGCGTCTCCTTCTCATCGCCTGTATCCGATGATTCCGTTCGAACCGGGCACCCGATCACCGCCCGTCTACAGTACCGCGCCGCGGTATCCATTCCTGATGTCGTATTCCGAATATCTTTGTATTGGCCCAGCGGCTATCTGTGCGCGCAGTTAACGAACGAATCTCCTGGACAGCCTTTCACCTTGACGCCCGGCAGCGGAGCGGTCGAGTTCCAATGTCCCATCCTGCCAGTTGTTCCTGGTCTCTATCGGGTTGATGTGGCTATGGAGTCAAACGGTGTAGAGATCGATCTGCGGCAGCGTTGTGCCACCCTTTGCGTGGAGGCCGGCAAGCCTGTATCTGGAGATTTCTACATCGAGAACACGTGCAGCCTGCGCCCCGAATCGCCTGATCATTCCTAGTCGTCTAAAAAGTAGGCCCCGGCGAGAAACCGGGGCCTTCTTAAATCGAAATGATGCTCGCGAGCATCCCGCTTGATTCAGTAGTGCAGGAGCGAGGTCCCGTTCAGCGCGGCAGATATCATCGTCCTTGCATACGCGTTGTCAGTGGCGACGCTCGTGCTGAAAGTCATTCCTGTTCTCCAAGTCGAGGGAGCTTCCGGGTGAAATCCGCACAGAATGACCCAACCCTTTCCCGAAAACCCTTCCACCATCGACGGTATTCCATCCGGATACTTGCCGACGATGTTGCCCCAGCCTTTGAGTTGCGGACCGTCCTCCCAGTACTGGTCCAATTTCTGGTTCGGGTAGGAAATCATAACGGATGCTTTCGCCGTTCCCCGGCCACCATTAGTCCAGGGATTGAACCAGACGCCCGAAGTCAGATTTAAGCCGTTATAGATCGACGACCCACCAAAAAAAGCCCCTGCGCAGATTCCCAAGTAGTGCAACCCGTAGTTGATTACCGCATTGTGGATGTTTGTTGTTGCTGCTTTTGTGAGGCCATTTCCAATGGTGATGGAATTTCCGCCGGGCACGATGAGCAATCTGTAAGAAGCCAGCTTGGTAACACTCATGGCGGCAATCTGACTGGAGTTTGCGGTGGCAAAGACCAGATTCATGCTGTGCAGAATGGTCTCCACGGCTGAAACATCGGGAGAAGATGTGCCACTTCCGTTAAACAGCAGCACCGTGGGAGACGTACTCGCCAGAATCCCTGCTTGCGCAGGCGCAACCGAGAGCTGTTGCGTTGAAAGGCCAGATTGGTTCGGCATTCCGCAACCAATCAAACTGATTGATGCAATCAACACGACGCTCAAACTGAAGATGTTCCGCAAAGATTTTGCAGTCGGGGGGAAATGCAAACGGACCTCCTTCAGCACCTGGAACTGGGTGCTCGGCTGGCGCTCGACAGAACCGCCAACTCAACTAATTAATTTGGGACGAATCAGCGCTGATCCGATTTAACTTGGGACGAATCATCGCCGATGCGATGGTTGATTCTAGCCCGCAGGAATGCGTTGAAAAGAACACACTAGTTCACAAGGTGAGGCACTGAAGTACATGGGCTTGTGTGCAATTGCGTTTTCCGTTGCCAAACAGCTCCGCTTTCGCGACTGACATAGTAGCTGGAATCATTGCATCAAGAGAATGACCCCACTGCGACGATCACGGCAGTGTTCGAGAGGCGCACGCAACACCGTGATGCCCGCCCGCTTTCCCTTGATGCCTAAAGGCCGGTTCGCTGGAGAGAATTGCAGACCTGCAAGCTGCAGATTGCCTGGCAAATTTGAAGTCCCAGACCCTTCTCGGTCGCTGTTTCCGTTCAAGTAATGTTGAAAGCGCTCTGAAATTAGGATACATTCCGAACTTCTCTCCCCCTCACTCAAGCAAGTGCTGGATGTCGGCAGACATCGATGACGGCGTTGTGTATTCGTGCCATCGTCGATGGTTGGAAGCACACTAAACTGTCCTGTGAAGCGGGGCGGGGTTGTCTCAGGGCTAACTGAAGCGGATAGGAGGTTGTCGATGCACCCGAACTTTTTCGTCAATCAGGTAATGCAAGGGCGCTTAGCGGGTAAGGGTGCCAGGTGGATTTTGCCGCTCTTGTTTTGTGCACTTTTGCTGAGTTCGGTTAGCTCGGACGCACAGTCGAATCCGGCGGCCACTCCCGATCAGGCAACCCTGATCGCTCTCGTCGCTCGCATTAATGCACTGGAAGCAAAAGTGCAGCAACTCGAAGCGCTGCAAAGTCACACCCTGAGCCCACACTCCGAGACACCCACGCCTGCGGCTTCGTCTCCCTCTGCGTCAGCCCCCGCGACCGCCCAAGCCGGTGAACCAACCGCAAGCCCGACAACTTTACAGCAAAGCAATCTCCCGGAACCAGAGGGCGCCGAGCATGCCGAGAATGAGCGCATGGACCTCAGCAAGACACTGCTCCGCATTCGCGGCTTTGGCGATGTGACCCTGCACGGCGACAATTATCATCCCACCGGCCAGCCAGGCGATAGAACGTCTTTCGCTCTTGGGCAGTTGAACCTGTTTGTCACATCTGACATCTCCGACCGATTCCGATTCTTAAGCGAAATCGTTTTTGAGGCTGGCCCCGACAACATCTATGGCAATACGCAAGGAACGGCAAATAATTTTGGAGTCGATGTAGAACGTTACCTGCTGCAATATTCCCACAATGATTACTTCAATTTGACGGCCGGGCGATACCATACCGCGATCGGCTACTACAACACCGCGTACCACCACAGTACTTGGCTACAGACCACCACGGGCCGGCCTTTGATGTTCGAATTTGAGGATCGCGGCGGCATCCTCCCCATCCACAACATCGGCGTAGAGGCCTTCGGAAGAATTCCGTCGGGTTCGTTAGGCTTGCACTATATCGCTGAAGTGGGCAACGGACGCGAATCGCGGTCTCCGTTCACGGAAGAGCCGGTGCAAAACGAAATTGCCGATAAAACTCACAAATCCGTGAACGTCGCATTTTTCGCTCGTCCCCTGAAATTGCCTGGCCTGCAACTTGGCTTCTCGGCCTATCGCGACTTACTCGTTCCGGTTGGGCAACCCAGCGTCGGCGAAACCATTCTGGCCACCCACGCCGTTTATTCGACCACAAATTTTGAGTGGCTCAATGAACTCCTTGTGGTTCGTCATAACATCAGCGGCACGCCACACGTATTTGCTACGCCAGGCTTCTACTCTCAGATCTCGCGGCGCTTCGGCTTGTATCAACCCTACTTCCGGTATCAGTATGTGAACGCCTCCAGGAACGAACCAATTTTCCCGGATATCGGGTTTCGTGCTGGACCTTCTGCCGGCGTTCGGTACGATGCCAGCGAATCGGTCGCATTGAAGCTGCAGTATGACTTTTTGAGTTTGCGCAATCAACGATCTGTGCAAGCGCTGGAAGCGCAAGTCGGCTTCACGTTCTAACGGCTGGTTCCTTTCATGCGACGCTTCATCACCATCACGGTTTTCGTCTGGCTGGCAACTGCGGCGCTGCTGCGCTGGGCACCGGTTCCTGTCGCTGCTTCGCCGCCCAAAGAAGAGGGCCTGGCAATCGTCGTGAATCAGGCGAATGCCGTGAATGAGTTATCTATGGCGGAACTTCGTACCATTTTCCTCGGAGAACGGAGCCACTGGCCCAACGGACGTCGAATTACGATTGTGATGATGGACGCAGGGCGGCCTGAACGAGAGGCCGTATTGCGCGAGATCTGCCGTATGAGCGAGTCCGACCTCCGCCGTCGGTTTGTACAGGGCCTGCTCACCGGCGAAATTCTGGTCTCCCCGAAAACGCTCTCCTCGCCAGAGGGAGTACGCAAGTTTGTCTTCAATGTTCCCGGTGCAATTGGCTTTATGCGTCCGTCCGATGTGGATGCTTCGGTGAAAGTTCTTCGCATTGATGGTCATTACCCCAGCGATGCGCAGTACGCATTACGGGTCCCGGAGCGGCACGAAAGGTAGCATGAGCGAGCGCGGCCAAAAAATAACAGCACGCGGGGCCGCATCCTTCACTCCGCGAGTGGGGAAAGCGCCCGAATTTTTCTCGCGCTACGGTTCGGCGCTGTTGCTGGTGCTGCTGGTGGGCTTGGAAGCCGGGGCCGTCCGCTTTGTGATTCGTGACTTGCGCTCCGCTGATAACGAAGTGCAAAGGATGTACGCCTCTTCGGTACTTGGGCTTCGCAGAATTGGCAACCTGCAATATGACGCCCAGGAGACCCGTCGCAGCACCTTGTACGCTCTCTCTACAGAGAACAGCAATTTGCAGGTCCAGTATGCCGACCAGTCTCGCCTGGCAGATGCCCGAGTAACCGCCGGTATTGCCGAATATCTGAAGGAAGCGGAGTTGCCCGGCGAAATCGAACTGGGACGCCGCCTGCAAAGCGATTGGTCCACTTATTTGGCAGTCAGAGACGAAGTTCTGGGGCTAATTCTCGAGGGCAGCACCAAGGAAGCGGTCGCCCTCGACCTGGCGAAAGGCGTTCCACTTTTTGATCGTGTTCGCCAGTCGCTCGACGAAACACAACGTCTTTACGACGAACAGGCATCGCAGCGATTGTTGAATGTCGCCAACATCTCGCGCCGCTCCGTCATTCGCCTGGTTTCTGTATTGTTGTGTACGATTCTTACCGCCGGCGTTTTTGTCTGGGTTTTACAGAAGAGCAGAATGGCCAGTACTCTACAATTCGCACGCATGCAAATGGACTTTGCCGCCTCGGTTTCTCATGAACTCCGCACGCCCTTGGCCGTACTCTGTTCCGCGGTCGACAACATCGCAGACGGCGTCGTAACCGGGAAAGAGCAGTTGGCAAGATATGCATCCACCATTCGCAATCAGTCACGGCAGATCAATGGCCTGGTCAGTCAGGTCCTGTTGTTCGCCTCCACGCAGGACGGTAAAGGCCGTTATGTGATGCGACCCACTAATATCGCCGAAGTGATCGAGTCGGCGGTGGTTGGCATCAACGAACTCGTGATGAAGGCCGGCTTCACGTTGGAGCAGCACATTGCTCCCTCACTGCCGTTGGTCCTCTGCGATGCCACCGCGCTTTCCCAGTGCCTGCAGAATTTGATCACCAACGCGCTGAAGTATGGCGAAAAAGGACGCTGGATCGGGATTCGCGCTGCCGGTGAGGAGTCAAAGGATGGCCGTAACCATGAGGTGCGGATCGATGTTCACGATCGCGGCCACGGGATCGAGCGGTCAGAAATGCAACGCATTTTCGAACCGTTCTATCGCAGCCCCGCGGCGGTTTCGAACCAAATCCACGGCACCGGGTTGGGATTGCCCATCGCCAAAAACCTCGCGGAAGCTATGGGTGGAAGATTATCAGTGACCAGTGAACTCGGCGTGGGAACGATTTTCACCTTGCGCTTGCCGGTGTTCGACGAGATTCGTGAGATGGAGCAAAAACTGGTGCAGCAATGAATGAATATATTTTGCTCGTGGAAGACGAAGAGGCTCTGCGCATGACCCTCGGCGACCGCCTTCGCAGTGAAGGTTACGTCGTCGACCTGGCCTGCGACGGCCAAGAAGGTTTCGACAAAGCCATTAGTGTTCCCTTCGATTTAATCATCATGGACGTCATGCTACCGCATCGCAGTGGTCTCGACGTTTGCCGCGATATTCGCAAGGCCGGACTGGCAACGCCGGTTCTTGTTTTGACCGCCCGTGATCAGACCATGGACAAAGTACTTGGTCTGAAGCTAGGCGCCGACGATTATGTCACCAAACCTTTTGACACCTTGGAGTTGATGGCGCGTGTCGAAGCCCTGCTCCGCCGTCTGCCCAGTCGTCCAAAACAGTCCATTTACCAGGCCGGTTCGCTGCGCATGGATGTTAGGGGAACCGAAGTCCTGCGCGATGGGCAACCCCTCTCGTTTTCCGCGCGCGAATTCCAACTGCTTCGCCACTTTATGGAAAACCCAGGAGTGACTCTCTCGCGAAATGAACTCCTGAAAGCAGTCTGGGGCTACGAAGATGGAACATTGACTAGAACCGTCGACGTCCACGTCGCCAGTCTTCGTCAGAAAATCGAAAAAGATCCGAAGCATCCAGAGTTGATCGTAACCATGACAGGGATCGGCTACAAGTTCAAGGCGTGAACTACGCGATCTTCACTCCAGGCAGGATGACTCGGACTATCTAGGCCTCCATCGGAGTGGGGGAATGAAGCTTGCTGTCGCGAGAACTCACACATTGCCTCGCACCTGGTCCGCCAATCGTTTCCTGATCACATATTGGGCAAACTCTTATGGTTGTGACCCAGCTCCGTTCCGTCTCAGACATCCGAAAGTAGCCCTCCACAGTCCGCAATGGCGAGTGACATTGTTCGCAGTCGCCTGGCGGTCGGGTAGAAGACTGCGCAGCGAAAAAATTGATAACGGCTTCGAGGTTCCGGCCTTTAGGACTGTTTAGCGACCACGGATTACCCGGCCCGTCTTCGAGGAGCGTCGCCTTTCGGAGCCGATTCACGATGCGGAGGCCAGTCTCTTGCCTCGGAAGTGGATTGCTTGCAACCGCGAAATCCGCACAAGGATGCAAGTCAGAAATTACATGCAACCAAGACCGCAATTCGTCCGCAAAGGCGAACACTCCACCTCTGGGTCCCTTGCCGATACGGTGAACTGGCAGAGCTAGATCTCGCTCCCAGCGCTGCACCGTCCGAACTCCCCGCTCCAAATACGAGGCTATATTCTTCCAACCCTGCAGGGCTGTAGCCGTCGTACGAGTTTCGAAGAGGCGAAGATCAGAACGTGTTGATCGGTTGAGTAAAGGCTGGATGGAATTCATCGGCTCCTTCTTACTTCTTATTTCGGCGGGACACCATCGTTCACGTAGTTGACTCATAGAGACCTTCTCATTCGAAACAACGGTTCATCAGGCGCAAGCGGGCACTCGTGAGAGAAGTTCAGGATTGCATTGCGCACAGAATGTCAACCATATAGTAAAAACTTCTTCATCACCCTCCAGCCAGAATCCTGTCGGCAAATAACTGCAAAGCGAGCCGCACTCGGTGCAATACTTCGTGCTGGGTTGAAGCTTGCTCTGAAAACTGAGAAACAGTTTTAAAGAGTCGCGAAGAATCGCATCATATTGGTTGGTAAGTTGAGGCATGTAGTCCTTCTTCAGTCAAATACTTCTCTAAACGTCCCCGGTCTGCGCCTCTCCGGTCTGCGCCTCTCCGGTCTGCGCCTCTCTTTTCAGAATGCGCAAGGTGCGGGTCGCGTCACCCATTTCTTGCAGTTCTTGCGCTGTGACTGCCGGCAAGGCTTCCGAACGAACACCCATCGCTTCTTCTGTGTCATGTATCAAACTCAACAGCTGGGCGGGATCAACTTCTATCAGTGCGGCTCTGTATTGGTCTTTCCAGTTCATCACGCTACGCTCCTGTCGCTTGGCTTGACGGATAACGCCGGGGAAAGACAATTGTTCGCGGATGCAACTCGCATGATCGACGGAATCAATTCTTTGCCCAGTTGCATTTTGTCTAATAGTTCAGCGGCTCCCATACTCGTCGCGAGCGATCTGGCATCATCGTCATTCGCGAACGACATTCCCAAAACCCCGGCTCCGCATGAATTGAGTTGTGCGCGGAGATCGCTGATTGACAAACCGGGACCGAGCGGCATGTGGAGATCCAGGATCAATACATCAGGGCTGATCTGGTGGGCCTTTGTGATGGCTTCAGAGAAATTACAGGCTTCGTCCATGACGCGAATTCTCGTATCTTCGGCCAAAACCCGCCGAATGCCGTCGCGGATGACGATGTGATCGTCGGCAAGTAAGATCCTTATCGTGGGAATTGCCATTTGAGTTTCTGAAGGCACAAGAAGACTGTCTCATCTCGGCCTGCACTGGGGTATTGGGAAGGTGTGTCGTACCACTAGGGATTTTCCCTAGTCTCGGGGATAAAGAATTGCAAACGAATGGGTTAGGGAGCGAAACCCTCTACTTATTGTCCTCCAGCCAACCCTGCAAGACCGCAAATTTGACAATGTCGATGCGTCCTCGCATATTCAGCTTGCGCATGGCGTTGGCTTTGTGGACCTCAATCGTCTTGATGCTGAGACTCATACGAGCTGCTATTTCCTTATTGCTGTAACCCAAGGCGATGAGGCGCAGCACTTCATTTTCGCGCTCGCTGGGCTGGTTCAAAAGGGTCCCTCCTCTGGCCGCCCCCTTAGCCACGTAGCCGCCAACGACTTTAGCGGTGACTGCCGGGTCGAGATAGTTCTGCCCTGCGGCCACCGTGCGGATGGCGGCTAGAAGAATCGCCGAGGAACTTTGCTTTAGGACGTAGCCCGAAGCGCCCGCCTTCAACAATTGCTGCACATAGCTGTCTTCACTATGACGGGTCAAAGAAAGAACCTTCGATTTTGGGCAGCACTGGACGATCTGCTCCGTAGCCTGCAACCCATTTACCTTTGGCATCGAAACATCCAGAACAACAACATCCGGCGAAAGACGCTGCGCGCCGGTAATGGCAGCCTGCCCATCGCTTGCTTCCCCGACACAGTGCATATCGGTTTGCGAATCGATTAGCGATTTGAGTCCCTCGCGCAGAATCGCATGATCATCTGCCAGAAATACTGCGACCTTGTTCATTGCTTCGCTTTCCCGTCATCGGCCGCAAATTGCATAGGAATCCTCGCGAAAAGAGTAGTGCCTTTCCCGTCGGCAGATTCTATTTCGATCGTACCGTTCATCAACTTTGCGCGTTCTCGAACGCCCGCCAATCCTAATTCCCGTCCTCCGGGATTTGTCTTCTCCTCGTGAACGAAACCGCGGCCATTGTCCTCAACGATGAGTATGACTTCGCTCTCGTGAGGTTCCAAAACGATCTCCGCCTTCGTGGCTTCGGAATGTTTCGCTATGTTGTTCAAAGCTTCCTGCGCGATCCGGTAAAGATTGGTTTCCAGGAGCCATGTCAGCCGACGATTGCCAAGGCCTTGGGCGTGAAACGTTACCGGAATCCCGGTGTGCTGGGTCCACTCCCGGACATAATTCTCCAGCGTAACTTCGAGACCGAAATCATCCAGCATGGAGGGTCGTAATTCCCAAGCCAGGAAATCAATCTCACCTTCCAGGTGCTTCGTGTTTTCAATGAGTTCCTGCACACTTTGGCTCGTTTCGTCAGGATTCGATTGCTCCTTCAGACTCTCAAGCCGTAATCGCAAGGCGGTCAACAATTGGCCGAGTTGATCGTGCAACTCACGCGAAATCCTTCTCCGCTCCTCCTCCTGGGTTCCCACGATACGGCGGACCAGGTCCAGGCGCTGTTGCTCCACGCGTTCATGCTCGAGAATTTCGTGCCGCAATTGTGAATTGGCCGATGCCAACTCCTCAGTGCGCTCGCGGACGCGGCTCTCCAGCTCTTCTTTGGACTTCGCCAGCTCAACCTTGGCATTGTGCTCCGCCGTCAAGTCCCGCCCGATTTTCGAGAATCCTTTTCCCGATTTGTCATTGATCAACACTAATACGCCGCTCAGGTAGAGGCGGGTTCCGTCCTTGCGAACATGCCACCTTTCGTCCACCGATTTCCCCTTTTGTTCGGCAGTGCTCATCTCCAGTTGATCCCGGCCAGCGGCTTTGTCTTCTGCCGTAAAAATCGTATGAAATGGCCGGCCGATAATCTCCGTCGCAGAGTACCCAAAAATATTCTCCGCTGCGGGATTCCAGCTGACAAAGTTTCCTTGCGCATCCAGAGTCATGATCGCGTAGTCCAGCGAGCTTTCCACGAGCAAGCGCAAACGCTCTTCCCGGGAGCGCAGGGCCTCTTCCGCATTCTTCCTCTCCTGAATATCGGTAAAGGTAATGACAACTCCGGTGATTTTGTCGTCCATCGTGCGGTAAGGGAGCAAGCGCAGAATGTACCAGCGTCCGTCCTTGGTAGAGACTTCACGCTCTTTGGTCTGTAGGTCGTCAAGAACCTTCTCAACGTCAGCTACCAGATTGTCGGATGCCAGGTTGTGAGTGAGATGCGTCAGAGGCCTGCCCACATCGGTCGGAATGATATTGAATATTTCCTGCAGGCTCGGCGTGTAACGCTTCACACGCAGGGCGCGATCAATGAACAAAGTCGCGATACGCGTGGAAGCCATCAAGTTCTGCAGATCACTATTGGCCCGGCTAACCTCTTCCACCTTCTCTTTTAGTTCGACGTTTACGGTGCTGAGTTCTTCGTTCAAAGACTGCAATTCTTCCTTGCCGGTTTCCAGCTCTTCCGAAGCCGAGCGCAGCTCCTCATTCATGGCCTGCAGTTCTTCGTTGGAAGCTTTCAGTTCCTCGGTGGATGTTTCATACTCTTCGACCGTGGCGCGAAGTTGGTCCCGGGTTTGCCTCAGCTGTCCTTCGACATTGTGCAAGACAGCATTAGTGTCGTCCTTGCTCGTCGCGGTCTTCCTGGCGGGCGCCGTAATGCTTTGCTCGATCTCCTCGAAAACAACCAACGAGAAGCCGGATAAGGCCACAGTGCCAGCTAAGGAACGCGCGCTCACTTCCACGAGAGTTTCCTTGCCATCAATACCGATACTCATCCTCCTTGAGGCTTGGCCCACTTGCGAAGCCTCGATCAGAAGTGAGCGCAATTCAAGTTGAACGTCGGGGTGGGCTGCCCTTAGCAGATTACGCGAAGGCTCGCCGCCGGGCATTTGCAGGTAACGCCCGGCATGTTCGCTGATATGTACAATTTCGTAGTTTGCGTCAATCAGCACGCTGGGCGGTCCGAACGCCTCCAGCATACGATAATGGAGCTCGGCGAAAGAGGGAACAGCGCCACGCGCAACGGCAGGAATGTTAGCAGTCAATTCTAACGGCGGCACG
Source organism: uncultured Acidobacteriota bacterium (assembly GCA_963785865.1). Taxonomy (GTDB): domain Bacteria; phylum Acidobacteriota; class Terriglobia; order Terriglobales; family Acidobacteriaceae; genus Sulfotelmatobacter. The sequence continues at coordinate 190,055 of CAWAXF010000022.1, read as the reverse complement.
GCAGCCCATCCCACCGGTGCGGCGGAGGGGGGCACTTTGACCACAGCTTCAGTTTTGTCCCTTTGAAAAATCCGTGACTTCTTATTGATCGTATTGAAGCCGGAGGATAGCCCATCGGCTGATTCCGATGAGCCCAGGAAGAGGTAGCCGCCAGGTTTCAGAGCAAAATGGAAGGTTTCGAGAAGACGCTCTTGCGCCTGCCTTTCAATATAGATCAGCAAATTTCGGCAGCTGATCAGATTCAGCTTGGAAAAGGGTGGGTCGCGCAACAGGTTCTGCGGCGCAAACAGCACCGTCTCGCGCAATTCCCGCTTCACCCGGTACGACAAACCTTCATTGGCGAAGAATCGTCTCAGCCGTTGCGCAGATACGTCCGCCGCAATCGCGTTGGGATAGAGACCGTTGCGTCCGTGAGCCAGGGCCTCTTCGTCGATATCGGTGGCAAATATCTGTAACGAAGGGGGCTGGCTCAGGGTTTCCGCGAACTCGGTGAGAATGATGGCATGCGAATATGCCTCTTCACCGGTCGCGCATCCCGGCACCCACACCCGCAACGGATCCCCGGCTTTCAATTCTGCGAACAAACGTGGCAATATTTCGGATTCGAGCTGCTGAAATGCCTGCGGATCCCGGAAGAAATTAGTCACACTAATGAGCAGGTCGCGTAGCAGTCCGCGGACTTCTTCCGGATGCTGGCGAAGATGAATCAGATACGAAGGGAGATCTTCGCACTCAGTGATCTGCATCCGCCGTTCAATTCTTCGCAGAACCGTAGATCGCTTGTAACTGATAAAGTCGTGCCGCGTGCGTGCCCGCAATAAACCCAGTATTTCAATGAGGGTATTTTCCGAAGTGGCTGCAGCCCCCTCTGCCGGAGGCAGTTGAATGCGTCCCGCGTTCCGCCGCAGAGAGATCAGTTTCTCCGGAATTTGCTCGAGCGGCAGAACGAAATCCACAGAGCCGTGATCTATGGCGCTTTTTGGCATCATGCCATATTCCGCCTGGCTGGGATCCTGCACAATGTTCACGCCGCCCTCTTCGCGAAGGCGACCGGTACCCAGGGAACCGTCGGAGCCGGTGCCCGAGAGGATTATCGAAATGGCTCTTTCTTTATACGTTCCGGCCACCGACCGCAGGAACAAATCGATTGGCACCCTTCGTTCCTCACTCAGTGCGCGATCGGTGACGAGCACTTCTCCGTCCAGCAGTTCCACTTCTCTGTCGGAGGGAAGGCAGTAAATATGGTTTACTCGTAACTTCGCGGAACTTCGTACCGAGGTCACCGGAATGAGTGTTTTCTTTTGAATAATCTCTGCCAGATGACTGTCAGCCTGAGCGGCGGTGTGCAATATCACAGCAAACGTAAGGTCTGTCGCCACAGGCATGGCGCTGAATAGCCTCTGAAGAGCGTCCACTCCGCCCGCTGAAGCTCCAATCGCGACTAGCATCTGAGTGCCGCCGCCGGCTGCGATCGCTTTTTCGCTCAGGGATGAATCGTTTTTTTCTAAGGCAACCGGTGCTTCATTTTCTTGCCGTCATTACAGCAGCCCCCTTGGCCGCTACTTTTGCGTGTCTATCCATAGCCTATTAAACGCTCCCGTATGGATTTAGCAAGGGGTGGGCGCTTTTCAGGAGCGGCCGAGTTCATCATGGGTGCGCATACAGGGTTTTGGCCAATGTACCCCGCTCCTGAAAGTGGTAGAGTGGCAGCAGGCCGCATTCGAGAAAGCCAGTTTGTTATGGCAACAAAGGATATTGTCGTCATCGGGGCCTCGGCGGGCGGCATCGATGCCTTGAAAATTCTGGTCGCGACTTTACCCGAAGACCTTAAGGCCGCCATCTTCATCACGCTGCATGTGGCGCCGTACAGTGACGGCATCCTGCCTGAAATTTTGGAGCGCGCCGGCGCCTTGCCTGCGTCCAACGCCAAGGATTGGGAACCAATTCAGCATGGCCGCATCTATGTGGCGCCCCCGGACTATCATCTTTTATTCGAAAAAGATGGATTGTTCGAACCACGCGCGGACCGCGTGAAAACCGCTTTCGACCCGCCATCGACCCGATGTTCCGAGCCGCTGCCTATTGTTTTGGTCCGCGGGTTATTGGGGTGATATTGACCGGATGGCTCGATGACGGGACTGCAGGGCTGCGGGCCATACGCGAACGTGGCGGCACCACCATCGTTCAGCACCCCGACGATGCTTTCGCCGCCTCTATGCCACTGAATGCCATCAAGCATGTAGAAATCAATCAGATTCTAGCCGTAAGAGAGATTGGGCCGATGCTTGTGCACCTCGTCGAAACACCGGCCGTCAAGGAGGTAATGCATCCCGTGTCAGATGAAATGGAGCTGGAAGTGAAAATCGCGAAAGAGGTAAAGGCCCTGGAAAACGGGATCCTGAAGTGGGGCAAGCCCTCAATCTATGCCTGCCCGGAATGCCATGGTGTGCTTTTGCAACGCGATGAAGGAAATAGTATCCGTTTCCGCTGCCATACGGGCCACGCTTATTCAGCCGACTCGCTACTCGCTGAGTTCGGTATTAAAACAGAAGAAAGTTTGTGGAGCGCTATCCGCGCCTTGGAAGAAGACGTACTCTTGATGAGGGGCTTGGCACAGCATTCCGCCGCACATCACAATGGCATGGACTCCGAATCTTGGCTGAAGAAAGCCGAGGAGGTACAGGACCGCGTCAACTTGGTTCGGAAGGCTTTGGCAACCCGTGAACCTCATCGATTAAGCGAGACAGGGCACATGATCGAGGAACCCTCGGCCGCGACGCAGAAATCACTGGATTCGCTTTGACAGAAAGTCTCGAAAAATCTGGTTCACTTCAGAGTGTGCGTCCTGCTGGAACCATTCAACCGCGGAAAATGGCCTTACCGTCGGGTGAGCTTCGCTTGACTCACTAAAGCTGTCTTGGCGTTTTAAGGTTTAAGCTGCGCGAACTGCCTGGATACGTCACTGCCAGAAGCATCGCAAATTGCCGCTTTTTAAGGTGGAATGGTTAAACGCGTTCTTATTGCAGATGGTAGCTGCTCAGCGTAGTGCGTCGGAGATTCTCGAGCGTCCCCGTGATCGTCTGCTTAAACGACCCAAATTGCGGTTTCTTGGGGAAATGGAAGTCCGCTAATTCAATGACGGGATTGAAGTAAATGGTCGGGGAGAGAGGATTTGAACCTCCGACCCCCTGGTCCCGAACCAGGTGCTCTACCAGGCTGAGCCACTCCCCGACATGAACTGAGGCGCTCAGAATGGGCCTCAAAGTTCTCAGAGACAAAATTATAACATTGAGGGTCCGGTCGGAGTTGTTCGCAGCATCTCCGGTCGCGCACGGCTTGACGGGGACCTGTCGCGTTACTCCATCAGAGCGCGTGACGAGCGATATTGTGCGAAACCAGTCATGCAGATACGATACTGTCGCGGGTTTTCTTCATGAAAACTGTATTCACTGCACGACGTCTGTTCACTCCCATTCAAGAGGTTGACAACGCCTTTCTCGTCACCGCAGACGGGCGCATTTCTGAGATAGCATCCCGCTCCGAGAAGGACGTGCCGTCGAACTCTCGGGTCGTGGATTTCGGCGACGCCATCCTGACCCCAGGGTTCTTTGACATTCACATGCACGGCGGCGCTGGCGTGGATGTGATGCGCGCATCGGCATCGGAAATGCCTGTGCTCGAAAAATTTCTCGTCCGGCATGGCGTGACTGGATATTTTCCAACCACCGTGGCCGCTCCGCTTGACGCCACTTACAAGGCTCTAGGCCGTTTAGCGGATGCGATTGAAGCGGCACAGAACAATGCCAGCAGCGACGCGCCCGGCGCTCGCCCCCTCGGCATCCATCTTGAGGGTCCCTTTCTCAGTCACAAACGCCGCGGAGTTCATCCGCCTGAGTTTCTCGTGGAGCCGACTCTGAAGATCTTCGACGAACTCTGGCAGGCTGCGCGCGGCCAGGTGCGCATGATGACCATTGCACCTGAGATCCCAGGCGCAATTGAAGTTATCTCGGAGGCAGCCCGGCGCGGAGTGTGCGTCAGCATCGGACATTCGGACGCGGACATGCCGACTGCAAGGCAGGGAATTGCCGCCGGGGCGCGGCATGCCACTCACACTTTCAACGCTATGCGTCCCCTCGATCATCGTGAGCCGGGCATTCTCGGCGAGGTGCTCAGCGATGACGGAATCACCGCCGACGTGATTGCCGATGGCATCCATGTGTCCCCTGCCGTGGTCAAAGTTTTCTTGCAGGCCAAGGGCAGCGAGCGCGCGGTTCTGATTACTGACGCGATATCGGCGACGGGAATGCCAGATGGCAAGTATCAACTTGGCCCCATCGAAGTCGACGTAAAGGATGGCAAGTGCACCGCCAATAACAGCCTTGCAGGCAGTGTATTGACGATGGACCGCGCCGTACGCAACGTGACCCAATTTTCGAATTGGAGCCTGCGCGACGCAGTACGGGCGGCGACCCTCAATCCGGCTACTGCCGTGGGAATGACCGCCAGCTGCGGAGCTTTGAAACCCGGCGCTCCCGCTGATTTCGCCGTGCTGAGTCCCACAGGCGACGTTCTCAAGACCATCGTTGGCGGGCGCGGCTTCTAATTACCTGGATCGTTTCGAATCACCACATCCACACAGGAAACAGAAACGACCATTAGCAGCCCTCGCAGAGCTGTTGGGCGCCGCGTGCCGGTTAATTTGGCTTGTTGCGTTTGGAGTCGGTGAGATGGTGCAGCAGCATCAATTCGTCTGCACGGGAGAGCTTGTCCAGAAATGTGCTTTCCGCTTTGGGCTTTTCGTCGGTGGAAGTCTTGACTGGGGCGGACTGTCTCAGCTTATCGCCCAACTCCGGCTCGTTGCTCATCACTTGGGAATAGAACCAGAGGAAGTGCCGCATCTGATCAAGCGCCACGCGCAGCGTCTCGATGGGCTCCGTCTCGGAGAGCGAGTTCAAAGCTTCCATCAATTCCGGATCGCTTGGGGCCTGCATGGCGGCACAATTCAATTCCTGCTGGATGGTCCGCAGGTCTTCGGTAACGCGCGCGATTCGGAGATGAAGTTCGTTCATGTCTTCGAGAGCCATTCGTTTGCCCTTCCACCATCTCATCGGCCCCATGCAGCGAGTAGATGTCCCACGGGCATGCGCTTTGGTAATTCTGCGATTACTTTGGTCCGCGAAAAAGTCACCGCGTCGTAGAACCCTTGCAGAATAGGCCTTTTGAAGGATTACCTGGGGACTCTCCGCGGCAACGCACCTGCCATCTCCAATTGGGCAGCGCGAATTTCAGGTACGGTCAACACCCGAATCCTCCGAACGGGGTTCTCAACGGCGAATGTTAGCGCAGTGATCATCTGCTCCAGAGTTACCAGGCCGAGACGTTGGGCGCCTTCGCGGGTTGAGGAAAACAGCTCGCCGAGTTTGTACAGCGGAAGGAGGAGATAAGGCCAGCGATGTCCCGGACCGAGGACGTACCAGGGACGCAGAATGGTTGCATTCAGGCCGGCGGCTTCAATGGCGGTCTCGCACTCTGCACGGACCGCAATGTAAGCATGCATCAATGGCGCAGGGTGCGCGACGCTCAGATATATAAAGTGGTTGATGCCGGCGGATTTCGCGGCCGAGATGGCCCCCAATCCTGCCGGTAAGTCGATCCGCCGAAATTCCGCAGCTTTTGCGGGGCTGGGATGCGCGACGCCGACCAATTGGATGAATGTGTCGGCCGGTGCAATATTTTCGGCGTAGCTGCTCGCATCGAGGGCATTACCGAGCACCGGCGTACAGCCCGAGGCAAGCTTCTTCTCTGACCCTGAGCGAACCAGGGCGCGCACGTGGTGGCCGCGGTCCAGCAGGCGCCGGATTAGCCGCTGGCCCATGTACCCGGTTCCCCCCGTGATAAAAATTTTGTGCTGCTCGGGCATGCTGGAAATACCCAGGGATCCTTCGGGTGCGCCCGGGAGGACACTTCCACCCTGGCTGGCTTTGCATTGTAGTCCAACTGCCGAATTGTCCCCCATTTGTGATACAAACTCGCGATGCCCGACACGGCGCAAACGAGCACAACCAGCGAAGGACTGGTGCGCGCCATTGGGCGCTGGAGCCTGGTTGCGCTTACGGTCAACTCGATTCTGGGCAGCGGTATCTTCGGCCTTCCCTCCCAACTCGCCGACAAACTTGGCCGGCTGAGTCCTTGGGCCGTGCTTCTGGCGGGCGCAGCCATGGCCGTAATTATCGCGTGCTACGGCGAGGTCTCATCGCAGTTCAGCGGCACGGGCGGAACCTACATTTATTGCCGCGCTGCGTTTGGGCAACTCACGGGGCTGCAAGTGGGATGGATGATGATGCTGAGCCGCCTCACCGCTTGCGCCGCGAATGCGAACCTGCTCGTTATTTATCTGGCGACGTTCTGGCCGCAGACCACACGGCCCCTGGCTCGTTTTGCAATCGTTTCCATCCTGCTGGGATTCCTGCTGATCGTGAACTATGTGGGAGTGCGAGGCGGCACGTTGGTCAGCAACATCTTCGTAGTGGCCAAATTGGTGCCGCTGGGCATTGTGTGCCTGGCGGGAGCTTACTTTTTATCGACGCACCCAGCCGTCCCATGGCCTGCTGCCCGAGCGGACGCTGCGAACTGGCGTGATGCGATGGTGCTGCTCTTCTTCGCTTACGGCGGATATGAGGCGGCAATGAATCCGCTGGGGGAGGCGCGGAATCCCAAGCGCGACGCGCCGTTTGCGTTGTTCATGGCCCTGGCGATCATCACCCTGATTTACACGGTAATCCAGTGGGTCGTAGTTGGTGTGCTGCCGGCCTCGCTGCACACCGATCGTCCGCTGGCGGAGGCGGCTCGCTCGGTAATGGGAAGCGGCGGCGCTGTTTTGGTAGCTGTCGGCGCGCTTGTCTCCGTGTACGGATACCTCAGCGCAAACTTCCTGACCGGACCGCGCATGACGTTTGCCTTCGCCGAACAGGGAGACTTCCCGCGCTGGTTTGCGGCCGTTCATTCGCGGTTCAAGACGCCTCACATATCGATCGTTTTCTTTGCCGCGTTGTGCTGGGCGCTGGCGCTGGCCGGCAGCTTCACCTGGAACGTCACGCTCTCTGCCGTCGCGCGGCTGTTTTATTACGGCGCGGTTTGTGCCGCGGTGCCCGTGCTGCGCCGGAAACAACCTGATGCAGCCTGGCTTCGGCTTCCAGCAGGATCGGTCTTCGCTGGCGTCGGCGTGCTGATCTGCGCCGTGCTGCTGACCGGCGTTGACTTCAGCAAGAGCCTGATCCTGCTCGCAACCATTGTTATTGCGTTGTTCAACTGGTTCGCCGTTCGCAGATGAGTGGAAGACCACCTGATGAGCGTACGGGTTTGGGATTTCCAAGGAGAAAGTGCGGCCTTGATCGTGCTTTCAATGCGCGAATAACCGTTACTGTCGTTTATCTGGCAGTCCAGCCCCCATCAATCAGCAGTGTATGCCCCGTGATCAATGATGCGGACGAAGAGGCAAGGAAGACGACGGCGCCCGCAACTTCCATGGGCTCGCCAACACGGTGCAGCGCGGCGATTCGCTCGATCACATCGCTCCGGAATGCAGGGTCTGCCAGCGCCGATTCCGTACCAGGCGTGCGGATGAATGTGGGTGCGACCGCATTGACTCTGATGTTGTACTTACCCCATTCGACGGCCAGACATTTGGTCAGGTGCGCGATAGCAGCCTTCGTCATGCAATAAATCGATTCCGTAGGCAGCGCCACGAAGCCCGCCTGCGAACTCATATTTATGATGCATCCGCGATTTTGTCGAATCATCACGCGCCCGGCAGCCTGGCTCGCGAAAAATGTTCCCTTCAGATTCACTGCGAGAGTCAGATCAAAATCATCCTCCCGCACATTCTCCGCAAGATTTTCCGGCGCTAGACCGGCATTGTTAACCAGGATGTCGAGCCGGCCGAAATTCGCAACCGTGTCGTCGATCGCACGGGAGATTTGATCAAGCCGTGTCATGTCCATCTGCAGCGGCAGTGCTCGGCGGCCCATGGCTTCAATCTCTTTCGCCAACTCACCTCCGGTCTTCACATCGCGCAAGCCGAGTGCCACATCCGCGCCTGCATGAGCGAGGGCAAGCGAAATAGCGCGCCCCAGCCCGCGAGCAGCACCAGTCACGAACGCCACGTGACCAGTCAGATCAAAAGCAGGAAAATCATGGTTCATGGATGAATCTCCGGTTGAGCTGCGTTAATACGCCAGTCTATACACCACTCAGAAACTCCGATACAGCTGTATCACCGGGGCTTGTTCCCCAGCTGCCGCTGATCTTTGCGTTTAAACCTGGATGTACCTGCACCGCTCTGCCTCTTTTTTCTCACCTATACCCGCAAATCAAGCCTTGTGATTAGCGTCACATACAGGTTAAGGACAAGTTCATATCGTGCTAAGTGCTTTCGGATTAGCAGAGCATAGCTGCGAAAGCCTTCTTCAGCCCTGCTAGGTGGTGCTAAGTCGGAGCACTGAACGTCGGAATTTTCGGTGACTCGTCGCATCACTCAACGCGATATGTGTCCCGTGGAGAATCATATGAAACTCAACCTTAAGTGTGCCCTTCTAGTTTGCATTTCGTTTTGCGCCCTCGCAATCATTGCCCAAGGCTGTTTTGCCCAGACTTTTTCCAGTTCGATTGCAGGAACTGTGACTGATCCGAGTGGCAGCGTTGTCCCGGGAACCAATGTTCATCTTCTGAACATGAGTACACATGACACTCGCGAGGCAGTCGCGAGCGCAGCCGGAACATACAGGTTCGACAATCTCTTGCCCGGAACTTACCAGATCGCCGCGGATGCTTCGGGGTTCAAAGCCTTCGTGCAAAGCAACATGATTCTGCCCGCGAGTACCGCCGCCACGGTCAATATTCCACTCGCTCTCGGCGGAGTGGAGCAGAAGGTGCAGGTCACGGCAGAGGCTGTCCTTCTGGACACAGAAACCGCCAACAATACGGCAACCTTGGACACGCACCTGATCACGTCGTTGCCGAACAGTTATCGCAACCCCTTGAACTTCGTATTTGCGCTCGCCGGCACTACGGAAGGGCAAGCCGGTCTGACGTCGCGCTCCGGCAGCTTCGACCAGAATGGCAGTATGTTCGGCCTCACCGGAGGACGAACCGGGAATGCGCAAATCCTGATTGACGGCGCCCCTTCCACGGCTGTGGATTGGGGCGGGCTGTTCGTAGCTCCCAACAATGATGCTGTGCAGGAGCAGCAGATAGTACAGAATGTGTATGACGCACAGTATGAGCGCTCCGGCTCAGGAGTGGTCACGTTGATCACTAAGAGCGGCAGCCAGAACTTTCACGGTACTGTTTACGATTATTTTCGGAATTCCGGCCTCGACGCGAATAGCTGGTACAACAACCGCAATGATGCCCCCCGCGGCCTGCTCCACCGAAATCAGTTTGGGGTAACATTCGGCGGGCCTATCTCACGCCGCCGCCACCTGTTTTTCTTTGCAGCCTATGAAGGGCTGCGGCAACCGAAAACGGACGCCACTACGCTGACCGTGCCTACCGGTGCTGAGCGCAACGGCGATTTCTCCCACACCTATAATCCTGACGGCTCGCTCCAGGTGATCTACAATCCGTTTTCGACGCACCAGGTGACCGATTCCCTCGGACACACCTATTACACGCGCGACCCTTTTCCCGGTAACATCATTCCTTCAAACCTGCTCAATTCAGTGGGTCAAAACATCGTCAACTTGTACCCTCAGGCCAATCGGCCTAGTGAGGGTCTGCATGACTCCAACAACTATTTCAAGCAAGGTAGCGGTTCGACTGTAAATGACAAGTTTGATTGGCGAATCGATTGGGCGCAAAGCGAGAAAAATAGAATGTTCGCGCGCATGTCCGATCGGGTTCGCCAGAAAGATAATCCTGCATGCTTCTTCTGTAATGGGGCGGACGAGAACTCCACGAATGAGGACCACGGTTTTCAAGTTGTGCTGAACGATACTTACACACCGAGTCCTACGTGGGTCATCGACGGCTATGCTGCTTACGGGCGCTGGTACGAAACACAGGCGCAGACCGGTCATGGCAAAGCCGACGCGAGTGCCATCGGCCTTTCGCCTTCCCTATTCCAGGCGCCTCTGCTGCCACTGGTTCATTCCGACTTGTATGCCACTCTGGGCACCGACTATTCAAGCTTCAACCACTACGTCCGCAGCAACGTAACCTGGCTCGGAAATGTCACCAAGCAGTTCACCCGGCACACTTTGAAGTTCGGCGCGAACTACGGCATAGCGTTCATGAACAATCGCCAGGATAATCCCGGCAGATTTGATTTCGGCCGGAGTTTCACCTCCTGCGAACCGGACCCGCGGACGGTCCTTGTCGAGTCGTACTCAGTAGCGACACATTCAACACAGGCAACGGGATTGCTTCCATGCTGCTCGGAACGGGCAGCGGCTATTCCGACATCCAAATGGATCCTGCCATGAGCCTGCATACCATTGGCCTCTTCATTCAGGATCAATGGCGTGCCACGGACCGCATGACGATCACGGCTGGCTTGCGATACGAGAATCAGAGACCGGCAACGGAACGCTTCAACAGATTGACGTACTTCGATAAAACCGCAGTCAATCCGTTGAGTAGCGCTGTCGGGTTCACAGTTCCTGGCGCATTTGAATACGCCAACAGCAATAATCGGTTTGCCTGGGGCCCGGACAATCGCAACTTTGCTCCCCGCCTCGGCATCGCGTACAAGTTGACCGACAAACTGGTGGCCCGGGTAGGCGCCGGTCTGTTCTATGCTCCGGCTTCTGCCATGGTCAGTTTCGATTCCCCGGGTCAATATCTGGGATTCACATCGCGCACGAACTGGATCGGGAGCGTCGACTCGGCGGGTTACATTCCAACCAATCTTGTCAGCGATCCATTCCCCAATGGCCTTGTAACTCCTGTCGGGAATAAGAACGGAGCAATGACCCAGGTTGGAGATGGCGCAGGTCAGATTTGGCCGAAAGGCAAGCATTCCATCGGCTACACCGAGCAGTGGAGCATTGATCTGCAATATCAGATCGCCAGGCATGCGGTGGTGGAAGCCGGTTACACGGGCACGCGTGGACGCCGCCTGATGTATGGCAATCCCGATCTCAATGCCAACCAGCTTCCCACTCAGCTCCTGGCATTGGGGCGTGACAAGTTGAGCGAGCAGGTTGAAAATCCGTTCTATGGGGTGATCACTGATCCAAACAGCCCCCTGAGCGGAGCAACGGTGCCTTACAACCAGCTTCTTCGGCCCTTTCCCCAGTTCACTTATCTCAACTACGCACGCTCTTTGCCTGGTGGCAGCTCTGCCTACGATGCCTTAAACCTGAAGTTTACGAAACAGTTCTCGGATGGTTTGAGCATGATCTCCAGCTACTCCTGGTCAAAGGCGCTCGACAACGGATCGGAAGATTTCGTAGGTTGGGCGATCGGTGGGCTGTGGCGGGATGCGTATAACACGAAACTGGACTACGCAATCAGCATGCACGATGTCCCGCAAAGCTTCGTGACCGCGTTCGTCTATCAAATGCCGTTTGGGCGCGGCAAACGCTGGGGAAGCGGGAGTTCGGGCATCATCAATGAGATTCTCGCAAGCTGGGAGGTTTCCGGGGTAGTGCGGCTTACCAGTGGTCTGCCGTTACTTGCGCCGTTCTATTCTTCGAATTCACTCTGGGATTTCGGTTTTCCAGGACAAGGAGTACCCAACCTGGTAGGAAATCCTAAACCGGCGCACCAGACCACGGATAATTGGATCAATCCCGATGCATTTGCCGAACCGGCTGACATGACCTACGGGAATATGCCCGCACGCATGACGCAGCTTCGCGAGTCGGCAACCAAGAACGTTGATCTCGGGGTCGCCAAATCATTCGGGCCGGAGCGGTTCCGGGCGCAGTTCCGAGCCGAATTCCTGAACGCATTCAATCACCCGTTTTTCGGCGGCACATACTATGGCGGGTGGGGCAGCAACATCGACCTCTGCATTGATTGCGGCAACCTGGGGAAGGTATACGGCACGCGCAACGACCCACGCAACGTCCAGCTCAGCTTGAAGCTGATGTTCTGAGTTAACCAAAACCATCGAGAGCGTCGGGATATGCTGACTTCCCGGCGCTCTCAGCTTTTGGCGGTGAATGCAATTCTCTAAACGCCCCGAGAACGTATCGCAGTTCCAGAGGATTCCTCGCGTCCATCAGCGTCTCGGAAACTATGACGGACATCGTCTCTGGTGTGTGGGAGTTCGGCTATGGTTAGGCAGTCTTAGCCTCAGCGAGCCGTGCCTTTTTCTATCTGAACAGGCCAAAAAAACCGCCGGGAGCCTCGCGTTGGCCTCCGATGGAAGCCGGAGCCCCTTACGTCAATACGGAGTCAACATGCACGAATAGACACGTGACGCCCATCATCAAGTGGTGGCCGAAAAGCACCAACATTGGTAAAACTCTGCCACCTGAGGCTTGTGAATCGCCGTATCTCCAAACTGCCCCGTCCCTGCTAGAACGCTAATAACTAATACGGTTAAACCCATTCTCAATCTCCGCCAGACATTGGCATCCGGATTGCCACGATCCCCCTAATGGAGCACCCTGACCTTCGTTAGCTGACCTGAGCGCGTCTCGCAGTGGGTGACGGGCGCGTGACGAGCACCACCATTATCGGGAACGCCGAACTGCTGGAACAAGGCAAGCCGCTATCTAGGTTTTGTTATGCGTATTTGGCACTGGGGTATTGCCACTTCCCTGCTTCTTGCTCTGAGCGCGTATGCGCAGCAGCCAGGGGGAGACTTGTCTTCTTCCCAGGCGGCCGCGCAGACGCCAGATTCCACCTCGCCTAGCCAAGCTTTTTCGCCTGGGCAGCTAGACCCGCAACCACCGGTCCCGGTGCGGCAGGCCGGAGCAGCATCTGCGCGGACCGTGTATTCCTCGCGTCCCGCTCCCACCATGGACGAGGTGGTGAACCGGGCCGTCGAGCGTGAGCACGCGCTCATGGAAATGCTGAAGACCCGTACGCCTCTGGTTGAGACCTATCTACAAAATCTGAAGTTCCTCCCGCAAGGCGGCTCGGTGCCGGTGGAAGACCATTACTTCCTCGGCCGGATGGATCTGGACGACACTATTGATCGCACCGACTATCTAAAAGAAAAGAGTATGCAGACCCGTCTTTTGGGCGGCTTCCAGAGGCTCTACAAGATTCAGTACCGGCCCCTGGGCTTCTCTTGGATGATCTATGCGGACCGAACCGACTTTGACCGCGAGCATTACAACTTCCGCTTCGCGCACCGCGAATTTTTGGGCGACGTGCGCTGCCTGGTATTCGCAGTAAGTCCCAAGAAGAACTCCGGCAAGGGCCGCTTCGTGGGCCGCATCTGGGTGGAAGATCAGGACTACAACATTGTGCGGCTCAATGGCACTTACGAGCCGCGCCCCCGTAATGCTTACTTCTTCCACATGGATAGCTGGCGCTTGAACCTGGTCCCGGGTTACTGGGTTCCGGCCTACATCTACAGCGAGGAAGGCAGTGGTACGAAAGACGAGATCGCTTTCAAGGCCCAGACCCGGCTCTGGGGTTATGACCTGCAGAAGAGCGCCGGCGATGGCGAATTCACCGAAGTTCAGGTTGACTCCTCAATAAAGGACCAAAGCCCCGCGGCGCAGGATCCTTCTCCGCTGCAAGCGCAATGGCAATGGCAGCAACTGGCTGGGGATAACGTGGTCGAGCGCCTGCAAAACGCTGGCCTGCTCGCTCCCCGCGGTGACGTGGACAAGGTGCTGGAGACCGTAGTCAACAATTTGCTGGCCACCAACAACATTGAACTGCCAGGCCCGGTGCACGCCCGCGTGATGCTGACCTTGCCGCTGGAAACTTTCAGCGCGGGCAGCACCATCGTAGTAAGCCGCGGCTTGATGGACGTCCTTCCCGATGAAGCCAGCCTCGCCATGGTGCTTTCTCGCGAACTGGCCCACATCATCCTGGGCCATAACTTGACCAGTAAGTACGCCTTCTCCGATCGCATGTTGTTTTCGGATGAATCCACCTACAAGAACCTGGGATTCCGGCACGCTCCCGAGGAGGAAGCTGCGGCGGACGAGAAAGCTCTCGATCTGCTGAAGAATTCACCCTACGCCCAGAAGCTGAATACCCCAGGACTGTTCCTGCGCGAGGTGGCGGCACGCGGGCCGGCCCTTCAAGCGCTACTGACTCCCCACTTGGGCACCGGCCTCACCGACCATAAAGGCGACGTCGATCACCTCGTCGCGCTGATGAATTCTGCTCCGGCGCTTGAACCCACCAAACTCGATCAGGTAGCAGCCCTGCCCCTGGGCGGACGCGTCAAACTCAATGCCTGGGATGACCGCGTGGAATTGATCAAGATGGCGCCAGTGACGATGACTACGGCCCGCGAAAAAATGCCGCTGGAAGTGACGCCATTTTTCCCCCGCCTCACCCGCTCCGGAGCAAGCATAAAAGCGACTACCGCGAATGCCGCGAGCCCAGATCCAAGCAATTAGAATTGCTCGTTTGAGTCGCTAAAAGCGTCGCTGTTTACAGGCAGCAGCGGCGGCGATCAGCAAAAGCGGAACGCAGCCGCCCAACGCGAGATTCTACTCAAAACCCGGAGGATGGCTGCTGCGCAACTCGCTTGCGACACGGTGGGCCACGAACCGCATGGTATCGTCCGCCGCTCGGGTATCGTTGTTGCCCTCCACTGGGGCTGTGGCTGTGCCTTCAGCCACGGTTCGAGCAGTGCCGACTTCAAAAATGGTGAAATCCATGGCCATCATTCTGCTGACATTGCCATTCCCGATGACGACAGGAGCCCTTTGAGATCCGTCTGGACCGCCCGAAATTCCTGGTCCACGACTTGGGTTCAACAATGTAGTAAGCACGAAGTATTCGCAACCCTTCTTTTCTGCCTCCGCGCTGGCTTCGTCGTGGCCCGTCGCATCCAAAGCAACTGCTTCCAGCACGATCGTCGACTTACGGTCGGCATGTAGACGCTGCAATTCCCGCACTAACTGATCCCGCTCCCAGGCAGGAGTGATCTGGCGGTTCGATCGGTTTATGGGGACAGCGATGCCAATACGAATCGTGCGTTTGGGATCGGCCGTGGATGGTTTGTTGCTCGTCTGAGCGAAGCCGGCGCCCAGGGAAAGTACTACAAACACCAACGGTGTAAATGCACGGTATGGCATTTCGCACCCCACAAGACGTTTTCAAACGGTAGTGGAATTCAAAGCGATTTACCAGTTTTCTTACCTGTTCTGTGCCTAGTATGTGAATCCGTCCACTGCAATGGATCGCAATTTTACGTCACCTTACGCACTCACAGCCCTTTTTCCATCTGCAGCAGGGCCTTCTTGCGGCCCAAGCCCCAGCGATATCCTCCCATGCTCCCATCTTCACGGACTACGCGATGGCACGGGATTTCTACTGCCACGGGGTTCGTCGCGCAGGCGCGGGCTACGGCCCGGCAGGCACGCGGTTGGCCTATGGCTTTGGCGACCTCGCGGTAGGACTTGGTTTCTCCAAACGGGATGGACTGCAGATACGTCCAGACCTGGCGCTGGAAGGCAGTAGCGCGGATGTCCAGTGGCAGCGCCGCATCCAGGTTCTTGCCTTGCATGTGTTTCAGGAGCGCGCTCATCCAGGAGCGCAAGCCGCCTTCATCCTGCTTGCGAACGGCGAAGGGGAATTCCCGCTTCAATCCCTCCAGCAACTCGCCATCGGATTTGCCGAACTGGATGCAGCAGATACCTTTTTCGGTGGCAGCAATGAGCATGCGTCCTAGCGGCGAATCGGAGCAGGCGTAGCGGATCGTGGCCGCGATGGCGCCGCGGCGATACTTGTCCGGAGTCATTCCCAGCTGCGATGCGGTGCGTTCGTAAAGGCGGCTGCTGGAGCCGTATCCGGCGTCGTACATCGCGCGAGTCACTGAGTCTCCGGCCTGCAGATTTCTTTTCAGCATTCTCAGGCGGCAGGAGTCGGCGTATTCACGCGGAGTGATGCCAAGGACGGCTTTGAATTTGCGCTGGAGATGAAACGGGCTCTGGCGAAATTCACGGCCCAGGCGATCAAGGGTCACGGGTTCGTCGAGATGCTGTTCAATATAGCGGCAGATCGCACGGACGATTTTCAGCTCTGCATTGCCGCTCAGCGCTCTTGGACGGCAGCGCAGGCAGGCGCGGTATCCGGCGCGCTCGGCTGCTTCGGGGATTGGAAAGAATTCGACGTTCTCGCGTCTCGGCCTGCGCGCTGCGCACGATGGCCGGCAGTACACTCCGGTCGAGCTCACCGCAAAGACGAATTCGCCGTCGCGCGCGGCATCACGCCTCAACACCGCATGCCAGCGGGATTCGTCGTCATGTGCGGATTCATTCGTGAGCGTGGATACCGCCATCGTCTGAGATCCCTCTGCGAGTATGGCACTGGTTGTCATAACAAGGAAAGAGTACGGCGTCGGACCGAAACCGACTATCCGAATCTTGCGGGCAAAGCAAGATAGTCAGCCCAAGCGACTGTGCCTGCGTGGGTTCCAGCATGACGATTGCGATTGGTGCGCAGAACGTTTACAGTTCCGACTGATTTCTTTGATTCTCATAAACTGGAGGCTATCGCAATGAGACTTTCTCGTTCGGTGACGCCGTTATTATTGATGTTTGTTTTAGCCGGGTCGGCTCTTTGCCAGCAGGGGTCGAACCACGTACTTAGCAGTGACGAACTCAAGAAGGCGGTCCCCTCGGAATACTTCTTCCGTGGGCAGAAGGCGCCGGTGCAGATCCGCAACGCAGGTGGATTCCAATTGGCAGACGGCAAGATGATGATGGCCGCGCTGGTCGATGCCTCCGGATACTCCACCGCCATTCAGCAGAAGTATCAGGGAATGTTGATCACGGAAGCCAAGCTCAGCGTTGGTGGATCGAGCCTGCCGCCGGGACAGTACGGGTTTGGGTTCACGGGTGACGGAAAATTCGTCGTCATGGACGTCGCGAATGATGACGTCCTCAGCACGGCGTCCCAGACCGATTCGGCGCTGCAGCGGCCCGTCCCGTTGAAGCTGGTTGAAGATGGTGGCGGCTACAAGCTGTACGCGGGCAGAAAGTGGATTGCACTCAAAGTCGAGTAAGCGGCCGCTACTGACCATTTCTCCTATGGATGCATTTAGTAAATCCATTTGCGAGCGCACTTGGAAATGCATTTGGGGCGGGCATTGGGAAGGGCACGACTCTACAACGTGCGGAAGAATTCTGATTGGCAACCGTTTTAGAAGGGCACAACTTTAAGAGTTGCGTAAAAACTCCATCGGATTGCTTCTTTGGGGTGGCGCAGCGCTTCAGCGCTGCGGTAAGTACTTTGTTTTGTTTCGCGGCTTTTAGCCGCTGAGGTAAACTTGCGGCCAGAACAGTTTTTCGCAACCTCTTTAGTCGTGCCGCTCGCCCCCACATTAGAGAAGGCTTTAGCCCCTGCGGTCGGTCCGTTTTTAGTGCGTCAGCGGCTGAAACGGCCCTAGCACCGTCGTGATTCCGGCTCGCTTCCGCAGTTCGTTCATCAACGCGCTGGCGGCGTTCTGATAGGTCTGGCCGGGGTCGGAAGGATCGGCCCACACTGCGTCGTACACAATCTGTGCTGCCTCTTTAAGTTCTATGCGGAGCGCGGCTTCCAGAACATCCACGCGTTCCTGGATGCGCTCGTAACAGCCCGTGCAAATATCGGCCGGGGCGCACTCTCCGGGGTGATGCTCCCCAAACTTGCAGATGGATTCAGGACCGTCCATCACCTCCGAGTGTGCTTCCAGCAGGTGCGACTTGAACTGGCGAAGGAACTCGTCGCGCTCGCGCTCGAGTACCGCAACATCGGGCATCTCTTCGGGCTCCGCTTGAACTGCCTTGGGCAAGATTTTGGGAACTACAGCCGAGATCCGCTCGGTGTGATGGCAGGTAGGACAGAAATTGAGATCGGCGGGGTAGTACAAATGGCATTTGGCGCAAGGCAATCCGTATCCGGAGGACTTGCGCGGGGACTGCTCATTGGACTTGGAGAAGGACGCATCGCGGTGCACAGAGCTGTCTTTGGCCAATGCTGACTGAACTGCCGCTGCAGTTGCGCCTCCGTGGTGCATTCCGTTTGCGTTTGCCATGGTGAATTCCCCTGTGTTCGCCCGCGCTTCTATAAATCTAACTAGCGCGTGCGGGCTGTGCCATTCCCATCAGTACAACGGTTGCATTGGCCGGCAGGCCAATACCAATTCACCGCGAATTCGTGTTCATCAACTTGAGCAATTCCTCGCGCCGCGCGCGATAGAGCTGGCGGTCGGGATCGAGCCGTGTAGCGGTTTCAATCTCCGAGAGTGCATCCTGGTACCGATCCATGCTCATCAGGCAGGCGGCTAGCGAGTAGTGATTGTCCGCCGAAGGATTCACCCGCAAGGCTTCGCGAAATTCTTTCTCCGCCCCTTTGAGATCTTGCTGCTGGAAAAGGACTGTCCCCAGCAGATGATGCGCAACATCGGAATCCGGATTGAGCGTGATGGCAATTTCCAATTCGTGCACAGCCTCTTGCGGCTTATTGTCGAGCATGAGGACCTGGCCCAGAATGCGGTGTTCATTGGCCCCGCCGGGATTCTGATGTACGGCGATCTTCAGCTCCGCGACTGCGGCGTCGTAATTATTTTTTGCCATGTAGGCGCTGGCCATGCAGGTGTGTCCCTGCTGCCACTCAGGATGCTCGCGGTATAGCTCTTTCAATTCCTGGATCGCACCATCGAAGTTGCCCTGGTCGCAATAGGTATTTCCCAGATTGTTGCGGACGGAGGCTTCCGTGGGAGCAATCTTTTTCGCCAGCCGGTATTCGTTCACGGCCTGCGCCAGATCTCCTTGCTCATGCCGGATCAGACCTAAATTCGAGTGCGCCTCCCAGAAGGCTGGCCTGAGTTGAATCGCGCGCTGGTACGCCGTTACGGCCGCGGGAAGATTTCCTGCCGCATGCAGCGCGATGCCCAGGTCGTAGTAGGTATCAGGATTGTCGGGGTCGCGCTGGAGCGCCTCCCAGTAGGCGTGAATCGCGGCCAGATATTGGCCTAGTGAATAATGTCCGAGTCCCAGGAATTGATACGCTTCGGAGTTCTTGGGATCGATGCTCAGCGCAGTCCGCGCCTCCGCGATGGCATTGGGACCATCGTCCAGATTGTAGAAGAGATAAGAAAGAGCGCTGTGATTCTCGGGAAGCTCGGGCATCAGCTTCAGGGCGGCAGTGAGTTCATCATAAGCATCGTCGTACCGCTGCTGCTGCCGTAGCATCGTTCCCAGCGCCAAATGTAACGCGGAATTATCCGGATCGGCCGCGACCACTCCCCGAAGATCATTTTCAGCTTCATGGAACTTCTGCTGGCGCGCTTCCACCGCGGCTCTGAGCAAGGCGGCAGGAATGGCGGGTCCGATCTGCGCCGACTGCACGTTCCCTGAAGTGAGGACGCGCAGCAAATCCTTCGAGGCTCCCGCAGCCTCGACTTGGCGAAGTTCGCGGTTTGTGGGCAGGGTGGCTAGTCCGCGCTGCGAAACCACGCGCGCCAAGCGGGCGCCCGAAACGCCCGCCGTCAGCCAGGCAACGACTTGTGTCGTATTTACCGCCCGGGCTTCGGAGCCCTGGCTGAAAGCGGGGACTGCAACCATCGATACAAACAATAAGGATGAGGATAGCGACGCCTTGACTCTCACCGTACTCCCCGAGACCTGGATTGGCGGAGTTCAGAGGAGCGTGCGAGTCCAAGCCCCCTCAGAAATCCCTTTTGAAACATAGCCCGTGAACGAACTCACAGGTAAGGTCACGGAGGTAACCAGTCTGGCCCGGCTTCGCGTTGCGGCTTGTGCGGCTTAATGCTTGCGCTGCAGAGCCCAAGGCGCTGTCTCTGCGAGAGGCTTGGGTGAGATCTCCAGCGCGGGCGAGGTCGTCCGCGCCACAAGTGATTGAAATCACTTGTTGTGGTGGCAGGGCTCACGGCTGGACTTCCCTGCTAAAGGCAGGCTTTAGAGTGCCTATTTTAGTGCTGGGGCGGGCTTCTTCCCGCCCGGCCTCAGAATAGCGTATGATCTAGTTTGCTTGTTATCCCTCGGAGGGTCCGATGTTTGAAGGTCTATTTCAACCGATGCACCTGCTGGTGATTTTTGCGGTCGCGCTGCTGGTGTTCGGTCCCAAAAAGCTGCCTGAGCTTGGCAAAGGTCTGGGTGAAGGGATCCGCGCTCTGAAAGATGGGATGAAGGACAATCCCCCGGCGCAGGCATCCACCGACCAGACCAAGAAGACTGAAACCAAGAGCTAGGCCACTCCTCGTCTGAGGTTCTAGTGGACGGCGCCTGCCGTTCGCTTTCTATTTCTGCGTTACAGCAACTCTGGGCTCCGAAGTCGTCACTAACTTCTCTTGCTAGGGAGGCAGTCGTGTTGCGCCACTTTGAACTTCCCATCCTTGCTTGTCTGTTCTCTTCTTTGCTCTTTGCCGATCAGGTCACGCTCAAAAATGGGGATCGTCTCACCGGGACCGTCGTGAAATCCGACGGCAAGACGCTGGTACTCCACACCGATGCAGCCGATGACGTGACGCTGAAAATGGAAGCCATTCAGGACATTAAGACTGATGCGGAACTGCATGTCACGCTGAAAGATGGAAAGTCTGCCGTGGGTCCGGTCACGACCGCAGATGGAAAGATTGAGATCGCCACGAAGAGCGGCGGCACGGTGGAAGCCGCCACGGACGACGTCACCCTGATCCGGAACGATGCGGAGCAGGCGGCGTATGACAAGTCCTTGCATCCGGGCCTTCTGCATGGATGGACTGGAGGCACGACCGTGGGCTTCTCGGTCGCTCGCGGCAACAGCCAGACGGAAAACCTGGCTCTGGCGGTCAACGCCGTGCATCCGACTGCTAATAGCAAGATTACTCTTTACGAGAGCTCCATCTACACCAGGAATGATCTCGCCAGTCCCAGCATTGTGGCGAACTTGACGACGGCAGGATTACGCTACGACCATGATCTGATGCCAAAAATATTCGCCTTTGGCGCCGCCGATTTCATGAGTAACGCCTTGCAGATATCTCGACCTGCGACAGGTGTACACGGGTGGCTTCGGATATCACGCGATCAAGAATGACAATACAATCCTGGATTTTCTGGGCGGCGTGAACTACACCCACGAAACTTATTCGAACGGTGCTCTCATCCCCGGGACTGGCGCATTTGTCTCGTACGGCGTCACCAATCGCCTGGTCGCTCTCACCCTGGGCGAGGAACTGAATAAAAAGCTGGGTAAGACCACGGTGCTGACGCAGAATGTGGATTTCTATCCTGACCTGCAGAAATACCGCGGGGAATACCGTTTCACTTTCAGCTTGGGCACGGTTACGAAGATCAATAAATGGTTCGGATGGCAGAACCAGTTCGGAGACATCTACGTGTCGAACCCGCCGGTCGGGGCGAAGAAGAATGATGTGCTGCTCACCACGGGGCTGAACATTTCATTCACGCCGCAGCAGTAAGGTTCATTTCTTAATCAGCTTCGCGACCTGGCGTAGCGTTTCGACCGCATCGTCTGGGATTCTGCCCGTGACATCCGGCGAGAGGTTCAGCAGAAGATTCGATTTTCGGTCTTTGCACTGCCGATAAACATCGGCAATGGCCTGCGGCTCTTGCATTTTGGATCCCGGGCGCCAGAACCAGCTATGCATCGGCGGCATGGGCTTGTACGGCGGGCCAGTCGGCATCCATGCCTCCATTGGCATGTAGTGTGTAACGCCTTCGACCTTCACGTTCGGATCGTGGCCTTCGGGTGCCGGCAGCGTGTCTTCGCCGTTGATCACATCGCAGGGCCAGCTCGCGATTTCGCAGATGCGTCCCAGATTGCGGCGGCTCTGATAGAAGGCCTGGTTCATTACTATGATGCAATCCGGGCTCATCGACTTGATCAGACGGTACAACTCCCAGCGCTGTTCCTGAGAAACTTTCCAGGTGATATCGAGCAGTTGGTAGAACGGCGTGCGATAGCGCGTGTGCAGTTCCGTGAGATGGTGCTTGATCAGCTGGTAATAATTGTCCGGAACGCGCGAGTCCCAATCGAACTTGCCTTCATTGTGCGGATCGAGAATGCAGTAGTACAACCCCGGCTGCAGGCCATATTCTCTGCACGCCGCCATGAATGCCGCGACCACGTCCGTCTTATTCTTACTCGCGGCTACATCGTAGTCGTAACCTTCGGAATCCCAAAGGCAGAAGCCCGACATGTGTTTAGCCGTGAGTACCGCGTATTTCGCCCCTAGATCGCGGGCCACGCGGATCCACTGGCGCACGTCCAGCTTGGTGGGATTGTAGGTGCTCGCGGGAACTCCACCCGTTTCGTAATCGTTGCCCGTGAAAGTATTCATGCTGAAGTGAAAGGAGACGCCGAACTGAAGCTCCTCGTATTTTGCCAGCACAGGCGTGCGGCTGGTTGCCGGTTCCACGGGAGTAGCACCCCACAAATTCCTTACCAATGGGCTCGCGAGCATCCCTGCCGCCAGCCCGGCTGCTCGATTCAGTAATTCACGACGATTCATTGTTCAGCCCTCAGCATACCCATCATAGGCCCGACTGCTGCCAGGGAAAACCATGAACTGCTGCCGATTTGGTTACCGTCCCAACGAACGCACATAGCGTGTCCTTCGGTGACGCTGAAATGTGGCGGATGGCTCGTATCCTTCTGATAACCGGTTCGGTGTGCCCAAGACCTATGGAATGCCCTCACTGCTACAAGCAAGTGAAAGCACAGTCCAAGAGTTGTCCCGCTTGCGGTGGATACATTCCGCCCGGTCAGCATCTGCTTGAGCAGGCCGGTCTGGACCAGTCTGAAGCGCCGAATACGACGGCATCCGTTGCGACTGGCCGAAGTGGCTGCCACTCGCCGCGCTTGGCCACACTCGGCGCTCGATTCAACGCATTCGTGCTGGACACAATCGTCCTCTTTGGCATCTTTGCCGCTGCCGATGCGTGGGTTCTGATGAGGTGGAGTTCCTTCGATAAAGCAGAATTGAGTTTAAGCACAGCCTCCCTCCTGGCCACGATCGGTATCAATGCACTTATCTTTTTTCTATACACCTGGATCTTCGAGGCCAGTTGCGGCGCCACTCTGGGCAAGGTAATCGTTGGAATTCGCGTGGTCCGGACGGGGCGCCGGAGTGCGCTCGCAGCCGCTGCCATTCGCAACCTGCTGCGCATTGTGGACGGACTGGGCTTGTACGTAGTTGGCGCAATCGTGGCGGGCTGTTCGCCATGGAAACAACGACTCGGAGATCTTTCCGCCGGGACCACCGTCGTGGAACATGAGTTCGGAACCATCTCGAAAGTCCTGGCAGTGACATTCGCTGCCGGAGTCATGGGTGTATCCGGCTGGGCCGTGCCTAGAATCTGCGCTCAGCAGAACGCGTCGCAGCCCAGCCCATATCTAAGTCAGGTGATCATCCGCGTGGGCAGAACCGATAAAGCTGCCTATTTCCGAGTCGCACGCCTGCAATTCGATGTGCAGCTTGATCCCAAGTTGTCGGCGCCGGCGGCTCGATAAGTTTCCTCACCAAGGTTGATGATCGGGAACGCAATGTTACGTCCCATGCGTCCCAATAAATCTACGACGGTACGGTCGGCATGCTCTCGGCTCTTTTCTTGATGCCCTCAAGCCACTGCCGCCGGAGCAGTCCGCTTCCAGGCACAATCAATCGCCAGTAACGGCCCATGCCGCGTCGGGTGAATTCGTCAACCGCCAGGACACGCGTCTCGGTGCTGATTGTGGACCATCCGCCGTCCGCATCTTCCACCTTAAAGGCATAAGCCATTTTGAGCGCACCCTGCTCCCGGTAATCGGCGAACTGCTGCAAAATGCGCACATCGGGGCGGCGGTTCGCGCGCACATTCCAAGCACCGTACATCACGATTTCGTGCTCGCTGCCGCCAAACAGATAACCAGACTCCGAAAATGCGTCGAGAATCCGCCGATCCTGCAGGAACTCGCCGGTGTCATGAATGCGCAAAACCGCTGCGCGGATTTTGAGGAGCGTGATCAAAGACTTCATGTCGCCGAACGTCGACTGCCGAATGGCTGCCATGACCTGCTCTGGCCGGGCGTGAACGTGGGCCGAGTGCTTCTCGAAAAACTGGTACTCCGGCATGATGTCGTCAAGACGAGTTTCATGTTGCGCGACGCGGATTGTCGAGGCGGGCCAGAGCAGAGCGGCAAGGGCCAGCCCCACCCCACCCGCGAGAATAAGCGCTCCAGCAGATCGTTTGTGGATTCCGAGAAAGCGAAAGGGAAAGGACAGGTTTGCCAAGCCCGCGAACGCCATTGCGATTCCGGAGTAAGCCAGCGTGCTGAGCGGCTGAAACGAAGCCCAGTAGTTGAAGAGCAGAACAGCCGTGAGCGCCATTGCGGCCAGCAGCGTCCACGCTACAGCCTTGAATGACATCGGCTCATCTCCTCGTGGTCGATTGACCCAAGGATCGAATCACGATCTGCTAAGTGGTACGGATAAACGGCGTTTTAAGTTCCGTAAGTGCATTCTTGGCTAGGCCAACAGCAGTCTCGTAAACCAATAACTCAGTTCTCACTCTGCGGTCGCTTAACGCAGTTGTCTTGCGCGCATTCAGTACAATCGACCGGCACGGCTTGGTGATTTGCCATGCCTGAATTCAGCTACGGGCCGCAGTCAAAGGAGGCGACGTGGAGTTTGTAATGTTTGAAGACGTGGACGGCATGGAGGTCTTTGTCAACCCCGATCGAGTTATCTGGGTCAGAGAATATCCCAACCACACTACGGTGATCAGTTGTGGACACGACGACAAGTTTGCGGTGCGCCTGGCTCCAGCCCATGCCGTTGCTGCGCTGGGCAAGAAGGTTCGCTGAGGTAATCGGTCGAGAGGCCGGTCTGCGGCGGGATGCGGCACGTTCCCACATCTCACAACGTCTTCCGGTAATGCACGCAGCGATCTACCACCTCGTATCCCAATGCCTCGTGTACGCGTTGGGATACTTCATTGTCGATCCATGTATCCGACGCTATCTCAACGCAGCCCTGGCTGCGGGCCCAGTCTTCGGCGACCGCCAAAAGTTTTCGGCCTATCCCGCGGTGCCGGTGGCTTTCAGCAACGTACCAGCCCTCGACATACCCCACCGGGCGCACCGGGTTGCAGCCGTCTGCGTGGGAGCGCAAGTCAACTTCCAGAAAGCCAACTAAGCTCCCATCACTCGCCTCGGCGACCAAGATGATGAGTGGCAGGGTCACAGGAGCTTTGCCGTCGAGGATCGCTGTGACTTCCCGGGCGTGTTCTTCGGCGGAAGCCGTGGGCCACAATGCCTCGCGCATACGCGCCAGTGGGTCGCGATCCGACGGTTGAGCGACCCTGACGTAAAAATCTTCCACCCTAGCCATCCTATCGAATCTGTCTGCGGCACCATCGAAGGGAGTAGCCAAAACTCATCCCGTGTATGAATCGCACGGCCATTGTCCCCAGGACGCAGGTGCGCTCCGGTTCAGGACAGCAACCTCAGTAATCTGTGCTCGCCAGCTCAGCTGCCGCACAATTCCTCGACGACCATTTCCCGGAAGGCGCGAGATGATTTCTATCCCCTTAATCTCAGTGGCCACTGCGCTGGTGTTGTGCGCCGTAATCGCGAGAGTATTCGCCCATCGGCCCGAAAAGGTAGACAGGCCGCAAAAAGCAGAAATCCTGAAGCAGCTACTGGCTTTATCTGAGCACGAGAGCAAAATCTCACCACCTAAGCCGGGCATTCGTTCATCCCTTCCATCCGGAAGCAAGGCATCAGTTCGTAATTCTGTGTCACCTTCTACCAGACCGGAGCAAAATCGACGAGGTCCCGCGCTCAGAATCGCCAGCCCGTTAAGTACGCGCAACGCGCCAAAAATTTGAACCGCCGAGGCCGCCAGTCGGATGCGCCTTACAAGAGCCGGGTGCCCCATTCAAGCCCGCTTTTGGCTTGAGTGGGGATGTTCAGCTCCTTCTCGCTCGCTTGGGCTTCGCCTTGTTCTTGCCCTCCAGATTGAGCGCCACTGCCGCGCGGATGAGAGCCTTCAAGGCTGCCTCATCGATCTTGTCGCCTTCGTGGATATCGATGGCGCGTCTGACATTCCCCTCGAGGCTGGAGTTGAATAGACCGGAAGGGTCCTTCAACGAAGCTCCCTTGGCAAATGTCATCTTGACCACGTTCTTGTAAGTCTCTCCCGTGCAAACGATGCCGCCGTGAGAAAAGACCGGAGTCCCCGGCGATGTCGCCTTCACCCACTTCCACTCTTCGACTATGTCAGGGTCTGCCTGGTGAATGATCTGTCGTACTTTCGCCAGCATCTTCCCGCGCCAGTCGCCCAGTTCGCTGATTCTCGCATCGAGGATTGAAGAAGCAGAAACGGTGTCGGACTTTTTCATTTTCAGCTCCACTCTCGCACCTACTTTAGTTCTGCCTTCGCTTTACCCACAAGGCCGTCCTAGACCTTTAGCCACCCACGGAATCCCCGGGCGGCATAGTACGATTCGGCACCATTGTGATACACGAAAACAGTGTCATAGCGCCGATCACAAAAAAGGGCGCCTCCGAGTTTCCTGATCGCAGGAGGCGTTCTTACCCAGCTCGATGTTTTCGCATCGAACTTCCCAAGTTTCTGCAACTCTCGATATTGTTCTTCCGTCAGAATCTCAACGCCGATGGCAGATGCCATGTCCATGGCGTTATCTTTTGGTTTATTTTCTTTCCTTGAGTCCAGGGCCTCACGGTCGTAGCAAAGACTTCGGCGGCCTTTCGGACTTTCCCCAGAACAATCATAGAAAATGTATTCGCCCGTCTTTGCATCATGACCAACAACGTCCGGCTCACCGCCAGTTGTTTCCATTTCATTCAGTGACCACAATTTCTCCGCATTCGCTTCCAGCCTGGCTTGTACTTTCTCCCATTCCAGAGATGGATGGCGGTTCATGTTTTGTTCAAAGCGGGTTTTCAATGATCTGAGTAGTTCTTCACGCTGTTTTTTTGCGAGGGCTATGTTTGGCATAGTTTTCAATCCAGGAGAGCGATGGCTGCGAATGTTCCTGAAACGCGCTCTGATCCACAAAGCGTACCTCAACGGCTAAAGTCCGGCTCGATTCTTGTGCCACTTAGCCGCACGGCTCAAAGGCGTGCCCCTTCAAATCCCGGCCGCGCGGTATTTTTTAGCGGCCTGCTAAGCGTTGGCTGCCGAACCTTGCTGGGCAGATCTCTTCGAAATAAATCGTCGAAGGGCATGGCCTTTCCACATCCAAAATCCAGAAAGGACCATGAGAGGAATGAAGACATACCGAGTCAGGGGCGCGTAGTCCGGGAGTTTTTCAAACGGGCTATAAATATAGCCGAGTATCGGAATGCTGAGGACGAGGTGAATCCAGCGAAAAATCGAGCGTGCCATGCCTCGGTTCGTAATGTTGGCTGCATTGGCTGATGTGGCCATGATGTCACTCCTTAAATTTGGTTTTCGATCTTTTGCTTCCTGGCTTTGCGGCATGTGCACCTCATGCGCTAAAGCGCAATCTCATTTTCAAGGGCTCAGCGCGCCGGCTGAAAGCCGCGCTTTTTCAACCCTCGAATGGTGCGTAACTCCCTTTCCAACCTTCGGTTCGTTCATGATTTTTCGATCCATACCCATTTACTCTTGAGCCCCTTTAGGCGGCCAGTTGGGCATTTCAATACCGAACTGCTTGGCGTACTCCGCGTGCAGCCGCTGCCACCCGAACTTCATGGCCTCCGGGCCGACGATCCGTCCCAGGGGAGTTCCGCTGAGAAGGTGATCCAGAACATCGAAACAAATGTGCCACCCGGCAGCACCCATTGCGATGAAGCGGTGACCGATGTTGGTCCACAGCGTCAGGCGCGTGCCGCCGGCAACCGGCTCGAGCTCCCACCGGAGGTCGTGGTCACCCCAGTTGTACTCAAGCACCTTTGGAGCATCGGCACGCGTCACTCTGGTTTCGGTAACGTGCGTCGCGGGTGCTGCGACCGTGGTGAGCTTCACGGTGCTCCCAGCCGCACCCAGGCTTCCATCGGCGTCGAACGGCGCCCACTCGCGCAGATGCACCGGGTCGGTGAGCGCCTGCCAGACTTTTTCCGGCGAGTGGCGCAGCTGTCGCACGAGAATGAGCGTCCACTTCTCTCCTTCCTTGCGCACTTGCGCCCCGCTGGCCGGACCCGGTGTGTATTGCTGGCGATCGGTCATCTATCTTCTCCCACTCCTTCTTTTTGGTATCCCGCCGGCTTTTGGCGTCCGGCAGCTCCGATTGTGCTGGACGTCGGCTTTACCAGCTCTTCAACTGTGTAACCTGAATGAGATTGCCGCAGGTATCGTTCAGCATAGCGATCTTCGAGGCGGTTACGTCCTTTGGCGGCATGGTGAACACGGCACCGCGCGCTTTCATACGCTCATAGTCGGCCTGCACGTCGTCGGTGTAGAACATGGCTGCGGGCTGGCCTTGCTGAAAGATCGCCTGCTGGTAGGCCTTGGCCGCGGGATTGTTGTTGAGCGCCAGCTGCAGTTCGGTGCCGTCCGGGTCCTCGGGTGAGGCCACGGTCAGCCAGCGATATGGACCCTGGCTGAAATCAGTCTTCTTCACGAAACCTAGGGCTTCCGTATAAAAGCGGAGGGCCTTCTCCTGGTCGTCGACGTAAATGCTGGTCAGTTTGATTTTCATTTTCCTTCTCCTTTGCCACGTTCGCGGTTGGGGACGCGTCGTGTTCTCGATGTTGTTCTTCTCGTTGGTGGCGATTGATCCATGCGGTCGAGGTGGCGTTCTAGAGCGTCAACATGAGTCGACCAGAAGCGGCGGAACTGAGCCAGCCACGCATCGACTTCCTGAAATGGTTCGGGCTTCAGCCGGTAGAGACGGCGCTGTGCGTCCACCGTGGATTCCACGAAGCCGGCGTCACGCAGCACTCGCAGGTGCTTTGAGACGGTCGGCTGCGGCATACGAAGCCGGCGCTCGATCTCTCCCACCGACTGTTGGGAAGAGACCAGGAGGCTCAATATCGCCCGGCGGTTCGGCTCGGCAATGATTTCGAAGGCAGATTCCACCCTTTTTATATACCTTATAACGCATATACGTGTCAAGGTATATAAAGCTCACTGATTGCTCTTCCAATGGCAGCAATGACTCGCCCGGCCGGCTCTGCGGGATTAGTCCTATTTGCCGAGGTCCTAAACCTTCGTAATCTCGGCCCGGCCGCCATGGTGGGCTACGGTAATGACTCCGACTCTTTTTTCTTATGTTTCCCAGACTTCTCTCCCGGCAAGACCGCCGCCGAAGAAAGCGGCAATTCCTGAACACCGCCGTTCGTGTGATTACGAAGCTTGCCTCCATGGATGCGATCGGGATCAACATCAGCGAGAGTGGCATGGGGCTTTTTACGGTCGCTAATTTGGGCTTGGGATCCCACATCGAGGTCGAGTTCCGCACGCCAGAGCGGCCAGCTTCTTTCACACGACTGCCTGCCATTGTTCGTCATCGCGCTCTTTATCTGTACGGAATCGAATTTCTGCCGGAATCAGGTCCAGCTCGTTTCGCCGCAGAAGGCGGCGCCAGGAGCGACAACGCAGGTTCCTCAATCGGCAGCTAAGCTCGCCAACGCTCTGAAATTTCCACAACGCCCATGTGACATCTGACCTTGACCGTGCCTGCGGAAGAGCGGATCATTGCCAAGGCGAAAGCGGTAGACGCAAAAGGCTCAGGGGCAGCTGCAAGTCCTTTGTTCTCTAGATTTTGACTGTTAACCCTTTGGCGCTCAAGATTTTGCAAGCTGTTTTTGCGAAGCCCGCGCCTGTCGCGGCTTTTAGAGATGGGGAGGGGGAGGGGGGTACCTTCGCTCTGCTCCGGTTCCCAAAATGGAACTGACAAAATTCTCGCCGCGATAGCGGGTTCTCAAATATTTTTTTGTGAGATTTGGACAGGCCGTCAAATTCGGCTGCTGCGATCTTCAGTCAACAACGAACCATCATCGATTCCTAGTCGATGCCATGAATGCGCATGCTGACCAGTTGATCGATGCTCAGGTCCTTGATTCCTCTGGAACGCATGTCGCTGATGTATTCCGGAGTGACGTTGTGAATTCGCATGGCAATCAACTCATCCGGATCGGGATGTCTGTATCCCAGCGATTGCAGTTTGCCGATGAACTCCGGCGAAACGCCGTGAATGCGAAAGGCGATCAGCTTTTCTAAGTCCACATGATCGTAACCGAGTTGCTTCATCTGCTGCATCCACTCCGGAGTCGCGCCGTGAATGCGCATGGCGATCAAAGTGTCTTCGTCGGGCGAATAGCCCGCCTGATGCAGGCTGCGCACCATCTGCGGACTCACCCCGTGAATGCGGAATGCCACGAGTTTGTCGCTATCAGAAACGTTCAGCCCTTCCGCGCGCAAATCGTGGATGAATTGTGAGTCGACGCGGAAGATGCGAAAGGCAATCAATTTGTCGGCATCGAGATCGCTGAGATGCTCGTTTTTCATCTGCTTTGCGAATTCCACGCTGACATCCTGAACCGCCATAGAGAACTGCTTCTCTTCGTCGATGTCGAACCCGAGCGACTTCATCTCGCGCGGGAAGTTTGGATCCGCCTGGAAGTGGAACAGTCCCGCGCCTTCACCGTCTTTGAGAAATCCTTCGCAGTCGATCTTGCCTGCATCGCGCGCGATGGTGAAGTGAACGTCTTGTCTGCCTGCCTTCGAGAAGTCAACGCCCTGAAACGAGCTTGCAGGCCAGTCGGAGCTGTGGTTCGATTGCCCACCGTGATGATGCTCGATGAGCGAGAACTCGACTTTGCCCGGAGCGTCAGACTTGCTGATGGTCCAGTCCCCGCCGTGCACTTCCGCAGCACGATTCTTGATCGCCCCGAAAAGTACAACACATCCGAATACGATGAAAGCCAAAGTGCGACGCATTCTCATAACTAAATCTCCTGGCACAGATCGTGTAGGAACGGACGCTTCGGCCGTGCAAGCGAAAGGCAAACGCCGAACGCCGGCAAAATCGCTAGATATCCGCCTTCGAATCCAGTATCCCTAATTGCCGTAGCTGGATCAGTTTTTGCAGGCTCAGGTCCTTGAAGCCATGTTCTTTGGCCCGCGCGATGAATTCAGGGGTTACATCCTGCACCTTGGCGCTGATGATGTCGTTAATGCTCGGATTGAATCCTGCCGCTTGCAGCGCCTTCACGTATTCCGGCGTTACATCCTGCACTTTCATCGAGATCAGTTCGTTGGAGGAAGGCTTGAGCCCGAGAGCCTTGATGTCATGCACATATTCCGGAGTAACATCCTGCACCCGCATGGAGATCACGTCGTTCGCGCCCAGATCAATTCCCTGCTCATGCATCTTCTTCAGATATTCGGGCGTGACATCCTGGACCTTCATCGCGATCACTTGATCCGCGTTGAGAGTCAGGCCAGCCGCGCGCAAGCCACGCACGTACTCTGGAGTGACGCCCTGCACCCTCAGCGCAATGAGACGATCGATGTCAGGATCGATCCCGGCTTCTTTCAGCCCGCGGTAGTACTCCCCGTCCGCATCCTGAACCTTGAGTGCGATCAACTGATCAACGCTCGGGTTGAGGCCTGCGGCGCGGAGATCGCGGACGTACTCCGGCGAAATTCCCTGCACGCGCATGGCAATGAGTTTCTCCGCATCGGGATGCACGCCTTGCTCCTGCAGCCCGCGAACGTAGTCCGGTGTGACATCCTGCACCTTGAGAGCAATCAAGGTATCGATACTCAGATCGGTAAGGCCCACCGATTTCATTCCGTCAATATAGGAACTAGCAGTGTTCGTACTTGTCGCGGTCGTAGTGGTCGTTCTCGTACTCGTCTGCGTCTGCTCCGGATCTGAGCTGCGAGAGGCGGAAGGCTTCGAAGCCACCTTGGTGTTGCTCGCGGGTTGACGAGAGGAGTCCGAGGACGCGGTCTGTGCCCGGGAACTGGCGCGCGCCGACGCTGGACGAGCCAGGTCCAGTAAAGCGTTCCCTGAAAGCAATGCCGCGCTCAGGCAGAGCAAGCCTCCAGTCAGTCCGACGCTGCGCATTCCGGCTCCCAGCGTCTTGATTCCCAGCACGCGGATGATGCGATCGGTAAGCGGTCCACCATTTGCCGCAAGGGCGAAAACTGGGGCGCGGCGCCATTCTTCCATCAGGGTGAGAGCGCGCGCGTATTCAACCGCATTGCCGCAGACTGAAACTGCTATCTCGTCGCAGCAGTGTTCACGCTCCGCGCGGATGCGCTTATTCAACCACCAAACTGCGGGATGATAGAAGAGCAGCGTCTCCACGCACACCTGGAAGACATTCACGAAGGAATCGAAGCGCCGGATGTGCGCCAGTTCGTGCGCGATCACCGCCTGAAGCTGATCCTGAGAGAGCCCTGTTAGACGCAGTCGCGGGCAGAAATACGATGGGGCGAAACCATCCGATCACAGCTGGAGCCTGCAGCCACTTGCACTCGCAGTACTGAATGGCCCGCTTTACTCGCAAGCGGTTCTGCAGGGTGTAACAGATCTCCTGCACGCGCTCACTGACAGTGGAGGACTGCTGGCGACGCTTGCGTTCCAGAAGCAGGAAACCGCCGGCCGATCGAAGACTGAACAAGGCCACTCCGACGAGCCACGCTTGCACGAGCCATACAATCTCGTCGCGCGACGGTGCGAGGGGTATTTGCGATCCGGAGCTGGCGACCACAATATGGCCCATCGCGATGGGCCATCCGACCGCGGCGGAAGCTGACGGCTGGCCAATTGGCGCGAGGACCGGAATTCTGCTGCGCGTAATACGCGAATGTCGCCAGCGGACTGAGGAACATCAACGTCAGCGCAGAAACGGCCACGATGTATCGCGCCGAGGTGCGACCGCAAAGAGCCATGGCAACGGCGGCGAGAGCCGCGACAGCCGTCCCCTGCCAGAGGAAGTGGACGAGAGCCCATCCCAAGGCATGAATCGTGGAGGGAGAAAACCAATTCATCATCGCGCTAGTCATCGGCGATTCCTTTCGTAGTCGTCCAGAAGGCGGCGGAGTTCCTCGATCTCCTCGCGCGAAGCTTTCTGTCCCGCGAGGGCGTGCATCATCAACTGGCTTGCCGATCCTTCGAAAACGCGTTGCAACATGTCTCCGGCGAGCTGGCGCTTGGTTTGCTCGGCGGGAATTCCTGCTTCATAGACGTGCGCCCTCTGGGTTTCGTTTCGCCTGACGATCCCTTTTGTTGTCATGATCTGGAGCAGCTTCAAAACCGTGGTATATCCCAGGGACTTCTTCTCGCTGAGTGCCTCGTGCACTTCACGGACGGTGGAGGGACCGCGCGACCAGAGAACACGCAGGATTTCGAGCTCCGACGTCGTGGGCTTCTGCGGAGAACGTGTCATAGGCAGGACCATACTACGAAGATGTTCGTAGTGTCAACGAAAATCTTCGTAGATTGGATATTTTTGCGCGCGGACACTTGGCCAAGTCGCGATTAGAGTTGTCAACTCCCGGGAACCCTCTCTTGTTGCTGAGGACCCGCGAGCAGTGGACAAGCGAGTCTTCTAGTTGCGGCTCACGTTCCAGGTGGCGGACGCTTGGCTTCGTCTTTGGCCATGGGCGGTATGACATTGGCGGGCGCAGCGCGCACGCCCTCTTGCGGATTCCTTAATGTGTCGGCTCACGACATTGTGTTCAGGACACGCCGCGGGGACGAGGCAAAGAACCGAATCGGGAATCGTCCGCAGCGTGCATTTGATTCCGGACGCGGGTGCGAGTAGATTGGTCTGTCCTATGAGACCCACGCAGGACCTTCCAGGAGATTCCCAATGCTGAAACGATTTACTGTAGGTACTTTTCTGCTTGCAGGTTTAATAACGGTCGCGTTTGCGGCTGATGAAAATCAGAATGCGTGTAAGGGCGATCCGAATCAGTGGCGGCAACTTTTCAACGGCAAGGATTTGAATGGTTGGAAACATGTCGGGCCCGGCGGCGACACCGTCGAAGACGGATTGATTCGCACGCATGGCGGGATGGGGCTTCTGTACTGGACGGGCGGCAAGATCGGTAACTGCATGATTCACGTGGTGTTCAAGATGCGCGATGAGAACGATAACTCGGGCGTGTTCATCCGCATCCCTGTCGAGCCGAGGGAAGAGTGGATGCCGGTGCACTACGGATATGAGGTGCAGATCGACAATCATCCCGAGAAGTCGAATGAAGATGAATATCACGAGACCGGAATGATTTACTCGTTGACCAAGCCGCTGGTGAAGAACGCGTGGAAGGCGGGTCCGGAGTGGAACACGATGGAGATCACTCTGGATGGACCGCGAACGATTGTGACGGTTAACGGGCAGAAAGTGACGGATTTCAAAGAGGGCGATCCGGTGCCGGAGCGGAAGTTTGATTTTGAGCCGCAGCACGGGACACGGCCGAATCTGGGATGGTTCGGAGTGCAGAATCACAGCGACAACGACATCGTGTTCTTTAAAGAAGTGGCGATTAAACCTTTGAAAAAGTAAGCGGGCAAGAGCAGGTCGCAGTTATTTCAACCGGAGGGATAGGAATGAAGCGCAATTTTTCGCGACGTGCGTTCTTGAAAGGCAGTGCGGCCGCGGCGGGCGGAATCGCGGTTTCGAAGACGATCATGCTGGAAGCAAAGGCATTTCCGCGAGCGGTGGCACCGAGCGATCGAGTTCGGTTTGGGATGGTCGGGATTGGGATGCAGGGCTCGGGGCTGCTGGGAATGGCAATTACGATTCCTGGGGTCGAATGCGTGGGGGCCGCCGATCTGTATGACGGACGGCATACTCTTGCCAAAGAAATTACCGGCAACACAAGCCTGCCGACCTCGCGGCAATATAAAGACCTGCTCGATCGCAAGGACGTCGACTGCATTGTGGCGGCGGTACCGGATCACTGGCACCGTCGCGTGGTCGTGGATGCCTGCAATGCGGGCAAAGACATTTATTGTGAGAAGCCGATGTCGCATAACGTCGCAGATGGAATGGCGATGGTGGAGGCCTCGCACAAGAACAACAGAATCGTGCAGATCGGATCGCAACGCGTGAGTTCGGTGCTGTGCGAGACGGCGCGCGATCTTTATCAGAAGGGCACGATTGGAGATGTGGAGATGGTGGAGCTCACGTTGGGGCGCAATGATCCGACGGGAGCATGGCAGTATCCGCCGCCTCCGGATCTGTCGCCGCAAACCCTGGATTGGGATACCTGGCTGAACGATGCACCGAAGGTTCCGTTCAACCCCGAGCATTTTGCGCGCTGGCGCTGCTGGAAGGCATATGGAACGGGCGTTGCGGGCGATCTGATGGTGCACCTGCTGAGCGGGATGCTTGTCACTTTGGGATGGAACGAGATTCCACGCTCGGCAACGGCGACGGGCGGAATTTTCCGCTTTAAAGATGGGCGCGATATGCCGGACTTCCATACCGTGCTGTTCGATTATCACGGGATTCCAGTGTATGTGCGGCTGGACCTGGGCTGCGAAACGCCAGAACTGGCGCGGTTTATGGGACCGAAGGGGATTCTAGACGCAGGGGAATTCGAACTGCGGCATTCATTCCAACCGGGCATCGATCTCGCGCCCAGCTATTACGCTAACAGTTTCCCAGCGAAACTACGGGATCAATACTTCAAGGAATGGCATGCTGAGCATGATCCTCAACTAGGTAAGGAACCGACGTACGAGGACACACTCTACAAGGGGCATGACTGGGACGATATGAAACCGCACCTGAATGTTTTCTTCCAGGCAGTGAAGTCGCGAAAGGACGTCACGGAGAATGCGGTGTTCGGGAACAATGCGGCGGTCGCGTGCCACATGGCGAATGAGTCGTACTTCCGCAAGAAGCCGGTCACGTGGGACGCGGCATCGAAGACCATCAAGTCGTAACCCATGGAGGCAAGCATGCGCTTGAGAACTTTCGCCGGGCAGAACCGGATTACGGTTTTGCTCGGCTTTTTCCTTTTCAGCATCGTTGCTCTAGCCCAGGAACTGCCGACCGCCAAGCCGGAATCGGTGGGATTGTCTTCGGAACGACTGGAGCGCATCAGCGGCGTGGTGCAGCATGAGATCGAGGACAAACGGATTGCGGGCGCCGTAACCCTGGTTATTAGGCGTGGGAAGGTGGCATGGTTCAAGGCGCAGGGTATGGCCGATCGCGAGGCGGGCAAGGCGAT
Source organism: uncultured Acidobacteriota bacterium (assembly GCA_963785865.1). Lineage (GTDB taxonomy): Bacteria > Acidobacteriota > Terriglobia > Terriglobales > Acidobacteriaceae > Sulfotelmatobacter. Next base: position 153,787 of record CAWAXF010000022.1, on the reverse strand, counting down.
GCCGACCGATGCCATGTTCCGTATCTGCTCGATGACCAAGCCGATCACCAGCGTGGCGGTGATGATGCTGTACGAAGAGGGCAAGTTTTTGTTGGACGATCCCGTGTCGAAGTACCTGCCCGAGTTCAAGAATCCGAAGGTTTTGATGAAGCCGCCGCAGGGCGAGCCGTACACGATTCCGGCGACCAAAGAAATCACGATTCGGGATTTGCTGCGGCATACGTCCGGGCTTACCTACAACTGGAACGAAGATCTGGGGCCGATGTACGAGAAGGCAAACGTCGCGAGCGGACTGATGCAGTATGACGGCACAATCGGAGATAACGTAAAGAGTCTGGCAGGTCTGCCGCTGTTGTTCAGTCCGGGCGACCGGTTCGAATACAGTCTTGGCGTGGATGTGCTGGGGCGGCTGGTGGAAGTTGTTTCGGGGAAACCTCTGGATGAATTCTTCCGAACGCGGATTTTTGAGCCGGTGGGGATGAAGGATACGTATTTCTTTCCGCCTGAGAACAAGGTCGCGCGGCTGGCGACCGCTTACACGTATTACGCGGACAAAGGGCTGAACCGCTTTCCGGATAACTCCGATTCGTGAGGGATCGTTTGTGTACTCCGCGGATTATCCAACTCGTGGACCGAAGAAACTTTTTTCCGGCGGAGCTGGATTGGTCTCTACGGCGATGGACTATGCGCGGTTCTGCCAGATGATGCTGGATGACGGGAAGGTTGGGAACACACGGCTGCTTAGCCGAAAGTCGATCGAGTTGATGACGCACGATCAGTTGGGAAAGATTGGGCCGGACCAGGGATTCGGGCTGGGGTTTGGGATTGAAGGGATCAAGATTCCTTTGTCCGAGTTGGGAACACCGGGTGCATACAGTTGGGGTGGATTCTTTTATACCGCGTTCTCGATTGATCCTAAAGAGCAGATGATTGTCGTCTTTATGGGACAGCTACATCCCACTGGCGACTTGACGCTGGACCGGCAGGTGCATCAATTGGCCTACCAGGCGATCAACGACTGAAGCGCCTTGCGGCCACAGGCAAAACGCGAGGTCCCTCGACTGCTCTCGGCATGACAATGAGTACTCGGCTCGTATTTCGTTAACGTGCGGGTATATCATTTTCATAAGGCAAATCTCAGGAATACCTGCAGCGCAGTTCCCTCTTCTGGAGTTCGGAATGGCTACGATTCGGCTGGCGATTAATCAGAAATCTTATGCAGTAGACGTCGATCCACAGACTAGTCTGCTTACTGTGCTGCGAGAGCATCTCGACCTGACGGGGAGCAAGTACGGGTGCGGCGAGGGGCAGTGCGGCGCCTGTACAGTGCTGATCGAAGGAAAGGCGCAACGTTCCTGCGTAACTCGCGTGGCGAGCGTAGGGCAGAAGCAGATCACGACCATTGAAGGGCTCGCTCAGGGCGATCAACTGCACGCGGTGCAAGAGGCGTTTCTCGAGGTGGGGGCGCTGCAGTGCGGGTACTGCACGTCGGGGATGATTATGTCGGCAGTGGCTTTGCTGAAGAAGAACCCTTCGCCTTCCGAGAGCCAGATCATCGATTTCATGGATGGGAACGTTTGCCGCTGTGGGACGTATCCGCGGATTGTCAGCGCCATTCAGAAAGCTGCCAAAGCAGGGAGCGCTTCCGCAGTTGCGAAAGGAGCGAGCCGATGAGCGGGAAACTTCGCGCAGATATTTCGGTCGAGCCCGAGCGCTATGAATTGCGGGCGGCGGCGCCCTATCGGTTTGAACTGGACCGGCGGGATTTCTTCAAGTTTCTGGGCGCTGGGCTGGTAGTGTTCTCCGTTCTGAAGGCAGGCGTGGCCGCACAAGAATCCGGTGGCGGACGGCAGCGGCGCGGCGAATCCCTTCCCAAGGACATTGACGCCTGGCTTCACATTGGTGAAAACGGAAAAATTACCGTCTACACAGGGAAGGTTGAAATTGGGCAAAACATCCGAACGTCTTTGAGCCAGGCGGTTGCGGAAGAACTGCATGTGCCCATTGGAAATATCGAGATGGTGATGGGGGATACGCAGCTCACGCCGTTTGACATGGGAACATTCGGGAGCCGGACGACTCCGACGATGAATCTGCAATTAAGAAAGGTAGCATCTGCCGCAAAGGATGTGTTGATCGGATTGGCGGCGAGCCAGTGGAGCGCGAATCCTCATCAGTTGATTGCGGTGGATGGCAAGGTCAGAGATCAGGCGGGGAATCGGTCCATTGAATATGCAGCACTGTTGAAGGGGCAGCAATTGACGCAAGCGCTTCCGGCGGAGGACCCGCTGGTTCCAGCGACGGATTGGAAAGTGGCGGGACGTTCCGTGCCGAAGCTGGACGGAGTTGATTTTGTGACCGGGCGGCATCGGTATCCTTCGGATCAGAAACTGCCGGACATGCTTTACGGGAAATTGGTGCGTCCGAGCGCGTTTGAAGCGACGCTGGTCTCGGTGGACACGAAGAAAGCGGAGCAGATGGGCGTTACCGTGGTGCATGACGGGAACCTTATCGGTGTTGCGGCTGCGAGTTCAGAGCTTGCCGCGGCAGCTGCGGCCTCCATTCACGCGGAGTGGAAAGCCGATCCGCAGCCTTCGAATAAAGAATTGTTCGACTACCTGCGGAAGAACACGGTCGAGGGCAAAGATCCGACCGGGAGACGGCGACCGGTTCGACACTGGTTCGATCGATGACGCGATGAAGTCTGCGGATCATCGTTTGCAACAGACGTACACGGTGCAATACATCGCGCATGTTCCGCTGGAGCCGCGGGCGGCGGTTGCGAAGTGGGATGGCGATCAGCTTACGGTGTGGACCGGAACGCAGCGGCCGTTTGGTGTTCGCGGGCAACTGGCCGAAGCATTTCATATTTCCGAAGACCAGGTTCGCGTCTTAATGCCGGACATGGGTTCGGGATACGGCGGCAAGCATACGGGCGAAACTGCAATTGAGGCGGCGCGCCTGGCGCGGGCGGCGAAGCGTCCGGTGAAAGTAGTGTGGACGCGAGAAGAAGAATTTACCTGGGCTTACTTCCGTCCGGCGGGCGTGATTGATGTGATGAGCGGCGTGCGGAGCGACGGGACCATCACTGCATGGGAGTTTCACAACTACAACTCCGGATCGGCGGGGATTCGGACGTACTATGAAGTTCCGAACCAGCGTATCGTCTTCCATGAGGTGAAGTCTCCGCTACGGCAGGGTTCGTATCGGGCGCTCGCGTCCACGGCCAATCATTTTGCGCGCGAGTCGCACATGGACGAATTGGCGCATACGGTGAAGATGAATCCGCTGGAGTTTCGCCTGAAAAACCTGAAGAACGAACGTCTGCGCGCCGTGTTCGAGGCGGCCGCGAAACAGTTTGGATGGGGCAAGAGCAAGAGCGCCGGACAGGGCTTCGGCATGGGCGGGGGATACGAGAAGTTGGGAAATATCGCCACCTTCGCGGAAGTTCATGTGGATCGAAAATCCGGCGACGTGAAGGTAGCTCGCGTGGTCTCGGCTTTCGAGTGCGGCGCGATTGTAAATCCGGATGGGTTGCGGAATCAGATTGAAGGATCGAACGTGCAGGGGCTGGGAGGGGCTTTGTTTGAGGCTATCCAGTTTGAGAACGGAAAAATTCTCAATGGCAGGCTTTCCCAGTATCGTGTGCCGCGGTTCAGTGATCTTCCTGTGATCGAGACTGTGCTGCTGGATCGCAAAGATATTCCCTCGGTCGGAGCGGGCGAGTGTCCGATGATCGGTCTGGCGCCGGCGATCGCCAATGCCATTTACGACGCGACCGCAACGCGGTTGCGAGCGTTGCCGCTGGTGCCGAACGGCTTGAAGGCAAGTTGAGAGTGGTTTCCGATTTCAGATTTTGGATTTCCGTAACGCCCGGACAGCCTAGGGCGGCTGTCTCTACATTCAATTTCTTTGGGAGCGCACATGAGTGACTCGATTGGGATGAATCGTCGCGATTTTATCGGGAGGTCTGCGGCCGCTATCGCGGGAAGCATGACCGTGTCGGGAAGCGCATTGTCTTACTCGCGGATCATTGGAGCTAATGATCGGATCTCATTGGGGCATATTGGGATCGGAAACCGCGGCAGTGAACTGGATATGATCGCGTCGAAGCTCAAATCCAGCCACAACGTCGAGATGAGCGCGGTGTGCGATTTGTGGAGGGTGAACCGAGAGAAAGCCGTCGCGACCAACAGTGGATATTATGGGCGGCCACCCAGAGGCGTTCAACATGCGCAGGAATTGCTGGAGATGAAAGACATCGATGCAGTTCTGATCTCGAGTCCGGAACACTCGCATTCACCGATTCTGAAGATGGTAGCGGAGGCAGGCAAGGACGCTTACGTGGAAAAGCCCATGGGGAATGTTCTTTCCGAGGTGAAAGCCGGGCGCGATGCGGTGCTGCAAGGCAACAGGATCGTTCAGGTAGGCACACAACATCGCAGTGAACCTTATCCGACAGAGGCATACAAGGTCGTGCGCAGCGGCGCGCTTGGTGACATTTCAAAGATTGAGATCGAGTGGAATTATCACGGGCCGCGGTGGCGCGGACGTCCCGAGGTGAAACAGATACGCGAGCAGGATACGGATTGGAACGCCTGGCTGATAAACAAGCCAGCACGGCCGTTTGATCCCCAGCGGTATTTCGAATTCCGGCTATACAAGGAATTTTCCAGCGGCATTCCGGATCAGTGGATGAGCCATGCGATCGACATGGTGCATTGGATGACGGACGATCATTTTCCAACTTCGGTGATATCGCATGGAGGAGTTTACGCGTGGCATGACGGCCGCGAGAACGCTGATACATTCCAGACGCTGCTTGAGTATCCCAAGGGATTTCTTGTGAGCTATTCGACGAGCTTCGGAAATGACGCGCCGAGCTTTACGCGCTATATGGGGAAAAAGGCCACCCTCTTCAATATTGGGGGGAGGGGAGTCCGCGATATCAGGTCGTGGAGGAAAAGGGGACACACGAAGACGACGCGGACGTGGACAAAAAGAGAGAATCGAAATACCTGTTGCTGCCTGGGGAAAAGGGCCTGCCTCCAATGGGCATTGATGATTTAACGCTCGAGCACATGGGGAATTGGTTTGAGTGCATGCGTTCGCGGACGCAGCCGCATGCGACCGTGCATGACGGGTTCGCGCATTCGGTGGCTTGCATGATGGCGGCGGAAGCTTATTGGTCAGGCAAGCGGATTTATTGGGATGGAAAGACGGAAACATTTTCCGATGAGCGGCCGCAGGCTGCTGCGCTTCGCCCGGCCGGACAGCCGGGGGCGGCTGTCCCTACATCAGCATAAGCAGCTGTCTACAGCTTAGACACCGCAGGTTTTGGCATTGCCGAGGCATTGGCCCACTACTTTGGCGTAGTCGGCTATGGCGATTTCTGGATCTTGCAGATCCGGATGCCAGACTTTTTCCCATTCGAAACAATAGAAGCCTTTGTAGCCGATTCCTTGCAGGGCTTTGATCTGGCGCTCTATGGGAACTGTGCCCCGGCCGGTGAGGACGTATTTGCGATCTTCGCCTGTGCCTACTGAGTCTTTGAGATGGGTGTGACGAATCCATTGGCCGAGTTGTTTGACTGTGTATTCCGGATCTTCGTTGGCGGTAGCGAACGTGTGATGCGCGTCCCAGAGGAGGGCCGCATGGGGCGAATTGGCGGCGTGCATGACATCTTTCAGCGTCGCGGACGACGTGAAGTGATCGTGAGATTCCAGGATGACGGTCACATTGCGAGGTCCGGCATACTCGCCGAGCTCACGTAATCCAGCGGCAACCCGTTTCTTGGTTGCTTCGTCGGGAGCGGGAGCTTTATCGTCCGGCGCTTTACCGCCGAAGACACGCACGTTGGGCGCTCCCAATGTTGCGGCCAGATCGATGAATCGCCGCGCATCCGCCAGATCCTTCGCGCGTTTTTCGGGATCTTCCCAGTACAAATTCGCGGAACTGCTGACGGAGGCTATCTTCAGCTTGGCTGCTTTGATTTCACTTTTTGTCTGCGCAATACGGTCAGGCGCGAAGATGGGATTGGAGGGCAGGTCCATGTTGCCCTGCAGTCCGCGCAACTCAACGGCAGAGAATCCGTGCTGCTGGGCAAATTCAAGGATCTTCTTCCAGTCCCAGGCTGGGCACCCCAGAGTGGAAAATGCGATGGGGATGCGGCTGGCGGGACTCTTGGCCGTCAGCAACGGAGAGAATGCTGCGGTGGCGAGCGCGGCGGAAGACAGGGTCAGGAATTCTCGGCGAGTGGTCATTACAGCTCTCCTCGTTTCAGTTGTTGGACAGCATAGTCACAGGCGCGGGCCGTCAGGGCCATGTAGGTGAGCGAAGGATTTACGCATGCGGAAGAGGTCATAGCTCCACCGTCGGTGATGAAGAGATTCCTGATATCGTGCGACTGGTTGAAGGCATTGAGCACCGAGGTTTTTGGATCGCGGCCCATGCGTGCAGTGCCCATTTCATGAATTGCGAAGCCGGGCGGCTCGTTGTGAGCATAGGGCTGAATGTCGCGAGCACCGACGGCCGCGAGCATTTCGGCGGCAGTGATCGCCATATCGCGACGAAGCGCCAGTTCATTTTCTCCCCAGGAAGAATGGATCTTAAGCACCGGAATCCCCCAGGCGTCGCGTTTTTCCTTATCGAGTTCGACGAAGTTATTGTGGTTGGGCAGACACTCGCCGTATCCATAGAAGGAAAATTGCCATGGTCCGGGACGGCTGAGCGATTTTTTGAATTCGGGTCCGAAGCCGACCTGTCCGATTCCGCGGGCCCATCCCTCGCGAAAGCCCTGCCCTTGAAATCCATAACCGCGCAGGAACTCACGCTGCTTTGTCTTCACGTTGCGAAAACGCGGAATGTAGATTCCGTTGGGACGTCGGCCGATGATATGACGATCTTCCATGCCGGGGAGAGTGCCGTCAGCACCGCCCGTCTTCACGTGATCCATGAGGTTGTGCCCCAGTTCGCCGCTGGAGTTCGCGAGGCCGTTGGGAAATTCGGTGGTGGATGAATTCAAAAGAATGCGAACGGATTCCAAGGTGGAGGCGCAGAGAAATACAACTTTGGCCCGGAACTCGAGGGCCTTGCGAGTTTGGGCGTCAATCACGCGAACGCCAGTGGCTTTTCGAGTTTTGGAATCGAAGATGAGACTGTGAACGATGCTGAAGGTTCGCAGGGTCATGCGTCCGGTTTTTTCTGCGGCGGGGAGCGTGGCATTCACGCTATTGAAGTAGGAGCGGGTGATGCATCCACGCTCGCAGGGACCGCAGTAGTGGCAGGCGGCACGCCCTTTGTGAGCCTGGGTGAGAATGGCGGAGCGGCCGATTGTGAGCACGCGCTCGCCGCCAAAATGTTTGGCCAGTTCATCGCGGACGAACTGCTCGGCGCAATTCAGTTCCATCGGCGGAAGAAACTTGCTGTCGGGCAGCTGCGGTAGTCCGAGCGCTTCGCCGGAGATTCCGGCGAATTCCTCGACATAGTCGTACCAGGGAGCGAGGTCGGCGTAGCGGATGGGCCAGTCGATAGCAATTCCGTCGCGGAGATTGGCTTCGAAGTCGAGGTCGCTCCAGCGATAGCTTTGGCGTCCCCACGTAATGGAACGGCCGCCGACCTGGCGTCCACGAATCCAGCGGAAGGGCTTGCCGGGATCGGTGGTGTAGGGATGTTCTTTATCGCTGACGAAAAATTTCGATGACCATTCGTCGCAGGCGTAGCAGGTGCCCTGGATGGGTTGATCCTCGCGCCGATGGCGGCGGTCGCTCATGCCACGGAATTTCATCTCCCAAACGGGAACGTGCTCAACGTAATCTTCCTCGGGGACAATGGGGCGGCCGCCTTCGAGTACAAGCGTTCTGAGGCCTTTCTCGGTCAACTCCTTGGCGGCCCAACCTCCTGTAATTCCGGAGCCGACAACGATGGCGTCGTAAGTAGTTTGCTCGCTCACGGTTGCTTGGGACTCTCCTTCGTCTCGGAGGTGATATTGCAGCCCTGATATTGGTCGGGGATGACTTCGAAATGGAGTTCTTTCGTGGCGCCTGCCTCAGAGGTGTAATAGGCGGTAAGGGTCAGGCGGCGGAAGCCGGAGTAAAAATTCGTTGGAGGGGAAGGAGCATCAGACGCCCAGTGCCGTCCCACGGGCGGTGCGTCCGCCAGCATCTTTGCGCCGAGTTCAACCATGATTTCCGATTTCTGGTCGGGAGAACAGTCGACGAAATTCTTGCTGAATAATGTTTTCGTACGGGAATCGACAGCTGCAAGGCCGTTCACGAAATAAGTGCGTTCGCTTGCTTCGTACCATTCGGTGAGGATGAGATCAATGAAGTCGCTGACGCCGGCATCGCTTGCGCTGGGAGTATCGGTGCGGGGAATGATCATATCCGCGAGTGCCTTTACGGTTGCATCCTGATGCGGATCCAGGGTCCGGAGAGATTCGCGATTGGCGATCAGGCCGCGCGCTCCACGCGCAAAGGCGAACCACTTGCCAGGCGCCAGTTGCAAGGCGGCGCCGGTGGCGAGAAGCCGCAGGACTTCGCGTCTATGCATAGTGATCTCCCAGTGGACGCATCTATGTTACCCAATTTGTGTGGAGCCCGTTGAAACGGAGGCACGGTTTTGACTTTCTGGCTATGACTCGTCGACGCCGGGCAACCCCGCGCAACAAATTGTGCTCTATCGGGTTAGTACAGCGACATGAGTGTTGGCAGGACTATCACGAGAGCAGATTGAGTTAATCGCGTGATCCCGGTTGCGACGGCCAACCTGGCTCAAGCTCCGAATCTTGAGCATGCGTCGCGATCCATTGCGCTTGTTGCTTGAAAGTATGCTCATTTGTTGTCCTGTGTCGCGCAGATGCCATAATTGATCACTGAGCTTAGGGCGCGAGAACCTATTCGGACATTCGCCTCGGGTTTTTATTCATTCACTCCAATCAGGCTGCGTGAACACCGGATCCATCTGGCGCTCACGCCGGTCGCAGTACCATTGTGAATATTCGTTTGAGGAGAGCACGAATGCGAGGTTCCCTGCTGGTTATTCTTCCCCTTTTTGTCTTTTGGCCTCTCTTTGCGGATGCACAGGCAACGAATGCGCCCGGTGGTAATGCTGACAATGCCGCGTTGATGCAGAGGATGCGGGAGTTGGAAGACCGGGTGATCGCGCTTGAGGGGCAAGTGCGATTGTTGAAGAGCCAAGCTGTACCCGCAGCAGCGCCGTCAGGGCAGCCGGCCGCAACGTCGGAAGCGGGGGCGCAGTCCGCTGCCGCAGCGCAACAGCAGCCGGTAGCTCCGACGCCTGCGCCTACCTCCGCGATCGCCACACCTGCAAGCGGTCCGCAGCCCAGCCTGGGAGGTGCCGGGGCTAGCGCGGCGAAGGTATTGAACCCGGATATCAGCATGATCGGCGATTTTATTGGAGCGGCTGGTCATGATCCGGTGTATCCCATTCCTGCCCTGCAAATGCACGAGTCTGAATTGGGCGTGCAAGCCATCATTGATCCGTATGCGCGGGGGGATTTCTTTCTCACCTTTGGAGAAGAGGGGGTAGGACTGGAGGAGGGATATATCACGTTAACAGCGCTGCCTGGGAGTTTCGTGGCGCGTGTGGGCAAAATGCGGTCGGCGTTCGGGAAAGTGAATACGATGCACAATCACGTGCTGCCGTGGGTGGATCGGCCCCTGGTGACCAATAATTTGGTGGGCGGAGAAGATGGCATAGACGATGCAGGGTTGTCGATCCAGCGCATTTTGCCGGCGCCCAAGGGGATTTTCCTGGAGGCCACAGGCCAGCTTTTTCGTGGCGACTCTGATGATGTTTTCAAGGCATCCAACAAGAGTGATGTCAGCACAGTGGCTCATCTGCGGGGGTATAAGGATCTGACTGAGTCTACGAACCTGGATTTGGGACTTTCCTACGCGCGGGGACACAATGACGCGGGCGACAACTTCCTGACCCAGTTGTACGGGATTGATGCCACCGTACGCTGGAAGCCGCTGCGGCGCGCGATCTATCATTCTTTTATCGGCCGTGGGGAGTTCATCTGGAGCCAGCGACAGCAGTTCCCATTCGAACAGCGATCCTTCGGCTTCTATACATCCGGGGATTACCAGTTGGGCCGCAGATGGTTTCTGGGTGGACGTTACGATCATTCCGACCGAAGCCGGCTGGGCAATGCGACGGATCAAGGCGGTTCTGTCGTGCTGACCTACTGGCCGAGCGAATTCAGCCAAGTGCGCGGACAGTATCGTTTTGTGCGATATGCGGGTAACATCGATTCACACGAACTGCTGATGCAGTTCATGTTCTCATTAGGCGCCCATGGGGCCCACCCTTTCTAGGAGATACGTGAATGCAAGTTCTTTCTGATCGGCGGCTGCTCACGGTGATTGTTGTTGTCGTGCTGTGCGCGGCAGTGCTGCCCACCGGGGCCGAAGCCAAGAAACTGAACATCATGACCGCGACCACGGATATGGCGGCCTTGACCCAGGAAGTGGGTGGGGACAAGGTGAACGTGGAAGCGCTGGCTAAGGGATATCAGGACCCGCATTTTGTGGAAGCGAAGCCGAGTTTTCTGCTGAAGCTGCGGCAAGCGGATCTGCTGATCGTAGTAGGACTGCAGTTGGAAATTGGCTGGCTGCCGCCGCTGATTACACAAAGCGGGAATCCGAGAATTCAGGTCGGGGCAGCGGGGTATCTGGACGCGTCGCAATTCGCGGAAATTCTTGAGATTCCGCAGGGCGTGGTGACGCGGGCAGAGGGCGACGTGCATCCGTTGGGCAACCCGCATTACTGGCTTGATCCGGATAACGGACGGCGCATCGCGCGCGGGATCTCAACCAAGTTGGGAGAGATGGATCCCGGCGACAACGCTTACTTCCAGCAGCGGTTCCAGGACTTTGACAAACGCCTTTCAGCGGCCGAACAGAAGTGGGATCAGGAGATGCAGCCCTACCGCAACCGGAAGGTGGTTACGTATCACCGTTCCTTTCCTAACTTCGCGAAACATTTTGGGATGGACGTGATTGGCTACGTGGAACCGCGTCCGGGTATCCCGCCGACTCCGAGTCATACGATTGAACTGATCCAGCAGATGAAGCGGGAGAACTGCAAGGTGATCCTGGTGGAGCCCTACTTTGACCTGAAGACTCCGCAGTCGATCGCGCGTGGCACTGGCGGGCAGGTGGTCGTTTATCTACCCTCAGTGGGTGGCGAGAAGCAGGTAACGAATTATTTTGAGCTGTTCGATTACGATATTGGTCTACTGACTAAAGCCTTCAACGAAAGCAAGTAAGGAGTTCCATGGAAATCCTGGCATTTCTGCTGGCACCATTTTTAGCCAGCCTGATCCTGACCGGAATCCACGCCTATCTCGGCGTGCACGTGGTGGAGCGCGGGGTCATCTTCGTTGATCTGGCGTTGGCGCAAATTGCAGCGCTAGGTGCGACGACAGCCATTTTGATTGGCATGGATCCGCACGGGGGCGGAGCGTATTGGCTCAGCTTGGCGTTCACGCTGGTGGGTGCGGCGATTTTCGCCTTCGCACGAACGCGGCGCGGGCACATTCCACAAGAAGCATTTATCGGTATTGCTTATGCGGTAGCTTCGGCCACCGCCATCCTGGCAATGAGCAAGGCCACCGGCGAAACCGAACACCTGAAAGACATGCTGGTGGGAAACATTCTGGCTGTTTCCATGCATGACGTGGAGAAGACGGCTATTCTCTATGGCGCGATTGGCGTATTCCACTACATTTTCCGCAAGAAGTTCCTGCTGATTTCAACTCGCCCGGCAGAAGCCGAGGCGCAAGGGTTGAACATTCGATTTTGGGATTTCCTGTTCTACGCTTCGTTCGGATTTGTGGTGACCTCGTCAGTCGCCATCGCGGGAGTGTTGCTGGTGTTCTGCTACCTGGTCGTCCCATCTGTCGGGGCAATGCTGTTTGCGGACAACATTGGGCGACGCCTGGCAATCGGTTGGACGATGGGGACTCTGGTGTCGGCCTTAGGAGTGTACTTTTCCGTCAAGCTCGATTTGCCAACCGGTGCAGCGATTGTATGTACGTTCGGCGGTGTGCTGATTCTAATGTTCTTTATCCACGTTCTTCTCCATCGACAACGGCACGCGCCCGAGATGGCTGGAGCTGGTTTGGCCGACAGGGCCGGGCACAGGTCGCTGCAGGAACGCTCGTAGGAGCGGCGCAGGCAGGGCCGTTTTAACAGAACAATTTTCGCGGGCGCTCAGAATCCTCTGAGTTCCTCTGCCGCTCCGCAGACTGTCCGGCAATGGACAGCTAAATCCCCTGCCGAACATCCCCATCCTGCGGAGCATCCTGCCCTGCAGCCGAGGTCATTTTGTTTCAATGACTTGCCTGCGCTGCGGATTGGCCGACCAGTTGCCCTTCTTCTAAGCGATGGATATCGCCCGCCCAGAATTCAAAGAAAAGAAACGCCGCCGACAGATCATCACGGTGGCGGTCATTATTGTTGTCGTCATCGCGGTCAGCGCTTTCGTGTACCGCCTTAAGCCCGCTGCGCCTAGCGTCGAGCGTGGGACGGTTTGGACGGATACGGTAAAACGAGGCTCGATGCTGCGGCAAGTGCGCGGCATTGGCACGCTTGTGCCTTCGCAGGAGTCGGTGCTGCAAATTCCTGCCGAGACGGAGGCGACCGTCGTGCGCATTCGCATGTTGCCGGGCACAGTTGTAAAGCCGGACACGGTTCTGTTGGAGATGAGCAACTCGCAGGTAGAGCAGGCCGCGGTTGATGCGCACTTGCAATGGAAGGCTGCGGAGGCCGAGTACCAGAGTCAGCGCATGAAGCTGGAAAGCGAACTCATGAACCAGAAGGCCGGGGCGGCCACCGTCAAAGCTGACTACTCGCAGGCAAAACTCCAGTCGGACACGGACAAGGCGCTCTACGATCTCGGCGTCATCTCCGGCATGGCCTACAAGAATTCCAAGGGAAAGGCCGACGAACTCACGATTCGCAATGATCTTGAAGACCAGCGCCTGGCGAGCAACCAGAAGGCGATTAACGCGCAGATGGCCGAGCAGCAGGCCAAGGTCGACCAGATGCGCGCATTGGCCGAGTTGAAAAAACAACAACTTGATGCGCTGAAGGTGCGCGCCAAAATTGATGGCGTGCTCGTCGAAATGCCACTGCACGTGGGAGAGCACGTGGCTCCGGGAACCATGCTGGCCAAGGTCGTCCAGCCGAACCATCTGATGGCCGAGTTGAAGGTTGCCGAGACGCAGGCGCGGGACGTCCAGATCGGTGAATCAGTGTCGGTCGATACCCACAACGGCCTGATCACGGGCAGTGTGATGCGGGTTGATCCTGCCGTGCAAAACGGAACAGTCACCGTGGACGTCAAACTAACGGGCGAATTGCCGAGAGGCGCCAGCCCGAACCTGAGCGTTGACGGCACCATCGACCTGGAAAAGCTGGACAACGTTCTGTATGTTGGGCGTCCGGCATTCGGACAAGAGAACAGCACGATTTCACTTTTCAGACTCGACCCGAACGGACACGATGCAGTTCGCGTGCCGGTGAAGGTTGGGCGGGCTTCGGTAAATTCCATCCAAATACAGGATGGACTGCACGAGGGCGACACGGTTGTGCTTTCCGACATGTCGCGCTGGGACAACACAGACCGTATTCGGCTGCAAGACTGAGCACCACAAATCCTTAGAAATCGAGGCAAACGTTTCATGTCAAGCGATGGCCAAGCGCTTATTCAAATCACTGAAATGACGAAGGTGTTCTACACCGATGAGATCGAAACGCACGCACTGTCTGGCGTGCACCTGACCGTGAATAAAGGCGAGTATGTCGCGATGTCGGGGCCGTCGGGCTGCGGAAAGTCGACGCTGCTGTCGATCATCGGACTGCTCGACACGCCGACCGGAGGCCGATATTTTTTGAACAACAAACCGGTCGAAAACCTGGATTTCGCGGAGCGGGCGCGCATTCGCAATCAGGAGATTGGCTTCATCTTTCAGAGTTTCAACCTGATTGGCGACCTGACGGTTTATGAAAACGTAGAGTTGCCTCTCACGTATCGACAGCGGATGCCCTCGGCGGAACGCAAGACGCGCGTGATGGAGGCGTTGGAGCGCGTGGGCATGGCGCATCGCGTCCGGCATTATCCCTCGCAGCTTTCCGGCGGTCAGCAGCAGCGCGTGGCGGTGGCACGCGCACTCGCTGGAAAACCGTCCATCCTGCTCGCAGACGAGCCTACCGGAAATCTCGATTCACGCAACGGCGAAGCGGTCATGGAACTGTTGCAGAACCTACATCGCGAGGGGGCGACGATCTGCATGGTGACTCACGACCCGCGCTTCGCCAAGCACGCGCAGAGGGAAGTCCATTTGTTCGACGGTAAAGTTGTCGCGGAAGAAGAACTGAAGAAGTTGATGGCGGATGTGCACGTATGAGCGGATTGCTCCAAGACGTGCGCTACGGGTGGCGGCAGTTGCGCAACAGTGGGGGATTTGCTCTCGCAGCCATGGCGCTCAACGGTTCGTGGCAGGAGCAAGCGCCACAGAACCGCTGGTCTTTTTCGGAATGGTCTCAGTGATGATCATCGCGCCGGGATTGGCAAGCTACATCCCCGCACGGCGCGCCGCCAAAGTCGATCCTATGGTGGCGCTGCGATACGAGTGACAGAACTCTATGCATACTCTGTTGCAGGACATTCGTTACGCGTGGCGGCAGTTGCGCAAGAGCCCGGCTTTCACCGCGGTCGCGGTGATCACGCTTGCGCTCGGCATCGGAGCAAATACTGCGATCTTTGGATTGCTGGACCAGGCATTATTGCGCTCGCTGCCGGTGAAAGAGCCGGAGCGGCTGGTCATTCTGAAATACTCCGGCGGTTTTAGCGGGCATACGCGCGCGCGTGCCGACGATAAGTTTTACTTTTCGTATCCGATGTATCGCGATCTGCGCGATCGCAACCCGGTTTTCAGCGGGCTGATTGCCACGGTAAACGCCGAGGCAGGCGTGCAGTGGCACAACCAACCAGAGTTGGTGACGACAGAAGTCGTTTCCGGAAATTATTTTGATGTTCTGGGCGTGCAGCCTGAGCTAGGGCGACTGCTGGTGCAATCGGATGATAGCGTTCCGCACGCAAACCCTGTCGCGGTGCTCAGCTTCGATTATTGGCAGCGTCGATTTGGCGCAGATCGCGGCCTGTTGAACCAGGCGATCCTGGTAAACGGTCACCCGTTCACGGTGGTTGGCGTGGCCCAACGCGGCTTCCACAGCGCTGTTATGGGAGATACGCCCGACCTCTTCACTCCCATGATGATGAAAGCGGAAGTCATGCCGGGAGGAGATGAACTCGAGGAGCGCAAAGCCAGCTGGTTGAACATCATTGGACGCCTGAAACCAGGGGTCAGCCGGGAGCAGGCCGAGGCGGGAGTGGGTCCACTGTGGTACGCGATCCGCGCGGAGGAACTCAAGCAGCGGGGGCATAACTCGGAAAAATTCGTCGAGAGCTTCTTAACCAAGTCTCACCTGTTTGTATTGGATGGCGCAAAGGGATTTTCGGCGCTGCGCCAGGATGTACGCGTTCCGCTGCTGATCATCATGGCGATGGTCGCACTGGTTGCGCTGATGGCATGCGCGAATGTCGGCAGTCTGCTATTGGTACGTGCGGCCGGGCGACTCAGGGAGATGTCGGTGCGTTACGCATTGGGAGCGAGACGCGCACGTATCGTGCGACAACTTCTGGTTGAGGGATTACTGCTCGGTTTGAGCGGGGGAGCTTTAGGAATCCTTCTTGCGCCTCGCTTTTCGGCGGTGCTGATCAACATGATGTGGGGCGGCGAGAGAACGGACATGCCATTCTCATCGCATGTCGATGGAAGAATCCTCCTTTTTAATTTTGCGCTGGCTGTATCTGCGAGTTTGCTCTTCAGCTTGGCCCCGGCGTTGCAGTTCTGGCGGCCAAATCTGGCGCCCGCGTTAAAGCAGCAGGTGATCACTGCCGGAGGACCGCTGCGTTTCCGCCGCATTGCGGTCGGAGTTCAAGTGGGCCTGAGTCTTGTGTTGCTGGTGGGCGCGGGCCTGTTCATGCGCACGCTGCGCAATCTCAAAACGCTGAACGTAGGATTCCCCACCGATCATCTGGTGACATTCCGCATCGATCCTTCGCTGGCGGGGCATCAACGCAGTGAAGACCGTGAGGTGGATACGCGCGTCTTGCAGACGCTGTCGGCAACACCAGGAGTGCGATCCGTGGCGGCAACAACAGACGCCGAGATGGCCAATGAGGGCATTAGCAACAACATCACCATCGCTGGTTACGCGGCACACGATGATGAAGACATGAATGTGGAGCATCCCAGAGTCAGTCCGGGGTACTTCTCCGCCATGGGCGTGCCTTTACTTGCCGGGCGTGAGTTCAGCGAAGCGGATCGCGAAGGAAGCCAGAAGGTAGCTGTCGTCAATGAGAGTTTCGCGCGCCACTTCTTCGGTGCTCCAGAGCGCGCGATTGGACACTACTTTACCAGCGGTTCTGGCGATGTAAAACCTGACATTGAGATTGTCGGAGTAGTCAAAGATGCAAAGCACGAGAATGTTCGCGGCGAGATCAAGCGCACCACCTTCACTCCTTACTTGCAGGAAAAAGATCCCGGGGCGATGAGCTATTACATTCGAACGGCACAGTTGCCGGAGACAGCGGAATCGACGATTCGCGGAGCGATGCAGGCGCTCGATTCCAAGCTGGTGCTCGACAATTTCCGCACGATGCAAGAGCAAATCGAAGAGACCTTGGTCGCGGAGCGCGTGATCGCATTTCTGGCGCAGAGTTTCGGCCTGTTAGCTGCGTTGATGACGGCGATCGGCCTGTACGGTGTGCTCGCGTATTCCACGGCGCAGAGAACGTCGGAAATTGGCATTCGCATGGCTTTGGGGGCAACGCGCGCGTCAGTAGTGCGGGTTGTACTCTTCGAGGTTTTGTGGCTGGCCGGAATTGCGGTTGCCGTCGCCTTGCCATTATCGCTGCTGCTGGGATCGGCCGTACGCAGCCAGTTGTACGGCATCTCGAGCAGCGATCCGCTATCGCTGATCGCGGCGACACTGTTGATCGTACTGGTCGCGCTGATTGCTGCATCGCTGCCGGCCGGCCGTGCAGCGAGAGTCAATCCCATAGTCGCCCTGCGCTACGAATAGGAGTCTCTCCCATGACCGGCCCGTTGCAGGATCTTCGCTACGCATTGCGGCAACTGCGCAAGAGCCCAGGATTCACGGCGGTTGCAGTAATTACGCTGGCGCTCGGCATTGGGGCGACTACTGCGATGTTCAGCCTGGTGGATCGCACGCTGTTTCACAGTTTGCCTTACCCGCGTGAGAACGAACTCGTATCCGTGGGAGTCGTGGCTCCTATCATCGATGGCGAATTTCTGTTTGCGGCAAATTACCTGGCCTGGCGCGAACACCAGACTGCATTTTCCGGATTCACATCGTCCACTGGGGTGAATGATTGCGATCTTACCGAGAGTCGCCCGGTGCGCGTTGCGTGTGGCTCGGTAGCTTCAACCTTTTTGCCGACGTTTGGAGTTGTCCCGGTACTGGGCCGGAATTTCACGGCCGAAGAAGACCGGCGCAACTCTCCGAAAGTTGCCTTGCTTAGTTATGGGCTTTGGCAAGATCGCTTCGGCGCAGATCGTGGAGTGCTCGACCGCACAATTTCAGTAGATGGCAGGCCGACTCGAATCATAGGAGTGCTGCCGCAGGGTTTTGAGTTTCCAACCCTGGCGCATGTGGCGCTGCTGGTGCCCGAGGCTCTGGATGAAAGCATTGTGCAGCGCCATGTCATGGGAGCAGTGGTCCGCGTCTTCGGGCGGATGAAGGCGGGAAGCACTCTCGATTCAGCCCGCGCGCAGTTACAACCGTTATTTCGCGATTTTGTGGAATCGGCGCCTCCGCCGTTTCGCAAGACGCTGCGTCTGGAACTACGCACGATTCGAGATCTGCAGATTCATGATTCGCGGCGTGCTGCATGGCTTCTGCTGATCTCTTCGATAGCGGTGTTGATGATTGCATGCGCCAATGCCGCGAACCTGGTTCTAGCACGCAGCGCGGGCAGGCGACAAGAACTGGCCGTGCGTTCAGCATTAGGCGCAGGGCGGGCTCGATTGTTTCAGCAGCGGTTCACCGAGAGCGTAATGCTTGCGCTTGCGGGCGGTGTCGCAGGCCTGAGCCTGGCTTACCTGATTGTCCATGTTTTCGTGAAACTTGCTCCCGAGAGCATTCCGCATCTTGGGGACTCGACCGTGGATGGCAGAGTGGCAGCCGTCGCGATGGTGGCGTCTCTCATTTCAGGAGTACTTTTCGGAACTGCACCTGCACTGGAAAAACCGAGCGTTCAGTTCTTAGGGGTTGTGGCGAAAGCCAGTTTTCGGCGAGCGCGAGTTCGGCAGTTGCTGCTGGTCGGGCAGGTATGGATGGCAGTTGTGCTCCTAGCAAGTGCATCGCTTTTTGTGCGCAGCCTGATCAACCTGCAATCGGAGCCGCTGGGGATCAACACTTCGAATGTAGTGACAGCGGAATTTACTCTCGGACAGCAAAAGTATTCTCAAGCGGCCCAGCGCCTCGCATTTTTCGAAGGAGTAGAAGGCAAGGTCAAGGAACTCCCGGGGGTTAGCTCAGCAGCCTTGAGCGACTCGCTTCCTCCTGCCGCGCCGATGCGCACCATGCCTTACATAGCATTGCATGCGCAGGGAGCGAGCGAACTCGCGCCTGACCAGGGCATTGGCGGCGTGATCGGGTGGCGGTCGGTGACACCGGATTATTTCGCTCTGCTGGGAATTCCTATCCTACGCGGCCGTGCATTCAATGAAGCGGACCGCTCTCCCTCCGCGCATTCGATTGTGCTGAACGAAGCGCTTGCGAAGCGACTGTTTCCGGATAGCGATGCTGTGGGCAAGACCGTCCAGTACAGCGCTGACAGGGATGTTCTGAGCGCACCCTTCAGTGTGGTGGGCATTAGCAGCAACACGCAGAATCAGGGACTCGGGGGGCAAGTCGGACCTGAGTACTACATGGTGCGCCGTCACACGGACAACGATGTTGTCTTCAACTATCCCGACTCGCAGCGTGTCAGCATTCTGGTCCGAAGTGCACTTGCGCCACAAGCCGTCGCCGACGAATTGCGTGCTGCGGTCGCATCACTGGACCCGACAGTGCCCGTTGATGTGAATACACTGCAGCAGAATGTAGCGAAATTGGCGGAGCGGCCACGCTTTAACGCCGCGCTGCTGTCGTTGTTCGCCGCTGTTGGGTTGCTCTTGACGGCGGTCGGTATCTACGGCGTGGTTGCCTTGCTGGTGAGTCATCGCACACAGGAAATCGGCATTCGCATAGCTCTGGGTGCGAGCCGCAGCCGCGTAGTTACTGCAATGATGTGGCAAACCGCATTGTGGATCGTGATGGGCACAGGAGCGGGAATTTTGACTTCGCTCTTTGTATCACGCTGGACCGGGTCGCTTCTATTCGATATTCGTCCGAATGATCCGGAAACACTAGCACTGGCGGCAATTCTGCTTCTGGGAATCGCACTGTTCGGCGCCTGGATCCCGGCGCGTCGCGCAGCGAAGGTTGACCCTATGGTCGCATTGCGTTACGAGTGAGGCGTTATGGAAACTTTATTTCAGGATGTTCGCTACGCACTGCGGCAGATGCGCAAGAGCCGAGGCTTTGCGGCCATTGCTGTGCTCACGCTAGCTCTGGGCATTGGGGCGAATACGGTGATGTTCAGCGTGGTTAATGGAGTGCTGCTGAGCCCGCTGCCCTTTTTCAAACCGGATGAACTGGTAACACTTCACGAAAACAAGCCGAACTTTGAAGGCGGCTCGGTTTCGTACGCAAATTTTCGCGACTGGCAGAAAGACAATCACACATTTTCATCCATGGCCGTCGCCCGCACCTATGCTTTCAGCCTGACAGGAGTTGGCGAAGCCGAGCAAGTGAACGGCAACTTCGTCACGTCGGATTTCTTTTCACAACTGGGAGTGAATCCCGTTATTGGCCGTAGTTTTTCTCCCGGTGAAGATGAGGTGGGGGCGAGAGCGGTGGCGCTCCTTGGCGCAGGACTGTGGCAACGGAAGTTCAGTGGTGCGCGCGACGTTTTGGGGAAGAGCATTACTCTCGACTCGAAGGTGTACACGATTGTCGGCGTAATCCCTGCAAATTTTCGTTTAAGCGTTCCGGGATTCCGCGACAGCGACGTATATGTGCCGATTGGGCAATGGAGCAATCCTCTGCTGCTGAAGCGAGGAGCGGGGCTGGGGATTCATGGGATCGGTCGCCTGAAGCCGGGAGTCAGTCTTGAGCAGGCGCGCGCAGACATGGAAGCTGTCACGCGAAATCTGGGGACAGCGTTTCCGGATGTCGATAAGGGAATCACTGCCAAGATCGTTCCGCTCAAGCAGCAGATGGTGGGTTCGGTTCGCCCGATTCTCACCGTGCTGCTGGCGGCGGTGGGATTTGTGCTGCTGATTGCGTGCGCGAATGTTGGCAACCTGTTGCTGGCGCGCTCTTCGGGACGCGCCCGGGAACTGGCGGTGCGGGCAACGCTGGGCGCCACTCGATCGAGAGTAGTTCGTCAATTATTAACCGAGAGCATTTTGCTGGCACTGGCCGGGGGCACTGTGGGTTTGCTGCTTGCGACTTGGGGAACGCGCGCGGCACTCGGTACTTTGCCCGCGGCTCTCCCTCGAGCCGAACATATTGGGCTGGATTTACACGTACTGCTCTTCACGGCTGCTATTTCAATGCTCAGCGGCATATTTTTCGGGTTGATCCCTGCATTGAAGATTTCACAGCCCAATCTTAACGAGGCGCTGAAGGAGGGCCGAGGCTCGACCGGGCTGCGTCATCAGGCACAGGCTACTTTCGTAGTAGTGGAGATGGCATTGGCGGTCATGTTGCTTATCGGGGCGGGCTTATCGATACGCAGCCTGATTCGAGTGTGGAGCGTCGATCCTGGATTCAACCCGCACGATGTCCTGACCTTCGGGCTGTCTCTTCCGCCTTCCATGATGAATGCCAAGCCCGAAGCGATTCGGGCGGCATTTCGCGAATTTGACGCAAAAGTCGCTTCCCTGCCCGGTGTTCATGCGGTCTCCCAGACGTGGGGCGCAATTCCTTTCAGCGGAGATGACGAACAGCTGTTTCTGCTGGAAGGTCAAGCGAAGCCGGCGAACGACAATGACATGAACTGGGCGATTGATTACATCGTAGAACCGGGCTACCTGCAGGCGATGGGAATTCCTCTGCAGCGCGGACGTTTTTTCACGGCGCACGACAATGAGAACTCGCCGCCGGTCGTGGTCATCGATGATGTGTTCGCAAACAAATACTTCCCGGGTAAAGATCCGATTGGGAAACGGATCCAGATCAACCGCTTCCCCCAACTCGCAGAGATTGTCGGCGTTGTGGGACACGTGAAGCAGTGGGGACTGGACAATGACGAAACCCAATCTCTTCGCTCCGCGCTGTATATCCCTTGCGATCAGATGCCGGACGACTTTATCGCTATGACACCGTCTGGGTCGGCGGTTGTGGTTCGGGCGGACGATGCCGCGGGAGGACTTTACGCCGCGGTGCGGAAGATCAGCCGAGAAATGAGCAGCCAGCAAGTGATCTTCGGCGAGCAAACCATGGACTCCCTGATTTCCCAGTCCCTGGCTCGGCGGCAGTTCTCGATGATCTTGCTGCTGGTGTTTGCGTCACTGGCACTGGTGCTGGCCAGCGTGGGTGTTTACGGAGTGATTTCGTACATCGTTGCGCAACGCTCGCCTGAGATTGGTCTGCGGATGGCTCTCGGCGCGCGGCCTTGGGACGTGTTGAGACTCATTTTGGGTGGTGGCGGAAAGCTTGCAGTTGCAGGGATATTTGCGGGGATTGTGGGTGCCTTCGCACTCACGCGGCTCATGTCCAGTTTGCTGTATGGGATCAGCGCCACTGACCCGACGACCTTCGCCGGCGTTGCACTGCTTTTCATGCTGATCGCGCTGACCGCCTGTTATGTACCGGCGCGACGTGCCAGCAAGGTCGATCCGGCAATTGCATTGCGCTACGAATAATTAGTTGAGGAGTTTATGGAAACTGTGTTTCAGGATCTTCGTTACGCGCTGCGGCAGATGCTCAAAAGTCCGGGCTTCGCCGTTATCGCCGTACTTACGCTTGCGTTGGGAATTGGCGCAAACACCGCCATCTTCAGTGTGGTGAATGGTGTATTGCTGCGGCCTCTTGGATTTCGGGATCCCAACAGGCTGGTCCGAGTCTGGCATGTTCCGCCTGCACAAAGCTTTCCGGGAATTGACCGGTTTTCTGTGTCACCAGCGAACTATGTGGACTGGGAAAACGAAAATCATGTTTTCGAGCAGATGGCGATTTATTCCTATCGTGGCTTCACACTGACGAATACGGCTAAACCGCAACAGGTGAACGCATCCGCGGTGTCATCCAAATTTTTCGAAGTGCTTGGAGTTCAGCCTTTGTTCGGGCGCACGCTGCTCCGCGAGGAGGACGATCCCGGAAAATCGAATGTCGTAGTTTTGAGCTATCGATTCTGGCAGGAACACTTCGGTTCCAATCGCGACATCGTGGGCCGGGACATCACGATGGACGGACGCAATTTCCTCGTGGCGGGCGTCATGCCTCCGTCGTTCCGACTGCCCGACTACGCGGAAATGTGGACTCCAATGGCTTGGACCGATACCGAACGATCGGTGCGGGCAGAACACCACTACATCGTTGTCGCGCGCCTGAAGCCGGGAACGGACATCCAGCGAGCGCAGGCGGAGATGAATACGATTTCCACCCGACTGGCGCAACTTTATCCCGCAGACGATAAAGGCTGGGGGGCAGTGGTTGTGCCGCTGCACGAAGACCTGGTGAGTGATGTCCGTCCGGCCATGCTGGTGTTATTGGGGGCGGTAGCGTGTGTTCTGCTCATTGCTTGTGTGAACGTTGCCAATCTGATTCTCGCGCGAGCGTTCGGGCGGCAGAAAGAGATTGCTATTCGGACGGCGCTGGGTGCGAGTTCAGGTCGCGTGTTGCGGCAGGTGCTGACCGAATCGGTGCTCCTGTCTCTCGTAGGCGGGGCACTTGGGCTGGGTTTCGCGCCATTGGGAGTTCGCCTGATCATGGCGTTTCTGGCGGATAAAGTTCCTGCCTCCGTCGAAGTTGGTCTTGATGCGAAGGTGCTCCTCTTCACCGCAGGCATATCGCTGATCACGGGCTTGTTGGCTGGACTGCTGCCCGGTCTCCGACTGGCCAGGAAAAATGTGAGCCAGACACTGAAAGAGGGTCTGGGACGCACTGATACGGACACTGCGGGCAACAGCACGAGAAGTGTGCTCGTCGTGGCCGAAGTGGCGCTCTCGCTCGTGCTTCTCATGGCCGCGGGATTGATGATCCGGAGCTTTCAACGGCTTCATAATGTGAATCCGGGATTCGATCCCAAAGGCGTTCTGACAGCCAATGTTGCGGTCTCAGCCAAGCGGTTTCCCTCTCCGGCGGAACAGATCACGTTTTTCGATCAAGTGCTGCAGCAGGTGAGGGCGTTGCCGGCAGTGCAGTCGGCCGCACTGGTCGACGACATTCCGCTTATGGGAGGGTCTCACCAGCCTATTCAGGTTGATGGGCGACCGGTCGTCGCCATGGCGGACCAACCGGAAGTTGACGTGAGGCTGGTAAGTCCGGGGTATCTGAAGACGCTCGGTATCCCCATCCTTCGGGGGCGCGACATCAGCGACGCAGATGTGGCCGGCAGACCAGGAGCGGTCCTCATCAGCCAGTCAATGGCGCAGCAATTCTGGCCCGGTGAGGACGCGATCGGGAAGCGCCTGTCGCTCACATTTTCACCCGGCCCGCCGCGTGAAGTTGTCGGAATCGTGGGCGACGTGAAACTCGATGGCTTGGACCAGACGCGTCCCGCGGTGGCGCTCTACACAGCCTTTACTCAACTATCCCCGACTCCCGTCGGCGGATGGCGTTCCTTCGGAATGACGCTGGTAGTCCGTACGGCGAACAATCCTGCGGGTATCGCTTCGCTGGTGGAGAATGCGGTGCACAACGTGGATGCCCAGGTTCCCTTGCAGGACGTACTGCCGATGCAAGAAGTGGTGAAAGGTTCGCTGTCGCAACAACGCTTCAGCACGTTGCTTCTGGGCACGTTTGCCGGACTCGCGCTGATTCTGGCAGCGATTGGAATCTACAGCGTCCTGTCGTACAGCGTGAAAAGGCGCGTCAATGAAATTGGAATCCGCATGGCATTAGGAGCGCGATTGGGCGACGTGCTGCGCATGATCGTTTATGAAGGGATGAAGCTGGCAATGGTTGGAGTGCTGATCGGGGCAGTGGTGGCACTGGCGTTCGGAAGAGTCATGTCGAATCTAATTTATCAAGTGCGACCGAGCGACCCGCTCACGTTCCTGGCGGTCGCTGCGGTGCTCGCGCTGGTAGCTTTCCTGGCCAGCGTGATTCCGGCTTATCGCGCAGCGAGAGTCGATCCCATGAAGGCATTGCGCTACGAGTGAGGAAATAAATGCAAACATTTATCCACGACGTTCGTTATGCATTCCGGCAAATGCGGAAGAGTCCTGTATTCTCCGCCACAGCCATTGTGGTTTTGAGCCTGGGCGTATGCGCGAGTGTGGCTATTTTCGCTTTCGTGGACGCGGCGCTCCTTAAGCCTTTGCCGTATCCCGATTCTTCGCGGCTAGTGGATGTGACGGAAAGTGCCGCGATGTTTCCCAGAGCCAATCTTTCGTACCTTGATTACCTCGACTGGAAGAAGCTGAATCACTCTTTCAGTTCGCTCGAGGTCTACAACAATGGAGCCAGCTATCTGCTTCGGACGGCCACGGGAGCTGAGCCGATTACAGGCATGCGAGTGAGCGCGGGATTTTTCCGCACGCTGCAAGTTGCGCCCGCACTGGGCCGCGACTTTTTTGACGGAGAGGATCAGCCCTCGGCCGCCAAAACAGTCATTTTGACCTACTCCTCATGGCAAAAGAGATATGGCGGCAGAAAGGATGTGATCGGCCAGACGATTCTGCTCAGCGACGTCGCGCACACCATCGTCGGAGTGTTACCGCAGAGCTTTCAATTCGCTCCCGCGGGTGATTCGGAGCTTTGGGCCCCCTATCACCAGGATGATCAGTGTGCGAAGCGGCGCGGATGTCACAACCTGTACGGAGTGGCGCGACTGAAGGATGGCACTTCGATCGAGGCGGCCCGAGCCGAGATGGCGGGCATCGCCCGGCAACTTGAACTGCAATATCCGGTCGACAATCTCGGCCAGGGCGCTTCCGTAGAGCCTTTGTCGAAAGTCATGGTCGCCGACGTGCGTCCAATTCTTCTTCTGCTGCTTGGTGGCGCTGGCCTGCTTCTGGTTATCGCATGCGCGAATGTGTCGAGCCTGCTGCTGGTCCGTTCGGAGAGCCGCAAGCGCGAGATCGCAGTGCGCGGTGCGCTGGGAGCTTCACGGCCCAGGCTCATCCGTCAGTTTGTGACGGAAGGATTTGTGTTAATGGCGGGGGGCACAATTCTCGGGCTGATGGCTGCGAGCGGCGCCATGCGGATTCTGCTTCACCTGATTTCGAAAGACCTGCTGGCGAACATGCCATATCTGGATGGCATTGGCATCAACCTGCATGTTTTTCTCTTTGCCCTGCTCGTCGGGATGCTCGCGGCGAGCCTGTTCTCACTGGCACCGATTATGCGCTTACCTTTGTCGAAGGTGCGCGAAGGCCTGGCGGAGGGCGGTCGCAGCTATGCGGGAACTTTGTGGCGCCGGTTCGGCGCCAACCTGGTAGTTGTCGAACTTGCGGTAGCCGTGGTTCTTCTGTTCGGTGCGGGATTACTCGGTAAGAGCTTCTACCGGCTCTTGCATGTCGATGTTGGGTTCCAAGCGGACCACCTCGCAACGGTGACGCTGAGTCTTTCGGATGCGAAGTATTCGAAAGACGAACAGATCGTGCCCGTGGTGAGACAGATCCTGCAGCGTACTGGCAGTTTGCCGGGCATTCAGTCTGTAGGACTCAGCAGCATGTTGCCCGTGAGCTTCAACGGAAACACGAACTGGATCAGGGTCGTAGGCCATCCGTACAACGGGGAACACAATGAAGTGAATTCGCGCAGCGTGAGTCCAGAATTCTTCAGCACGCTGCATGCGAAGCTTTTTCGAGGCCGCTATTTCACCGAGGCGGACGATGCGTCCAAGCCGCCGGTGATCATGATCAATCAGAAATTGGCCAGTACGTATCTGCCTGGGGAAGATCCCATCGGCAAGAGGATCGGGGATAACCAACTATCTCCGAAGTCGATTGCCGAGATCGTGGGCGTAGTGGAGGACGTCAAAGACGGCTCACTGGATACAGAGACTTGGCCCGCAATGTACCACCCGTTCAACCAGTCCACGGACACTTACTTTTCTCTGGTTGCGCGCACATCGCAATCCGAGCAATCGGTGCTGCCGGCACTGATGGCTACCATTCGTGAGGTCGATCCGGGCATTGGCACTCTGAATCCGACGTCGATGGCTGCCCGGATCAACCAGTCTCCGAGCGCGTACCTGCACCGTTCGGCGGCATGGCTGGTCGGAGGCTTCGCGTTTCTGGCGCTGCTGTTAGGGGTAGTGGGTCTGTATGGCGTGATCGCGTACTCCGTCAGCCAGAGGACGCGCGAAATTGGAGTTCGGATGGCCCTGGGTGCGCAGCGCGAATCGGTCCTGCAACTGATCATGAAAGAGGCGGGTGGATTGGCAGCGGCGGGAATCGTAGTGGGTCTTGTGTGCGCAGTGGGAGCCGCAACCCTGATGCGAGCGCTCCTGTTCGGAGTTCAGAGTTGGGATGTTGCAACGCTGGCCGGCGTCGCAATTGTGCTCGCGATCTCGGCCATGAGTGCGAGTTACCTGCCTGCAAGAAGAGCAGCCAGCGTGAATCCCATCGAGGCACTGCGTTACGAGTGAGGAATTATGCAGAGTCTGTTCCAAGATTTTCGCTACGGGGTGCGGCAGCTGCGGAAAAGTCCGGGGTTCGCCATGGTCGCGATCATCACACTCGCCTTTGCGGCCGTTGCCGTGATCACGCTGGCTATCGGCATCGGTGCGAACACCGCGATCTTCAGCATTGTTGACGCATCTGTGCTGCATCCGTTGCCATTCCGGAATGCCGCCGGGATCATGACGCTTTGGATGAATGGTTCTGGCCCTGGCGCCTACTCCGGGCCCGCAGCGGTTTCGGACCCCGATAGTCTCGAGTGGCGTCGACGAACTTCGGTATTTGCGCAGACTGCCTTTTTTCGCTGGCACGCCTTCAATCTCACCGGAGGGGGTGATCCGGTTCGGTTGGTCGGCGCGGAAGTGTCGTCCAGCCTCTTTCCACTGCTTGAAGTGAATGCGGACAAGGGCAGAATCTTCCTGCCGGAGGAAGAGATCGCGGGCAAGAACAAGCTTGTGTTGCTGAGTCATCACCTCTGGAGTAGCCGGTTCGGGGCAGATTCGACGGTGCTGGGCCGTTCGATTTCCCTGGATGGCCAGTTCTTCACAGTTATCGGCGTGATGCCAACTGGCTTCACGTTTCCGAACGAAGCAGATTTCTGGGTTCCAGTCTCTCTGTCCGCCGATGCTTCGAATGCGAGTTTGCAGTTTCTTGCACGGGTGAAACCGGGAGTATCCCTGGAGAGCGCGCGCAATGAGGCGGCAGCTATCCTTCACCAGCTCGAACAAGAGCGTCATCGACCGGTCGGTAAGGGCGTGCGCATCACGCTTACTCCCTTAGCGGAGGTCGTAGGCGCAGAACTCCGTTCTCCCATGCTGGTCCTGCTCGGAGCCGTCGGGCTTCTCTTGTTAATCGGTTGTACCAATGTTGCGAACTTGCTGCTTGCGCGGGCAGCCGCGAGGGGGCAGGAAATCGCCATCCGCAATGCTTTGGGGGCAAGCCGCGGCCGAATTGTCCGCCAACTGCTCACCGAGAGCGCTTTGATCGCGGCTCTGGGAGGCGCGTTTGGGGTAGCCCTTGCTTATGCGGGCCACAACCTGCTTATCGTTGCGGCCTCCGCTCTGCCGCGAAGCATTGCCTCTCCGACTGCCACAGCACGGATTGAACAAGCGGGGATCGATAGTTCGGTGCTTTTGTTCACGTTCGGACTTTCAGTTCTGACCGGGATTCTGTTCGGACTCGCGCCGGTGATGCAAGTGTCGGGTCCCCAGCCCAACCGCTCGTTGCAGCAGGGAAATAAGCAAAGCAATTTCGTGGGGAAAAACCAGCTGAGAGAGATTCTCGTTGTCAGTGAAATTGCGCTTGCGTTCGTGCTGCTGACGGGAGCCGGACTGTTACTTCGCAGCTTCGTGAAGATGATCGAGATCGATCCTGGATTTGATGCGCGAAGCACGCTGATTATGAATGTGGAACTGCCGGAGTCTCGGTACAAGACTCCAGCTCAGATGATTGCTTTCGAACAGCAAGCCATTGAACGACTCCAGTCCATACCTGGGGTGAAGGCGGCAGGGTCGGTATTCGGCTTGCCGCTAGGCGACATGCTGATCAGGGGCGACTTCGTTGTCGAGAATCAACCGGCCCCGCCCGCCGACCTCACTCCTGCCAAGATTCTGGTGGGGGGAGACTATTTCAGAGCCTTGGGAATTCCTATGTTCTCGGGAAGGGTATTCAGTGCTCACGATTCACAGACAGGACCTCGCGTTGTGGTGGTCAGCAAAAGCCTGGCTCGGCGATTGTGGCCCACTCAGGATCCGATCGGCCGTCGTCTCAAGCTTGGGTTTTCGAATGACCCCTGGTGCACCGTAGTAGGCGTGGTGGGAGATACCAAGCAGTACGACTTACGCGACCAATCCGCCTATTCTCTGTATATTCCCTACGCTCAGGCGCCCAGTCCTTTTCTCATGCAATCCATGTCGCTCGTGATCCGGACTGATTCGGAAGATCAGGCGGGGACTACATCTGCAGCGCGTCACGCGCTCGCCGCCGTGGATCCCGATCTGCCGCTTTTTGACGTAAGGAGCATGGAAGGACTGGTGTTTCGTTCGCTTTCCGAGCCTCGCTTCAACACCTTCTTACTCGCCTTGTTCGCCGGGCTGGCGCTGCTTCTTGCCGCGCTCGGCACATACGGGGTAATGGCGTGCACTGTGACCGCGCGGACCCGTGAGATCGGGTTGAGGGTTGCGTTAGGGGCGAGCCGTGGCGCTGTACTTCGTCAGATTCTCGGTCGTGTGGCAGCGATCGCGGGCATCGGGAGTTCCCTCGGAATATTGGGGGCAACATTGACGGCTCACTTTCTTGGAAGCCAACTGTATGAAGTGCGCCCGATCGAAACGGCGACGTACGTATCAGTGCTGCTGTTGATGATTGCCAGTTCGCTGCTTGCGGGCTACTTGCCGGCGCGACGCGCAGCGAGGGTCGATCCCATGGAGGCGCTCCGGTACGAGTGAGGACTATGGAGACTGTATTTCAAGATGTCCGCTATGCTCTGCGGCAGTTACGCAAGAACATGGGCTTCGCCGTGGTCGCCACAATTACACTCGCATTAGGCATTGGCGCGAACACGGCCGTGTTCAGCGTCGTAGATGCGGTGATGCTACGTCCGCTGCCCTACAACCATCCAGAGCGGCTGGTGGAGGCGGAATCCGTCAATTCTCATAATCCGCAGCCCACGGCCGCTTCTTATCCCGATTTCTTCGACTGGCGAGCGCAGAACCACTCGTTCGAACACCTGGTTTCGTACCACGATACGTTGTTTGTACTCACCGGTCTCGATCGGCCCGTCCAACTGGATGGCGAGATCACTTCGTGGGACTTGCTAGCGGCACTTGGAGTACGCCCGGAGCTTGGACGTGGATTCACTCCCGATGAGGAAAAGCAAGGAACCAAGGTTGTTCTGATCAGTCATTCGCTCTGGGTGTCACAATTTGGCGCCGATAAAGACGTCGTAGGACGCAGTCTCCGTTTCAGCGGCAGCCTTTTTACGATCATCGGGGTCATGCCGCCATCTTTCAGGTTCCCGGTTAACCGTCCGAACAATGCCGTGTGGACTACACTGGCGCTCGATGACGATCCGCTGGATGCTCATCCCAATGTTCGAAACCGGGGCTCCCATTTCCTGAATGTTTTCGGACGCCTGAAACCTGGAATCACCGTCGCAGAAGCAGATCAGGATCTGCGGGCGATTGCTATCAATTTATTCAAGCAATATCCCAATACCAATACCAAGCATGATTCTGCCCGGGTCGAGTCGGAAATTGCAGCGATGCTTGGCGAGACCAGAACCGCTCTGCTAGTAGTCCTGGGCGCGGTGGCTCTGGTGTTGCTGATTGCCTGCGGAAATATTGCCAACCTGCTCCTGGCTCGGGTCCGTGAGCGGCAACGCGAAATGGCTTTGCGCTCAGCGTTAGGCGCAGGGAAAGCAAGGATCGTGCGTCAGTTGCTGGCGGAGAGCCTGGTCCTAAGTATTTGCGGGGGAATCGCCGGCTGTGCCCTCGCGTTCGTGAGTACGCCCGCGCTGCTCTCGCTTATTGGCGACAGCGTTCCGCGAGCGGCTGATGCCGGAGTCGATACTCGTGTGCTCGTCTTCGCGACTGCGTTGTCGATCTGCACCGGGATCGTGTTTGGCATGCTTCCCGCAATCACCGGAGCGCAGACGAATCTCGTCTCGACATTGAAGGAAGGGGGACGAACAGAGGTATTTGGCCGGGACTGGCTGCGGTCGTCGTTAATTGTCGGACAGGTGGCAGTTGGCCTGCTGTTGACGGCTGCGGCTGGACTGCTTATCAGCAGCTTCAACCGGCTGATTCATGCGGATGAGGGATTCGACCCCGACCATCTGACGACCATGTATTTCGAAGTGCCGGATGCACAGTACACAAATATTCGTCCCCAGTTCTATCGTTCGTATTTTGGAAAGGTACGTTCGCTGCCCGGCGTGCAGTCTGCTGCTGGCGTGATGGTGCTCCCTATGACGAACGATGGGATCATTATCAGCTTTGAAAATCCAGAACATCCGGTGCCTGAAGGTGACCAACCTAGCGCCCACCTGACGCCGATCACGCCTGAATATTTCACAGCCATGCGGATGCCGGTTCTGCAAGGACGCGATTTCAACGATCGCGATGATATGAACACGCAGCCGGTAATGATGGTCAATCAGGCATTCGCGCAGAAGTTCTTCCCTGGTGAACAAGCTTTGGGCAAGAGATTGAAACCGGGCGCAGGCAACGGCACACCGGGGGGACCGCCCTGGCGCGAAATCGTGGGCGTGGTGGGCAACATGAAGCTTTACGCGACCGACCGCGAAATGGATCCGCAGATGTATCTGCCCTCGTCGCAACTGAATACCTGGTGCTGCTTGTATACAGTCGTGCGCACCTCGCTTGACCCAACGAGCTTGGGAGCCAGCGTGCAACGCATCGTCTCCGAAATGGACAAGGACATCCCGGTCACGAAGGTCCGGACCATGAACGAACTCATGGCGCTGCAGCTTGCCCAACCTCGCTTCGCCATGGTGCTGGTCAGCACGTTTGCCGGATTGGCGCTCGTGCTCACTATCGTGGGCCTCTACGGGATCATGACGCATGCCGTCACGCGGAGGACACGCGAGATCGGGGTTCGTATGGCACTGGGGGCGCAGCGCGAACTGGTGCTGAGAATGATTCTGCGCGATGCCGCCATTCTGCTGCTCGCAGGTATTGCGATTGGGAGCGTGTCGGCATTGGCATCAGCCTCGATTCTGAACAGCATGCTCTACGGAATAGGGCCCCGCGATCCCGTAGTGATGATCCTGGTTTGCAGCGGCATGGGCGCTATCGGTCTGCTGGCCGCCTATATTCCGGCGCGCCGCGCAGCCGGTGTGGACCCGATGGTTGCCCTTCGATACGAGTGAGGAAACGAGATGGATCTGATTCAGGATGTCCGCTACGCAGTTCGCCAGTTTCGGAGAAATCCAGGCTTCACCCTGGTAGCCGTCCTCACGCTGGCGCTGGGCAACGGGGCGAATACCTCGGTCTTCACTGTGCTGAATGGGATACTACTCAAGATGCTGCCGGTGAAAGATCCGCAGCAACTAGCGGTCGTCGGCGACCCCACGCGAGCCAGCAGCCGCTCGAATGGCACACCGCGCACGGATGTTTTCTCGTATCCGCTTTATAGAGAGATACGGGATCACAATTCTGTGTTCAACGGTTTATCTGCTGGGGCGACGGACCATCACATCGAGGTAGATCCCGGTAATTCCCAATTTCCCGACCAGAAGATCACGGGACGCATGGTGAGCGGAAATTATTTCACCGTACTGGGCGTACAGCCGGCCGCGGGACGACTCTTTGGCGATGGCGATGACACCGCAGAGGGAGCCAATCCCGTTGTCGTGCTCTCCTATGAATACTGGCAGAACAAGTTCTCGGGTTCTGCCTCGATCATTAACAAGGATATCCGGCTAAATGGATTCCCGTTCACCGTAATTGGCGTAGCTCCGCCGGCATTCGACGGGGATGTAGTTGGCGAACGAATGAACCTGTTTGTGCCTTTGAGCATGCAGCCGCAAATCGTCCGGGGACGCCATTGGCGCAAATCAGGGAATGTTTCCTGGCTATCGTTAATTGGCCGGCTGAAGACTGGAACGACGCTGACCCAAGCCGAAGCAAATGTAAATGTGGTTTTCCAGCAGGCATTGAAGGGTGAGTACGGGGCTGCGTTGTCTGCCGACGATAGGAAGGCTGTCGCCGATGCGCATATCAAGGTGGCAGATGGAGCAGGCGGCGTTTCGGATTTGCGTGGTAATTACAAAGTCCCATTACTGCTGCTGATGGGAATAGTGTTTTTGGTTCTACTGATTGCTTGCGTCAACGTTGCCAACCTGCTGCTGGCGCGCGCGTCTTCTCGCAGCCGGGAGATCACAATCAGACTTGCCATCGGCGCGAACCGCCGCCGTCTTGTGCAGCAACTGCTTACCGAAAGCTGCTTGCTTGGTCTCATGGGCGGCGTGATCGGCGCGCTTCTCGCGATCTGGGGCGTTCGAGTGCTGGTCGGCATGTTTGAGTCGGGCACGATCGTTGCCTTGTCGCCCGATTGGCGAGTGTTCACCTTCACGATCGCTGTGTCCCTGTTAACCGGATTGGTGTTCGGGATGATTCCAGCCCTGCAGACTTTGAAGGGGAAACTGTCGGTAACTTCGAAGGACCCGATTCCATCGACAGCCGAGCCGCAGAGGGGATTTGCCTGGGGTAAGGGGCTGATCGCGGGACAGGTGGCACTCTCGTTGTTAGTGCTGTTTGCGGCGCTGCTGTTGGTTCGCAGCTTGCAAAAGTTGATGGCGCAAGATTTCGGGTACTCCCGCGGTCATCTGGTGATTGCGCGCCTCGATCCGGCGGCCGCGGGTTACGACCCGGAGCACATGAAGTTACTAGCCCAGCAACTAGTCGCGCGAGTCGCCACTTCGCCGGGAGTGCGCGCGGTCACGTATTCCACCAATGGATTGTTTGCCGGGAGCGAATCTGGGGACGCCATCATCGTACCCGGCTTCAGCGGCACGGATCGTGATCGTGTCGCGTTGGAAGACTACGTCGGGCCGCGCTATTTCGATGTAATCGGAATTCCTGTCCTTGCTGGTCGCGGGATTGAGGAGCAGGACACGGAGACATCGACTCGCGTCGCGGTTGTTAATGAAGCGATGGTGAAGCATTTCTTCGGCGGAAATAATCCGATCGGGCGGCAGTTCACGATCGATGACCCAGCCGAGATTAAACGGCCCATAACCGTCGTAGGCATTTCGCACAATGCCAAAGACCACGGCAGCGGTATCCGCGAAGACGTTCGCCCGCGCTTTTATCTGGCCTTCCAGCAGACGGCCGATCCAGTACAAATCATGCTTGAAGCGCAAGCCGCAGGCAGCGCCTCGGGGGCGGTCAGCAATCTCCAGAGCCAAATCAAGGCTGCTGATTCGCGCCTGCCCATTGGCTTCATCGAAACTCTGGACAGTCTGGTAACGGACAGCGCTGGCGAGCAGATCGCGCTGGCCAAGCTGTCAGCATTTTTCGCCGGACTGGCGTTGCTGCTGGCATGTATCGGACTGTACGGAGTGATGTCGTACACCGTAGCTGGGCGGACGCGGGAAATTGGAGTGCGCATGGCGCTAGGCGCACAACGCCTCGATGTGGTGCGGCTCGTGCTGCGCGAGGCCATGTTGCTGGTGATGGTTGGCCTGGCCATCGGAATTCCCCTATCGCTGGCGAGCACGCGACTACTGCATAGCTATCTATTTGGGTTGAAGGGCACCGATCCACTCTCTTTGATTGCTGTAGTGGTTTTGCTGGGAGTTGTAGCGGCGCTCGCGGGTTTTATTCCCGCGCGGCGCGCGGCGGGAGTCGATCCAACAGTAGCGCTGCGCTATGAGTAAGCGAGGATCAGGCCATGAAGACCTATAGAGCGAGTTGGGAGAAAAAACAATGATTCAGTTGAGAAATCTGGAGCGCAGCTACAAATTGCCAGCCGGTCAGACGTGGGTACTACGCCGTATCAATCTGGACATTCGCGAAGGCGAATTCATCACCTTCATGGGGCCATCGGGGGCCGGAAAATCTTCGCTGTTGAACGTGCTGGCATTGCTGGACGACGCATGGGAAGGGGAGTACTGGTTTCGCGAAGAGGCCGTGCACCAGATGAAGCGCAAACAGCGCGCCGACTTGGCGAAACGCAATGTCGGGATGGTGTTTCAGAGCTACCATCTTCTCGATGACCTCACAGTGCAAGAGAACATCGACCTTCCGCTTTCTTATAAGGACATCCCTCGCAAGGAGCGACAAAGCCTGGTAGCCGATACCCTCGACCGTTTTCAGATCGTCGCCAAGAAAGATTTATATCCCAGTCAGCTCTCCGGAGGACAGCAACAACTTGTGGGCGTGGCTCGCGCCGTTATTCACAAACCCGCGCTGCTGCTCGCCGATGAGCCGACGGGAAATCTTCATTCCGGCCAAGCCAAGGAGATTATGGAACTCTTCCGTGAACTGAACCAGCAAGGAACCACAATTGTGCAGGTCACGCATTCAGAGACAAACGCAGGTTACGGTTCCCGCACGATTCAACTGCGGGACGGATGGATGGTGGGAGATACGGCCAATCCCGCGCTATCTCAACCCGCGGAGGTCAGCGCATCGTGACCGCACGGAAGCGAGGAGTCTTGCAGCTGTCCAGCACTGCCCTCTTTGGATTCGTAATGCTCGTCAACTTTTGCCAGGCTCAGACGATGCCGCAAACTGAATCCGGGGAGAAATCCTCCACGGACCGGAGTGCGACGCGCTTGCAGTTTGAAATGCCGAAATCTCGCAACCCTCTCCACGCCTATCAAGCGGATAGCGTTCCCGAGCCGGTGATGTCTAACTCCGCGCGTCTGGATCAAGTCGTACGAAATGGGACCCTGTATCTGACGATGAAAGACGCGATCGACCTGGCACTGGAGAATAACCTCGATCTCGCAATTGCCCGCTACAACCTTCCGATTGCCAACACAGACATTCTGCGTACGAAAGCGGGCGGATTCTTCCGCGGAGTGAACACCGGCGTGGTCCAGGGGACTCCGGGGGGTGGAGTCGGGGGCTTCGGCACAGGGGCTCCCGGAGCCGGCGCGGGTGGCACCAGCGGCGGTGCAGGCGGTGCGGGCGCTGGAGCATCGGGCCTGGTGCAATCCACCCTCGGTGCTGGAACGGCGGTGTCGTCGTTCGATCCCCTTATCAACGTGAACGGCGGCGAAGAGCATCAAACGACTCCCCTCGCGAACCGGCAAATTTATGGCGTGCCGCTCCTGCAATTAAATACAGGACAAGTCACTGCCAATTATTCTCAATCTTTTCCGACGGGGACGAATATAGCCGTCCAATTTGCGAACTCGCGTCAGACGACGAACAGTCCTTTTTTCAACCTCTCTCCCACCCTGAACTCCACATTCCGTTTTCAGATCCAGCAGGAACTGCTGGCAGGATTTGGCTTTGGCCCGAACTTGCGATATCTGCGGATCGCGAGAAACAACAAGAAGATTTCGGATATCGCATTCAAAGATCAGGTCATCGCCACCGTAACCCAAATCGAGAATATTTATTGGGACCTGGTCAGCGCTTACCAGCAGACGCAGGTAAATGAGCAATCGTTCTCGTTCGCGCAGCAGACACTGGAAAATGTAAGGAAGCAATTGAAGCTGGAGAGCGTTCCGGAGATGGACGTGATGCGGGCTGAAGCTGAGGTTTCGAAACGCGATCAGGAGTTGACGGTCGCGCGAACGAGTCTGCAATTGCAGCAGACGCTCATGAAAAATGCGATCACTAAAAGTCTCGATGATCCCACTCTGGAAGCCATGCCGGTGATTCCCACGGATCAGATGCAAAGCGTCTCCATCCAGACCGCCGAGCCGGTGCAGGACCTGATCACGCAAGCCCAGCACAACCGCCCCGATCTTGCAGAAACTGACATCGATCTCTTAAACCGCCGGATTAGCAATCAGGCTGCCCGGAACGCGTTATTGCCTTCGCTTTCCTTCGTCGGTTTCTATGGCGGATCGGGCCTGGCCGGGTTATTGAATCCGATTTACGACGTCACGAACCTGGGTCCGAATGTCTCCAACGTTCCAAGGGATTTTCCTGGTGCTCTGCAAAATGCTTTCAACAATACTGCGCCGGATTACTATTTCGGCCTGAATCTCAATATTCCCCTCAGGAATCGAGTTGCCAAGGCGGACCAGTACCGGTCGGAGTTGGAGTACCGGCAAGCCCAGTTGCGCATGGAGCAGTTGAAGAAGCAGGTGCGAATCGAGGTGCGCAATGCGCAATTCGCGCTCGACCAAACCGGGGCGCGAGTCGAGGCGGCGCGTAAGGCGAGGGACTTGGCGCAGCGGACGTTCGATATCACAAAAAAAGAACAGGAACTTGGGGCGGGATCGAGCTATCAGACGTTGTCCGCACAGCGCGACCTCTCTCTGGCGCAGCTGGATTTAGTCAACGCCATGACTGTTTACGAAAAAGCCAAAGTTGAACTGGATCGCGTGACCGGCACGACTCTGGAACATAATGGCATACTGATCCAGGAGGCAATCAGCGGTGTAGTTTCGGGTCGCAATCCCTAGTGCGCATGCCAACTATAGCCAAATCCGGAGAAGTCGATCTCACACCATTTCGGCGGGACGCGTCGGCGCCCGTGCGCATTCTGGCCGCCGATGACCAGGAACACATCCTCGAAGCGCTCGATTTCCTGCTGCGTCCGGAAGGTTACCGCGTCGATAAAGTGCGTTCGCCGGAAATGGTGGCCGAGGCCGTCGCAGCGACCTCGTACGACGCCGTCCTGATCGATCTGAACTACACGCGCGACACCACCTCCGGGCAGGAGGGCTTGGATCTGCTGTCCCGAATCGTGGCGCTGGATGCGACCGTTCCGGTGATCGTGATGACTGCCTGGGCGAATGTGGAACTTGCCGTCGAAGCTATGCGGCGTGGCGCGCGCGATTTTGTTCAGAAACCTTGGGAAAACGAGCGGCTGATCTCGATCATTCGCACGCAAGTGGAATTGCATCGCGCCCTGCAGCGGGCGGCTCGACTCGAGGCGGAGAACCGGCTGCTGCGTGCCGAAGGCAAGCCCGACTTCATCGCCGCAGCGCCAGCGATGCAGCCTGTGCTGGAAGCGATTTCACGGGTTGGACCTTCCGATGCAAACGTGCTCATTACCGGCGAGCATGGAACGGGCAAGGAAGTGGTCGCCCAAACTTTGCATGCGCTCTCCGTGCGTGCCTCGCGGCCTCTGGTCGCGGTAAATACGGGCGCGATTCCTGATGCGCTATTCGAAAGTGAACTGTTCGGCCATGTAAAAGGGGCTTTTACGGATGCCCGGACTGATCGGATCGGCCGTTTCGAACTTGCCGACGGCGGGACTATCTTCCTCGATGAGATCGGGAATGTACCATTGCGACAACAGGCCAAGCTGCTTCGCGTGTTGGAGTCGGGCGAAGTGGAACGTGTCGGGTCATCTCGCCCTCGCAAAGTAAACGTTCGAGTTCTGTCGGCGACCAACACCGACCTTAACGTCGCTTGTGCATCGGGGCAGTTCCGCGAAGATCTCCTGTTTCGGCTTAATACGGTGGAGATCCACGTTCCGGCACTGCGGGAACGCCGCGAAGATATTCCCGTATTGGCCGCGCATTTCCTGGGACGTTACGCCGCGCGGTACCGGCGTCCCGTGAAAAGCTTTGACCCCGCCGCCCTGCTCGCGCTGAAGCAATATTTCTGGCCGGGTAATGTTCGCGAGCTGGAACATACCATCGAACGGGCCGTGCTGATGTGCCGAACGGGAGAGATCCAGCCCGCGGACCTTTCGCTCAGTTCTCCGCGCGCTCCATCCCAGAACCTGGAAGAACTGAGTCTAGAGGCAGTCGAGGCCGTGCTTGTCCGCAAGGCTCTGCAGCGATTTCAAGGAAATGTCAGCCAAGCGGCCGAAGCGCTCGGATTAAGCCGAGGCGCACTCTATCGGCGAATGGAGAAGTATGGCGTTTAGCTCCCCTGGCCAGACGTCGCGCCCGCGGAGAAAAGCCCGACTCCTCTACGAACATCGAATCAGCCTCTACTCCTTTCTCGTGGCGCTGCCCGGCCTGGTGGTGACGGGAGTGCTTGTCTGGCTCCAGGCATGGAGCATCCAAGGCCGGCTCACATTGATTGGAGCGGAGTTGTTTGTCTGGTGGCTCCTGGCTATGGCCCTGCAGGAGCAGACCACCCGACCTCTGCAGACGCTGGCCAATGTGATCTCCTCGCTTCGCGAAGAGGATTATTCTTTCCGGGCACGTAACGCTTCGGCTGATGATGCGCTGGGGGAGTTGTCGTTGGAGGTCAATTCCCTGGCGGACATGCTTTCGGGAGAGAAGCTGCGTTCGGTTGAGGCAACGGCCCTGCTGCAGCGAGTGGTCGATGAGATCGACGCCCCATCTATTCACCTTTGATCCGGCGTCTACGCTGCGGCTGGTGAATCCTGCCGGAGAACGCCTGCTCCGCCACAACAAGGCCCGGCTGCTGGGAAGGAGCGCCGCCGAACTCGGGTTAGAGCAATGTCTTTCAGGGGAGAACGAAAGCCTGGTGGAACTGAGCGTCAATGGATCGCAGGCCCGTTGGCTGCTGCGACGAAGTTCGTTTCGCCAGAGTGGAGTTCCGCACACGCTGGTGGTGCTATCCGGACGTGAGCCGCGCGCTGCGAGAAGAAGAACGAAGGACCTGGCAGCGCCTGATCCGGGTTCTAGGACACGAACTCAGCAATTCTCTGGCTCCGATTAAATCCATTGCCGGCAGTCTCAGTTCCCGACTCTCCACGACGTCGATGGATGTGACCGTGCGCAGCGATCTGCAACGCGGGCTAGAGATCATCGAAGCGCGTTCTGCCTCGCTGCATCGCTTCCTGGAAGCTTACCGCCGACTGGCCCAGATGCCAGCGCCGGCTTTGCGCGAAATCACGCTGGCTCCGTTAATTGCGCGCGCGGCGGGTCTGGAAACGCGACTCAGAGTGTGTGTACAGCCGGGTCCGGACTTGAGCTTTCAAGCGGATCCCGACCAACTGGAGCAGATGCTCATAAACCTCATTCGAAATGCCGCCGATGCGGTGTTGGAGACAAGGGCTTCTGCGGCAGAGGAGCAGTCCTCTAAGGAAGCGACGGAAAGAAATGGCGTGTTAGTGCGCTGGGACGCCGGCACTGAGGACGTCACCCTCTCTATTGAAGATGAAGGACCGGGGCTTTTGAACCCGGCGAACGTGTTCACGCCCTTCTATACAACTAAGCCAAATGGAAGCGGCGTTGGACTCGTGTTGTCCCGTCAGATCGCGGAGGCGCACGGT
This sequence comes from uncultured Acidobacteriota bacterium, assembly GCA_963785865.1. Classification (GTDB taxonomy): domain Bacteria; phylum Acidobacteriota; class Terriglobia; order Terriglobales; family Acidobacteriaceae; genus Sulfotelmatobacter. The sequence goes on along the minus strand of CAWAXF010000022.1, from coordinate 113,910 downwards.
GGAAGTATCGAGATCACCAACCGTGCCAATGCGCGCGGTTGTCTGGTCAGAGTCGTTTTGCCCCGATCGCCTGGACGCGCAAGCATTGCTGCTTCATGAACAGGTGAATTTCGCAATGCGAACTCGGCTTTGGGCCAGCATTTTCCCCTGCAGGCACAATTTCGCGTTAGGCTGTATCTCCCAAGCGGGATCGAGGGTATCTATACGAGTCGCACGGCTCTGCCCACGAAGGATTTTTGCCAAGCGCTGCTCGAAACCTATGCCGTGAATGATCGCATGAACCAGCTCATCCTCGAGCATCTGGACCCTCGGGCGTGGCGAGCGAAGGCTGACGGCCGCAATGCGCGAACCATTGCAGCTATCTTCGCGCACATGCACAACGTTCGTCGCAAGTGGCTGAGGCTCTCCGCCCCGCATGTAAAGCTTCCCGCCCAACTCGATCGCACGCGGTGCACGCAACATCAGACGCAGATTGCATTGGCAAAGAGCGCGCTCCTTTGCTCGGAAATGCTAGCTGAAGCACTGTGCCGCGCGGACGGCCGCGTGAAACAATTCCGCCGCGACGGTTGGGCTAGAGCATGGGCGCCCAGCCCTGCCATGTTTGGATACATGATCGTGCACGATGCCCATCATCGCGGCCAGATATGCATGCTAGCCCATCAGTTGGGTTTCCCGCTGCGGGGCAAGGCCTCCTACGGGCTTTGGGCTTGGGAAACACTCTGGAAGGAATGTGGATTCAGTGGGTCCACGCTTAACATGAGCAAATCTGAAGTCAAGCGCAAATGAGACGGGCTGAATGCCTGCAGTCCTATGATTCGTCAGTGCATCAAACACGAATTTGAGCAGATTTACACCATCATTAACGACGGTGCGCTCGCTTACAAAGGAGTGATTCCCGAAGATTGCTGGACGGAGCCGTATATGTCCAGGGACAAATTGCAGCAAGAGATGGATGCGGGAGTAGTGTTCTGGGGCAGTGAAGATAATGGCAAATTGTGTGGCGTCATGGGCCTGCAAAGCGTGCGAGATGTGACTCTGGTCCGGCACGCCTACGTGCTCACGGCGAATCAAAGGCGGGGTATCGGTGCATCCCTGCTGTCTCGCTTGCGAGACCTGAAGAAAGCGCCAATGTTGATCGGCACGTGGGCGGATGCGGCATGGGCAATCAGGTTCTATGAGAAGAACGGATTCGAACTCGTTGGACCGGCGCTAAAAGATCGCCTTCTGCAACAGTATTGGACGGTGTCTCAACGGCAAGCAGAAGTTTCCGTGGTCCTGGCCGATGCAGACTGGCGCAAACTCCAGCGCGAGTTCTGAACGAAGAACAACGCGGGCAACTTTGAAAGTCCGGTACTCATGGGTGGGCTGATCGCAGACGGAGCGAGTCAAATTCATCATCAGGCAAGTAATCATGAATCAAGCAACCGTGGCATGGCGAAACTTGAGGGCTCGGCCTTGGCGCGCGACAGAATTGTGCAAGAATATCGTTTTTCCTTGTAATGGTAGCAGTGTTGGTGGAAACTGTTCTTGCCTGAATGTCGAGGCGTCCGAACAGTACACAAGCATACGAATCGAGGAGGTCCCCCCGTGAATCCTGCCAGAAACGTCCGTAGGCTTACCGGAATCTTGTTCGCCGCGCTCTTGTTGGCGCTACCGTTGTGCGCGCAATCCGATAAAACTCTCCCGCCCAATACGCGCTTTTTCACTCCGCCCCCAGACCAAGGAGCTGTAGAGCAGGCGCTCAGCCTCATCAAGTCCCGCCAGGTGAAGAATGCACTGCTGATTGCCGCCATGGAAGTTGCGCCACGCGCGGTATGGGTTACGGGCGGGACTCCCTCGCAGGTACGCTCCACCGTGAAGAAAACGTTGTCGCAAGCGCAAATGCAACGCGCAGTGCCGGTCTTAGTTCTCTATAACATCCCCAATCGCGACTGTGGAAGCTACTCCGCGGGCGGGGCGCAAGACACCCCCACTTACGAAGCCTGGATTGACGCGGTGGCGGGCGCTATTGGTAGCCAGAAGGTCGTGATCGTTCTTGAGCCCGACGGGCTGGCGTTGTTGCCTACCGACTGCGGGTACACCGCTCAGAATACGGCTGATCGTTTTACCCAGATCAACTACGCCGTTGCCAAGCTCGAGGCCAATCCCGCGACTATCGTGTATCTGGATGCCGGTCACAGCGCCTGGCATTCCGTGGGTGACATGGCTGTTCGCCTGGTGCAAGGCGGACTCTTTCAAACTCAGGGCTTCTATTCCAACCCCTCGAACTACCGGGCCACTGACTATGAGACCAAGTTTGATACCTGGATTTCCAAATGCATTGCGTTCGCGAACGATCCGGAAGAAGGCGGCTGGCGCTTAGGCCATTATGACTGGTGTGCCAGCCAGTACTACTCACCTTTCGGTTCCGTGAACCCGAACGATATCAGTACCTGGAGCTACACCGACCAGTGGTATGACGCCAACCTGGGGACCGCTGTTCCGACGACTCACTTCCTGATCGATACCAGCCGCAACGGTCAAGGGCCCTTTGACGCGGCCTCGTATGCGGCGGCTCCGTACAACCAGCCAGTAGGAGTGATTGCGACGCTGAACGCGGGGAATTGGTGCAACCCACCAGCGCGCGGGCTAGGATTGCGTGCGACGGCGAACACTGGAGTCCCGCTTTTGGACGCCTATCTATGGATCAAAGTGCCGGGTGAGTCCGATGGCAGTTGCAATGCGCAGGGTGGGGTTCGGGCCTGGGACTACGGTGCTTATACTCAGCCGGGATGGCCGACGGACCCGGCGGGACAGGCGCTCTTCGATCCGCTCTGGGGCCTGGTGGATCCTGCGGCGGGCGGGTGGTTCCCGCAGCAGGCTTTAGATCTGGCCAGGCGAGCAAGCCCGCCCCTGCTGCGTTAAAGGCAGAAAGCGACAGACTGATTCTGGCGGGATTGAAATGCTAGGCCCAAATGGATTCGAACCATCGAGTTCATCATCCTATTTGGCTTGCGTGCATAGTTTCCCAGTATGTAATTTGCTGCTCCCATAACCACTATTGCTCAACACTCCATTGCGCACGGAGGGAAGACATGACATCCGATCGCTGGGGGATTTCCTATTCTGCAGTACTCGTGCTTTTCATCGCGTGTGCCACGACAATATCCGCCGCTCCAATGCCGAGCGCTGCCGCTGGCAATGCGCAAATCACAGTTCTCTATGATGCATTCGGTAAAGCATCCACGATGAAGAAAGACTGGGGCTATGCTGCTCTGGTCGAATACGGCGGAAAACGAATCCTGTTCGACACTGGCAACAACCCCGATATCCTTGCGCAGAACGCGAAAGCGAAGGGCGTCGACTTGAGGAAGTTGGACCTGGTTGTGATGTCGCACCGACACGGCGATCATATGGGAGGACTGACCTACCTATTGAAGGTGAACTCCACTGTGAAAATTTACGCACCTAAGGAGGCATTCGGGGTTTACGGTGCCGACTTACCGAGCAGTTTTTATCGTAAGGACGCCACTCTCCCTCACGAACAGCGGTACTACGACGGAACGCCGCCGGAAGTCATGCGATTCGGATCGGCTTGGCCCGGAGCTAACTTTCAACTGGTCGACAAGAATACTGAGATTGCTCCCGATATCCATCTGATCGCACTGGTGTCCGATAAGCCGGGAACGCTGGAAGTACGTGAGCTGTCGCTCGCTATCAATACGCCGGACGGTATGGTCATCGTGGTTGGTTGTTCGCATCCCGGCATTGACAACATCGTTGAAGCTGCAACTGCGATCAATCAGCGCATTCACTTGATTGCTGGCGGCTTTCATCTCGTTGTTGCGCCCGATCCTGACATTGAGAGGACTGTGAGCGCCCTGCATGATCGGTTCAAAGTCGAATACGTTGCCCCCGGTCACTGCACTGGAGAGCCAGCGTTCACCGCGCTAAAGAAGGCATTCGGCGACCACTACATTTATGCGGGGTTGGGCACAACGGTAACAGCGACAGGGGTAGGAAATCACCGTAGAAATTGAGGAGCAGAGCTTAAATGGTAGGCCCGAATGGATTCGAACCATCGACCTCTTCCGTGTCAAGGAAGCGCTCTAGACCAACTGAGCTACGGGCCTACATGCAAGTGATGGTAGTTCAATTCTAACGGGGATTACGGCAAACGTCGAGGCGCAGCCTAGGAATTGAGGTGCTGCGCGCTTCCATAACTCTTGCATCCAACCGCGATCCATGGCGACATTATCAAGGTGTGGCCAAAGTGGGGGTTTTCCCCGTGGCGCGGCGGAGCAATTCTGGGGCGCTCAGACGTTTACACATTTTCTCAAATTCCGGTCTGGGACCTTTCCACAACAGATCGTCGATCGATTCGAATACTGGCACATCCAGTCTCAGCGTGGCGAGAGTGCGAAAGAGCAGCGCATCATCCCAGGCGGCGAAGAGAGATTCAGCCAGCCGAGTGGCGCGGCGGATCGAGGGGTCCCAGTCGCGCCCGTCTTTTGGGATGTCTTCCAAATGGGGATAGCGAGAAAAGACGAGGGCTGCGGCTTTCGCTCCCCATCCGGCGATGCCGGGGAAGCCATCTGCGCTGTCGCCTACAACGGCCAGATAATCAGGAATCGATTGCGGCTTTACCCCAAACTTGGTCAGGACACCTGCCTCATCGCGCAAAGCGTCGCGGCGCCTATCCAGTTGCACGACGCGCGACCCGACTACAGACTGGCCGAGATCTTTGTCTGGCGTGCAAATGATGACTCGCGTCACACGCTCGTCCTGGGCAGCTTTCGCGGCCGCTGACGCGAGCGCATCGTCGGCTTCGAACTCCACCATCGGCCATACCAGCACTCCCATGGCTTGCAGGGCTTCTTCAAGAATTGGAAATTGCGAGAGTAGTTCCGGAGCTACACCTTCGCTGGTCTTGTAACCGAAGTAGAGGTCGTTGCGAAAGGATTCGACCACGTGATCGGTAGCCACCCCGAGATGGGTTGCTCCAGCTTCGATCATCGACAGCACAGAACCCAAGACACCGCGAACGGCCCCGATTTCCTGCCCAGTCGCATCCTTTGCGGACGGAACGGCGAAGAAGTAACGGAAGAGTTCGTACGTGCCATCGATTAAGTGAACATCCATTGCAGTCTTAGCTCCGACGGGATATTACCTGATCGCGAGTGCCCTCACTCTCGATCGCGGGATTTCAATGGGTAGTCTATTTCTGATCCGCACCCGCAACTGGCAACCAGACCTGGAAGCATGTGTCGCCGGGTTTGGAGCGCACTTGAATGTTGCCACGGTGTTTTCTCACGATGCGTTTCACGGTGTCGAGGCCGAGGCCCGTGCCCTCGCCCACCCCTTTGGTGGTGAAGAAAGGCTCGAAGATGTGAGGCAGAACTTCCGGCGAAATTCCTGGACCGTTATCTGCGATCTCAACTACCACGCTGTTGTCATCCTCATAAGTGCGCACCCGGAGCTCTCCCTTGCCCGACATGGCATCGATGGCATTATCGATGAGGTTTGTCCATACCTGGCTCAACTCACTGCCGAAAGAATTCACGAATAAAGAATTCCCCCGGTACTCCCGCTTGACGGTAACGCCATGTTTGAGCTTGTGATTCAAGATGGTGAGCGTGTTTTCGAGCGTTTTCACGACGTCCACGTTCTGCAATGGAGCCTGATCCATGAACGTGTATTCCTTGATGGCGCGCACCAGATCGGAAATTCTCGAGGAGCTGCTCTCAATTTCCTGCAGCAGGCCAGAAATTTCCAAGGAAGTGGAGATCCTGACCAGGGCGGCGCGCGCGGTATCCGGATCGAGCATGGCAAAGACTTGTTCCAGAGCCTGCGGGCTGACGTTCCGTCGAGCGAGATCCGCGGCAAGCTGCCACAAGTCGTTTTGCCCGTGGCTGCGAAGCAGGCTGTCGATTTGTTCCTCAAGATCGCTGACGGCCAGCGGATCCAAATGCGGAATATTGGCTTGCGTCAGAGACGCCTCGAGTTTTTCGATCTCGGCCTTCTGGGCGGAGGTCAGGTCGCGCTTTCCCAGTTCGTGGCTCGCGTCCCGCACGCGCTTCAGCAGGTCACGAAGCTGGCTGCTGGCCCGTTTAGCGGCGGAAGCTGGATTGTTCAGTTCGTGCGCCAGACCGGCAGACAGTTTGCCGAGTCCTGCCAGCCGATCGCGCTGTTGTTCGAAGCGGGTTGTTTCCCGGATCCGGTCGGACATTAGTCCCACCAGGCGAGTGGCCAGTTCGGGAGATTTCTGTACCAGTTCGGGGAAAAGCGACGCCGGGTAACGAAGCAGATGCACATCGGTAACAGCGCGCCCACTCAACGTAAAGGTCTTCATCCGGGAGAAGGGCAGAGTTCCAGTGACCGAACCCGCCGGAATCGGCAACACCACGCTGTCTCCGGCGAGTTCTCCCCGACCTTGCACATCGCCTTCGAGCACTACGAACATCGCGTCCGCGGGATCGCCCTGGCGCGAGTAAGTCTCTCCCGGCTTGAATCGCAATTCTTGCGAGCGACTCAGGAACCACTCCAGATGCTCTTCGGGAAGCCCTTCGAAGACAGGAACCTTCCGCAGTAGCTGCAGTGTTTCGGCCATTTAAACCTTGCTCAAGTACTGATGGATGAACTGCACCGCCACCGATCCCTCACCAACGCCCGAGGCGACTCTCTTGACCGAGCCGTGCCTCACGTCGCCTACGGCAAACACGCCGGGGACACTCGTTTCCAGGAGAAATGGATCGCGATCAAGGCTCCATTGTTTCGGAGCCTGTCCGGCCTGCATGAGGTCGGGCCCGGTAAGGATAAATCCACGGTCGTCCCGGTGAATCTGATCACCAAGCCAATCGGTGCGCGGAAGGGCGCCAATGAATATGAACATGGAACTCGCGGGGACGCGCTCGGTCTTGTCTGTGTCAGAACAGAGCACGGAAATTTCTTCCAGATGCGAGTCTCCATGGACTTCGGAGACGCTGGCGTGCGTCCAGAGCTGAATATTTGGCGTCTCTTTAATCTGGTCGATGAGGTATTGCGACATGGTGCTGGAGAGTGAATCGCCGCGGACCAGAATGACGACCCGCTCGGCATATTTGGAAAAGTTCATGGCGGCTTGACCCGCAGAATTCGCTCCGCCCACAACGTAAACCATCTCTCCCTTGCAAGACAGCGCTTCTGTGGCTCCGCCGCCATAATAGACGCCCGCACCCTGCAAGCGATCAATGCCGGGGGCAGCCAACCGGCGCCACTGCACTCCGGTCGCGACCATCAGAGCGTGACAGGAGATTTCGTTGTCGTCTGCCAGCTTGATAATGCGGTAAGAGCCCTCGGTTCTCATTGCCACTGCTGACTGAGGCGCGAGAATCTCCACTCCGAAACGGCGCGCTTGTACCACGGCACGGCGCGCCAAGTCTCCTCCACTGAGACCGCTCGGGAAACCCAGATAATTCTCAATTCGCGAACTCATGCCCGCCTGTCCACCGGGCGCTTCCCGCTCCACGATCACGGTGTGCAATCCTTCAGATGCGCCGTAAACCGCGGCAGCAAGCCCGGCCGGTCCTCCGCCGACAATTGCAAGATCAAAGAAACTGGTTTCCGAGCGAGTCCTTAGACCGACCTTCTGAGCCACTTCCGCCGGCACACTGTTCAGCATCTTGGCGCCATCGGGGAACAGCACGACCGGCAATTCATTCTTGTCCGGGCCGAGAGCGTCCAGAAGGCGCTTGGTCTCGGGATCATTTGCCGAAGCTTCGACATCGATCCACTGATACGGGACATGACTCCTTGCCAGAAAATCGCGCAACTCGTAGGAGCGCGGAGACCAGCGCGTGCCCAGCACACGGATTCCCTGAAAAGCCGGGCGGTATGAGGCTTTCCAGTCGTCCAGAAGATCGTCGAGCTGAGGATACAAATGATCTGCGGGCGGATCCCAGGGCTTCAGAAAGAAATAGTCGATATTTGCCTGATTGATGGCGCTGATCGCAGCATTGGTGTCGGCGTAAGCCGTGAGGAGAGCCCGCTTCGCGTCGGGAAATATTTCCCTTGCCGCCTGCAGAAAACCGACTCCGTCCATTTGAGGCATGCGTTGATCTGCCAGGAGCAGGGCGACTCCGTCATTGCGGAGTTTCAGGCCATTCAGCAGGTCCAGCGCGCCGCGCGGCGAGTCGCTGCTGATCACGCGGTAATCCGCCCCATACTGAGAGCGCAGGTCGCGTTCGATAGCCCGCAAGACATCTGCGTCGTCGTCCACCGTAAGTAAAACTGGTTTCGCCATGAATGCTATTGACTCCGGGAATAGGGCGACGAACCCTGAATAGTCCCATTAGATATTCGACGGGCGCATTTGGTCGCAGTCTTCACTTCAGCGCCATTGGCGCTAACGTTCGAGTGGCGAACCTAGTTCTCCAGTTCGCCAGCTTCCATCTCGTCGACGTAGCACCACATCCAGGACTCACCTGGTTCGATGGAGCGAATGAGAGGATGCTTCACGGATCGGAAGTGTTTTGTAGCGTGCTTGTTCTTCGATGAGTCACAGCAGCCCACGTGACCGCAACTGAGACACAAACGCAGGTGAACCCATCTATCTCCCATCTTTACGCACTCTTCACAAACGTGAGTGCTGGTTTTTCTGATTTTGATCTGGTCGAGGTGAGTGCATTCATTTGGCATGGCTTTCTCCAGACTATAGAGCTAGTGCGTCAAGTGACCTCGGTCACGTAACGAAGGGCCACAATCACTTACAAACGGAAACCTTGTCACCCACAATTGTTCTCGGAGGGCATTCATTCGTGTTGCGGCTTGATTATCTTTCTTGTGTGCTGACCATCGCATCCACCATCTTACTCGGACGTCGTTGCTGGGAAGGTTGGGCGCTCTGCGCAATTAACAGCTTGGTCATATGCGTCATTGCTTTTCGCACTGCACAGACGGGCTTCATCCCGGCTAACATCTTCTGCCTGGTTGTGAGCGCCATCAATATACACGCATGGCGGAGACCCCGGACTAATTGACCGATATGCGTTCTGTTATTCCGCGATGAGCAGGTTCTCGGCAAAGGGCCACTGCTCGTCGATCCACTGTACTTCGCAGCGGAAACCAGATCGTTGCGCGATATCGAAAAGTTCTTCTGCTGAGTATTTATGACTGCTTTCGGTCCAGATGGTTTCGCCTTGCTGGAACTCCACAGCGACCTCCGCGGCCGGAATGTTCACGACCTGAGGCCGCATGGATCGCAGATGCATCTCGACACTACGGGCATCCGGATTAATCCTGGCAATGTGTTCGAACGATGCCAGGTCGAAGTCGGCTCCCAAATCGTGATTCACACGTGACAGCAAGTTCAAATTGAAAGCTGCGGTCACGCCCAGTTCGTCATCGTAGGCAGCCAGCAACTGCGACGCCGGCTTCTCCAGATCGGTACCCAACAGCATGCAGTCGCCGGGCTGCAGTATGCAGCGGACCTCAGAGAGGAAGTCCAAGGCAGCGGGCCGATCGAAGTTGCCGATAGTGCTCCCCAAAAACAACACGAGCAGTTTCTCCGCATTCTTGCGATAGGCTGCGACTTCCAGCAACCCGTCAAGATATTCCCGCTCGAAACCTAGAATGCTGATTGCATCAATGTCGCGCAACTCTTTCTCACACATGACTAGAGCAGAATGCGAAATCTCCACTGGATAATAGGAAATCCTCTGGCGCTTCGCGAATGCCTCAAGCAACCACCGAGTTTTCCGCCCACTGCCGCTGCCTAATTCCGCCACCGCGACCGGACCGCCCACTCGATTCGCGATCTCATTGGCGTACCGGCGCAGCAAGCGTTCATCCGCCCTCGTGAGTCCGTACTCCGGAAGATGGCTGATCACTTCAAACAGCGCCGAGCCCACGTCATCGTACAGGTACTTCGATGGGAGCTCCTTTTGCCCGGCACGAGTCAAGCCAATCCTGACGTCGGCTGCAAACTCATAGGATGCGCTGGTTGGAATCGCATGGATCAGCATGACTATCTCCTTGAATCATGAATTCACGCAGCGGAAACCTGCATAGACGTATTGATAATGTGACTGAAACCAGTTTCGGAATGTAGGACGCAACATGCAGGCAGCGGTGCGAGGCGAACCACCCTTCATAACGAAGTGCTTTCCATCAAAAAAATCCGCCGAGTAGCCTTTATAAAAGGGGAACGGCTCGAAGCCTGAGTAGGGTGCAAAAACCGTAGATGTCCACTCCCATCCGTTGCCGAGAAGGCCTTCTGCGCCGAACGAGCTTTGTCCCAGGGGATGTGCATTCACGGGGGTTGGGTCCCAATGCGCGAAGTCGAAATTACCCAGACTTGAATCCGGAGCGTACCGGCCCCATGGATAGAATTTCTCTACGTTGTCGGGAGATCCGTAGGCCGCACGGTGCCATTGCTCTTCCGTGGGAAGTTTCTTGCCGGCCCACCTGGCATAGGCGCTGGCCTCCGCATGACTGACGTAAACTGGCCAATTTGAACGCAGGGGGATTTCATCAAACATCGTGCGGCAAAACCATGCATCGTTGCGTTTGTTCCAGAACACCGGATGCGTGATGCCATTCGCCGCCTTCCAGTTCCAGTCACCATCACTCCAGAGGCTGCGGGCCTCATATCCGCCGTCGTTCAGGAATTCAAGAAACTGGCGATTCGTGACCATGTACTTGTCGATCGCAAACGCCGGCACATCGACGGTATGGCGGTCGAATTCATTGTCCCAGCCAAATTCTCCTGAGGTGCGGGATAGCCCGAGAGTTGCCGAACCAGCGGGGCACTCCACCATGCGATCATCCACGGCTGGAGCCAACAGGGGGGTTGATACACTCTGCCGCACTTTGTGCTCCAAAGCCAACTGGTGAAGCATGTACGCCAGCGTCTCCACATGCATGAGGCGATGCTCGATCGCGACGTTGAGCATGGTTTCCACAGAGAACCCGTCTGGCGTGCGCATGTCCGAATCGAGGATGCCCCCCGACAATTTTTCGTCAAGGGCAGTTCTGATCTCGCGAACATAACGTCGGGCCGCATCGAGCGACGGCCAGTCCGAGGGCTGATCGGAAGGCAGGCCACCTCCGACGGGATCGATGCCGAACGCAAAGAGTCGGTCTAAGTCGGGATGAAAGCTTTTCAGACCCAAAATGTTTTCGTGCAGAAGATTCCAGTCGAACGCCTCGAGATGGCCGACGTAGAAGATGATTCGATGACGCTCGGGAATGGGACGTTCGAAGAGCGCGGCCGGCTTAACGATGTCGAACAGCGCATCGCTCTTTCGCCTGGCGTCAAGAATCCTCTCCAGCAAGGGATGCCCGACAGCGATCTCCTTCTGAGCGCTAGGCATGATATCTCCTCATGAACGATTGAGATTGCCGCGGGAACAGACTTGCCATTCCCTTGGACCTGGGAGCTAGCGCCTTTGACTCAGGGGCGCCCCAGGCATTGGCCCTCGCGGTATACCGGGTAAAATCTATGCCATGCACATTGCCCTGTTTCACGTTGACGCATTTACGGAACATGCTTTTAGCGGCAATCCCGCGGCGGTCTGCTTTTTGGACTTTTGGTTAGATGACGCGTTCCTTGGCAAAGTCGCTGCAGAAAATAACATGCCTGCAACGGCCTTTTTGGTGCCCTCGGAACAGGGCTACGAATTACGCTGGTTCTCGCCAGCTTGTGAACTGAAGCTATGTGGGCACGCGACGCTGGGGGCGGCCTTTGTTTTGTTTCACTTCGTCAGGCCGGATCTCGAGAAAGTGTTGTTCTCCACACGCTTTCGCGGGCCATTAACCGTGGGCAGGAATGGCAACTGGCTGTCCATGGAGTTTCCGGCTCTAGCTGCAAAAGCTTGCACGCCGCCTGCCGAACTGCTCACGGCTCTGGGCCCCAGCCTTGCGTCTGCAGACGTCGTGCAGGTATTTGCAGGAAACGAGACCTATGTCACGGTGTTGAGCTCAGCGGACAAAGTGCGAGATTTCCAACCGGATTTTGCACGCTTGGAACGCTTGCACCCCCGCGTTGTAGCCCTCACGGCGGCGGGCGAGGAACTGGACTTTGTTTCGCGCTACTTCGCACCGGGTTACGGCATTCCGGAGGATTTCGTTACCGGATCCTCCCATTGCATGCTGGCCCCGATTTGGGCGGACCGGTTAGGGAAGACTGACCTGCGCGCCCGGCAACTCTCGCCGCGACCAGGAGAACTCAGGTGTGAAGTGGCAGGCGATAAAGTGATCTTGAAAGGAAAAGCCGTGCCGGTCATGCGAGGTTCACTCACGATCTGAGCGGGCTATTCTGAAAGATGCTTCCTGCGGAGAAAGTCGCGGACAACTTCCTGGGTATCGCGATGCTGGCCATCGACCTCATAGTTCATCCGCTGCATCTCCGAGTCGGAGATCGTGTTTCCTAGTGCACTCAAGAGATGGCTAACTTCCAGATGTTCCTGTAGGAGTTGCCCACGGATAACGGGCACCGCTTCGTAAGGCGGAAAGTAATGGCGGTCATCGGCTAATGCAAACAAATCCAGCGCTGGAATCAGCCCGTCCGTGGCATTCCCACCCGCAAAGTCAATCTGATGATCCTTGAGGGCACGCGCCAGCAAACCCAAATCCATGATTCGAGGCTGTTCGGCGAAATGCAGGCCGTAAGTTTCGGCCAGACCGCTGTACCCATCTGGCCGTTCCATGAATTCGTAGCCAAAGCCCGCATGCCACTGCGGAGCATAGGCGGCCGCTTGCGACAATGTCTTCACGTTCAAGCGACGCGCATCCTCACCGCGGATCTCCATGGCGAAGGTATCGTTGAATCCGAACGGAACTCCGAGGGTCAGCCCAAAACGAGTTTCGTACTCGCGTTTGACCTGCTGGTAAACCTCATTGCGGTCGCTGCTGGCCTTCTGCTTGAGAACGGCGGTCAGCGCCGTGCCCGTATACTCCGGATAGATATCAATTCGCCCCGACAGGATTGCCTGCTGGCAGATGTACGTGCCCGCCAGATAGAAACGGCGCTCCACTTTCAGCTTTGTGTGTTGCTCAATCTGCTGTGCGATGATCTCGCCGAGGATGAAGGACTCGGTGAAATTTTTGGATCCCACCACAATGAGGTCGCGGTGCTTCGGCGCACACGATAAGAAACATATGGTCGAAAGGACGGCCAGAACAATCCATGCGTTCGCCCGAATCATCGCGCTCGCAGCCGCTTCTCGAGCCATCCCACACTCACATCGGCCAACAGCGCGAGAATCGCCGCGGGAATCGCACCTGCAAGGATCACGCGGTTATCCACCATGGCCAGTCCGCGAAAAATGAATTCCCCCAGACCGCCCGCTCCGATTGCCGCCGCAATCGTGGCAAGCCCGACCGCGATTACGACAGCCACGCGCACGCCCGATAAAATCACGCTCAAGGCCAAAGGCAATTCCACCTGAAACAACAGCTGAGATTCCGTCAGCCCCATGCCGCGTCCTGCCTCGAGCACTGCGGCATCCACTCCGGAAATTCCTGTGTAAGTGTTGCGAATAATGGGGAGCAAAGCGTAAAGCATCAGCGCCAGAATGGCTAACCGATCGGATCGTTCGCCGAGCCAGGGTACTGGCAGCAGGAATCCAAATAGCGCAAGGCTCGGGATAGTCTGAATCACGTTAGCTCCTGCCAGCACGGGTTTGTTGAGCCGCGGCCTGTGTGCAATCAGAATTCCCAGTGGAATGCCGATGAACATGGCAAGCAGCGTTGATATGCCGACGAGCCACAGGTGCTCCCACGTAAGCTCAAGAACCTGAGTATGATTCTGGACGATAAAGCGGACGACGTTCATGATGCGCCTCGATTGGCGGCCGACTCCAGTCCGGCGCCAAATGCCCGGACATAGGCAGCTGCCCACGGGTCTTTCGATTGCAAAAATTCCTGAGGGCTTAGTGCCGTAACCAGCTTTCCCGCTTCCATCAACGCGATGCGCGATGCCAGGCGCAAGGCCTCGCGAAGATCGTGAGTCACGAACACCACAGTCTTGTGCAGCCGCTGCTGCAGCAAAATAAATTCACGTTGCAGATCATCGCGCGTCAAGGGATCCAGGGCCGCGAAAGGCTCATCCATCAGAAGAATCTGCGGATCAGCAGCCAAGGCGCGTGCTACTCCCACGCGCTGCCGCTGTCCACCGGAGAGCTGGTGCGGATAGCGCGTTGCAATCTCGGGCGCAAGCCCCACCAGATGCAGTAATTCGTCCGTACGCGCGCGAATTCGCTTCTTCGGCCATCCTTCGATTTTTGGAACCAGGCCGATGTTTCGCTCAACGGTAAAGTGGGGAAATAATCCTGCGTCCTGGATCACATAACCAATACCACGCCGCAGCCGGGTTACGTCCATTTCCGTATTCCGCGTTCCGTTCACACGGACCTCGCCGGAAGTCGGCGACACGAGACGATTTACCAGTTTCAGCGTGGTTGTTTTCCCCGAGCCGCTGCGGCCCAGCAATACCAGGGTTTCTCCCGTGGCAACCTGCAGGTTGAGACCGGTCAGGACCTGGGTCTGGCCGACGTGGAAAGAGACGTCGCGAAACTCGATCGCCGGAGTTGCGGCAGCATCTGGCATGCTTCCGCAAGAATACCGGACTTCACCCCATAGCCCAAAAACGGATTGCGGTGGCCACATCCCACGCCCAATTTGCAATGGAAGCTGCTGGCAGCGACAATCTCCTGATGAGCAAGAAATCAGTAGGCGATGGCCGGGTTGGCGAAGTTTTTGTACCCGGGGCCATGGTCATTGCGACCTTATCAAATCCGCGGGAGAAGTTCTGGGGTATGATCCTCGCGCTGGCTGCGGAAGGGCTAAGCTTGAGCGGGGCAGAACTCGCTTCCTTCGAGGACCTCACTGTCATGGTGAGAGACGGCGAGCCATTTACCCCGGCTGTCGTCTTCTTCCCGATGCATCGCATCGAGCGCGTGGAACTCGACTTACCCGATGGAAACTTGCCGTCGCTTTCCCAGCGCTTCCTCAACAAAACGGGCTTGGATCCAGCAACCGTGCTGATAGCGAAGCCCGCTCCAGGCGCTGGGGAGACGAACGCGCAGACCTCAAACGCTTCCAAGGAACCATCGTGAAGCTCTCGCAAATCTTTACCGCTCCGAATCAACTCACATTGTTGCGCATGATCTTCGTTCCGTTCATCGTCATTCATCTGGTTGAGGGCCGCTACACTTGGGCTTTGGCGATCTTTGTTGTCGCAGGTTTCAGTGATGGCTTGGATGGCCTGCTTGCCCGCAGGCTTCACCAGCAAACGCTGCTGGGTCAATATCTGGATCCGATTGCAGACAAACTGCTATTGAGCACCGTGTTCCTGGTACTCTCCATTTTGCACAAGATTGCGTGGAAATACACGATCCTGGTATTCAGCCGTGATATTTCAATTTTGGCGGCGAGCGCCGTTTTGTTCGCCATTGCCGGACTGCGGAACTTCCGACCCAGCATTTTCGGCAAGGCGAATACGCTGTGCCAGATCACCGCGGTATTTTTTGTGATGTTGCTGGAGATCTACCCGCAACGCTGGGTGCGGATTACGCGCATAACATTCCTGCACGCGACTGCCTGGTTTACCGTGATTTCAGCCCTGCATTACCTGATTCTCGTCCAGAGACGGCTGCGCGAACACACGCATTCTTTGCCGTCTGCACAACATTCGCGGTCGTGAGCTATTTGACCGCGCTTTTCCTTGAACCCTAGAATCATTGGTTCGTTCATAGCATTGCCTGAGCATGCCGCTTCGCCTGTACAACACGATATCGAACCAGGTGGAGGAGTTCCGTCCACTACGTGACAACGAAGTGCGCATGTACGCCTGCGGACCCACGGTTTACGATTACGGACACATCGGCAACTTCCGCACCTTCGTCGCCGTCGATCTTTTACGCCGTTTCTTTCTTCAAAGCGGATACAAGGTTCACCACGTCATGAACATCACTGACGTGGACGACAAGATCATCCGCAATTCCGCGCGCGATGGGGTTACGGTGCAGCAGTACACAGCCAAATACGAAAAGGCATTTCTCGAAGATGCTGCCATGATCGGGATTGAACAGCCGGACCTTGTGCGCGCGACCGAGCACATTCCGGACATGGCCGATTTCGTCGCGAGACTGGTGGAAAAAGGGATTGCCTACCGTACGGAGGACGGTTCTTACTATTTCAGCATCGCGAAGTTCCCTCAGTACGGCAAACTCTCGAAGAAGGATTTCAGCGGCATGCGGGACAGCGCCCGCGTGGATCTCGACGAATACGATAAGGACAGCGCCCGCGACTTTGCGGTGTGGAAAGGTCCCCGACAAGACGAAGCTTCGTGGGAAACAAAGATCGGGCCAGGGCGACCGGGCTGGCACCTCGAGTGCTCGGTCATGTCGATGGGGGAGTTGGGCGAAAGCTTTGACCTGCACGCCGGGGGCGAGGACCTGGTGTTTCCCCATCACGAAAACGAAATTGCCCAATCGGAATCGCTAACCGGCAAGCCTTTCGTGCATTTCTGGTTTCACCCCCGTTTTCTGCTGGTGGAAGGCGAGAAGATGTCGAAGAGCCTGGGCAACTTCTTCACTCTTCGCGATTTGGTTCTGAAAGGACACAAACCTTCGTCGTTGCGCTACTTACTCGCATCTGTTCCATATCGCAATCAACTGAATTTCACGTTTGACGGGCTGAAGCAGGCAGCGGTGTCGGTCGAGCGTTTGCGCAATTTTCGGCTGCGCCTGACCTCAGGAAGTTTCGAGGCCGGATCAAACCCGCAGATGCACGCTCTTGCTTCCGAAACCCTAGCCAAGATGCAAGCGGCCATGGAAGACGATCTCAATACCGCTCAAGCACAGGCCGCGATCTTCGAAATGGTACGCCAGGCGAACACGGCGCTCGATAGCGGTACGGCACAAAGGGAGGATGTCACACCCTTGCTGCACGCACTGAAAAAGTTTGATGAAATCTTTGCCGTGCTCGAGGACAACGATGTCGCAAAAATGAAGAAAGTTCTCGATTGGGCACGCGGTGAGGGTCGGGAGAAGGACATCACAGAAGCCGCCCGCGAGGCGGTTCAGTCCGGCCAACTCTCGGATGCCGACATTGAATCCAAAGTCCATGAAATGAAAGCCGCACGAAGCGCACGCAATTTCAAGCAGTCCGACGCGATACGGGCGGAACTGACGGAAGCCGGCATTCTCGTTGAAATCACGAAGGACGGCATCCGGTGGAGGAGAAAATAGCCCGTTCGGCCCCACCAAGCTCTCGCATCTCAAGTGTTAAGCTGAGCGCTGAAGTTCCCGCTGTGAAATCTTTTCACGAATACCTCCGCGACGCTGAACTTGCCCACGGACATCTCTGTGCCGGCCAAGTCCTGGGCGTGCGCCTGGCTATGCTCGGATTACAGAAGCTTGGGATCGAAGACGCTCATGGAAAAGACCGCAAGCGCCTCGTCACCTTCGTGGAGATCGACCGTTGTGCGACGGACGCGGTTGCTGTCGTAACCGGCTGCCGTCTGGGCAAACGCGCCTTGAAATTTCGTGACTGGGGCAAGATGGCCGCCACATTTGTAGACGTCACCACGGGGAAGGCCGTCCGCGTTGCGGCGAAAGAATCGTCCAAAGCGCTCGCCCGCCAGATGCATCCTGAAATCGATAACAAGAACCAGCAGCAGATGACCGCTTACAGCGAGATGGCAGCCGAAGATCTATTCGCGACAGAGTGGGTCAAGGTCGATCTCACTCCGGAAGACTTCCCGGGTTTTAAAGGCGAGCGAATCGTGTGCGAGGTCTGTGGCGAGGGCATCAATTTTCGACGGGAGGTCAAGCGCGACGGAAAAACACTCTGCCGTGGTTGCGCAGGTGAAAGGTATTACACGCCAGCAGAGTGAGCTCTAAGCTCGGCGCTGCTCGTAGGCGTGAGCAATCCTTAGGATGGTTGCCTCATCAAAATGCTTCCCTAAAATTTGTAGTCCGATCGGCAGCTTCTCGCGGGTTTGCCCGCATGGAACCGAGATCCCCGGAATCCCCGCGAGGTCAGCCGTCACGGTGTAGATATCAGCCAGATACATTGCCAGAGGATCATTCGACTTCTCGCCAAGACGAAATGCTGCGGTAGGACTGGTCGGGGTTACGATCGCATCCACCTTTTGAAAAGCTTGCTCGAAGTCACGGGTGAGCAAGGTTCGGACCTTCTGGGCCTTCAAGTAATAGGCATCGTAGTAGCCCGCGCTCAAGGCATACGTACCGAGCATGATGCGCCGTTTTACTTCGGCACCGAATCCCTCGTCACGGCTGCGCCGGTACATTTCTGACAGGGTCTTTACCTCGCGTGCGCGATGACTGTAGCGCACGCCATCGTAACGCGCCAGGTTCGATGAGGCTTCCGCAGTCGCAATCAGATAATAGGTTGGAATCGCATACGGCGTATGCGGCAAAGACACAGGCACAATCTCGCAACCGAGTTTTTTCAATGCCTCGATTGCCGCCTCTACCGCCTGCCGAACTTCCTCATCCAGACCCTCGCCGAAATATTCCTTGGCCACGCCCAGTCTCAGTCCGCGCACCGGCTTGTCGAGTTCCGCGACATAGTCCGGAACCGGTAGATCCGCCGAAGTTGAGTCCATAGGATCGCGCCCGGCGATGGTGCTCAGCACGATGGCTGCATCTTTCACCGTTTTGGTGAGAGATCCGATATGGTCGAGCGAAGATGCGAATGCGATGAGGCCATAGCGCGAAACCCGCCCGTAGGTCGGCATCAGCCCGACCACACCGCAGAACGAAGCTGGTTGACGGATCGATCCTCCGGTGTCCGATCCCAAAGTGGCCACCGCCATGTCAGCTGCCACGGCAGCAGCGGACCCCCCCGACGATCCCCCAGGCACCCGGCCCAAGTCGCGGGGATTGCGCACGGAATGAAAGCCGGAGTTCTCGTTCGACGAGCCCATGGCAAACTCGTCACAGTTCATCTTGCCCAACAACACCGCTCCGGCAGCCTCCAGCTTGGCCACGGCCGTGCAGTCATACGGAGGTACATACTTGTCGAGAATCTTCGAACCAGCGGTCGTTCGAACTCCCCGCGTGCTCATGACGTCCTTGATCCCCACCGGTACTCCACCGAGGGGCGGAAGAGTCTTGCCCTCCGCAGCCATGCGATCCATCCGCTCAGCCTGTTGCAACGCGCGCTCTCTCGACAGGGTCAGAAAAGCGCCGATCTGCCCATCTTCTTTCTGGATGCGAGCGTAATGAGCCTCAGCCAGGGCGACCGCAGAGGTCTGGCGCTCCTGCACCGCCGTGCGAGCAGCATCAATGGTCAGCGAATTTAATTCCATTTTGTAGTTCTAGCGCTCGATCACTTTGGGAACACGGAAGAATTCCCCGTCAGCATCAGGAGCGTTGGCCAGCGCTTCACTGTGCGGCAGGGACTTGCGCAATCCTTCGAGAATGTCCTCCCTGCTCGCGTAGGCAAAGCGCGCACTTCCGTGCTTCGTCGAATCGACTCCGTAACGATCCGAAACCTGGGCCATGGGAGGCACGTCCGAGGTGTCGAGTTGGTTGAGGCGGTCGATGTACTCCAAAATGGAGTTCAGGTCACGCAGCATTCCCTTGCGCTCCTCGTCACTCAACTCGAGATTGGCGAGTTCCGCGACGTAGGCAACATCCTTCTCGGTGACTTTCATAGGTGAATGCGGAAGATCATCGCGAGTTCTCGTAAGTATTCGCCGGACGCGATACAACGAATTCGATTCGACGCACGGCCTGGGTGGTGTATCTGTTAATGACAGCTAAATAGCGCGGAGCGAGCGTCTGCAGTTCCGATCTCCAGCCCGCATCTGGTACCTCAACGCGCAACACACCATCAACAAAGCTTAACGCCCGGGTACGCTCGGCAACGGCAGAGCCACATACGACGGGCCAAGCCATCAGCGGGGCTTCCAGCGGCGGCGCCTGGCGCAACGACTGCTCAACGATTCTCTCCAGATCCGATCCCGCCTGCTGCACCCGCAACTCCCCCTGACGTCCCCGTTAAAGACGGAGGAATTTACATTTTAGCATTGCTGGGACGAGCGCTCGGAAGCCAGGCTCATGCGGGAAATTCCCGGCGCACAAACTCGAGCGCCGCGTCGCGCGATGGTAGCCGGCCTTCCAGTTGCGCGTCTTCGACAGCGCTCAGGATTTCTTTAAATTTAGGCCCCGGTGCGTGGCCGGCGGCAATGAGATCGTGCCCCGTGACCAGCGGCTCCGGACGCATTTTCTCCGGAGGAATTTCAGCACGTTTCTGTCTGATGAATTCATACGTTGTTAGATTTCGATGACTAGCCAGGCAGTCGGCACGATGAAGGGCCAAATGCTCATCGAAATCATGCAGCCGCATGAATTTCTTCAGAGTCGATTCCTTCATTTTCATAGCATCGGCGAAACGCATGTGATTCTCGACGAGTGCGAGAATCTGATCGGTGTCGTCGTTTGAAAAGCGCAGGCGCCGGCAGATCTGTTCCGCGATCTTCACGCCTACATCCACGTGACCGTCGAAACGGATGCGATCTGGCGCCACGCGAAAGGTCGCGGGCTTGCCCACATCGTGCAGCAGCGCGCCCCAAGCCGAGCGTAGGCGGGCAGGGCTGGGGGAGATTGTCGAGGAGTAGAAGCGTATGAACGAACACGTCGCCTTCGGGATGAAATTCAGGAGGTTGCTCGACTCCGTGCATGACGGAGATCTCCGGCAGCACATGCTGCAGGAGCCCGCTTTCGTCCAGCATCAGAAATGCCCTGCGCGCATGCCCTTCGGTCAACATGCGAGTCAGTTCGTCCCGCACTCGCTCGCGTGAAACCACTCGAATCTGCTCCGCGGATTTCTGAATCGCCGCCAAGGTTGTGCGCTCGATGGTGTATTCAAAGCGCGCCGCAAAGCGTACCGCCCGCAGCAATCGCAATTTATCTTCGGCAAATCGCTGCTCCGCATTTCCCGATCGTGCGGATGATTCCGCCAGCCAAGTCCTGCTGTCCACCGACATAGTCGAGCACTTCGCCGCTGATAGGGTCCAAAAGCATGCCGTTGATGGTGAAATCGCGGCGTGCAACGTCTTCTCGCGCATCATTGCTGAATCGCACTTCATCTGGGTGGCGGCCGTCGGAATATCCGATGTCGCTGCGGAACGTAGCCACCTCGACGCATTGAGACCTGGAGGACCCTCCAATTTCGCAATTTGGCATTGCTTCGAGGTTGGGCACGGGCACGAGCACAACTCCAAATTGCGCTCCCACCGCATAAGTCTCAGGAAAGATGCTCATGACCTGCGTGGGCGTGGCATTGGTGGCGACGTCGTAATCCTTGGGTTCTCGTCCCAACAGGAGATCGCGCACGCACCCGCCCACCAGATAGGCTTGAAAGCCGCGCTGGCGCAGAGTCTTTATGATTGACGTAGCGAAATCTTTGAGCATAACTGCCGGCCAGTTTTCATCATAGCGCTGCCGATTCCTCAAGTGCATCCGCACATGGCCGGAGCAGCCGGCAGCCCTGCATTAATATGGAACTGTGCCCGACGCATATATCCTCGGCATCGAAAGCTCCTGTGATGAGACCGCGGCAGCGGTAGTGCGTTCGGGCGAGCAATTGATCTCGAACGTTGTCGCCTCCCAGATTGCAACTCATCAGCCCTAC
Source organism: uncultured Acidobacteriota bacterium (assembly GCA_963785865.1). GTDB lineage: Bacteria > Acidobacteriota > Terriglobia > Terriglobales > Acidobacteriaceae > Sulfotelmatobacter. Next base: position 92,283 of record CAWAXF010000022.1, on the reverse strand, counting down.
GGAGGCGTTGTGCCCGAACTGGCCTCGCGCGAGCATCTGCGCGCTATTGTGCCTGTGGTCCGGCAGGCGCTGGACGATGCTAAGCGCAGCTATGACTCCGTCGACGCTATTGCGGTCACGCAGGGCCCCGGTCTCGCGGGAGCTTTGCTGGTAGGCATCAGCTATGCGAAAGGCCTCGCGTTCGCTCTCGATAAGCCGCTGATTGCCGTGAATCACCTCGAAGGTCACATCCACGCGGTGCTTCTCGAAGAACGCCAGAAGGGAAATCACGAGATCAGGTTTCCGGCCCTCGCGCTTGTCGTTTCCGGAGGACACACTCATTTGTACCTCGCTGCTCCCCAGGGTGAATCCTGGACCTACGAAAATATTGGCCACACGCGTGACGATGCTGCAGGAGAGGCTTTCGACAAAGTCGCGAAACTCCTCGCCCTGGGATATCCCGGGGGCCCGGTGATTGATCGACTCTCCACGCACGGCGATCCCATGGCGGTTAAATTCCCTCCCGCGCAGATCAAGCACCGGGACCGCCGCGGCCGAACCGACGGCAAGGAACTTTCACCTGAGGACAACCGCCTCCGCTTTGATTTTTCCTACAGTGGCATCAAGACGGCAATTCTGCGCTACGTCGAGGCGCATGGGATGCGCGAATCTGTGGAAAGACGCCGTAGAGCTTTGGCCAGTATCGCTAAGCCGAAGCTGGAAGATTATGTGGCTCATTGCGACAAGTTCACACTCGATCTTGTCGCCTCGTTTCAGAGAGCCATAGTCGAAGACCTGGTGGAAAAAACGTTGGCAGCTGCGGAGGCCTACAACGTTGCGACTCTTCTCGTTACGGGTGGAGTAGCGGCCAATCAGGAACTGCGGCAGACCTTCGAACGTACGGGTGGGAAGCAAGGTTTGCCTGTGTACTTCCCCTCGCGTCCCCTTTCGACCGACAACGCCGTGATGATCGCCGCGGCGGCATATCCCAAGTTTCTAGCACACGATTTCGCACCAGCAGACTTTTCAGCCGAGGCGGGGCTGCTCTTAGGCAAGAGATAGCAGAACAACTCAAATATCTGCGTCTTTCGTCTGCTCTTCGATGTTCATGTCCTTGAATTCACTGGACTCGAAGATCTCGCCGCATTCCTTACATTCGACAAATTCGGCCTCTTCGTCACGGCTAACGATTTGTACACGCGGATGCTTACAGGGCTGCTTCATGGAAACGTTCTGAGGAGAAGGGGTCGGCTTTGAGGTCATAATCCGGAAGGTCCCAACAGTGGGGGCAGGATTTCGCGGAATTTCCGGTATTTTAGAACGGGTTTCCTGCTTGTCAAGTCCTGTTCGGTTATTCTGCTGTGAATTTGTGTCGTGAAGCGGTTGGGGGCGGGAAAGCAAAATCCGACCAAATTCATGCTTAAACCTAACCTGTTCAGGTGCTTAGGCTTACCACTCACTGCCATTTCTCCCCATTGGCTGTGCCCGCTTGCACCCGGTAACCCCCGTAACGTAAAATGAATTCCGACGGAAAAGGTCGTATTTATATGCGACTCTTTTCGTCGGGTTTGTAGAAGGGGTCCTTTGCTGAAGTTGACCAAAAAAGCCGACTACGCCCTCATGGCGATGAAGCATTTGGCCGAGCGTTCGAGTCAGGCCTCGCTCAGCGCGAAAGACGTAGCTGACGCCTATGGGATCCCTCCAGAGGCTCTGGCCAAGATCTTGCAGAAGTTGGTGAAGGCTAGGCTGCTGCACTCCCAGCATGGGACCAATGGCGGATATACCCTGGCGCGTGCGGCGCACACGATTTCGGCGTTCGAAGTAATTCAGGCCATCGACGGCCCGTTGTTCATTACATCGTGCATCACGGTGCGGGGAGAATGTGACCAGAGTGACCGCTGCAACATTCGCGAACCGCTGCGAAAGGTCAACGAGAGCATCGAGGCGGTACTGAAGCGGATCAAGATTTCTCATATGCGGGAAGAACCTGAGCAAGTCGAAGTGAAAGCTGCGAAGCCGGCCGAGTTGGTGACTATTGGCTGAGCCGCAGAGAATACGAGTTTCATCAAACAGCAGGAGAGGCAATCAATGAGCACGGATGTGAAAATTCCCCAGGCGGCGCCCGAAACCCACAGCCCCAGCGCCAAGGGCATCAAGCTCCCCATCTACATGGACAACCACGCGACTACCCCGGTGGATGCGCGGGTGCTGGAAGAGATGCTGCCCTACTTCATGGAAAAGTTCGGCAACGCGGCCAGCCGCAACCACTCGTTTGGATGGGCAGGAGAAGAGGGTGTGGAGACGGCGCGCGAACGCATCGCTAAGCTGATCGGCGCCACCACCAAAGAGGTCATCTTCACCTCCGGCGCTACCGAAAGCGACAACCTCGCCATCAAGGGCGTGGCGGAGATGTACCGCGAAAAGGGTAATCACATCATCACTGCGGTCACCGAGCACAAGGCTGTGCTCGATACCTGCAAGCGGCTCGAGAAGTATGGCTACCGCGTGACCTACCTGCCCGTTCAGAAAGACGGGTTGATTGATCTCGACGACCTTAAGCGCGCCATGGACGACAAGACGATCCTGGTCACGATCATGTACGCGAATAACGAGATTGGCGTGCTGCAACCAGTGGTTGAGATCGGGAAACTGTGTCACGAGAAGGGCGTGATCTTCCACACGGATGCCACCCAGGCAGTAGGCAAGGTCCCGGTGGATGTGATCAAGCAGAACATTGATCTTGCGTCGATTTCGGGGCACAAGATGTACGGCCCCAAGGGAGTGGGAGCGCTTTACGTCCGGCGCAAGAATCCGCGCGTGCAGATTTCGCCCATTATTGATGGCGGCGGACACGAGCGTGGCATGCGGTCAGGCACGCTCAATGTTCCCGGTATCGTCGGCCTGGGCAAGGCTTGCGCCATCGCGCTCGAAGACATGCCAAAGGAGTCCTGCCATCTTGCCGGTCTACGCAATCGTCTGAAAGACCGAATCATGGGCAAGCTGGATGAGGTTTACATCAACGGCTCGATGGAGCACCGTTTGCCCGGAAATTTGAACATCAGCTTCGCCTATGTAGAAGGTGAATCGCTGCTGATGGGCATCAACGATATTGCAGTCTCCAGCGGATCGGCGTGCACCTCTGCGACCCTGGAGCCATCTTATGTTTTGAAGGCGTTGGGGACAGGGGATGACCTGGCCCACAGTTCGATTCGATTCGGCATCGGGCGCTTCAATACGGAAGCGGAAGTGGATTATGTGGCGGACCGCGTCATCGAAACGGTGGAACGCCTGCGCGAGCTTTCTCCGCTGTACGAAATGGCGAAGGAAGGGATCAACCTGAAGGATGTGAAGTGGGCAGGAGAGTAAGGAAATTGGGAAGGGCACGGTTTCAGTCGTGCCAGAGCATCAAACATGCTCAGTCTCTGAGGCAAGATTCGAAGTTCAGGAGAAACGGACAATGGCATATAGCGACAAAGTTATCGATCACTACAATCATCCGCGTAATGTCGGTTCGCTCGACAAGAGCAGCAACGATGTTGGCACTGGCCTGGTGGGCGCTCCCGAATGCGGCGACGTCATGAAACTGCAGATCAAGGTCAACCGCGATACCAACGTCATTGAAGAAGCCAAGTTCAAGACCTTTGGCTGCGGCTCGGCCATTGCTTCCTCCTCGCTCGCGACAGAGTGGGTCAAGGGCAAGACGGTAGACGAAGCTCTGGCCATCAAGAACATGGATATCGTGAAGGAGCTTTCGCTGCCTCCGGTGAAGATCCACTGCTCGGTGCTGGCGGAAGACGCGATCCGCGCCGCGATCGGTGACTGGAAGAAGAAGCAGGAAGTTGCGAAGCCGGTAGCTGCGGAAGCGAAGTAGCAGTAAGCGGTGAGCAACCTCGGCTGTTGCTCAAAGCCCATTGCTCATTGCTACATTTCATATGACAACGGCAATCGAAAACCCGACGGCACAAGCCCCGGCGAAGGGTATTCAGGTGACCGACAAGGCCATCGCGAAGATTCGCAGCGCGATGGTTAAAGAAGGCATCTCGCCCGAACAGGGTGGCTTGCGTCTTGGAGTTCAGGGTGGCGGATGTTCGGGACTGAGTTATAACATCCGCTTCGACTCCCAGCCACGTGAGCGCGACCGTATTTTCCAGTTCAGCGATGTGCGGGTGTTTGTAGACCCGAAGTCCTTCATTTATCTGCACGGCATGACCCTGGACTATCAGGAAACTCTGATGCAGCAGGGATTCGTCTTTGTAAATCCACAGGCTACGAAGTCGTGCGGCTGCGGGACGTCGTTCTCTGCCTGATGCCTGTGTGGCAGGCCACTTCATAGGTGGCGTGGGGTTCACCCCCACGAACTGCCGAATTTACCGGACAACTTCGAGGTAGATCCCGCGGCACTAAGCTTGGATTACGTGAGGAATGCAGCATGACGAAGTCCTCTCTTACCGAGATCGGAGCCAAACCGCTGCCACAGGAGACCAACTCCTGCTGGTCGTGCGGATCCATGCGCGCCGCGCATTTTTGCGCGTCCTGCGGCAAGGTTCAGCCGCCTGCTCCGGTGGATTACTTCACGTTCTTCGGCCTGGGGCGAAAACTCAATGTCGATGTGCCCGCACTGGAGAAAGACTTCTACGAGCTGAGCCGCAAGCTTCACCCGGATCTGAACGCGCGGTCCGGCACCCAGGAACAGCAGTGGAGCCTGGAGCAGAGTTCCCTGCTCAATGACGCGTACCGCACCCTGCGTGATCCCATCAAGCGCACTCAATATCTGTTGAAACTGGAAGGCGTGGAACTCGAGGAGCAGTCCAAATCCGCCACCGAGCAGGCTCGGGCAAGCGGGGAGTTAAAGAAACAGATCGTGCCTCCCGATTTGCTGGAGGAGGTCTTCGAGCTGAACATGCAGCTTGAAGAACTGAAAATGAACAAGCAGATGGAGGAAGACGATCCCGCATTGACGGCTGAGATCACGAAGCACAAAGTCGCGCTCGAATCCAAATACGAAGTGCTGCTGCAAGAACTGCAGTCCTATTGGAAAGATTGGGACGAGCTGATAAATCGCAATCCCGGACCAGGGTCATCCGAACGAAAGCAAATCATCGGCAAAATGGTGGATGTTCTGAACCGCCGGAACTACATTCGCAACCTGGTCCGCGACGTAAACGCGGCTATCGAAAGTTGAGACCGAGGAACTGAGATGCACTTGAACGAATACACAACGCTTGGACGATCCGGATTACGCGTTAGTCCCTTCTCTCTCGGCACCATGACGTTTGGCACCGAATGGGGATGGGGAGCCGAGGAGAGTGTCTCCCGCAGCCTGTTCGACCGCTACATCGAGCAGGGCGGCAATTTCATCGATACCGCTGACGGGTACACCGGAGGCAAGAGCGAAGAGCTGGTCGGAAAGTTCATTTCCGAGCGGGCACTTCGCGATCGTGTGGTTCTGGCTACGAAATTCACGTTCAATGCGGAGCCCGGCAATCCCAACGCTGGGGGAAACGGACGCAAGAACATCTATCGAGCCCTGCATGGCTCCCTCCGCCGTCTGCAGACCGATTACATCGATCTCTACTGGCTGCATGCGTGGGACACGGTCACTCCGGTGGAAGAAGTCATTTCCACTCTCAGTGACTTGGTGCGGGAAGGAAAGATCCGCCATTATGGATTCTCCGACACGCCCGCATGGTACGTCGCCCGAGCACAGACTCTGGCGGAAAAAGAAGGCAAAGAGCGGCTGATCGCGCTACAGCTGGAATATTCGCTGGTCGAACGAAATATTGAGCGCGAGCATATTCCGGCCGCACAGGAGCTCGGGCTGGGTATTTGCCCCTGGAGCCCCTTGGCCAGTGGTTTTCTCACTGGCAAGTACAGGCGGCAGGGGAAGAATGGCAGCGGTGACGGCCGTCTGGAAAAAACTAAAGACTCAGGGAATCCCACGCTCCTGAGGTTTAACGAGAAGAATTGGGAAATTCTGGATGTACTGCTCGCGGTCTCGAAAGAGATCGGACGTCCGCCCGCGCAAGTTGCCCTCAACTGGGTGGTCACGCAACCGGGCATCACCTCCACGATTCTCGGCGCCAGCAAGCTGACTCAACTGGATGACAATCTTCGGGCCATTGAGTTCTTGATTCCCACCGAACTGCGCCAGCGGCTTGATCATGCGAGCGCGCCCGCATCGATCCATCCCTACATGTTCTTCGAGCCCTTCATTCAGGGGATGATTCACGGCGCTCAAGTGCGCGCCTGGGCGCCAGTCAATCGCTTGGCGGACAGTCCCGCGGCGCAGGAGGATGAAGCCGTAGGAGCTGAGAAGATCGCATGAGCGCGGAACGCATTGTCGGAATCGACCTGGGCACGACGAACTCCCTGGTGGCGTTCATGCAGGGGGAAACGCCTGTGGTCATCCCCGGCGATGACGGCTCCAATCTCGTGCCTTCGGTCGTTGCCCTGGACGAAAATAATCAGCTTGTGATTGGAAATTTTGCGCGCCGCTATCTCATCGAAACGCCGGAACGGGCTGTTTATTCGATCAAACGCCTGATGGGCCGCGGAATGGAAGACATCCAGGAAGAACTCAAACTGTTTCCCTTCCGTCTCTCCGAAGACTTACAGCCGGGAGAAGTGCTCCGCATCAAGCTTGGGGACAAGACTTTCACACCGCCAGAAATCTCGGCGCTGATTCTGCGCCAACTGAAGCGCAACGCCGAGCGCTTTTTTGCTGGCCCGGTGACCAAGGCGGTCATCACGGTGCCGGCGTATTTCAACGACGCACAGCGCCAGGCGACGAAGGACGCGGGCCGCATCGCGGGACTGGAAGTTCTCCGTCTGGTGAATGAACCCACGGCGGCATCGCTCGCGTACGGACTCGATAAAAAGCAGAATGGCATCATCGCCGTTTATGACCTCGGCGGCGGCACGTTCGACATTTCAATTCTTAAACTGCACGACGGAATCTTTGAAGTGATCGCGACTAATGGCGATACACATCTCGGCGGCGACGATATCGATAACCTGCTGATCACAATCGCGCTCGACGACATCCGCGGTGATCTCGGCCTTGACCTGAGGCGTAATGCGGAAGCCGTGCAGGCCATTCGCAAATCGATGATCGAAGCCAAGATCGCCCTCTCCTCACAGCCCTCAGTGAAGCTGGATATCGAACTCCCGGGGCGAAAGCGCTACCGGCGCGAGATCTCGCGCCAGCAGTTCGAGCAGCTGATACAACCCATCATCGATCGCACTGTGGGCCCCTGTAAGCAAGCTATGAAGGACGCGAATCTCAAGCCCGAACAGATTGATGAAGTCGTGCTGGTCGGAGGCTCGACGCGCATCCCGAGAGTTCGCGCGTTAGTCGAAGAGATGTTTCACCGGAAGCCGCATACCGATTTGAATCCGGATGAAGTGGTCGCACTCGGTGCCGCGGTGCAAGCCAACATTCTCGGCGGGGGCTCGGAAGCTACACAGGACATGCTTCTGCTCGACGTCACTCCCCTGTCGCTAGGAATCGAGGTTGCAGGCGGCGTGACCGACAAGATCATTCTTCGTAATTCGACGATCCCGGCATCTGCGACACAGTTCTACACAACGCAGATTGATGGTCAAGCCAACGTCGCGATCCACGTTCTGCAGGGCGAGCGCGAATTGGCCAGTGATTGCCGTTCGCTGGCCCGCTTCGATCTTAAGGGCATCCCCCCGATGGCGGCCGGCATTCCTCGCGTCGAAGTGAAATTTCTGATCGACGCCAATGGCATCCTGCACGTTTCCGCTCGCGAACAGCGCAGCGGTAAAGAAGCTGAGATTCAGGTTCAACCCAGCTACGGTCTCACCGACGAACAAGTCGAAGGCATGATTCTCGATTCGTTTGACAACGCGGAAGAAGACTTCCGCCGCCGTCAACTCATCGAGGCGCGCAACGAAACGAGCACCATCCTTACTGCGCTGGACAAGGCAAAAAAGAGTGCTGCATGGGGACAGCTGACGAGCGACGAAAAGAAGCAGATTGCAAAGCTGGAAAAAGCTCTGACCGCAGTAAATGCGGAAGATGACTACCAGGCGATTCGAAAAGCGATTGACACGTTGAATCACGCTACTACGCGCCTGGCAGAACTGATGATGGACAGCGCGGTGTCCAGCGCGCTCAAGGGCAAAAACATGGACGAAACCGACTTGGGAGAAGGCCCAACCGCGCCTCACCCCATGGCAAAAGCAGAGTTCGAATAGCCCTGTGCCGCCTGTGTCCCCTGCGGCGAGCGGTTTCAGGGACACAGGGGATCACAGAGGAAGACAGGAGCAGTCAATGGCAGACGAGAAACCCCAAGGGGCCGGAACCGCCACCGAAGAAGCCCCCGGCGAGAACACGGTTCAGATAACATTCCTGCCCGAAGGCAAGACGGTCCAATTCGAGCACGGCAAATTGCCCTATGAAGATCACGGCAAAGAAGAGTCGATCCTCGATGTCGCATTGAACTTCGGCGTAACGCTCGATCACGCCTGCGGCGGCAATTGCGCCTGCACTACCTGTCACGTGTGGGTGAAGGAAGGTGCCGAGAATCTCTCCGAAATGGACGACGATGAAGCCGACCGTCTGGACATGGCCGCCGATCTGCAGCTAAACTCGCGCCTCGGATGCCAGGCGCAGATCACGAAGCCGGGCAAGGTTGTCGTGGAAATCCCCGCGTGGAACCGCAACTACGTTTCCGAGGAGCACTGAGATGGCAAAGAAACTGACTTGGGACGACGCTGAAGACATTGGCATCCAGCTTTCCGAAAAGCACCCGGAACTCGATCCTCTCGGGATCCGCTTTACCGATCTGCACCGCTATGTGACCGAACTGCCAGACTTCGCAGGCGACCCAAAGGCGTCAAACGAAGGCAAGCTGGAAGCGATCCAAATGGCGTGGCACGAAGAGTTTCAAGACCGCACGCAAGCGTAGCGTTCGTTATGACCCTTCTGGTCAATGGTTTTGCGAGGGTCGACCTTCAGAGCTGGCTGAATGCTCGTCGTTCGAAAGGTGCTTCCTGGGACAGAGACACAGAATAAAGCGTCTCGTAGCCACCTCGATCGTCAGCAGCCCGGAGGTGAATGCCTTTCAATGAACCTGGATTCTCGTGAACCATTGGCAAGGTTTTACAAATACATGACATCTTGTCCGGTTCAGCCGCCTTATGATCGTACGCATTGAGGGGCTGCAGGCCCCATCTCTCTCTCCGGCAAAACTGCGAAGGGGCACGGTTATTTACCGTGCCCCTTTTTTATGAAGGTGATAAGGATCCTGAGCTTATGGCGTCTCAGCCGTCATGATCATTGACCGCCGCTCTTCAGCCGCGCTCCCTCGAATTCATCGCCCTTTTGCCAACTGACCAGTTTCGGCAAGCTGGCGGCCTCCCAGCCCAACGCAAATCCAAAGCGCGCCATGGCTGAATCGCCCACGAAGTCCATGTCCGCGCGATATTCATCGCTGGGCTGATGATAATTTCTTTCCACATATTCGCGCTCCTTGTCCAGACCCCAGGACTCAGGATGTCCCTTGAACTTCATTCCTTCATTGATGGAAAAAGAAGGAATCCCAACCCTCGCCAGACTGAAATGATCTGAACGGTAGAAGTGTCCGGCCTCCGGACGCGCATCAGCACGAATGGCCAACCTGAATTCCTTTGCGGTCGCCTCGACGTTGGAATAAAAGTTCGTGCGCTCTGCTCCCGCAACCTGCACCTCTTCCGGGGCGCCCAACGGCTTCACATCGTCATAATTCAGGTCGAGTGAAATCTTCCCTGCCGCCACCGGCGGATGCTTTCCCAGATATTCCGATCCGAGTAAGCCCTGCTCCTCCGCAGTAACTGCGGCAAACAGAATGGAGCGTCGAGGACGGATTGATGCCGTTCCAAATGCCCGTGCCAGTTCGATCAGAATGCCGCATCCGGTCGCGTTGTCATCCGCTCCATTAAAGATGTTGTCGCCCGGCATATCAGGTCGAGTCCCGAAGTGATCATAGTGTGCCGTGTACATTACAGCTTCGTCTGCCAGCTTCCGGTCCGACCCAGGCAAGAGCGCGACGACGTTAGTGGATTCGAAATTCCGGACCTTGCTCACTATATGGGCCTTAAAGCGCGCTCCCAGATTCATCACGTGAAAGTCCCGCGACTGTGCCGAGCTAATCAACTTTTCCAGGCTCGTTCCAGAAGCCGCAGCCAATCGAGTTGCTGCATCCAGATGAATCCACGAAGCGACTTTCAAAGCGGGTCCCTCAGCCTTCAGCGCCGACTTCTCACCGGAATTGGAGTTCCTCACCACTTCCCACGGATAACTTGCCATCTGCGTCTGGTGCACCAAGAGCACCCCAACCGCGCCCTTGCGCGCAGCCTCTTCATACTTGTAAGTCCAGCGGCCATAATAAGTGAGCGCCTTGCCCTTGAAGAACTTCGCATCGTCGGAGGGTGGCTCATTCACCAGCATCAGCAGAACCTTTCCCCGAACATCGGCTCCTTTGTAATCATCCCAGTTGTATTCCGGGGCTTCGATTCCGTAGCCAACGAAGACGATCTCGGCATCCACATCCGACTCGGCCTGCTGGGTCTGGTCATAGGCAACGTACTCGTCCAAAGGCTTCAGGTGCATTGCCTCACCCCGCTGAGGAATGAGAGTGAATCGCGTTTCGGGCAGAGTCGTGATTCCCACCAGGGGCACCTTCTGCATATACGTGCCGTGATCTCCTGCCGGCTTCAGTCCGTACTCGGCGAACTGGGTGGCGATGTATTCGGCGGCGAGATCCCCGCCGCGCTGACCGGTGCCACGCCCTTCCAGCAGGTCATGGGATAGATAGCGGACATGCCAGCGAATATGTTCAGGAGTGATCGTCTCAAGCGCGACGTAGGCCGGCCCGGGCAATCGCACAGACGGTGCCTTAGGACCTCCTCCCGCTCCACCTTCCGCCCACACCAGTAGGCTTAAACACACGACCAGACACGCCGAGACGACTCTCGCCATTCCCTGCATAGATTGGTTCTCCCCCAACGAAGCAGCGCTTGCTGAAAACTGTTTTTATGACGATCTGGAAAGATTGTAACGGAACCATCAGGAAGACAAGTACGGCAAGTATGCACAAACAGTGCACGAGAGTGCACCCACCCTAGGAATCAGGCTCCACCAGGCCGTGTCCGGCTGGACACCTGTTCGCCTCCGCTCACGTATATAAATCAGGATTGCAGGCGCACCCGGCGCCTAATTCTTCGATCCTCAACCCGCGCGAAAATCGCGCACTTCTTCGCCCAGTCTGAATACTGCGAAGGGGGAAACCTTGCGGGTTTCTGCCATCTTGCGGTTGATCGCTTCGAAATCAGCCTTCAGCCAGCCAACGCTGGACAGCTCGATCTCGCCGTCCTGCGCCACCCAGAAGATGCTGGGCACATTCGTGAGCCCATAGGCATTGGAAGCTGGATAGGCTCCCATCTCATCCAGCAGGACAGGGAACGTAATCCCGAATTCTTTCGCGAATGCGGCGGTTTCCTTGGCATTGTTTTGCGAGACGCCAACCAATGTGACCCCGTTCCTTCCATATGCCTTGTGGAGCCGCTCGTAAAACGGGAGTGCGTACTGGCACGTCGGACATGAAACTTTGAAAAACACAAGAACCACTGGGCCGTTCGCTATCGCGTCCTGAAGTGAAAACTTCTGCCCGTCCATCGCTTGCAACGCAAATTCAGGCGCCTTCGCCCCCGCAGCCAATGCCTTCATCTAACGACCTCCGAGGAATCCTTTTGCTCTTCCCTTTAGATGACTTCCTGCAGCCAATGGATTTAAACAGATGCGCGTCTCGGGGAGATCAATTCAACCTTGCGCAATATTTTTCGCGTTAATCCAGTCAGGGCAAGGGTGTTTAATTTTTCGAAACGAACCCATTTGCCCGGAGTGCCGGCAAGCACTTTAGAGCGCCAAACAAGCACGGTGTAATCCGTCACCGTGATCGAATGCCGCAAGCTGAATTCGGCAGCACGACCGCGGCTCGCCGTGACCTCGGGAAGCTCCCACATGCCGGCCATCAGCCGCGCGTTCCGCGGACGTTGCACCAGGTACACTGCCTCATCGCGGCAATCGAGAGCATAGTGGACCTTGCGTTTGTGCTGCTTTGGGGGCTTGGCGACACTTTGCAATGGGCCGCGCGTCGCGCACAAGCCAACAATTGGGCACATCAGGCATAAAGGAGTCCGTGGAGTGCACACCGTGGCGCCTAGCTCCATCATGGCCTGATTAAAATCGCCGGGCCGTTCGCGATCGAGCAAAATCTCGGCCGTTTTCCAAACCTGTTCGGGAGCAACTCGTTTACCCGAGAAGCGATGCAGAACACGCTCCACGTTTCCATCCACCACGGCAACGGGCTCGCTAAATGCGATGCTGGCAATTGCCGCCGATGTGTACCGACCGATGCCCGGCAAAGCTCGCAGGCCCTCCGCCGTGGTCGGGAGATCTCGCCCCAACTCTCGGACGATCACCTTTGCGGCCGCATGCATCATGCGCGCCCGCCGGTAATATCCCAACCCGCTCCATGCCGCGAGCACCGAGCTTTCCCTCGCCGCTGCAAGCTTCTCTACGGTCGGGAAACGCCGCAGAAATACCTTGTAGTGTTCGATCACGGCAGCCACGCGCGTCTGCTGCAGCATGATTTCCGATACCCAGACCCGGTAAGGGTCGCGATCCTTGCGCCACGGCAGATCTCGGGCGTGAGCGTCGTACCAGGCGAGCAGCAGCTGGCGGAAGCTAGCCTCCGCGGACGTGCCATTCGAGTGGGACGGCGAGTTCATCAAGTCCGGAATTTTACCGCAAGGGAGCGCGCGCCGAGGAAACCTCCGAAATGTCCTGGCGGCTGTACCGATTCGCGCTACAGGCAGCACCATGGATTCTTCTTCTTCCATTGACCTCACCCGTAAGGCAGGGAATAATAGCCGAGCCTGGCATCCGCAGTATCGCGTGATCTCTTTCACGCCACAGAATCGCAAGGAGTACCATGAACGACTTCAACCGCAAGGTCGAAGACGCTTCGGCGCGCGTCGGCAAAACCATCAACGACGCAGCGGAGCGTTTGGAGAAGGAGATTCCAGAATTCATCAACTATCTGAACAACGAGGTGGTTCCGGCCGTGCGCTCACATTCCACCAAAGCCTTGCGCGTGGCCTCGCAAAAGTTGGCCGAATTCGCGGATTACATGGAGCAACATCCGACCAAATAGGATGGCCACAGGCTCTACCTTGCTGTGCAGGCAGTCGCTTTCGCTGGGGCGCTATCGCTATGCTCTTTTTTGTGCTCATAACGATGCTTTTCTTGAGTGCATGCGGCCATCCCAAGGCAGCGCATGTGGATGTGCCGCCTCCGCCTGCTCCGGAAGTAGAACCCGGCCCCACCCCCGCCGAACCAGCAGCAAGTATTCCGAAGTCAACAGAAAGGTCTTCTAAGACCACCGCCACCGCTGATCTGGCTGAGCCGAAGGTTCCCGCAAATGCAAAACCGCTTGACAGCGAGATCGGACTCGCCAGTTGGTATGGTCCGCCGTACCACAACCGCCGCGCATCGAACGGCGAGATCTACAACATGCATGCCATGACCGCGGCACATCGCACTTACGCTCTCGGCTCGGTAGTGCGGGTAACCAATGTGAAGACTGGCTCCCACGCTCTGGTCCGCATTACCGACCGCGGACCGTTTATTCGAGGACGCGTCATCGATCTCTCTCTTGCCGCGGCCGAAAAGATAGACGTCAAGAAGGCCGGTGTTGCCAAAGTCAAAGTTGAACTGTTACAGTCGGCCGCCGTCAGCGGCGCCCGCGAAAAGTGGGCCGTTCAGATCGGTGGTTTTCCGGACGAAGAGGTCGCGAGTAAGCTGGCCGACCATCTCACCCGCCGATATCGCACGGCAAAGGTCTTGCGTTTTGCCAGCCCTGCCGGGGATTGGTGGATTCGCGTGCGCGTGCCTGAGGATGATCATGAGCGCGCCCAAAAGCTTGCAGCGGAGACAAGAACATCCGAAGGCGCCGTGTTTCTGGTACGTCTGGATTAGGCCGCCTGGGACGCACGCGGTATTCGCCTGCGAGCAGGCGCCCCTTGACCACATTCCCGGTCCGTTAGAAACTGGGCACCATGAAAGACTCCAGTGCCAACTGTCTTTTCTGCCGCATTATTCGCGGAGAGATTCCCTGCAAGAAGGTTCATGAAGACGCGCACGTGTTCGCTTTCGAAGACGTCGATCCGCAAGCACCTACGCATGTGCTGATCGTTCCCAAACGGCATTTTGCGGGACTCAAAGAAGCCGAGGAAAGCGATGCCGAAATCATCGGACGTTGTCACCTCGCGGCAGCTCGAATCGCGCGCCAGCGCAATATCGAGAACGGATACCGCACGGTGCTGAACGTAGGACCGGGCTCCGGGCAGTCGGTCTTTCACCTGCACGTTCATTTGCTGGGTGGACGCTCACTTTCGTGGCCTCCGGGCTAATTCACCGCATCTAGAAGCGGCTCGGTACAGTTGGAAGAGCTCCTGTGGGCAATTGAGGCAGACGGAAATGCGTTTTCGGCCTGGAATCGAAGGCTGAAGTGCGGATTTCAGGTTTTTCGGGTGCGTCTACTGAACCGCGGAATTCTCTTGCTCTTCGGGCGCGCCATGCCGGCGTAGCAACTGCGGCAGATTCTGCGAAAAAGCCGAGCGCGGCAATACCATGTCGCAACCCACCTCGTGCGCTTTCTGCTTCAGATCGCCCTGCACGTGCGAAAGAAATCCGATGATGGACGTTCCCTTTTTGAGCTTGCTTTTCAGCTTGGGGATCAAGGTCAACGGCTTCACGCCGTTATTGTTCAGGTCGAAAATAATCAGAGACGGTTTTTCTTCGCCGTTCTGGTGCATCTTTTCCATCAAGTCCTTGTCGGTCTTGACGAATTCCACCTTTACATTGAGCTTGCGCGCCGTCTCCTGAATTTTCGCCATGAAGAACAAGTCTTCGATAAAGGCGAATATTCGGGAATTGGCGGATTCCCCGCCATTTGGAACCGGTTCGGGTTCGGGCTGCGGATATTGGGTGGCAAAACCGGGCCGCTGTCGCCCGCCTTTATGGCCGTTGTTGCCGCCTGCCAACACGGCTCGATAGCTGTGATCCATGGGAGCGGTGTAGATGCCGTCACGATTTTCACGGTTGCTGCCCTGTCCGGGCCGGTGGCCGCGCTGATTGTGTGGACGGCGTCCGCGCCGTCTCCTTCGTCCTCCGCCTCCGGAGGATTTTCCTGGTCCTGCGTTCATAGTCCTCTCTAGTCGCTTCCTGCTAAATACAAATTGTTAGACTCTCATTGGCCCGCCAGAGGGTCGTCAGGCAAGACCCTGCCTCGCGCACCTTCCGGACTGTACACGGTACGCGTTGAGACTGGACACAATGTGGAACGAACCCCAACTCTGAAACGAACCGCTATCTCGCGAATGAAACTTAAAAATTTACGTCGTATCGATTTGCGCTTTTCGGATCCGTAAGGCGCCGCTTCAGAAAGGCTGGCGCGGAAGGCCTGCGCGGGAACGAGGCCTCATGAGAACAATATCATGGTACTAGGCCTCGCCCTTCGGTGCAAGGGCCCAAGCCACTTGCTTTTGCACAGGAGACCATCGACCCGAAGTTTCCCTCCCCGCTTGCCCGGAACACTGTCGGACGCCTCATTGTGCCAGCGTGAGTTCCCGCGCCCATTCCTGCGCTTCCCAGTAATAACCTGCAACCTCCTCCGGATGAAGGTGTAGGGTGTCGCACAGATCTGCCGCCGCATTCCAATTCCCACTCTCATGAGCCAGCATTAGCTGGAACACCGGGCGGAGGGGACTGGGATCTCCCAGCAACACGGCCTTGGTGTCATGATCGAGCGAGATTCGTTCCAGGATGTCTTCCATTCGAAGTTCCAGCATGACATCAATCAACGACAACAGACCGAGAAGAAACAGGTCCGAGTTCCCGTGCGGCACTCGCGGGGCCACTAGCTCGCCGAAGCGACCCCGCACCAGCGCGGAAAGCACCAGATCGCTGGTCTTATCCTGTCCGGCACCGACCGTTGCAACAAGCCTTACCCAACGGCGGACGTCGTGCTCCCCAAGAATCGTGAGCGCATGCCGCACCGAATGAATTTCGTTGCGGAATGGGAACGCCGTCGAGTTGAGATAGCGCAACAGCCGGTAGCACACCGACGCCTCTGTCTTGACGAGGTTTTCCAATGCCCGCAGATCCAACTCTGGCCGCGACACTTCTTGCAGCATTCGCAAGTAGTTCAGGCGATTGGCCGGGACATCATGCGTGCTGAGCACTTCCGGCCGGCGGAAGAAGTATCCCTGAAAGTATACGAAGCCCAGATCCCGTGTTTCGACGAAGTCCGCCCGCGTTTCGACTTTTTCCGCCAGCATGCGGTGTCGCCACGGACCGAAACGCTTCATCATGTCGACACGCTGCGCCTGCGTCGTGAGTTTCATCTCAACTTTGATGATGTCCGCCATCTCCCTGAGCTTCTCTCGACGGTCATCCGCGACGTAGTCATCGAGCGCGATAGTATAACCAGCCTCCTTCAGGCTGTGACACGCCGCCAGAACATCGCCGTCGACGGGCACAGATTCTAGAATCTCCACAACCGTCGTGGCAGAGGGCAGCAGCGTGACGAGTCCCTCGATCAGGGTGCTCGCGCGTGCAATTCACAAACGCTCGCCGCCCATCACACAAGACATCGAGGCCCATCAAGAGCGAGCGGTCGACGGTCGCGCGGGACGCTTCATCGACATTGCCATGAAAAGCATTTTCGATCCCGTCCCGGAACAGAAGCTCGTAACCAAACACCTGCTCATGACGGTCGAAAATAGGCTGTCGTGCCACATAGCGCAGCGGTTTCGCACCTGAGACCAGCGCCGAGGCGGCAGGCTGGGTTGAACGAATGTTTCCCACATTCGCTTCATCGGCAAGAGATGAGAAAGGCTCTAGCGGCTTCCGAGCATAGTTGTACTGCTCAAGAGGTCAGAAATCTCTCAGAATGGGCAAGTCCAGATCGGGAGAAAGGGTTCCCCGCTTGTCGCGCGCATTTGCAGGATACGCATTTACAGCTTCAGGCCCTCTGCACACCGCCAAGTGCCGTGAGAGCGGAGACGATCCTGGCCGACCAATGCGTCACCTCATCTTCGCGGAGCGTTCTCTCGGCAGACTGGAACTTGGCGCGCAGCAGCACGGAATATTTCCCAGACGGGATCGAGCCACCGCGGAAGATTTCGACTGGACGGGATTCGCGCAGGTCTGGGATTGCAGTGTTGTCTACCGCTCGGTGTATTTGCTCGAACGTTACCTCATCCGCGAACACAAACGAGAAGTCGCGTTCCACGGCGGGATATTTCGGGAGAGGCTCAAAGCGTACCGGCCGTAAGCCAATTTTGTACAACTGCTCGAGATCGATTTCAGCCAGGAAAACATCCTGCCGCAGCTTCCGGACGGACGCAAGCTCGGGATGTATTTGGCCGAACTGCGCGACTATGGTCCGGTTGATGAGAGCGCGAGCAGAGCGACCAGGATGGAAGTATTCCGCGGTTTCGCGGTCGTACGAAACATGGCCGGCGAACGCTGCCAACAGATTCTCCACATCCCCTTTGAACCCGCGAAATGCCTCTGCCGCGACCGCTCGTTCGCCTTTGCTCACATCAAGGACTCCGCTCGCCGGCAGTGAG
Organism: uncultured Acidobacteriota bacterium; assembly: GCA_963785865.1. Classification (GTDB taxonomy): domain Bacteria; phylum Acidobacteriota; class Terriglobia; order Terriglobales; family Acidobacteriaceae; genus Sulfotelmatobacter. Next base: position 74,598 of record CAWAXF010000022.1, on the reverse strand, counting down.
TCACGGATTGCTGAAACGGTGGCTCCCAAACACGCACGCCTGGGCTCGATACGCTCCCCGTTGCTGGTCGAGTACACGCTGCCCATCTCGAACAGCCGTGCGTCGGCCACATCTCGATTCAAATTCCATGCGAGCATGTTGAGCATGCCCGGCGCGAGTGAGGTGCGCATCACGGATGCTTCTTCGCTCAACGGATTCTCCAGCTCCAAAACTTTTTCCGGCGAATTCCCTGTCATGGACGAGAACTTTTCTGCGTCTTCGTGAGAGATGAAGGTCAGCGATACAGCCTCGTTGTAGCCCAGGGCCAGAGTTCGAGTTCGGAGAGTCTCATCTATTTTGGCGTTGGGTAACTCGATTACCGCACCGCTGTAGGCTGGCAGCGTGCTCTCGAATTTATCGTAGCCATGCAGGCGCGCAATCTCTTCAATCACATCAATCTCGCGCTCCACATCGAGCCGCCAACTGGGAATTGTCACCCGGAATTGCGCATCCTGTTGCCCTTCGGGAACCAGGATAAAACCGAGCCGCTTCAGCAAGCGGAAGATCTGCCCGGCATCCAGATTGTCGCCTAAAATGCGATGCACTTCGGAGACTCGAAGCAGTACCGGTGCCTGGTCCATGCGGCGTGAGACCACATCGACGGCATCGCCGACTAATTCACCACCGCCGGATTCCACAATCATCTGCGCCACCACATCGCATGACAGCACGGTCGACTCGAAATCCGCGCCGCGCTCGAAGCGGTGGGAAGCGTCCGTGTGCAAGCCGTGCCGCCGCGACATTGCGCGCACGATTCCTGGATCCCACCAGGCCGACTCGATCACGATGTTGCTGGTCTTGTCGGTGATCATGGTGTCGTACCCGCCCATAACCCCGGCGAGGCCTACGGGCTTTTTCGCGTCACAGACGACCAGATCTTCGTTTGTGAGTTTGCGTTCGACTCCGTCGAGAGTTTTCAGCTTTTCTCCTGCGCGAGCCTTCCGGACAATAATTTGATCGCCTTCGAGCAGGTCGGCGTCGAAGACGTGGGTGGGCTTTCCGATCTCCCAGAGAACGTAGTTGGTGGCATCGACAGCGTTCGAGATCGGGCGCTGGTCGAGAAGTTGCAAGCGATGGGCGACGTTCCCGGGGGATGGCTTGATCTTTGTATTACGGATTACGCGCGCCGAGAAGCGGGGGCAGAGTTGCGGCTCTTCGACGGTGATCGGGAAGCTAACCTCAGCGACTAAAGCCGCGTTTTTCGTGGAGCTTAATGGCACGGCTGAAGCCGTGCCCCTCCCGGGGATGATCGGGCTTCAGGGGCACGTCGTAGATGGCGGCGGCCTCGCGGGCGACGCCGTAATGATTCATGGCGTCAGGACGGTTCGTGCCGATCTCCATTTCGAAGACAGTGTCCGAGCCACCACCGCTGATCCCTTCCACTGAGATCCCGACATTCGTCAGAGCTTCGGCGAGTTGATCGTTGTCGACCGTGAGGTCAACGAATTCGCGAATCCATTGTGCAGAGAGTTTCATGAAAATTCAGCTTTTAGCTTTTAGCTCTTAGCTCTTAGCTAAGCAGCTAAGAGCTAATAGCTGTTTACGCAAACTGCTGTAAAAACCGCACGTCCCCTTGGAAGAACAATTGGATGTCATCTACTCCGTACTTCAGGAGCGCCAGGCGGTCGACGCCCATGCCGAAGGCGAATCCGGAAACTTTCTTGGGGTCGTAGCCGTTGTCTTTCACGAACTCGAACACGTTGGGATCGACCATGCCGCAGCCTAGCACTTCGATCCAGCCGGTCTGCTTGCAGGGACGGCAGGGGTCTGATCCGCGCTTGCCGCTTCCGCCGCAGATGAAGCAGGTCACGTAAAGCTCTGCGCTCGGTTCAGTAAATGGAAAAAATGACGGACGGAAATGCGTTTTCACAGAGGATCCGAACAGCGCCTTCATGGCGTGATCGAGCGTGCCTTTCAGATCCCCGAAGGTGATGTTGGTATCGACCGCCAGGCCTTCGATCTGATGAAACATGGGCGAATGGCTGGCGTCGGGAGGATCGTTGCGATGCACCGTCCCGGGGATCACGATGCGAATCGGCGGACGCATCTTCTCCATCGTGCGAATCTGCACCGGAGAGGTATGCGTGCGCAGCAGCAGGCGCTCGCGCTGCGGCTTCGACTGCTGTCCCGCGATGAAGAGCGTATCTTGCGTGTCGCGCGCGGGATGATTCGGTGGGAAATTCAGTGACTCGAAATTGTAGTAGTCGGTTTCGACCACCGGGCCTTCGGCGACCGAGTAGCCCAGTTTCTGGAATACGCCGACAATCTCGTGCATCGTTTTGATGACGGGGTGTTCTGCGCCAATGGGGCGGCGGATGCCGGGGAGGGTGATGTCCACGGCTGGTTCGAAATGGCTGATTGCAGTACCGGACGCCGTAATGCCACCAGAACTCGTGTGGACATAAAACTTCTTAGACTGCTGTTGCTCGAGAACTTCAGTGATGCGTGCCTTTAGTTCGTTGACGCGAATTCCGGCTTCGCGCTTGGCCTCTTTGGGCGCGCCTTTCAGCCAGAGATCATTGATTTGGGTCAGGATGCCGTTCTTGCGGGCCATCCAGCGGTCGCGGAATAACTTCAGATCAGCGTCGTTGCGAACCTGGGCGGCTTCGGCCTGGCACGCGGCGATGCATTCGCCTGCAGCTTTCTCCAGCGCTGCCGGCGAATAGTCCTTCAGTTTGGGAACGGTATATGCCACTTAGAAAAGTGCAGCCGCCTGTCATTCTGAGGAAGCGAAGAATCTATGCAGTCCGCCGGGAATGCAGAGATCCTTCGCGCCAAAAAGCGCTCAGGATGACAAGCTTAGAAAATGATGGCGCCCACCATGCCATCAGCGCCAAGAACGAACTGATAGTTGACGGCTAAAAGCTGACACCCTACGCCAGCGCGCCTTTGGCTTGCTCGGCCAAATTGGCGAATCCTGCCGGATCGTTTACTGCCAGGTCGGACAGGATCTTGCGGTCGAGTTCTACCCCCGCCAGCTTTAGCCCGTGGATGAACTGGTTGTAGCTCATGCCGTTCAACTTGGCGGCGGCGCCGATGCGTACGATCCAGAGCGAGCGGAACTGGCGCTTGCGCTGCTTGCGTCCCGAATAGGCAAACTTCAGGCCGCGTTCGACCGACTCTTTGGCCGAGCGGTACAGCTTGGATTTTGTGAGGAAATAACCGCTTGCGCGGTCTAATATCTTTTTGCGTTTCTGGCGGCGTTTGGTTCCGCGTTTTACACGAGGCATGGTGCTCTCCTTTTTTATTTCGTTTTATGGCGGCTGGAGGTAAGGAAGGCCGGAACGGCCTTTGGCCTCTTCACACGCCTGTCAGCGGCCCATCACTTCCGGCCACCGATCACTCGTACAGCTCACTGGTACGGAATCATGCGCAAGACTTTGGCCAGATCGCCGTCACTCACCAACGCTGACTTTCCCAGCTTGCGTTTGTTTTTCTTATCTTTGGACGTCAGGATGTGACGCAGTTTCGCGTGTCCCCGCTTCACTTTTCCCGACGCCGTCTTCTTGAAGCGCTTGGCAGCGCCTTTGTGCGTTTTCAATTTCGGCATAAGAACCTCAAAAAAAGCTTCTAGCTTCTAGCTCTTAGCTGCTAGCTAAGACAAACATTCGCACAGGCATTTTCCTTAGTGGCTTAATGCCAGGTACTGCAGCAACTCTTGCGATGAACTTGTAATCCGTCCCAGCTCCGCTTATGACGCGGGCTTGGCGACTTGGGCTACCGGAGGAGGAGCTGCCTGGCTAGGCGCGCTTCGTGCGGCTGCGGCCTTCTGCTTCTCCTTTTCGCGTTCCTTGTCCGACTTCTTGGGCGCCAGGATCGCGTGCAGCGTGTTGCCCTCTTGTCGAGGACGGAATTCCACGATGGCTTCCGGTTCCACGTCCTTGATGAGCCGCTCCAGGATCTGACGTCCCAGGCTGGTGCGGGTCATTTCGCGGCCGCGGAAAAAGATCGTCGCTTTTACTTTGTCGCCCTCACCCAGAAAGCGCAGAACGTGGTTCTTCTTGGTCTCGTAATCGTGGTCGTCCACGTTGATGCGGAACTTGACCTCTTTTACGGTGATCGTCTTCTGATGCTTCTTGGCTTCGCGGTCTTTCTTTTCCTGCTGGTAAAGAAACTTCCCGTAATCCATGATGCGGCAAACGGGAGGCTGCGCGGTGGGCGAAATCTCAACCAGGTCTAAGTTCTTTTCGCGGGCTTTCCGGATCGCTTCGTAGGGAGGCATAATCCCGAGTTGCTGCCCCTCATCATCAATCACGCGTACTTCGCGTGCTCGAATACGATCGTTCATGCGGATAAAACGTTTATCGATACAGTCCTCCGATGCGCTAAGCGACTGAGAATAAAGAATTATAGCACGCGTAAGCCGAACATCTTCAACCGCGAATAAGATGCAATCAATGCTGTACGCCTTTTCTATCGCGCGCCTCTCTCCACTCTCCGGAGGTAGAATAGACCCAATGGTTCGGCGCTCGTTGCCAGCCGCGACCGCTTATTTTGTGCAGTGTTCGTGAGGTTTACCGGAATGTGCAGAAATATCAAGACTCTTTTCAACTTTGATCCGCCGGTTACGGATGAGGAAGTCCGGGCGGCTTCTTTGCAGTTTGTGCGCAAGATCACCGGCTTCAACAAGCCTTCCAAATCAAACGAAGCGATCTTCCTCCGGGGGGTAGAGGACGTGGCTGAGATCTGCAAACGACTTCTTGATGAGCTCCAAACCAATGCCCCGCCCAAGAATAGAGAAGAAGAAGCCGCTAGAGCCAGAGTTCGTGCTGCGCAGCGCTTCGGAGCCTAAGCGGGGATCGTATTCCGCGCGATTGCCGATCGGGGCTTCTGTCCTAGAAAAAGTCAGCCTTTGTACAGTTTGCAGGGTATCCAACAATTAGGGAAATTCATGCATCCTTAATTTGCGCCCTCCCCTTATGCTCGCACGCCGGCTCGATGACCGGATCCGCCATATCTGTGCCCAAATTGCGGCCGCAAGCCGCGACCCTCTGTCCACTGACAAGGAAGTCGAAGCCCTTTTGCAGGAACTGCTCGCTGTTATTCACAGGAAGGTGGAGCGTCTGCGGATCATCGCTACCCGAAAACTGTTGCAAGCAGAAGGCGCCGACAATCAGGACCGCAGAAAGCATGCGTGACTCGCTCCATTCAGATTCCCGCAACGACCAACATGCTCGAGTGACCGATCCGTTCAGCCAACCGCACGCAGTATGCTAGTCTGCCTTCGCCATGGCAACTCGCACCTCAATCGACGAAAAGAGCAGCCCGAAGCACTTTCTCAGCGACAAGGTCGAACACTTCACCGAATCGGTGATCCGCGAAATGACCCGCCAGGCCATGCTCTACAATGCCGTGAACCTGGCCCAGGGTTTCCCTGACTTCCCCGCCCCTGCTGAAATCAAGCAAGCCGCGCAACAAGCCGTCGCCGCCGATGTCAACCAATATGCGATCACCTGGGGCGCAAAGAGCCTTCGCAACGCAATCGCCCGGCAAATGAAAGTCTGGCAAGGGATCGATGTTGATCCGGAAAAGGAAGTCACGGTCTGCTGCGGTTCCACCGAAGCCATGATCTCGACCCTGCTCGCCGTTTGTAATACGGGAGACGAGGTCGTCATTTTCGAGCCCTTTTATGAAAACTACGGCCCTGATTCGGTGCTAAGCGGCGCCAACCCTAAATTTGTAAAACTGCGGCCGCCGCAGGACGAAAGCGGCGAATGGACCTTCGACGAAAAAGAACTCCGCCGCGCCTTTGCCAAACACACCAAGGCGATCATTTTGAATACCCCCAACAATCCCACGGGCAAGGTTTTCACCCGCGCCGAACTGGAACTCGTTCGTGATCTCTGCCTGGAGTTTGATGTTCTCGCGATTACCGACGAAATTTACGAGCACATCCTCTACGACGGGACGCAGCACATCTCGATGGCGTCGCTCGGCGGCATGCGCGATCGCACGGTCACCATAAACGGCATGTCGAAAACCTACAGCGTCACCGGGTGGCGCGTGGGATGGGCAGTTGCTGCCGAGAAGATCACCAACGCGATCCGCAAAGTCCACGATTTCCTGACTGTGGGAGCACCAGCCCCGCTTCAGGAAGCTGGAGCAGCCGCCCTAAGCTTGCCGCCTGCTTATTACGAGAAACTGGCAGAAGGATACCGTGTCCGGCGCGACCACCTGATGCCAGCGCTGAGCGCCGCGGGATTCAAATGCTTCCGCCCCCGCGGAGCCTATTACGTGATGACCGACGTCTCGGCTTTCGGGTCCAAAGACGACGTGTCGTTTGCCAAGTACTTGGTGCAAAATATCGGCGTGGCCACGGTGCCCGGCTCAAGCTTCTATCGTGATCCCCGAGACGGCGCCCACCAGATCCGTTTCGCCTTCTGCAAGAAGCCCGAGACGCTCGACGAAGCCTCGCGCAGGCTCATTAAGCTGCACGCCGGCAAATAGCTATTTCGTGATCACCCCGCATGCGATGCGGTCTCCCGAGTTCCCCGAGGGATCTGTCTTGTAGTCGTCCGCTTTGGCATGGATCACAATCGCCGCACCATTCGCCAGCAGTGAATGCGGGCCCTCTTTCAGCGTGACATCCGCATCCTCCAGGCGCGTCTTCGCCTTTCCATTTGCACCCACCGTGAAATTCTTCATGTCACCAGCGTGATGGCCGTCCGGGCTATCGAAACCGTGCTTCTTGCTTTCGGGATTGAAATGTCCGCCTGCGGATTTGAAGTCCGGTCCTTCGCACTTGGACGCTTGATGAAAGTGGATTCCGTGCTCCCCGGGCGTAAGATCGTGTACGTTGACTTCGAGCGCGACACCCGCTCCTTGATCCCAGATGACGACGGAACCCACGTCCTTACCCTGAGCGTCCTTGAGTTCCACCTTGGTTTTCGCGGCGCTCATCGTCACCAATGCCAGCAACGCGACCGCAAGCCAGCCAATCATCTTCATAAACTTGCCTCCTGATTTCACCGGCGATTATATCCAACGGCCGCGGCCGGAAAATGAACTATCAGCTGAATTCTTCATCAAAATGTGGAGTATACTGCGAAAAAGTTCCTATTCTTCTTCGGGGAAAGTGGCTTTATGGCTTTAAATGCAGTGGAACAGGTATCGGAACAGGTTCCAGCCGACGATTTCCAGGCGCTGGAGGAGAAAGTTTATCGCACTATAGAGATGTTCAAGGCTGCCCGCGAGGCTCAGGCCAATGCCGAGCGCGATGCGCAGCGGCTTCGCCAGCAACTGGAAGATCGCGAGGAGGAACTGGTCCGGCTCCGCCGCGAAACTGTGCAACTGAAGAAGGAGCGAGAGGACATTCGCAGCCGGGTAGAAAAAATGCTGGCCCAGATCGAGTCCCTGGCCCAAGCCAGCTAGCGTCAACCAAGCAGGGCACGTTCACAACCGGAGAACAGGGAATGGCTACAGCGACCAAAGACCAACTGGTAAGGGATCCACAAAACTCCAGCGTGCGGGTTGAAATTTTCGATCAGGCCTACAATCTGCGCGGCTCCGACCCGGAATACATTCTGAAGCTCGCCGAGTACGTAGACGCAAAAATCCGCGCCGTCGCCGAAGCCACCAACACCATCGATACAGTGCGACTCGCGGTTCTGGCCGCCCTCAACATCGCGGACGAATATCACCTTGTGAAGAAAAGGCAGGACACCGGTGCAACCGATTACCAGAAGCGCGCGCATCTATTAGCCAATGCGCTGGATGAAGTCCTGCGAGACGGTCGCAAAGCTCGATAACTCGCGGCGCTGCTCTTTCCTGATCCTTGTTGCGCTGTTGGCCATCCCCGCCATACCTCAGGAAACCACTCTTCGTTCCCAATCCACACGTCGTGCTCTTGCCCACACTGGTAAGAGATTCTCAGGGCGGAGTCGTTTACGGCCTATCCGCCAGCGATTTCATTGTTGAAGACGACGGCGTGGCCCAGTCAGTCCGCCTCGATGAATCTCCCGAGGCGCAGCCCATCTCGCTGGTGATTGCCATTCAAAAAGGGCGCAGCGCGGCGAAGGAATTCCCCCGCATGCAGGGGCTGAAGACGATGCTCGATCCCTTATTCGCTCTGGGAACCGCGCGGGTCGCTGTCGTCGAATTCGATAGCCAGGTAAACCTGACGAGAGATTTCTCGCGCGATGAGACCCTCATCGATGCCGATCTTATGAACCTGCAGTCCGGAGACGCCGGCGCTGGCATTCTTGATGCAATTCGCTACTCTGTTGGCCTGCTGCAGAAAGAGCCCGATGACCGCCTCCGCGTTTTGCTACTGATCAGCGAAACCCATGACCATGGCAGCCACACGAAGACCGAGGACACCGTAAGTGCCATCGCGCAGTCCAATACGCTCATGTACGCACTCGCCTTCTCGCCAGGCCTTTCCAACATTCTCGATACCGCTCGAGGAAACAACAAGGACGAAATGCACGAAGGAGTAAATTTCCTCGACCTCGCCTACCGCACCGCGCAGGCTATGCGAAAGAACATCCCCAAGACGATCGCCCAGATGACCGGAGGCGAATACGAACTGTTCGCCACCCGCAAGAAATTTGAAACGCGAATGATTGACTTCACCAATCATCTGCACAGCCGTTACCTCCTGAGTTTCGTTCCTGATAAGCCGCATCCCGGGTTCCACCAACTCAGAGTACGGCTGAAAGATGGAAAAGACGCTGTCGTCGTGGCGAGAACAAGTTACTCAGTGGAAGCAACAAAATAACTAGCGCGTGACCGTATCCGAGGGCGCCTCCGCGGTGTCGAGCACCTCGCGCACTTTGGCGACAAGCGCCGATAGCGTGAACGGCTTGGGAAGAAACCACAATCCAGAATCCAGCACCCCGTAGTGCACAATTGCGTTATTGGTGTATCCGGAGATATAGAGCACTTTCATCGCTGGATGCAGCTTCAATATCTGTTTCGCGAGTTGCCTGCCGTTCATCCGGGGCATCACTACATCTGTCACCAGCAGAGCAATATTCTTCGAATTTGCTTTGCAGACGGCAAGCCCTTCCTCAGGAGTACTGGCCACCAGCACGTTATATCCACAATGCGCCAGCACCGACGAACTTAGTTGGCGGAGCTGTTCATCATCCTCGACCAGCAGAATCGTCTCCGTCCCGCGCTGCACCTTATCCACGTGTTTCTCTGCTAGCAGCAGTTCGGCTGGTTGGTCGATTCGCGGAAAGTAGATCTTGAATGTAGTTCCCCGGTCAGGCTCACTGTAAACCCAGATGAAACCTCCACTCTGCTTCACAATGCCATACACCATCGAGAGTCCCAGGCCCGTACCTTTTCCCACGTCTTTGGTGGTATAGAACGGCTCGAAAATCCGCGCCTGAGTTTCCACACTCATCCCTTCACCCGTATCGCTGACGGCCAGCATGACGTATCTGCCGGGCTCCAAGGACTGATGCTCTCGCGCATAGGGAGCGTCCAGGGTGACATTGGATGTCTCCAGCATCACCTTCCCGCCGTGCGGCATCGCGTCCCGAGCATTCAGAGCCAGGTTCATTACGACTTGCTCAATCTGGCTGGGATCCGCCTTCACAGAGCCGAGATGCTTGGCAGGCACGGTGAACACTTCGATATCGTCGCCAATCAAGCGGCGCAACAGCGAGTCCAGATTCAGCACAACCTCGTTCAGGTTGATCACTCGCGGCGAGAGCACGGTCTTCCTGCTGAAAGCCAACAGTTGCCGGGTAATTCCTGCTGCGCGGTCGGCCGCCGATTTGATCTGTCCCGTGCTATCCGCGAGTCGACTGCCCGGCGGTAAGCCATCGGCAAGAATCTGTGAATATCCCAGAATGACAGTGAGCAGATTGTTGAAGTCGTGCGCCACCCCGCCAGCCAATCGTCCCACCGCTTCCATTTTTTGCGACTGCCGCAGTTGTTCCTCCAGAGCTACCCTTTCGGTCACGTCCTGAGCCAGTGACGCAACTCCCAACACCTTCCCGGAGTCATCCACCAACGGGGTGTTGTACCATTCACAAGAAATTGTCCGGCCGTCCTTGGTTACGTTATCGTTCGTGCTTCTAGCCCCGCCTGTCTGACGCAGCAACTCCTGCCAGACGCGATCTACGTGCCCCCAATATTGTGTGGGCACAATGAACCTCGCGTGCTGGCCCAGGGCTTCCTGCCGCGAGTATCCGAAAATACGCTCGGCGGAAGGATTCCAGGCCGCTACCCGAAAATCCAAATCCCACTCCACGACCGCGAGCGGCGTATGCTCAAAGTGAATCCGCAGCTTCTGCTGCGACTGCCGGACCTCGTCTTCTGCGCGCTTCTGCTCCGTGATGTCCCGTGCCACACCCAGCAGGCCGACGACTTCCCCTTGCGCATCGCGGTATGGTCCTTTCGTGGAGAGATACAGGCGCCCAGCCCCATTGGACATTGCGCGCTCTTCAAACGTCTGCGTCACGCCCTGTGCCATCACCCTGTTATCGGCTTCCATGACGAGGCGCGCAGTTTCGGGATCGAACAACTCGCGATCCGTTTTCCCCACGATCTCTTCAACGGCCATTCCTACGAACCCCGCTCCGGCGGAGTTGATCATCAGGTAACGGCCTTCGAGATCTTTCACGAAGATCGCGTCCATCGTCCCCTCGGTGATGCCCTTCAACAGTGAAAGATTGCTCTGCAGTTGCCTCGAACGCATCAGCAACTGCCTTTGCACCACAAACATCCGCCCGCCAGCCGCAACAAACGAAACCATAACCAGCACCACCGACCACACAAACTGTTCCTGCGCCAGGCTGAGCAGTAGAGGAAATACGATCGCGGGGATCAACAGGGGACTGTACAGAGCGACCATCTGCAATGTACCGGACCGCACTTCAGGTGCGGGCGGATCCTCATGCACATTCCACGTTGCTGGAAGCAGGACCAGTACGCAGTAACTTGCAGTCCAACCGATATCCAGCCATGTGCCCTGCTGATAATGTCCGCTGGCTTGACCTTTTAGAGTGACATTGAGAACGATTCCGTACACCACCAGGAATCCACCGATGCGCGGAAAAAATGTACCTTCCGTCGCGTTGTCGCTGAGGAGCCCGCGCACCAGGAAGCTGAGCGCAATCGCTCCAAAGAAAAGCACCGCCGCGTACAACGCCCGCACCTGCATGGACTGACCCGCAGCCTGCCATTGCGAGGGGACGTATATCTGCGTCAGCTCCACTGCCAGTGCCAGCGTACAAACCTGCGCGAAGTCAAATACCCGCAGCCACTCCAGCCCGCTGTCGGAGTCGCGCACACTTAGAAACAGCGTCATGACCGTGGGAACAATCCAGAAGAAAACCAGGAAATCGCTCGGCCACAGCGTCCCTAGCGGCGCATGCTTATAGTCGTAGTTATAGGTGTAGAGACTCTGCCCGATGAAGGTAAGAAAGGCCGAGAGCGAAACCAACCGCCACACGCGCCTTCCGAACGGGCCCGAGCGCTGCGAGCTGAGCCAGCAAAACACGGCCGCCACCAGCGGGGTCAGCGCGTCGATCCAATCGCCCCAAAGTGACGCAGCCTCAGTTCCATAGCGTGTGAGGACGATGGTGAAATGCACGATGACCAGTGCAGCAGCAATCGCCCAGGCCGACACGCGAAGTTTTGACATCGATGGGACTTTCCAGCGAGTCGCCGCCCCCGCAGCGAACCCGCCCTAAACGCGGTTTTTCGTCCTGAGTATAAATGCACAGCCCTGCCGCAGAATCAAGTACTTCCGTGATCCTGAGTGGGTGACTTGCGTGTTCTTTCAAAGTTTCGCGGTTCGAGCAACCGTTACCGAGCAAGCTGTCTGCCATCTTTTTACCTTCCGGCACTTGCCAAATCCGGGCAACTTCCCTAGCATCCAATTTGAAAGCCGGCCTGCTGTGTTGGTGATGGCGGGTAACCGATATTTGAACCAATGCAGAATGAACGGGAGCTCGACTCGAACTAGGATCCGGTGAGCGACGCTGCGCCATGCGCAGATGCCTAAAGGGTCTCGGCGGGCGCCCAACGTCTACCGACGGGTTCATTCTCGGCCCCGTCACACGGCCTAGTGGGTCGGCTTCTTTTATTACCCCCTTTAAACGCAAAGAACAGTCCTGGCGTCCCCACTCATCGTGTACGGACAGCCGCCCCTCGGGAGTCCGGTTGAGTAAAGCTCGACACTCCTGTTCCTGCTAAACTGGACAATATGGCGAGTGGCTTTCCCGCTCGCATCTAAATAACCAGTGTTCCCACAACTCTTTCACATAGGAAAGTTTTTCCTACCCACGTACGGCTTCCTTGTTTCGATGGGAGTCCTGCTTGGTCTTTGGATCAGCGTTCGCAATTCCGAGCGCCTGGGATACAACGGAGACCATGCCTGGAATTTCGGGATTCTCGTCGTCCTTTGCGGGATTATCGGCGCAAAGGTGCTATACGTGATCAACGAGTGGAGTTACTACTCTTCTCACCCCGCAGAAATTTTCAGCATCAATACGCTTCAGGCGGGCGGAGTTTTTTCGGGAGGGTTGCTTCTCGCCTTCATTGCCGCCGGGTGGTACGTCTGGAAGCACCACATGCCGGCTTTAGGCACATGCGACGCGTTCGCGCCCGGCCTCGCCTTAGGACATGCCATCGGCCGTATTGGCTGTTTTGCCGCGGGCTGCTGCTACGGCAAACCAACCCACCACTGGTGGGGCGTAGTTTTTCACAACCCGCTCGCAAATTCCATCACGGGGACGCCGCTGAACATCCCCCTGGAGCCCACCCAGTTATTCGAGTCGGCTGTCGAGTTTGTAAATTTCTTCGTCCTGATGTGGCTTCTAAAGCGCCGCAAGTTTGACGGGCAGGTCTTCGGTGCATTCATGTTCATCTACGGTGTCGCCCGCTTCTTTCTGGAATTTCTGCGCGATGACCCCGGCCGTGGAACCGTCTTTGGCGGCGCCATGACAGGAACCCAGTTGATCGCGATCGGATTAGTGCTCGCCGGCGGTTTCATCTGGTGGCTTCGCCCCGCCGCGAAACCTTTCCCGGCTCATCCAGTAAGTGCACGGTAACCAAACATCCAAGGGTGCCCTACCCTTCTCGCGTTCTATGCGAGAGGGTGGGGACGTTGACTTTCTTGGGCATTGAACGAAGCCTACGGCCCATCATCGCTCCGTGGTCTCAGGACTTCATAGCGTGTGATCGTATATCCCAGAGCCGCTCCGAGAAATACGTCGGAGGGAAAATGCGCTCTAGTGGTCACACGCGACAAGCTGATCGCGGTGGCAAACCCATAGGTAATCCATGGCACCCACTTGTGGTGCCGATAGCGGCTGGCCACCACCGTCGCCACAGCGAAAACTCCCGCCGCGTGCCCGGACGGGAACGAGCTACCCTTGAACGGCGACTTGCCTCCGGCGAAAAATGTATCGTGGTAGGAGGCTCCTGGCGCGACGTCGCTCGGCCGTTTTCTGCGCGTCACTGCTTTTATGGCGAGATCCACTACCGCCACATCTGCATACGCCTCCCCAGCCAGCAGAGCTGTACTGACCTGATACGTATCATGCCGCGCATACCCCGCCACCATCAGCGACAGGGGTAGCGCGATTACCTCGCCGGTCGTAATCAAGGGGTCAAAGACGTCGTTGATGTCGTCCAGATTTCGCTCGTGGGTTTCAAAATATGGCATGGCATGCGGATCAGCCACAAGTAGCCCGGCTGTCAGGCCGCTGATCGCCAGTGTCGGCACCCAGTGCCGACCCTTCGCCAATTGCGCCGGGAAAAGCCATATGCCCTTCTGATCCTGCAGGAAATTTTTGGGCAGCGATCGCCAGGAGACCTCCCGGCGTGAGCCTGGATCCTCCCGATGCCGTTCCACCTGAGATTGCGAGGGAGTGTCAGGGAGCCGAGATTCATCGACTTGGGCGCAGAGTTCCTGCGCAGGAAATACAGAGGCACAAAGAAGCAGGAAGAAACCACAAACGTTTTGTATAGGGGCCATGGGCGCATCTTAGATGCGCTTTCATTCACCACGGCTGTCATTTTCCGATGAGGAGATTCCCCCTGAGCCGGCAATAGCAGCGGGGAAGGAGTTCATGCCCTAGAGCACAGCGCAATCGACCGTGAGTCATTGGCCGAGGGCCTTGCTGCCTTTTGCGTTTGTGCTCCGCACCAGCAATACTTTGACCTTTTCTCCAGTGCCAAGATGACTCACGTATCCCATTGCCCCGGCGGTTACCGCGACATACTGCAGCAGTGCCGCTTCCGACGCAAACTCCCTGGGAGCCGCGCCTTGCCCTGTAAAGACTGCCTTCCGCCACTGGGCCCTGAAGCTATCTGAGGTCCCACCGATGTAGTGGTGCAAAAAGACCTCATGCGCTGGTCCGCCCTTCAAGAGCGCTGGCACGGCGCGCGAGCCGTCATGAAATCGGGTTCGCGACCCGGTGAAGAGATCGCGAAGCTCCGCGTCCGTAACTTCTGAAATGGATACGTCTTGATTGGCGACCACAATCACGTCCTGCGCCGGGGCCGCAATACATAGCAGAACGACCGCCAGAGCTCCTAGAACGAGACTTGGTCCGCCTCTTCTCATCGCCATCAGAATGTGAATCCGATCCGGGCAGCAAGAATACGAGAATTCGTCTGCAAGCCATCAGGATTCGTACTGCTGTAATATCCAAGGCCGGTTCCGTGCAGAAAATGGCCTTCTACTTTCCCGTAAAGAAAGGAATTGAAGTCATACCGCCCCGCAATCACCCAGTCCTTCGAATAGTTCTCGGGCAAAGCTGTGTCCGCGGCTCTATTGACGTAGTAGCTGTAGTAAGTCCCGACCTGCAGCTTGTCTGTGACACGATAGCTGCCCATGAGGTACCAGGAGCGCTGATCGAGAGGCCACGCAAACCCCTCCGTTCCAAAGAACAGCGTCGGATTGACCGGCGCTCGGTTATACTCCCCCGCGAAGAACCATTTCCCTCTCTCGAATTGCGAATAGTAGACAGGGGAAAAAAATCGTGTAACCCGCACCGCCCCTTGCTCCGCCGTTCCATTCATATCCTGCACCACCGCGCTCGCTCCTACGCTCCATCCACGAATCGGAGTCTCCCAGCGCAGGTCGCCGCCCCAGATGCTTCCTCCGGGAGCGCGGTCGAAGGTGAGGCCGTACCCTGCCAGCTGTTGCATATAGCCTTCATCTTCCTCCAAGTACGCCTCTCCTCCCTGCGCGTGATATCGCAATGCGCCGCGTCCCGTCCCAAGGCTTACTCTGCCGTATACCTCGCCGCCCAATTCTGACAACATGTAGTCCCGGTTATCGATCGGATATAAGCTTTGCGGCAGCAGGACCCACAAAAAAATCGGTTCCACATCTTGAGAATCGGTGAACAAACCAAACACCGTCTTGATCTTCCCCGCCCGGAAACCGAGCCGATCGTTCAGGCGGTAGTCTCCCGATGCCCAGTCCAGTTTCACCTGTGAGCCGCCCAGTTGCCCCAGTTGATACATGTGAAGCTGCATTCCCACCCGCAGCTTGTCGCTCACGGAATCCGTTACCGAGATCACTCCATCGGTCCACTGCAGGCTGCCCTGGCTCGATCTGGTCGTCAGATAATTATTCTTAGAACTGAAAAGGAAACCCTGGCTGGCGTAGCCGTGGATTTGAAGATTTTCGTTCCAGTCCTGCGCCCGCCCGATCTCTACCACAAAACAGATTAGAAACATCAAAGGAAGAAAACGAAGTCGGAACAGTGTCGCCATGCGTTCCCTATCGGCAGCGTCTCTGTCTCCTTCATTTTCGGAGGTCCTCCGACCTTAGTGCCGACACTCGATCTTGACACTGGCGTACGTTTGCCTCTTCCTGCGCTCTCGTGCGGCCCTGTCTCCATTCGCGATATGCTTCTCTGCAACGCGCGCATGACTGAACTCGCTACTACAATAATCACCGTTCCTCAGGAACACGCAGGCAAGCGCCTCGATCAATTCCTTGCCACGCAATTAGAAGACGTCAGCCGCGCTCGCGTGCAGGAACTCATTGCCTTCGAGAAAGTGTTGGTGAACGGTACTCGGGCCAAGCCATCGATCAAGTTGCGCGGCGGAGAGCAGATAACCGTGCTAGTCCCTGCTGCGCGGCCTCCGCTGCGCGCGATTGCGGAAGACATTCCCCTCGACATCGTGTATGAGGATCACGATCTAGCCGTCGTCAACAAGCCTTCCGGCATGATGGTGCATGCCGGGGCAGGAGCCACAGAAGATCAGCGCAATCGTGGCACCCTGGTCAACGCGCTGCTGCACCACTTCGCCACACTCTCGTCGATCGGCGGAGACATGCGGCCGGGCATCGTTCATCGGCTGGATAAGGAGACCAGCGGCCTCATCGTGGTCGCAAAAACGGACGCGTCTCATCGCAAGCTGGCCGCCCAATTCGCTCGCCGGCAGGTCAAAAAGACCTACCTCGCACTGGTTCATGGCTGGCCGAAAAAGGATTCCGGCACCATCGCCGCGAGCATCACTCGCGACCGCGTTCGCCGCACCCGCATGACTACCCGCGCGACTGGTGGCCGTGAAGCCCTCTCACACTATCGCGTTCTTCGCCGCTTGGAGACCTCCTACGGCAAGTTCACACTGCTCGAAGTTAAGATTGATACCGGAAGGACTCACCAGATCCGCGTGCACCTATCCTCTTTGGGACATCCCGTCGTAGGCGACACCCTCTACGGAGCTCCCCGTGAGATTCGGGGCGACCGCGCCGGAGCAATTTCCCTTTCCCGCAATTTCCTCCATGCCGCCGAACTGAGCTTTTCTCATCCCCGCACAGGCGAGAAACTTGCTCTGCAAGCTCCACTCCCGCCCGCTCTGCAAGGCTTCCTGGATGCGCTGAACAAGAATCCATAGACCAGGTCTGGCCAGTGCTCCTGGACAGAGAGCCGTCCCGACGCTGCGAGGCCGGCGTTATAATGGGAAAATAGATGCAAAGATTGGGTACTCAACTGGCCCTCGGCAGCGCGTTTCTGCTGGCCCTTTTTGCCGGACACGCGCTCGCACAATCTTCCTCTGAACCTTCTGCTTCGACTCCACCCGCTTCAGCAACTCAGCAATCTCACTCAGTCGATCCGGCCACGAACACTCCGCCAGCAGACGACAGTTCGTCGAACAGCGCTGACGACCAGGGGCTCACTACGCTGCGCACCACCACCAACGAGGTGAATGTCGTCTTCATCGTCACCGACAAGCGTGGCCACCGAGTCACCGACCTGAAGAAGAATGATTTCACGATCGCCGACGACAACAAGCCGCCTGCCGAAATCCGCAGCTTCTCGGCAGAAACGAATCTCCCGCTGCAAGTCGGCCTGCTGATTGATGCCAGCAACTCGGTGCGCGACCGCTTCAAGTTCGAACAGGAATCCGCCATCGAATTCCTCAACCAGACCATCCATCCCAGCAAAGATCGCGCCTTCGTGGTTGGCTTCGATGTGACCCCCGAGGTCACCCAGGACTTCACGGATAACACGGAGTCTTTGGCTCACGGCGTTCACGAACTGCGGCCGGGAGGAGGTACTGCACTGTACGATGCTCTGTACTTCGCCTGCCGCGACAAATTGCTCAAGGCCCCCAAGTCCGCTCCGGTTCGCCGCGCCATTATTCTCCTCAGCGACGGCGATGATAACCAGAGCCACGTCACCCGCGAGGAAGCCATCGAAATGGCTCAGCGCGCCGAAGCGATCGTATATACCATCTCCACCAACGTGAGCGGCACGAAGGGCGCCGGAGACAAAGTCCTCGAGCGCATTGCCGACGCGACCGGCGGACGTGCCTTCTTCCCCTTCCAGATTCGCGATGTATCGAACGACTTCGCCGAAATTGCGGACGAACTCCGCAGCCAGTATGCCGTGTCCTACAAGCCGGCGGATTTCAAAACGGATGGACACTACCGCACCATCGAAATCGTCGCCAATGATCGCAAGAATTTTCGCGTCCGCGCCCGCCGCGGTTACTACGCCCCCGCCCCGTAGTCGGCCATCCAGCGTTACCACGAAGTTTCACGAAGTAAAATCCGTCGCCTTCGTGTACCTTAATGTCCTTCATGATTGAAGATTCCCGTACTGCAATGACATCCATGGCGGGCTATTCCGGCACTCCGCTCCCGAAGAAACTGGGCATCAAAGAGGGTCTCCGCGTGACTCTGATCGAAGCCCCCATCGAAGTCCGCAAAGAATTAAAATCTGTTTTGGCAAAATGCCAATTTGTAAACGATTCAGGCACGCCGCTAGACTTCGCCATGCTATTCACAAAATCCAGTTCGCATCTCGCGAAAGAATTCGCGAGGCTCGCAAAGCAACTCGCGCCCGCCGGCATGCTTTGGATAAGCTGGCCTAAGAAAACATCCGGCGTCGCCAGCGAACTGGATGAAAACAAGGTCCGGACAATCGGCCTGTCCCAAGGACTAGTAGACGTAAAAGTGTGCGCCGTGACGGGGGTTTGGTCGGGATTGAAATTCGTGCGACGCCTGAAAGACCGCCCGCAATAGCCCGATCAATACCCACTGGTCATCCTGAGCGCAGCGAAGGATCTATGCACTCGATTCGCCACCGCCACACCTGCACAGATTCTTCGCTGCGATCAGAATGACATGGAAACGAGGAACCAATGGTAAGAGTCGGTTTAATCGGATTCGGACTCGCTGGACAAGCCTTTCACGCTCCCATGATCCGCGGGGTTAAGGGCATGGAGCTGGCGTGCGTTCTTGAACGCCACACCGACAACGCGAAGCAGCGCTATCCCGAGGTCCGCATGGCGCGCAACCTGGACGAACTGCTCTCGGATAAGTCCATTAACCTTGTCGTCGTTGCCACTCCGAATGATTCGCACTACTCGTACGCCAAGACCATCCTCGAAGCCGGCCGCCACGTAGTCGTCGACAAGCCGCTCACGCCGACTATGAAAGAGGCTGAAGAACTCGTCCGGCTGGCAGCGCAGCGCAAAAAACTGTTGAGCGTCTATCAAGACCGGCGCTGGGATGGTGCCTTCATAACGGTGAAAAAACTGGTTCAGTCCGGACTTCTGGGCACAGTGATGGAGTATCAGGCTCGCTTCGATCGCTTCCGGCTCGGCGCCAAGGCGAATGCCTGGCGGGAACAAGCCGACTTCCCTGCCGCCGGGGTCCTTTGGGATTTAGGCCCACACCTCATCGATGGCGCACTGGTCCTGTTCGGCGAACCGAAATCGATTTGGGCATCCGCCTTTTGCCAGCGCGAGGACTCCACAATCGATGACGCTTTCGATGTCGTCATGGAATACCCGCGCACCCGCGTCTTACTCCAAGCCCGCATCATCGCCTACAAGCCCAGCCATCACCTGCTCTTGCACGGAACTGCAGGATCGTTCGTGAAGTACGGCATGGATCCGCAAGAAGAAATCCTGCGTAGTCCCAATTATCCCGACGGACTCGATTGGGGAGAACATTGGGGCGAAGAGCCAGAGAACCAGTGGGGCACTCTGAGCCTGGTCAATGGGGAAACGAAGAAGATAAAAACTGAACGCGGGGACTACCGAGGCTTTTACGTGAATATGCGGGCCGCAATTGAGGACGGTGCTCCCCTGGAAGTCCCTTCCGACCAAATCCTGCGCACCGAACGAGCGCTGCTTTTAGCCCACAAGAGCAGCAAAGAAAGAAGAGTGGTGGACTGGAACGAAGCTGTAGGATGATGCCGTCTCGTCGTCCCAGAAACTCCGTGATCAGTCGTGCAGACCAAGGAAGCAGAGCGAGATACCAAGCGTGACACCTAAGAGCTCAACTTAGGGGTCCGAAGTCCAAGGTCCGCCGTTACGAGCCTGCCTTCAACTCCGTAAGAACCTGCTTGGCAATCTCTTTCAGAGTCTCGAAAACTCCAATCCCCTGGAACGCGACTGCCTCCACAATTGCCTCATTCTTCTTCCGCAACTCAGTCGCAAGCATTTCTACTGGAAGAATGTTCGGCAGGTCACGCTTGTTCAACTGCAGCACGTAAGGAATCTTGTTGAAGTCGTAACCGTGCTCTTTCAGGTTCGACATAAGATTCTCGAGCGCCTCGACGTTGGCGTCCATGCGCTGTTCCTGCGAATCCGCGACGAACACGATTCCATCCACGCCGCGCAAGATCAGCTTGCGGCTGGCGTCGTAGAACACCTGCCCGGGAACGGTGTAAAGGTGAATGCGAGTCTTGAACCCGCGCACCGATCCAAGATCGAGCGGTAGAAAGTCGAAGAACAGAGTGCGCTCGGTCTCGGTGGCCAGCGAGATCATTTTGCCCTTCTGCTGGTCCGCAGTTTTCTGGTAAATCACCTGCAAATTGGTCGTCTTGCCGCCCAATCCCGCACCGTAGTACACGATTTTGCAGTTGATCTCGCGGGCTGCGAAGTTGATGAAACTCAAGGCTTTCCTCGAAAGTTCGGGCCTACCCTCAAGGGGTTTGCCGCGCACACAAATGTCTGTTGGAGGCTCGCGGTCTTTATATCATACGGAGGGTACCCGACACAGGTTACTCAGGTGACCCCCTTTGCCCAAACGCCCGGTCCCATTCTGTTTCTCAGTGCTCTTACTAGGCAGGGTGCGGATTCTTGCTTCCTTGCAAGCAATAGAAAGGGCTACCGGAAAGTACCCCATTTCTCGCGCGCATTGTCGCCGGGAAGTGGGCGTTTTGGAGACAGTTACCGCGCGGTGGGCACCGGATAGTACCCGGCCTTGGTGTAAATGTAGAGTCCCCTCTTATTCACCAGCACCTCGACATTCCGGTACGCCGAGCTACCGGCTACCGCTTGCGGTGTATATCCCAAGGTGTACTGGTTTCGCGCTTCAGAAGTGATCTGCGCATATGCCTCTTCAATGGAGTTGCGTGATAGCTCGCTAAAGACATCTCCTCCACCCGTGGCGTTGCAGTACCTCGGCAGAATGTTGGCATATCCCTGTCTGAATATGTGGGGAAGCTTCTCCACCTGCTTGTAGCCTGGCAAGGCGCCCTGGTCGAGCACCACCGCCTTGACCTGAATCCCGTACGTCTCAAGCAGTTTGAGCACGTCTTTATAACTGGCTTGGCTGCCTCGCTCTCGCCCGTCACTGATCACGAAAATCACCTTCCGCCGGGTGCGATCGCGTTTGCTCAGGTCCAGCGCCGCCCGCAAGATTGCGTCGTTGAGCACGTGCGATTCTTTTGGAGGGGTCATCACGGGCGGTGGTCCCTGCGTTCCCACCGGAATGCCATTAATAATCGGCCCCTGATTCGATAGCGGACCGCTCATTACCGGCGGACCGTAACTCCC
The DNA here is from genome assembly GCA_963785865.1 of uncultured Acidobacteriota bacterium. Taxonomy (GTDB): domain Bacteria; phylum Acidobacteriota; class Terriglobia; order Terriglobales; family Acidobacteriaceae; genus Sulfotelmatobacter. Next base: position 53,331 of record CAWAXF010000022.1, on the reverse strand, counting down.
TCCGCGCACCAGTTTCATTGCATCCAGTGCAGCCGTAAGTCTCTCGGGACGCCCGGTAAAGTCTGTGACCCGCGTAGTCGTGCTGCTGTATGTGTAAAGCGCAAATTCGTCGTACGGACTGAACGCCCCCACCAGCGCCGAGTACGTCTGGTTTACCTTCTGCAAAGCGACATCTGCCATGCCGACATCGAGCACAACCGCTACCGACAGTAGAAACGGATCACTGGTGAAGAACCTCAATGTCTGCTTCTTTCCGTTCTCCAGAACCTCAAAGTCCTTCGAAAGCAAGCCATCCACCCGCACTCCGTCTTTATTCTTCACCATCACGGGCAGTAGCACGAAGTTGACCGGAGTCCGAATCGTGTACAGGCCTTCATTGGGATTGAGCTGATTTTTAGGTCCAGTTCCCTGTTGTGGACCACTTTCGACCTTCGTTCCGGGAGGAATCGTTTCCACCGGTGGCATGGGCGGAGGCGCCGGCTTCTCCTCAGCCGGCTGCTGACTCGAGGATTGCCCACTTTCGTTTTGGGGAACGTCGGGTGGGGGTGCGACCTTAGCCGGCGGCGGCTGCACGGTCGAGGGGGCGTCGGGTATATCGGGTGCGGGTTGGGTATTAGAGGGCTGCTGGGCTGGATTCTGTCCCGCGCTCGACTGCGCTTGCGATGCCGGGACCACCAAGACCGCAGCCAGCGCCATCGCTAACAGCCCGCGAGTTGCCCGTTGACCCCATTCTCTGGTTCCACTCTGCCCAGTCATAACGTCCCTCGCCCTAGAAAAACCGCTCCTGCTGCCTTGTGGGATGCCAATAGGTTCACGTTTGGTGCATCTAAAGGTTCAGGATTAGACTAACAAAAGAAGGCCTGAGAATCCCGGATGCCAAAATCTTTGCCGTCCCAGCTGCGATTTGTGTCTATTTTTGCCTGCGGCCTCTTGCTGGTCGCGGCTCTTGCCCTGTCTCAGTCGGCGACTGCGCCGCAAACCGGGCAAACGCAGCCGCCGTCGAGTAGTCCGCAATCCGACGACTCCCAGGAACCCACCACCACGCTCAAGATCAATGTCAACGTGGTACAGCTCTTTTTCAACGTCAAAGACAAGCACGGCACCCTCATCCCTAGCCTTACTAAGAATGATTTTGAGATTTCCGAAGACGGCAAGCCTCAGACCATCAAGTACTTCACCCCCGAATCGAATTTACCCCTAACCTTGGGGATGATGATCGATTCCAGCGGCAGCCAGCGCAATGTCATCGATATGGAGAAAGAAGTGGGCGGGGCTTTCCTGCGGCAAATTTTGACCGATAAGGACGAAGCCTTCGTCATCAGCTTCGACATTACCGTGGACTTGCTGCAGGACTTCACCCGCGACAATCACCGCTTGCAAGCCGCCTTGAACAAGGCCAAGGTTAATACGGATTACAGCAGCGGAGGCATCCCCGGAATGGGTGGGGGCCCGGTCCCGCAGCGGGGAAATTCCCCCGGCACGCTGCTTTATGACGCGGTCTATCTTTCCTCGCATGACATGCTCGCCAAAGAAGTCGGCCGCAAAGCCATGATCATCCTCACCGACGGCCAGGACGAAGGCAGCCGGCTCAAACTCCAGGACGCGATTGAGGCTTCCCAAAAGGCCGACGCAATTGTCTATGTCTTGCTTTGCGCCGACCGCGGATTCTACGGCGGCTTCGGCTACTCCGGGGAGGGCGACATGCGCAAACTAACCGAGCAAACCGGCGGTCGGGTCATCAATGTCGGCAACAAATTCGACAAGCTGCGTGAAGCCTTTGACCAGATCGCAGCTGAGCTCCGTAGCCAGTACAACATCGGCTATACCCCCACCAACGAAAAGAAGGACGGCACCTACCGCAAGATCGAGATCAAAACCAAGCAGGGCTACAAAATCCAGGCTCGCTCCGGCTATTACGCTGGCAAAGAGGCGAAGTAGCGATCCTTTGTAACCAGAGTCTTGGAAGCCGGGGAACTCTGAAACTAAAAGCCTGCCTTTGACTTTCCCGCGCTCCTGCTTCAAACTCCCCACTCGGAGGATCCGCATGCCACGCTTCTCCCGCCGTTCTTTCCTGCACCTTTCCGCGGCCGCAACGGCCGCCGCCAGCTTCCGCTTCATGAACGAACCCATGCTGGCGGCAGCCTCGCGGCGCAAACCTCACTCGCCCGACGCTGTCATGCTCGATTCCAACGAGAATCCTCTGGGACCGTCGCAATCGGCTCGTGACGCCATGGCTAGCATCCTCCCGCAGGGCGGACGCTACTCCGACAATCTCACCGACGATCTGGTCAACACCTTCGCGCAAATGGAGGGCCTCGATCCCGCTTACGTTTCCGCAACCGTCGGATCGACTCCTCCGCTCGCACTCAGTGTTCTGGCCTTTACCAGCCCGCAAAAAACTTACGTCACCGCCGATCCCGGCTTCGAGCTCGGCATGATGACCGCCGAGAACAATGGCGCTCGCGTGGTAAAGGTCCCGCTGACAAAAACGCACGCCCATGATGTGAAAGCCATGCTCGCCGCTGCACCGGACGCCGGCGTGTTCTACATCTGCAATCCCAACAATCCCACGGGAACTCTAACTCCGCGTTCCGATATCGAATACCTCCTCACCAATAAGCCCGCCGACTCTGTCGTTCTCATCGACGAAGCTTACATCCACTTCACCGAGGCTGCGACGCCATCACTTGACCTGGTGAAGTCCGGCAAGGACGTCATTGTCCTCCGCACCTTCTCCAAGGTTTATGGCATGGCCGGCATCCGTTGCGGGCTGCTGATTGCGCGCCCGGACCTGGCCAAAAGAGTTGTGCAGCGCGGCGGATTCAACTTCATGCCCATCACCGGCGTAGTTGCCGCCACAGCCAGCCTGCGGGATACCTCATTGGTTGCCGAACGACGCCACATTAACGCCAATGTCCGCCAGCAAACATTCCAGTGGCTCGACCGTAACGGCTTCGCTTACATCCCGTCCGAATCCAACTGCTTCATGGTCAACGTGAAGCGTCCGGGCCAGGAAGTCCGCGACGCCATGGCCAAAGAGAACGTCATGATAGGCCGCATCTGGCCCATCATGCCCACCTGGGTCCGAATTACCGTAGGGACGCCGCAGGAGATGACAAAATTCCAGACTGCCTTCGGGAAAGTAATGAAGGCATAAACCGGAGCGTTATGCGTCAGCGCCGCTGATTGTGATCCTTGCACCCTACCCCCGATCTCCATCTCCCTGATCCTGGATTCCGTCGGAGCCGAACTCGCCGATTACCAACGTAAGCTGCGAGGTCCGGCCCGCTCCGCTAGCCTGACCACGAGACGAAACTGTCTCCACCCGTGCTGCTGTCAGTCCTCATCCACCGCAACTCCGACGCGAGCGGTCTGCTCATCTGGTGCGCGATCGGCTTCTGCGCCGGGATCGCCCTGTTCCTCTATGGATTCCGGCTGCTCCAGCGCCGCCGTCTAATTCTGGAAATTCCGTTTTCGAAAATCCGGAGCGCGTCGGTTGGCATGGTAGAAATCAGGGGGTTGGCCACCGGTCCCTACAGCATGGTCGCTCCAATCACTGCGCGTCCCTGCTATTACTACCGAACGTTGGTCTGGGAATGGAAACAGCGGGGCAAGAGCAAACAGTGGGTCAAAATCGCCGGTGAATGCATGCACCTTCCCTTTTTCGTCGATGACAATACCGGACGGTTGCTCATCGATCCTCGCGGTGCCGATCTCGACCTGCACCGCGATTTCGAACAGGAATTCTGCGATTCCTTTTTCACCGCCAAAGAACCGGTGCCGGAAAGCGTCCGCACCTTTCTTGCTCGCCACGGCGTAGTCACCAACAACAAGATCAAAGTGGAAGAATTCTGCATCAAGCCCAAGAACGCTCTCTTTATCCTCGGAACACTGGCGGAAAATACCGGCGTGGAAGTCACTCGAGAGCCGATTCGCGACGATCTACAGATCTCTTCGGTGGGGCTCGGCACTTTTTCTCTTTCGCTTCCGTCCGATGTCGCTGTCGTCCATTACGGAACCAGACGAGTTCGCAGTCATCGCGCAGCCGGACCCGGTGTCGCATGAAGTCGTCCGTCTGCCCTCCGCCGCAGGCCCAAGCAATACGTCGGAGATGACGCAGCAGCAGAAGATCGCAGCCGCGCTGGTGAAGGCTGGCATCTCGAATCCGAAAGCCTGGTCCGTCGCCGGACTCCCGCCCGACTTAGCATCGCCGGTGCAAGTCCTCACCGAGCCTGCTTCGTGGAACAACGGTCAAGACTCGCCAAACGGCTTCGATCCACGTCCGCCGGTGGTCTTGAGGAAAGGCGACCACAACCAGACATTTCTCATCTCCTGGAGGAGTCGGCAGGAGCTCGGGCGCATCCTGGGCTGGAAATGCACGCTCATGATCTGGGGCGGACCCTTTCTCGCCCTGCTCAGCCTGTACGTCCTCTTGAGTGTGGTCAAACTTACTCGCTAGTCACCACGCCCGCATTACTCGCAAACGCACCACGGTGCTAACCCCGCGGTAAGTATTTCACGCGCAAGTCCCGCGCACGCCCTCTAGTACAATCAAGCCCGTGAGCGACGCTGTGCGCATAGGGATTCTGGGTGACTTCAACACCGAATTCCGCTCGCATCATGCCACCAACGACGCCCTGCAGCACGCCGCCCGTAAGCTAGACACCGCAATCGAATCCGAGTGGATTCCCACTCCCACGCTGACAAGACCTGACGCGGAAAAGAAGCTGGAATCCTTCGACGGACTCTGGGGTGCGCCGGGCAGTCCCTTCAAGAGCTCCGAGGGAATGCTCAAAGGGATCGAGTTTGCGCGGCGGCGCGACTGGCCTTATCTGGGGACTTGCGCCGGATTCCAATACGCTTTCATCGAGTTCGCGCGACACGTGCTCAACATCGCCGATGCCGACAGCGCCGAGAACAATTCCGGGTCGAAGAACATCATCATCTACCCGGTCGCATGCGCGGTTCCTGACCGCAAGGGGAACGCGCCGAAACTTTCGGGGGCTGTACCGGAGATCCGGCTTCGTCCCGGCTCCTACCTGCAGTCCTTCTACGGCAAGGATAAAGAAACAGTCACGGAAGAATTCTTCTGCAACTTTGAAATTAATCCCGACTTCGAATGGACCACGATGGAAGCCGGATTCCCTGTGGTTGCGCGGGGGCCGCAAGGCGAAATCCGCGCCATCGAATCGCCCTCGCATCAGTTTTTCGTAGCGACGTTGTTCCAGCCGCAACTGTCGTCGACTGAAAAGAATCCGCATCCCGTAGTGCTGGCCTTCGTGCAAGCGGCCGCCGACTGGGGCAAGAAAAAACTCGACGATAGCGTGCTGGAGTAGCTCAATTCGACTTCGAACCTCGGTAAGGACCGAGGTGTGAGGTTTAAGAGAGTTACGAAAGTCGTAACACTCCCCGTCGGATCGCCCCATCCCCAACCGCATCTGGAGCGGAGACGCTCGGCTAGCTACACTCATCCTCGTCGGTCGCCCTCCCTAATTGCGCCGCAGGAGTTTCTGGTTCTCATGCACACGTTGCAAGTGGTGAATTCGTTCCGAGTCCCGTGGGGCACGCTGATCAGCTACATCCCCGTTATCGCCACGATCGTGACCACGTTCTTCAGCATCATCCTGGCGCGGGCGACGCTGCGCTATGTCGAGGCCACCGACAAAGGCCTGGCACTTGCGCGCGAAGAGTTCGAGCGCGAGTGGACGCCCGACCTGCACATCAAGCTGGAGCGCGTCTCGTCCGAAGAAGCGCGCGTCATCGTGACCAACCTGGCGAAGACATCAGTCCTGCTGCAGCTTCTGCAGCTGCGAAAGCTATCGCACGCCATGCCCTTTGAGCGCTGCCGGCTGAACGATCCGCTCGTCGGCGGCATGACCTGGTCGCAGGACATGGGTAAGCGCATCCTGTCGTGTACGGGATACGAATTCGAAGGACCGCTGGCCGCGTCGATGACCTTCTATGCCGCCGGACGCATGTTCCGCACCGACTGGTTTCGGGCGCAGATCGTAGTGCGCGAAGGACGCATCGTGAGCCTGGAGCCCAGCCAAATGCCATCGCGCCGCGTCCGCCAGATCGAACGCAAAGGCCCTGAGCGCCGTCGCGAATTCGTTCAGGATGTAACCGGCGGTGTCGACCAGGAAAAGAACGACGAAAGCGCATTCGCAGCCGGGACCAGCTGATAACTAACCCTCCCGTGCCGATCTACTGGAATGATTAGGTTGAAATTGCGCTTAGCGAACTACTCACACGCGCAACTCGCCGAACTGCGTCAGCATCGCGCGCCCCCGCGAAAAGGCGTGACGATTCGTCTCTTGGAGGGGTTCCGTAAATCAAAACTTGCAACAGTACGTGACTTTGTGCGCCAGGGACAAAGGGGCACTAAATCTGATAATCCGCAACTTTCGGGCAGACAAGTGTACATCCCTCACAGAGATTCTGACGGGAGAGCCACCACAGTGCCAGTTCCAGACGAGTGCTCATCCCAGTCTTGTCGAAGATGGTTCGCAGATAGTTCTTGATCACCAGTTCTGTCGTGGCCACCCGAGGGGCGATTTCCTTGTTCTTGTAGCCAGCGGCAGCCAAGCGGGTGATGCTGACTTCTTTGGGGCTCAGTACGGACGAGCCGTACATTCCCTTCATGGCGATTCCGTCTTGGCTAACATGTCGAATATGGAAACTGTGTTGAAACTAAAGATTGATGCAGCCGACTACCGCGGGCCCTTGTTGCACGCCGAATTCTTGGGAACGATTCCCCTGTCGGTCAATGCCGCCGAGTAGATGGAGTCTTTGCCTCTCAGCTGTCGCGATGATCTCGGATTCTGACTCTGGAGCGCAAGGGCAGATGTCACAACTTCGGTGTGCCTGCCTGTGCAGAACCCAGAGCAGGGTGACGGAGGGGTGTTCCCGAATTGGGACCGCTTGATTTTATGAGAAGGATTTCGGGTCAGGCGGCGCCTTCGGTTTGGGTGATTGTCGCTGGAGCTATGGGCAGAATCACTTCTACCGCGGTGCCTGCGTCGGAGGAGCGGATAGTTAGAGTGCCGCCGAGCTGGCGAATTCGCTCTTGCATGCCGCGGAGACCTACGCCCCCGCCGAATTTTGCGATCATGGCACGCTTCTCGCGCGGAATTCCCTTTCCTTCATCCCGGATCTCCACGTGCAAGTTGCCCTGCTGGAGAAAAACTCGTATCGAGCACGTACTAGTGCCGGAGTGGCGATGAATATTCGTCAGACACTCCTGAACAGCACGGAAGATGGCGATTTCGATCTCTGCGGGGTAGCGGTCCAACCGGTCCGGCATTTCGAGACTGGCAGAGATCTTGCTTCGCTGTTCGAACCCCTCTATATACCAGCGTAGCGCGGAAGACAGACCGACCTCGTCCAGGAGAGGAGGATGCAGGAGATGAGAAAGGGTGCGGATCTCTGTGCTCAACTGATCCACCATGGCGGCGTTGTCCGAGATCCGGGCTGCCGTTTCCTTACTCAGCTTGTGAGCTTCGGACTGTACCACGGCGATATTCATAGCGATGGCGGCGAGCAACTGGCCGGCGCTGTCATGCAATTCGCGGGCGAGACGGCGCCGTTCCTCATCCTGCATTTGCTGGAGACGGGAGGAGAGTTCGCGCAATTCCTGGTTGGCGAGTTGCAATTCCGAAGTGCGTTGTTCTACGCGGCGCTCAAGTTCCTCACGGCTTTCTTGGAGGGCAACCTCGATTTGCTTGCGGTTGGTACTGTCCTGATAAAAGACGGAAATTCCACCGTCTCCGGACGGGTAAAGCCGGATCTCGTACCACCGTTTCCAAGGTTCGTAGTAGTTCTCGAAGTGGACAGAAACGCGCTCGGCCATAGCGCGAGAAAATTGCGTTTCCAGATTGGTGCCCTTACTGAGCGGGAAGATGTCCCAGAAATTGCGGCCGACCAACTGATCGCGAGTCATGTTCAATGTGCGCTCGGCGGGCGAATTCGCGTATGTGAATCGCCATTCGCGGTCGAGGGCGAAGAAGGAGTCATTGATGCTTTCGAGAATGGTGGCGGTCCGCTGGTGGGCAGTTTCGGCCTCGGCGCGCAAAGCGCGTTCGTGTTCCGCGCTTTCGCGGCGCAAGCGTCCCATGGCGAGGTGCGCGCCGACCCGCGCGAGGAGTTCCCGCGCGGTGAAGGGCTTGACCATGTAATCGTCGGCTCCGGCTTGCATGCCTTCAATGCGTGCATCTTCGCCGGCGCGAGCTGACAGCAGAATTACCGGGATTGTTTTCGTAGACTCGTCCGCGCGAATCTCGTGCAACAAGCCGAACCCATCCAGGCCGGGCATCATGACATCGGTGAGAACGAGGTCGGGAGGATGGCGGCGAATTTCCCCCAGGGCTTCAGTCCCATTCGACACGGCGCGCACTTCGTAGTTATCCCCGAGCAAACGGCGGACATATCCGCGCATATCGGCGTTGTCATCGGCGAGGAGGATTCTGCCGGTGGTGGTTTGCAGGTGAGGCGCCTGCACCGAGTCGGAGGCGAAGACCGGCGACAGCTGAATGTGGCTATCCGATTCGGGCAGCCAGCGCAGGGCTTCCTCGACATACGCTGAGGCGGACACTCCGGTGGACTTCAGCGTGCGCGGTTGGGAATCGACTTCAGGCAGATGTGCACGGCCTTTCGGAATAGAGACTACAAAGGTGCTGCCTTTCCCGACAGCACTTTCAATCCGGATGGAGCCATGGTGCAATCTGACGAGTTCCTGAACCAGCGCGAGCCCAATCCCGGTGCCTTCATGGGTTCGGCCGCGAACTCCTTCGAGGCGGTGAAATCGTTCGAAGACTTTAGACTGCTGATCTTCGGGAATTCCCAACCCCGTGTCTTCAACCCGCAACTCGATTCCTTCTGAGCCTTCGGCCAGCCGAACTGTGACATGACCATTGAGCGTGAACTTAAAAGCGTTGGAGATCAGGTTGAGGATGACCTTCTCCCACATATCGCGGTCGACATAGGCAGGCTCCGCAAGCGGAGGGCAATGGACATGGAATTCAAGTCCAGCCTGCTCCATGGCGGAGCGGAAAGCGCTGGCGGTATCGGCGGTTAACGCGGCCAAGTCTGTGGGCTCGTACACGGCGCGGATGCGACCCGCTTCGATTCTGGAGAAATCCAGCAGAGTGTTGACCAATTTGAGCAGCCGCATGCTATTGCGATGGACGAGTTGCAATTCGTTGCGCTCGACCACAACTGACGGCTGAGAGCGCTCGAGCATGGCCTCGACTGGTCCCAGGATGAGGGTCAAAGGGGTACGGAGTTCGTGGCTTACGTTGGAGTAGAAAACGGTTTTCGCGCGATCCAATTCGGCGAGCATTTCGAGGCGCTTTCTTTCTTCTTCGTGGGCACGGGCAGCCGCCAAGTTGCTGGCCAGTTGCCGCGACAAGATATCCAGAAATAAGCTGTAATCCTGATCGAATTTCTTGCGAGCGTTCAGTCCGAGCAAAATGCAGGCGGTGGGGGATTGATGTCCCGGGAAGAGAACAGGCAGAGCCAAGACTTCCGCAGGAGGAATGCCCCATATCCCGGCCGGCAACTCCAAATTCTCAACCTGATTCACGAGAACCATCGCACCCCTGTTCAGAGCACCGCCCACGGCTTCGAGCGCGGGCGAATCGAGCCGGGCTAGCTCTTTCGGTCCCTGGCAAAGAACATGATCGGAAGAGATGCCGTTGCAGCTTTTGGGATGAAGGTACTTGCGGTCGGAAGAGAGGGCATACAGAATAGAAAACGAAAAATCATAGCGATTTCTGCCCAGGATCTCGGCCGCAACTGCCCACATCGTCTGTTCTGATTTCACTTCCGCGCTGGACGTGGCGAGTTCGCGAAGGGTGTTGGAGCGGCGCTCATTGATCACTCTCTCCGTGGTCTCCATTACCGGCGTGAACACGCCTCCAACACCGCCGGATTCATCGCTGATGGGACTGTAGGAAAAAGTGAAGTAGCACTCCTCAGGGTAACCGTGGCGAGCGAGCAAAAGAAGTAAATCATCTGACCAGGTGGCTTCGCCGCGTTGCAGGACGCCTTCGAGCATGGGGCCGATCGTCTCCCAGACTTCCGGCCAGCATTCGCGTCCGGGTTTGCCCAGAGCAGCGGGATGCTTGGACGCGATAATGTCGCGGTAGGCGTCGTTGTACAGCATGATGAGGTCGGGTCCCCACCACACGAGGATTGCAAAACGAGAGTTAAGACAAGTGCTAACGGAAGTGCGAAGGCTTTGGGGCCAGCCATCGATTGGGCCGAGTACGGTACCCGACCAATCCATGGAGCGCATCAGAGCGCCGAGTTCACCTCCGCCCGAGAGGAAATCACGAGTCAACTGCGTAGATTCGATGCCGATGGTGGCCACTATATCTCCTTCCGGCTTTCCGGTGACCATCCGACAACCAGGTTCCACCAGCAAATTACGTTTGTATTTAAACCCCGAGGCACGGGTGACGAGTTGAATAGCTCAAGCGCCATGGCAATGTCAATAAGGGTTGTTCCCTGAGCTTAAGTCTGGCTGAGGGCTGCGCGTGGTTTGGTTGTCAGGAAATTGTAAGAATCAGGATTGCGCTAAGGCTTATACCTTAGCTCATACCGGCAGTTGACGAGCATCTTAGTTGCCGGCGTGATTGCGGGCAATCCAAAGACGGGGCGGAGAGTTGCGATAGCGGGAGTTGCACTTCTCCTGGCAATGATTCTGTTTACGGCATTTGTCGCGTTCAGGAAAAGAACCGCACCGCTGCAGCAACCGCCTCTGCATCCTTCCCCTGCGATCGCGTTCGAACTCCGCGGTTAGGCTGCGGCATTGACATTGGGCACGACACAGTTCCGCAGGGCGCGCAACGCATACAACGCATCATCCAGAATCTGGTCTTCTTCGATGTGATCACCCTCGATGCGGAACAGCTGCTTCACGCGGTCGAGGATGGCGCGTTCCGCCGCATCAATTCGATTCGGAATCTTCGCGCGGTCACTTTCAAAAAGGGCTGCCTGATACAACGAATGCCACGCGAGGGAGGAATCAGACGAATTCGTGGGTGGGCGCCTTTTCATACGTTGTGTTCCTTTTTCGAGCAGGCTGACAGATGGCGTGCGCAAAGAAGCGTATACGGGCAAATTGGCGCGGCGAATCAGGTGATTGCAGTATTTTGCACAGGTCAGGCGAGAGGTGATTCGGAAAAATGATGAAATAAGGATGTTCTGCCCAAAAAGTATCGTGGAAGGGCTCCAGTGAGCCCTTCCACGAGAAAACTTCAGGCAGCGCGCCGGGACCTGCTGCCGGCCTTTTTTGTGGATCCGCGAGTTTCTGACTCCTCCTGTTCCTCACTCTCCTGTTGAGCTTGCGGATTTATCTCTTCAGCCAACTGGGTCAGCTTTTCGTCCGTCTGCTTCTCTTCTTCGAGGGTTTCCTCGAGCAAGGAAACGTGCTCATCCTCTCCCAGCAACTCGGCAAACTCGCGGACGGTGCCATAGGCAGCAATCTCGTAGTGCTCAACCCGCTGAGCAGCGCCGATAATCGCAGCGTCCATGAGTGCGCCTTCATAGTCCTCTTTCATCGTTTCAGCACCCTCTTTTACGAGACCTTCCATGCCGAGGCATTTTTTGCCACTGGGCTTCTCGCCCAGCATCTCAAAGATCTGCTCCAAACGTGAAACGTGCTCCGAGGTCTGGCGCAGGTGCTCTTCGAAGCCCTGGCGCAGTTCGTCATTGGAAGAGGCTTTTGCCATTTTGGGCAAGGCTTTGGTTAACTGCGTCTCCGCATTGTATAAATCTCGTAGTTCTTCGACATAAAGCTGTCGTAAGGATTCGTTCGCCATTATGGTCCTCCCGTTATATCCAGCGGAGCGGATTTCCTTTCACTGGTCTCTAATTCGAAAAGTATTTTTCCCGAGGTGAGCAAACAATACCCCGGATGCTGTATTGAGTATTAGGCCCTGTGGGCGCTATTCCCGGGCACCGCCATCAGGGTGCTTCTCGCTTGGAATTTTTCCGCCATAGCCGAAATCCAGGCCGAAGTGGGGTTCGCTGCGGGTGCCGGTGATTTTGAAGGGAAGCTCGGTTCCAGCCCCGTTTTTGTGGAAAAAGGGATCGACGGGCTTCAAAAGAATGGACTTCCAGCCCGTAGTCATTTGGGAAAGCTTGGCGTCCATCCTGAGCTTGCCGTGGAAATCGAATGTGTTGCCATCCAGACTGTACCGACCTTTCATATCCGCATGTGTTCCGGGGACCTCAAAGTGAAGAAATGAAAAGGACAGCATGCCGCGATTGAGGGTGAAGGTGCCCTGCAAATCGGTTGGCACCACGATTTCGGGAGCTTTGTTGATCAGCTTCGGTTCCCCCATGCCGCGGAGGCTGAAATCGTCAATTTTCTTTTGCAGCTTGTCATTGCTGAAGTGACCGTTCAAGACATGGAATTTTCCTATTAACTGCAGGCGATCGGCGATGTCGTCGGGACCAGGGTGTAAGTTGAGTTCGGTGGTCATGTCGACTGCTCCGGACATGATCGGAGGATCAGTTCTCACACCGAGAATCAGGAGGTCTTGGATTTCAGCATGGGACATCTGGACGTGCAACTGGATGTTACGGCCCGGCGCGTTCTCAAGATGCTCGACCTTGCCGCTGGCCACGAACGAGGAATGAAGAACACGCGCCTTCACCGGTTCGAGGTACGTGTCGCCATCGGTGCCATCGACAATGGCGTGAAAATCGGTGTGTAGAGGAACCGGGTGGCCGCTGATGTTCACCTGAAAGTCGGGCGTGTCGGTTTGACCGTTGACTTCGATGCGGCCCAAGGTGCCGCCATACTGGCCGGTGGAGGAGAGAATCCCACCAATTCCTTTCAGGGTTCCCAGGTCAGCATTGGTGAAGGAGTAGGTGCCGACTATGGCGGAGTCGCGAGGACTGGTCTCGTTGAGCGGACCGAACATGCCAGTGGATTTAATGTCTCCCACCGGCTTGGGGTTCAGGAGCGTGGCTTGGAATTGCAGCGGCTTGGATGGACCAATGTCGATCAAATGCAGGTTGCTGATGTCGAAGACGAGGGGCGCTTTGCCCGGCTTCAAAGTATTGATGACCAGCTTGGTGTCTGTGCAGAGGAACTGATTAACGGCAATGGACATCTTGCCGCCGCGGCGGCGCATATTGGCGAACTGCTCCCGATTTTGCTTGGGCGGGATGTTCATGCTCAGGCCATCGACGTAAATCGTGTCGACACGCATGGGCTCGCGGAACAAGTCGCGGAGTGGGGTGTTGAAACGAAACTCACGGATGGCGAGCAGCGGCTGTACTCCTGCCTGGGAGGGATTGGGGTCGGTGACGCCGAAAATCTTTAGTCCCTTTCCCTGCACGTGCAAGCCGTCCGCGATGGAAACGTGGAGTTCTGCAAGCTCGACAGGGCTCTTGAAACGAGTAGAGAGTGTTTCGATGACCCTGGTACGGAGAATGGGCTCGGCACGTAAGATTGCAATGCGAACGCAGATCAGAATGACTGCGAGGAGCAGCAAGGCGATTCCGGTGATCCAGAGCCACTTGCGGGAACGGCGGCGCAGAGGCGGGAGCAGAGTGGGTCCACCTGGGGCCTGCGACGGCACTGCGGAAGGAGCCGACAAACTTTAAGCATTAATGCCCATGCCCGGGGAAAGGTATCGGGTCTTTCCTGCACCGTCGGAAGGGGTCGGGAGTGGCAGATTCGCGCTAAGGCCATTGCGCTTCTCTCCTTAGAGAAACGATTTTGTAGGGCTTCAAGCGCTTGGTTCGAGAAAAGAAAGTGCGCAGGAGCGGGGTCCCGCGATGTATTATTGCGGCGTCTCCATCTCTACAGCGTTTAAAGGGCTATAAGGAACTCATGGCTATCGCGTCTCCTAATGCCGCAGCAAGCACGACCACCGCACCGAGCGGGCAGAGCTATGGTGCGCCTCTGGCTACCGTTACTACGCTGTTTTTTATGTGGGGCTTCCTTACGTGCCTGAATGACATTCTGGTTCCACATTTGAAATCAATTTTCGACCTGAACTACACCCGGGTCATGCTGATCCAATTCGCATTTTTCGGCGCGTATTTCATCTTCTCGATACCTTCGGCAAAGATCATTGACGCAATTGGGTACCAACGCTCCATGGTAGTGGGATTACTTACGATGGGCGTGGGAGCATTCCTGTTCGTGCCGGCGGCCAGTGTTCCGTCGTATCCGTTGTTCTTAGGTGCATTGATTGTTCTAGCTGCCGGTATTACCTGTTTGCAGGTGGCGGCGAATCCGTATGTAACCGTGCTGGGGAAGCCCGAAACAGCTTCCAGCCGGCTGAACCTGACGCAGGCATTCAACTCGCTGGGCACGTTCCTCGCGCCTTTTTTCGGCGCATTGCTGATCTTGAGTTCGGCGCCCAAAACAATGGACGAGATCCGGGCGATGGCGCCAGCCGACGCGCTGGCCTACCGCTTACATGAAGCCGCGAGTGTCAAGACACCTTATGTAGGACTGGGAATCGCTCTGGTGCTGCTGGCGGTGGCGATCGGCAGCTTCAAATTACCGAAGATCGAACACGCGCAACATAAAGTCGGGCAAAAGGTAGACGACTCGATCTGGAGACATCCCAACCTGATTTTCGGGGCGATCGCGATTTTCGTTTATGTTGGTGCGGAAGTGTCGATCGGAAGTTTCCTAGTGAACTATTTCGCTCAACCCGAGATTGGCGGATTGACCGAGAAGGTCGCCGCCAGCTTTGTGGCCTTCTACTGGGGCGGGGCGATGGTGGGACGTTTTATCGGATCGGCGTTGCTGCAGAAAATGAAGACGGGGGGGCTGCTGGGCATTTGCGCTGTCTGCGCAGCCGGGTTGGTAGCCATCTCGATGCTGACGTCGGGGCATTTCGCGATGTACAGCATTATCCTGGTGGGCTTCTTCAACTCGATCATGTTCCCCAGTATCTTCACTTTGGGGGTTGCTGAACTCGGACCGCTTACCGGAGATGGCTCCGGCATCATGATCATGGCAATCGTGGGCGGCGCGATCATCCCCGTGGCGCAGGGATGGATCGCCGATCACATCGGCATTCATCACGCTTTCTTCCTCCCGGTAATTTGTTATCTGTACATTTTGTTCTTTGCACTAAGCGGCTCGAAGCCAAACAGCCAGCGTTACGCCAAGGCTTAGTGTTGCCTCTCCTGGTGAACCCGCCGCAGAAAGCCAAAGAGAAGAGCCTGTGTGCGGGATCACTGACAAAATCGTTATTGCGCAGGCATATTTGGGAGTAATCTAGGGTTACAGCGGGCTCGACCATGGTACTAACGAGAAAGCCGGGACAGAAAACGCAGGTGGTCACTCTCAAAGCGGTGGCACAGCATCTGGGGCTTACTCCTGGAACCGTTTCAGCGGTGCTCAATGATTCTCCGTCCGCACGTTCCATTCCCCAGGAGACCAAGAATCGAATCCGAGCGGCTGCCCAGGAACTGAACTACAGGCCGAATTTTTTTGCGCGCACGTTGCGCAACAAGCGTACCTACACCATCGGTGTGATCGCGGAAGAGATCGGGGACTCGTATAGTTCGCCCATCATCAGCGGGCTGGAGCAGTTTCTGCGCAAGCGCGACTACTTCTTTTTGACGGTCGTCCATCGTCACGACCAGGCATTGCTCAGCCGGTATGCACAGTTGCTTTCGGAGCGCGGCGTGGAGGGCATCATCACGGTCGACACTACGGTGCAAGAGGCTCCGATGCTTCCGACCGTGGCGATTGCGGGTCACAAGAAGCTGAAGGGCGTGACCAATATTGTGCTCGATCACCAGAAAGCCGCGGTGCTGGCGTTGCAGCATCTGAAAGAGCTGCATCATGAGCGCATCGCATTTATGAAAGGCAATCCCATCAGTTCCGATGCGAAAGACCGGTGGGACGCCATTTGCCAGGTGGCCGGCGAGATCGGCATGAATATCGATCCCGAATTAACGGTGCAGATCGACACGGACGATCCCACGCCCATGCTGGGTTATCCGTTTGCGAAGCAACTGCTGGCGAAGCGAAAGCCGTTTACGGCGATTTTTGCCTACAACGACATTTCCGCAATCGGCGCCATCCGCGCGATTCAGGAGCAAGGCCTTCGCGTGCCGCAAGACATCTCTGTGCTTGGCTTCGATGATATTCCGGGCGCGGCATTTCACATGCCGAGTCTCACGACGGTGCGCCAGCCGCTGAACCGAATGGGGGAAGTTGCGGCTGAAACGCTGCTGGAACGAATCGAAGGCAACCGGGAATATCCCTCTGAGATCGCGGTGGAGCCTGAGCTCGTGGTGCGCGAATCCACAGCGCGTGCGGCCGGGTCCTGCTAGCATCGTAGGCTGCGCCGGAAAGCAGCGCCGCCCAGCCTTCATGCCCATTTCCGTTACCGATAGAAGTTCGGCATCAGTGCGCGCGCTCACCCTTGCCGCATATATCTCATTCGTTCCCATTGGAATTGCTACTGTCCTGCTTGGCCCGTTGCTCCCCATTCTGTCCGCGCGATGGTCGCTGGATTATTCGCAAGCCGGAGCGCTGTTTCCGGTGCAGTACGTGGCGGCGACGGTCGCGGTTGCCGTGTCAGGACTGCTGGTCTCGAAGTTCGGATTTCGTTTCGCCATCCGGACTGGATTATTTCTGATTGCCGCGGGCCTGGCCTTGCTGATGGCGGGCCCGAAATGGCTGGCGGTCATCTGCATCGCCGCGTATGGCGGCGGAAACGGAGTCGCTGTGCCGGCAGCGAACCTGATGGTGGCCGAACTGAATCCGCAGCGCCGGAGCGAAACATTGAACTGGCTGAACTTCTGCTGGAGCGCGGGCGCAGTGTCCTGTCCATTTGTGGTAGCTGCGGCGGCCAAGGCTCATGCAGTTCCAATTTTTCTGACGGTAGTTGCGGGATGCTCGCTGGCGATCGGGCTGTTTTTTACGCTGGTGCCGATCGTGGAGTTCACAGCAATTGAACAAGCGACAGGCGGCTACCGCATCTCTCATCAAGCGAAGGCTGTGGCCGTTTTTCATCCTCGCTGCGCTCTTTTTTTTGTACGTTGCTGCGGAAAACGGATTTGGATTCTGGGTTGCGTCTTTCGCAAAGACGTTGGGCAGCCTGAGTACGACGGTGGCGCTGATGACCCCATCTTTCTTTTATGCGGCTCTAACTGTAGGGCGGTTGCTGGCGCCGTTTCTGCTGCGAAGTATTCCCGAAGTCCGGCTGGTACAAGCGGGGCTGCTTCTGGCTTGCGCGGGAATGACCGGAATGATTTTCTCGCACGGCCTGGCGGGAGTGGTGAGCAGCGCGTGCGCTGCCGGCCTGGGACTCTCATCGGTTTATCCCATTACGATTTCGATATTGTCTAAAGATTTCGGGGCAAGCTCGTCGCGCATAGGATCCATCATGTTCGTGTTATCCAATATTGGAGGAGGACTGTCGCCTTGGATTGTGGGTGTCACCTCGACTGGGTTCGGCACTCTTAAAGCAGGACTGGTTGTGCCTCTGGTCGCGAGCGCGGCAATGTACGTTCTGTACCTACAGGATCTGGAGCGGACCCAGATTGCTCAATCGTGACAAGCAGCGGCAGTGGCGGCTCTCTTACAGGTGCGCGATTCTGCTTGCCACCCGCGCCAGGCGCACCAGACGATAGAGTGGAAATAGCGGCTGGGGAAGACGAACGGCTGCCCATTCTCCAGGACCGGGCGTCAGAAGAAGTCGCGCGCTGAATCGGGCCCGGTCTCGCCAACGTTCCCGCAGTTTCCCGATCAGCCGAAAATAGGCAACCGACTCGACGTCGTAGTCCGTCATGCTGGGAATGTGTGGCTCGATTTCGCGGGCCAGCGCGCCAGCCTGCTCGTCGGGCGAAAGGTTTCTCTCTGCCGCCGGAGGAATATCAATCTCCAGCAAACGATTTATCAGCCGGAGCGTAACCCGCACCATGCGGGTAATTCCGAGATCTCTGCATTGAGCCGCGATCCAGGACCAATTCAGTTCGGGACGCTGCATGATGCGGGCCACATCACATAACCAGATCAAGCGCCCCCACACGTGTTTGGCGGCATGCACGCAAAGAATAAGAAAAAGATCTTCGGGGGACGGAGTCTTCATGGCATGGCCAGCCACATGGACGGGCACAGCACGACGAAACAGACTCTCGTAATCGAAGTCGAGGGCGTAAAAGCGCGGGAGAATTCTCCACTTCACTTCGAGCAGGTTGCGGCCGGCCGGGCCATCAAAGACACATTCGTATCCCCACTTCAGAGAAGCGCGGGGATGGGGCGGTGAAAAAGAGGATTGCGGCGCGTAGCCCAACTCCCGCAGTGCATCGCGCACCCGGAAGAAATCCTGTGCGCGAATCAGCAAATCGATGTCACCCGCCTGACGCAGAGCGATATCTGAATAGAAGGATTCAGCTAGCGCTATCCCCTTGTAGGGCAAACTTTCGATGTTGTATTCCTTGAGCTGATGTTGGACGTGAATCAACGCCCGGGCCAGCAAAAGTGCCCGGTGCAGATTAGTCTGATAAAGCCGCGCGAGGCGACGCATATCTGCGTCTGGCACCAGATCCTGGATGCGGGAAAGCGTCCGGTAAAGGAGGGGCTGGACCCCGTGATGCTCGGCGAGATCAAACAGAACGCTCCAGCGCACTGCTTCGCACAATTCCCGCAGCCCAACTAAATCCTTGCCGGAAGATCGAGATACAGCAGCCAGGAGAAATCTCCACTCGCGCTCAAGCGACGCGTCGCGGGCAGAGATCTCCTGCGTTGCAGTTAAGAGTGCGGGGGCGCTCACGCCATAGCGCCAGCGACAGAACTGCTGACTGGCGCCGATAGCGGACGAATCTGCACGAGGTTGATGCCAGCAGCACGCTGCTGCTTGGCCAGCATGTTGGCCGAAGGAATTCCGGTGCGGGCAAAAGATTTTTGGCAGTCCTGGGACGATGGACCCCGCATATTCCCTTCCATGTATGCCAATCCTGGACAACGAGTGCAGGCGCCAGCATGGCTGCAGGAGGAGCAGGTAGGAAGGTCTTTCAGGCGGATGGAGCGCACTTCAATCATCTGACTGGAATGCCGCCAGATATCGACGAAGCGCTCGCGCCGCACATTGCCTGTGGGAAGCGGAAACTGCACGCAGGGAAAGACATCGCCGTAAGGAGAAACATAGCAAGTGGTGTGCCCTGCACTGCACGGCCGGGAGTCGAGATTCGCTTCTCCAGTATCCGAAGGAATCGCGCAGAACTCGTCGACATCGCCTACCACTACTGAATCGCGAAAAACGCCCCTCAAGGTGTCGGCATCCGCGCCCAGGCTGAGGATAGAGCGATCGCCATCCATCATGGGGGTAATCGTGGGATCAAGAGTAAATTCCACTCCGATTTCTTCAGCCAGATCTTTCACCGCGGCGTAGTCACTCATGTTCTGGCGCATCAGAACATTTGCCATGACGACCTTGAGATCCTGCGCCTTTAAAAAGCGGATGGCGGAGAGCGATCGGTTGAGTGAACCGGGTACCAGGGTGATGGCATCGTGTACTTCCGGGCGGTGTGAGTAGATACTGACCTGAATCTCCTGAACGGCGAGATCGCGCAGCCGAGCTGCCTCACTTTCGCCAATCAGCAAGGCATTCGTCTTAAGCTTCACGCAGAAGGTCAAGCGGCGGGCATGCTCGACAATCTCAAAAAAATCCTTGCGCAGGAAAATCTCGCCGCCACTGAGCGTCAGGGTCAGCACACCTGCATCGGCCATTTCGTCGATCAGGCGGAGAATCTCGGAGGTCGTCATCTCACCGTGGTCGTGATGATCGAGATAACAGTGGACGCAGCGCTCGTTACAGCGGTAGGTGATGTCGAGTTGAACCGCGAGAGGAACATTGAGCCGGAGCGCCTTGGCGGTGATCTCTTCGAGCACACCAATCATCGGCCGGCTCCAGGGGAAAGACCTGACTGGGGGATGGGTTCCTCTGAGATCTGCATGATTTCGTGACTGGCCAGTTCGCGGGCGAGAGTCTCAGCATCCTGCAGCGCCTGCGCAGGCTCAACATCAAACTCCGGGCAAATGCACTGCTCGACGATGCGTTCCAGAGGAGTGACGCCATCGGCCGACTGCCACAGAATGGTTGCTGTCCGGTTCAGTGTAAACAACGAGGAGTCCCGCCCCGACATGATCATCATTTCTCCGTCGAGAATGCGGGCCGCGACTCGCGGATTTCGTGAGACATAAAGGCTGCTCATCCAATCAACTCCCACACCCGGGCGTCGGGCACGAACGTGAGCCTGCGAACGGGAACGTGCTGCACGAATTCGAAAGCAGAATGGAACAAAGCCTGCACGAGTTCGTCATGCTTGGCGAAAAACAAAATGTTGGAAAGCAGAGAGCGCACAGCTTCAGCGGCGTCGATTGTTTCGATGCGATTCTCAGACCCCTTTGCCAGTAAGTACAGAGCCGAGACAGGAGCGGAGACATTCTCTCCAGGCTTGTTCAGCTCTCCTGTGAACGGAGTGCCAAAAGCATGGTACTGGTTATCTCGCGTGGACACATACGAAATTTCGTCGGTAAGAAGAACTGCGTCAGCAGGGGCTAACGCGGAAATGGTACTCTTCCCCGCACCGGACTCGCCAGCGAACAGAAACGCCTTCCGGTTTCGAACGGCGCTGGCGGCGTGAAGCAAGAATCCTCCCCTGCTTGCCTGCACCAGCGAATGAACGATGCGAAGCACCGAGTCGGTAGCATGAGGGCTGCGGGTTTGAGCGATGTGACAGTGGCGCTTCGCGGAATCCCACTCCGCTCGAAAATCCCCCCGCGCCAGCATCCATCGGCCGTTCTTTTGTGTCACCTCGATGTCGGCATCCGGCTCGTCGAAGTTCGTCTCCAATATCTCCAGATCGAAAGTAATTTGGGGTTCTCGCTGCCTGGATATTAGAAACCCAGGGTAACGATCCTGAAGCGTGCGAAGGAAATCGGGATCGCCGGTGCGCATGAGCACGGGCACTTCGCCAACTTCCACGGTGGCGCTCAGGAGATCGACTTGGGTGACCGATGCTGGCAAGCGGTCTAGTTCTCCTTCGATGTCTGCAAGGCACCATACAGCTGCTGGATGCCAACGATGAGGCGCGCGCCTACTTCGGAGCGCTGGGCTAAGCCGAGCAACGGCGCACTGCGCAAGACGAAGCTTCCTGGAAGGCTCAATCTTCCTGCCTTTGCGCAGAATGAAATCGACCTTTCCCAAGAGATCGTCACTGGGCACAGGAGCATCGTGCTGGAGCATTGCATCTCCGCGAGTCAGCACCTGGTTAGTGCCGCCGCTGATTTTCGACAGTACGCGATGAATGATGAATCGGCCTTCGCGCTGATACAGGGCAATTTCGCCAGGGAGAAGCTCTCGGCCATCGAGCCTGCTGATGATGAGCGTGTCTCCGGGCCAGATTGTCGGCAACATGCTCCAACCGCTCACCTTCAGCCGGAGGCTTCCCGAAATCCGCAAGGATTCACTAGCCAATTCACATTTCAGAGAGTGCGTGAGATCGGACATCGGCCCTATACTCACGATTTCGTGGGAACCAGTCTGCAGGATTGCCCATGCCTGTGCGCTTTCGAGCATCCCAGCGCGGTGGTCACAAATACTTGTTCGTAACGGAACGACGGCTTTTCGTAGGGCTTCTTCTTTTCAGCCGGAGCCTTTTGATGTGAAGAGGAATCAGTCATATCCATAGGGACCTGTGTGCTCTCATTTTAGGGCTGATTGTGACGCTTGAATGGCACAGCCGCCCGTTCCGCCCGAAGTGGTGCAGGTCTGGTTGGCTTGAGTAGAAAAGTAGACTTGCGAGGCACCCGCCAGCGTGACCGAGCCTACCGTATTATCGACAACGATGCCACTGCTGCCTCCGGCTGCCCGGATGCTAAAAGTCGCGAGCGGACCTACGTTGCGCCATCTGACACCGGAGTCGTTCGTCTGGCCGTTTACAGTCTGGCTGAAATTCGGCTGGAGAAAGCCGGACGTTCCCGCGGTGGTGACCGCCTGTACATTCCCGTTCCCGTCAAGAATTTCAGCGCGCAAAGCATATGCGTGAATGGGCGCCCAACTCGCATGAGCGGCAGTGTGCGACCCTTGATTGAACCAGCGCACGTTGGCGTCGTTGGTAGTTGTCGCAATGTTCGTAGTCCAGTTTGCTGGCATCCGTCGCGCCGGAAGTTCCCGCGGTTCGTACGGTCTGAACCCGGAAATTCGGATCGAGAATTTGCTGGCCAATGATGTATGCGTGAGATGGCTGCCATGGCTGGGTTACGAAATTCATGACGCATCCTGCCGATGCGCAGGAATTACCCAAGCCGCTGGCCTGAACTCCGGCATACACCCACTCGCTTGGCGCCACCCGCCGCACTTGGGTTCGAAATGTCGGTGATGGGAGAGCATCCGGTGGTGGCGCTGGATAGGACCGGTCCCGCGAGCAACAGTGCCAGGAGCACCAGCCGCAATCTGCAATTTGGTACAAAGTTGGCGCTCCGCCGGTATTGCCGCAGACATACATGTTCCCAGTCGCATTAGAGGAATTCAAATACGTATTGTCGAAGTCGCCCTGATAAAGAACTGCGGCCGTGGCACTGGACGTACCTACAACTGCTTCCGTGCCGGTAGCGCCCGCGGTGAAATTCTCCGGAAGGAAACGCACCGCGCTGCAAGGCGAT
This sequence comes from uncultured Acidobacteriota bacterium, assembly GCA_963785865.1. Classification (GTDB taxonomy): domain Bacteria; phylum Acidobacteriota; class Terriglobia; order Terriglobales; family Acidobacteriaceae; genus Sulfotelmatobacter. The sequence continues at coordinate 30,668 of CAWAXF010000022.1, read as the reverse complement.
GCTCCAGCGCAGGCCGAACTATCGTTGGAGATGAAAACGTAGGCGACTCCCACGTTGGCATCCCCACTCACGTCGATCACTCCGTTGGCAAAGTCTAGCTGTGCGGAACGGACTGCCACGCCGGTGCTGGAATTCACACGGAAGAAATAGCCGCCAGCATCACCAACCAGAACATTTCCGGTGACCGGATCAAAAACCGGGCTGAAAAGAGCCGTCGCATTACCCGGGAAAAGTTGAGCGGGAAACCCTCCAGTGGTGACTCGCGTCGGAGTACCAAGGAAGACGCCGGTAATCTTATGCAGCCAACTCAAATTGCCGCCCACATACAGGGTATCTGAAGAGTAATCGGGATAAGCCGAGGAGGTGGTGTCGTCGACCGCGACATTCGAGCCGGCTCTCAGAATGATTGTCGTCATGCACGGCGCCGTGCATGCACGATACGCAGCGTTGGATACCCCAACCAATGTTACCGGTGCGCTCAGAGTTCCGGACGAAGCCTTCCACTTCAGGAGAACCAGGTTTCCAATACCCGCGCTGCTCTGAACAAATGCGACTTGGGTTCCGTCCTCTGAGATCACCGGAGAGGTCAGGACCTGGCCTCCAGTGTTGTAGGCCCAGTAAGTTTGTGGGACCGAACCAGCGCAGCCAGAGTAGAGATTGTCGAAGGCAATGACACTGGCCTGAGCGGATGAACCCGCCAGCCCGGTATTGAATACAACATAATCTGGCTTGGTGGCGTTGGCGCAATTCGCGGTGAGGGCGTCAGTGTTATAGAGCGCAGGAAAATTCCCAGCTCCCACCGAGGCTCCGCTGCCCAAATTTTCAGACCAATCAGGATGTACTTTGTTGCCCTGCGTTGCTAAAGCCGCGAGCGAGTTGAAGTCGATCGGGTTGTATCCAAGACGGGAGAGCACACGGGGGACATTACGGCGCGCGAATTGTTGCCAATAGCGCGAGTCCGCCTCGACGCGTGCGGCGATGACAGGATTCGCCGGATGGGAAAATACCAGGTGATGATGACTCCAGTCGGTCGGAAATCCGCGCCGCTGGGGGCTTGCAGCCCGCCCGGCAAGAAACCAACCCGACACTACCAGGCAGACCAATGCTGCACCAAACTGGAGAAATCGCACAGTGCTGTTCCTCATTCTAGACTCCCCACAACTCCCCACACACAAGCTTTGACGGACGTTTTATCGCCCGGGCTTTTCTTTTGTCAGCTGATTTCCCGTAACCGCACACTAGCATCACATCGGCGTATCTTGCCACTCGCTCGTACCCTGTTCGCGTAGCTCGAATTCCCGACACAAGATGGACGCTATCTTTAATCGGTTGGCTGGATTGCGCCGAATTTTACTCTTTCTGCTGCGCGCGCGCAAAGGATTTCGGCTGTTGGTGACCCTAACTCGGCTAGAGTGGCGGCTTGTGCCGATTCTTGAATGCGCAGACACGAAAATTCGCAATCGCGTGACCCGCTAATTTTTAAGTTTTACCCGTACAATGGTGGAACCCTGCTCGTGTGGCAAGATGAACAGGGTTCAGTTTCTAGAGTTTGGAGGCTTAGCAAAGCAGATTGGATCAATACGAGGTTGCTGGGGATATGGAAGAGGCTCTGCGTACTGGCCAAGTTGAAACCGTACTGACATTTGAGGAAATCGCGAACCTTGCTGCCGAGGGAGGCCAGTCGGCTGAAACGCTAATGAACGTGGTCGCCCTGATCGCGAAACGTTTTCATACCGATGTTTGTTCTGCTTATTTATTAGAACCAGATAGGGCCAATCTGGTGTTGGCCGCCACAGTCGGACTTCGCCGGGAATGTGTTGGCATCTTGCGCATGGCCGTACAAGAAGGGCTGACCGGGCTGGTTGCGGAGCAAGTCCAGCCTGTAGCGGTCAGTCAAGTCAAGAATCATCCTCGCTTCAAATACTTTCGCGATTCCGGGGAGGATGCCTACCAGTCCTTCCTGGGAGTGCCGCTGATCGATCGCGGCTTTCTGCAGGGCGTACTGGTAGTTCAGACTGTCGAACCGCGAGTGTTCAGCGAAGAAGATATCCGCATGCTGACAGAGGCGGCGACACAGGTTGCCCCGGTGGTGAGTGAAGCGCGGATGCTGGATCGGTTCATCGCTCCATTACAGGAGCGGCTCTGGGCTCTGGCGCGCAACCTATGGTGGAGCTGGGACCACAATTCGGCAAGCCTGTTTTTGGATCTGGATCCGACCCGCTGGAATGAGCTGAACCATAATCCGGTTGCCCTGTTGAGCGAGATGCCGCTGGCTAAGCTGGAAACTCGTGCTACCGAAATGATGCTGCACAGCCGGGTGAATTATGCCTACCGGCGAATGCGTGAGTATCTGGAGGCCGATCGGACATGGGGGACACGCCATGCAGGAGTGCTGCGTCCGCATCCGGTGGCGTATTTCTCCGCCGAGTTCGGCCTGCACGAATCTCTGCCAGTTTATTCGGGTGGCTTAGGTGTTCTGGCTGGCGACCACATCAAGAGCGCTTCTGACCTTGACATCCCGCTGATTGGAATCGGCCTGTTCTACGGCCAGGGATATTTCCGGCAACGCCTCGATGTCAACGGATGGCAGCGGGAAGAATATCTCGAGACCGACGTCACCCAGTTGCCGATGGAAGTAGCGATCGGAAAAGACGGCAGACCGGTGATGGTGGAAATCGAAACGCGCAGCGGGCGCATCCGGGCAAAGGTCTGGCGCGTGAAGGTCGGCCGCCGCGATCTTTTGCTGCTCGACTCCGACGTGGAAGGAAACGCCCCTGAGGACCGGCAGCTCACCTCCCGGCTGTACGGAGGCGATCTTCGCATCCGCATTCGCCAGGAACTTCTGCTGGGCGTGGGCGGACTGCGCGCCTTGCATGCTCTGGGAATCTCGCCGGGCGTCTTCCACCTGAATGAAGGCCATAGCGCCTTCGCCGTTCTGGAAGCGATTCGCATGCGCATGGAAGAAGAGGGGATCACCTTCGAAGCCGCGGTTCCGCGAGTTTCCAGGGAAGTCGTCTTCACCACGCACACTCCGGTCCCCGCCGGACACGACCGCTTCAACGCTGGGCTGGTGGAAGAACATATCGGGCCTCTTCGCGAGGCACTCGGCCTGACTGAGCAGAGCTTGCTGGGACTGGGCCGCGAAAATCCTTCGTATGCCGACGAACTGTTTTGCATGACGGTACTGGCGCTGCGGCTTTCGCGTCGCGCCAATGCTGTCTCGGCGCTGCACGGAGAGGTGTCCCGCAACATGTGGACGGGTTTGTATCGCGGCAAGCCCGAGGACGAAGTTCCCATTGGACACATCACCAACGGGGTACACGTCCCGAGCTGGCTGGCTCCGCAGATGTTCCGCCTGTACGATCGCCATCTGGGCAACGACTGGCAGCAGCGCAGCAGTGAAGCAAAAACCTGGCTGGGAATCGAAGATGTGGATGACGGTGAGCTGTGGGAGACACACCTGAGCCTCAAGTCGCAGCTGATCGAGTTTGTACGACGGCGGGCCGTCGACCAGGCTAAGCGCCGCGGCGAATCACGGGAAACATTGCAGCGGCTGGAGCGTGTGCTTAGCCCCGACGCCTTGACGATCGGCTTTGCCCGTCGTTTTGCAACCTATAAACGCGCCAATCTGATTCTCACTGACATCGAGCGCCTGGCTTCGATGGTGAATGATCCAAACCGTCCGGTTCAGTTTGTGTTCGCCGGGAAGGCCCATCCTCTCGATGAACCGGGAAAACGTGTTCTGCAACAGATTGCGGAGCTTATGCGCGACCCGAAGTTCCGCGACAAGTTCGTGTTCGTCGAGGACTATGACATCAACGTGGGACGCCACTTTGTTCAGGGAGTGGATGTGTGGCTCAACAATCCGCGCCGCCCGCTGGAAGCCTCCGGCACCAGCGGTCAGAAAGTGGTGTTGAACGGCGGCCTGAATCTCTCCATTCTGGACGGCTGGTGGGCGGAGGCCTTCGACGGCGCCAACGGTTTCGCGATTGGCACCGGCCGCACTCATTCCGATATGGGCGTACACGATACCCGCGATGGAGACGATCTCATGCGGGCTCTGCAGGAAGAAGTGATTCCGCTGTACTACTACCGCGACCGTGACGGCCTGCCGCGTGGCTGGATCAAGGGCATGAAGCGCACCATCCGCACCCTCGGTTGGCGGTTCAATGCCGACCGCATGGTAATGGATTACACCTCGAAGTGCTATGTTCCGGCAGCGGGAGGCACTTCGAGCGACATGCGGTCTAATTCATAGCTAATAGCAAGGGGCTGGACAGCGCTTTGTGCCTGTTCAGAATCGTACGGAAACTTCGTTTCGATTCTCAGGAATCCGCAGATCCAGCCCGCGCTCGCGATTGGCTGCCAGAGTCGCTTGCAGGTCCAGCATTTCAAGCGGAATCGGTGCGCTGGCTGTGCTGCACCGTGGCGGACAAAGAGCTAGCAGTAAGCAGGTAGCCCTCCGCTTCCAGTTTCTCCCCGTTCATCAAAACGAAAATCGTAGCTGGTAAGGGCTGGCGGTGGGCTGCTTTCGACGCGTTCGGAATTTCGATGAGCTGAGCCGGCGAGGGCTGGATTGCTGCCCGCTGAGGAGTCTCATCATGCACGCGCACCAGCGGCTCAGGGCTTTCTTCCTTCGCGTTCACGTCTTCAGGAGATCCGATACCGTAATCTCCAAAGACATCAAAGAGATATGGAAAAGAGATAGGCCGAGACCCGTTGTGATGGCGATGAGTGTGTCCGATGCCGCCGCGGCTGCGAGACGCATGGAAATTGGTCGAAACCGGATGGCTATGACTCGCCGAAGAAGAATGGACGGGTGCATTGCTCTGAACAGAAATTACGCCGACCACTCGCTGCGCGTACGCGGACAGCACATAAAAAAGTAAAAGCAGCGCGCATAAACTCCCGCGAAGCATGGTGGGGATTATACGCCGCCGCAACTACCTCTGGGTGAAGGGGCCAGCTTTGCGAACAACGTTGTGTTCCCGGTGCCCCATTCTCGTATTGCGCTGCGAGACGAGGCGACTCACTCGGAACGAGGAACGTGGCAAGACCTTGCTGTATCAGAGCAACTAGCATGTCCGCGGAAGGTGACTTGACTTCGCTTCATTGCGCGATGGGACCACGGTCCCAAACCAGCTTTAAAGCATCGAACCGCCGCGGCGTTTCATCCTAATAACGCATGGCTCTCTCGGAGGAACGCCTGATTCCTCGTGTAATTATCGTTGGTGGTGGCTTCGGCGGACTCTCTGCGGCTCGTGGTCTACGCGGTGCTGCGGTTCGAGTGACCCTGATTGATAAACGGAACTATCATCTGTTTCGTCCCATGCTGTACCAGGTTGCAACGGGACTGCTTTCGGATGATGAGATCGCAGGGCCGTTGCGTTCCATCCTCAGTCAGCAAGAAAACGTTGACGTGTTGCTCGATGAAGTTACAGGCATCAGCCCGAAACAACGCCTCGTTCATCTCAAACACAGAGACTTGGCATACGACTTCCTCATTCTGGCCACTGGCATCCGGTACAACTATTTTGGGCACGATGACTGGCGCCCGTTCGCGCCGGGGCTCGAATCGCTTGATGATGCCGACGTGATTCGAAGCAAAATCCTGCTTGCATTCGAGCGGGCGGAAGCGTTGGCGTCGGCCTCCAAAGCGCTCGAAGCGGTCCCGACCGAGGAAATTCGTCGCCTCCTGACGTTTGCGCTCGTAGGCGCGGGTACGGTCGGCGTCGAGATGGCAGGCACGCTCGCCGAAATGTCTCGAATGGCTTTGACGCATGACTTTCGGCATATCGATCCCAGAACAGCTAGGGTGCTTCTCTACGAGGCGGCGCCTCGCATTCTGCCCACATATCCTGAGGTTCTTTCCCTCAAAGCGCAACGACACCTGGAGAGCTTAGGTGTCAAGGTTTTCACCAACGCTCGTGTTACCAGTGTCGATTCGGATGGAATTGTCGTCGCCGGAGAAAGAGTTCCGGCCGGCACCGTGCTCTGGGGAGCTGGGGTGGTTGCGTCGCCGGCAGGGCGGTGGCTAGGTTCGGAAACAGATAAGTCCGGGAAGGTCATGGTGCAACCGGACTTGTCCGTGCGTGATTATCCGGAAGTGTTTGTCATTGGCGACACCGCTCATCTGGTTGCTCCGGTTCGAAACTTATTTGGCATCAAATCACCAACCCCAATGCTCATGCCCGGAGTAGCTCAACCCGCCATACAGGAAGGCAAATACGTTGCAGACGTCATCCGGCGCCGTGTGACCGGGCGTGCACTGCCGAAACCATTCTGGTACTGGGACAAGGGTGATCTCGCAATCGTCGGCCGAACCTATGCCGTCGCCGACTTGCGCTTCAGCCGGTTCGCGGGCTTCGCAGGATGGTTACTCTGGGCGGGCGTGCATATTTACTTTCTCATTGGATTTGCCAATCGTGTGTTTGTGCTCCTGCAGTGGGGGCTTGCTTTTCTGACAAAACGTCGTCGCGTGCGTGTTTTGTCAGAAGAGCCTCCTTCGGCACAGAACTTAATTGATCCAGCAGCGTAAGGTTCGATATCGGCCAGCGTGTATCAGACCCGCTCGAACCGTGATGAACTCTGCCGGGTCCGGTCAAAAGGTAATGAGTACGCTAACTCCCGCAGCTTTTAAAACAGGTCTTCTGAGCCCGCGCTCATCCTGAGAACGCCTCGCAATCTTCAATGTGGATAGTTGCGACCTGTGTCTTTGTGTCACGGGCGAAGGAGGAATTTGTCAGCGCCCTTTCTGCACTCTAGCTGTGATTGCGATCACATGGAGCTGGGACCAGGATCACAGACCATAGCCATCATGGCAGCAGAGGATATGTACATGTAGAGGTCAACAATGCTGTCCACTACTTCACAATACGCGCTTCGCGCTCTCTGTCATCTGGCACGACAATCCGGCGCAACGGTTCTCGGTCGTGACCTGGCGCGGTCTGTGGAGATTCCAGCGAATTACTTGTCCAAGGTATTGGTGGCCTTGCGAAATGCCGGGCTGGTGGAAACCGCTCGTGGTTCGGGTGGTGGATACCGGCTGCGCAAACCAGCAAATGAAATCTATTTGATCGACGTCGTGGAGTTGTTTGAGGAAATTTCAATAACCAAGCCATCCTGTTTCCTGGGACGCTCGCGCCCCTGCTCGGCAACTACGCCTTGTACGGCACATTTCGCGTGGCAAGGCGTTCTGGGCGCGTATTTGGGATTTCTTACGTCGACCTCGCTTTCTGCGATCGCCGGAGAACCCGAGGATGTCTGGACTGCGGCACAGGAAGACCAGCAGCCACCGAAACATGTACTCCCACTGGAGATATAGACCATGACCATTGCTACTGAAAAAACCGTGCGGGAATTGGCTCTCGAAAGCCCAGCTTCGACGCGAGTATTTGAAAAACTAGGCATCGACTACTGCTGTGGCGGCAACAAGTCGCTCGAGGAAGCGTGTCACGCCGCAAACTTGAAGATCGATCAAGTCTTGGACTCATTAAACCAAGCGAATCAAGCTGCCCTGGTCGTGCAGACAGAACAGAATTGGAACGCCGAACCGCTCGCCAGCCTGATCGGGCACATCCAGAGCACACATCACAATTACACACGGGACGAGATTGCCCGCTTATGTCCACTGCTCGAGAAGGTCTGCTCTGTTCACGGCAAGAACCATCCTGAACTGTTCGAGGTTCAAGAGGCATTCAAGGGGCTGGCTCAGGAATTGGGCGCGCACATGATGAAGGAAGAGATGATCCTGTTCCCTTTCATTATCAGGATGGAAGCAGCCGTGGCGGGTAAGGAAGCGATCGCGCCTGCGCCGTTCGGTTCAGTGCAAAATCCCGTTGCCATGATGGAACATGAACATGATTCGGCGGGCAATGCTCTGCGCACTATGAAGCGGGCGAGCAAGGGATATTCCGCACCAACCGATGGCTGCATCAGTTATCAAACGCTCTACAAGGCGCTGGCGGCGTTTGAAGCCGACCTTCATCAGCATATTCATCTGGAGAACAACATTCTATTTCCTCGCGCCGTGGCACTGGAGAAGGCGCGTTAGCTGCGTCGCTCATTCATTTGAGCAAAACATTCAAGCATTCCTAGGAGAAGGAAGTCATGCCATACAAAAAGCTGTGGATCGCCTTTGGGCTGATCATCTTGGTTTCGTTTTCGGTGCTAGGCGGCGTGGGTTACAAGGCAATCAATAATGGTCCGCCGATCCCAGCGAAGGTAGTTACAGCAGATGGACGACTGCTGTTCAACGGCGAGACGATTCGCGACGGACAGAATGTCTGGCAATCAACTGGCGGGCAGGAGATCGGCACTATTTGGGGACACGGGGCTTACGTCGCTCCTGACTGGAGCGCGGATTATCTTCATCGCCAATCGGAAATCGTACTCAAACGCTGGGCGAGCCAACAAGGCTTCGCGGATTATCACTCGCTCCCAGCTGAATCGCGTGCGGCCCTGCAAGGCCGCTTAACCGAACTGACGCGGCGCAACACCTACGACGCCGCGAGCGACACGATCGTACTGGATGGCGATCGCACCGCGGCATTCGAGGAGTTGGCAAGCTATTACGCCGATGTTTACGGCAAGGGCCGGGACGAGTACGCGATTCCCGCGGGTGCGCTGAGCGATCCGGCAAAACAGCGGCAAATGGCTACATTCTTCTGGTGGACGGCGTGGGCTGCGAGTACCAGCCGCCCCGGTCAGGATGTTACTTACACGCAAAACTGGCCGCACGAAGAGTTGGTCGGCAATCGTCCGACTGGCGGAACGATTGTTTGGAGCGTGATCAGCTTTGTGCTTCTTCTCGCCGGAATCGGCGGTATGGTGTGGTATTTCGGTTCGCAGGAACGCGGGCACTCTCCGGACGCGATGCCGCGCAAGGATCCCCTGCTTGGATTGCAGCCAACCCCTTCTCAGAAAGCGACAGTGAAATATTTCTTCGTGGTCGCTGCACTTTGGGTGGTTCAGGTGGCACTGGGCGCAATCGTCGCACACTATGGCGTTGAGGGTGGCGGCTTCTACGGAATTCCACTCGGGAAATGGTTGCCGTACTCCGTTGCGCGCACCTGGCATCTGCAGATTGGTATCTTCTGGATCGCAACTTCCTGGCTTGCGACCGGTCTTTATATCGTTCCCGCAGTGAGCGGGATGGAACCGAAGGGACAACGGTTTGGGGTGAATGCACTCTTTGTCGCGGTTGTGGCCGTAGTAGTTGGCTCGCTGGCTGGAGAGTGGTTGGGGATTCAGCAGAAACTCGGCAACCTGTGGTTCTGGCTCGGCTCACAAGGGTATGAATACGTCGACCTGGGACGCGTCTGGCAGATTCTGCTGTTCGTCGGCCTTGCTTTCTGGTTGTGGCTGATGTGGCGAGGACTGAAACCTGCCCTCGCACGCCGCGACGAGAACTATTCGCTGTTGATGTTGTTTCTGATTTCGAGCATTGCGATTCCCCTGTTCTATGCAGCGGGACTGATGTACGGGAAACGTTCCCCGCTCATCACAGCCGAGTACTGGCGCTGGTGGGTCGTACATCTTTGGGTGGAAGGATTCTTCGAAGTTTTCGCGACTGTGGTCATCGCGTTCCTGCTCACCAGACTCAGATTGCTGTCGATTGCGACCGCAACGCGGGGCGTGCTCTTCTCGACGGTCATCTATCTTTCGGGAGGCATCATCGGGACTTTTCACCATCTGTACTTCGCTGGAACCCCCAACGTGGTTTTGGCGCTCGGCGCTATCTTCAGCGCTCTCGAAGTGGTGCCGCTCGTTCTAATTGGATTTGAGGCATGGGAAAACATTCGTTTGACTCGCGGCACGGCTCGAAACCCGTGGATCAGCGCCTACAAGTGGCCGATCTATTTCTTCGTAGCCGTCGCATTCTGGAACTTCGTGGGCGCAGGCTTGTTCGGTTTCATGATTAATCCACCGGTGGCTCTTTATTATGTGCAGGGATTGAATCTGACGCCTGTGCACGGACATACGGCGCTGTTCGGCGTGTACGGGATGCTCGGCCTGGGGCTCATGCTGTTCTGCTTGCGGGCGCTACGTCCGGGGCTGATGTGGAAAGACCGTCCTCTGGCGATTGCGTTCTGGTCGATCAATATTGGGCTGGCAACCATGGTGCTGTTGAGTACGCTGCCCATCGGTCTGGCGCAGGCTTGGGCCTCGGTTGAGGTTGGGACGTGGTATGCGCGTTCCTCCGAATTCCTCCACACCCCGATGTTGACCCGGTTGCGGTGGATGCGAATGTTTGGCGACACGATCTTTGCGTTCGGAGCAATAGTGCTGGGCTGGTTTGTTCTCGGACTGGTGACGGGCCATTCTTTCGATCGAGGATCAAGGGTCCTGGAAGAAGGAGAGTACACACCACAGGAGTCAGAGCTGGTACATCAGGGTGATTGAATTGTTGGAGCAGCTTGTCTGATTGTGCTGTTGGAGCGATGCGTGCTGTATCGTATGTGGAAAGCGCCAACGTCGGTTGGCCGCTGCCCGCTAGATCAGCTCTGAGAATATGCAATGTCATCCTCTTCCAGCAGAAAACATGCCGCCCCGATAAGCGATCGCCCGAGTGTACCGGAGCCATCCTTCGCCGAACGAGCACGCACTCTCCTGCACTTAGGGCGTATCGGCAGCCTCTCAACCCAGTCTCTCAAACAGCCGGGATTTCCCTTTGGGTCAGTGATGCCCTACGGATTGGACGCGCAGGGACGTCCGATCTTCCTCATTAGTACGATGGCCATGCACACCCAGAACCTTCGAGCAGACCCGCGCGCATCGCTTTTGGTTATGCAAAACGATTCCGGGGGTGATGTGCTCGGGGCATCCCGTGTTTCGCTTCTGGGAAACATCTTGCGAATCGAAGCTCCAGAATTGCCGGAGGCACGCAAGCTTTACCTTGCCCGTTATGAGAATAGTAAATACTGGGTGGACTTTGAGGACTTCTCTTTCTACCGCATGGATGTCATAGACGTTTACTACGTCGGCGGCTTTGGCGTAATGGGCTGGGTCACTGCCGCGGAGTATGAGCAGGCTAAACCAGACCCGCTGTCCGATGCTGCAGCTGGGATCGTGCAACACATGAATGCCGACCACAAGGATACCCTCGTCCTGTTCGCACGTGTCTTTGCCAACATGCATGCGCAGGAAGTGGACATGACATCAGTGGATCGCTTGGGCTTCCACATACGCGCGAAGACCGACGACGGCATGCGCGGCGCTCGCGTTGCATTCCCGCGAGAGGTAAGGAACTCGGCAGAGGTCAGAACAATTATGATCGAAATGGTTCAGCAGGCGCGGCGAACCTAAGCCATTCCACGCAGCAGTCCCGCAGCGACGTGAAGCTCCATACACTCATTCACTGGAAGGCAGGTTGTTGACCACGAGCAACCTTGGCTACTGCTGTGCGGCACACCAACTGGGACACAACCACGACCACGACTATTCTGCTGACTCGGGCGCGTCCAACTTAACCACGGTACTGCCAGCCCACAATGCCACAAGCACAATTAAGATCACGAACAATCCAATCATGAAGTGATCGTATCGAGCATCACCCAGCTGCTCAAGTCTGAGAGGGACTAGTCCAACTCAATCGCTTTTGGTTTTTCGATTGTATCGATCACTATCAATGCATCAGAGCCGTAGAGAATGAACGAGTGGAGAACAGTAGCACTAGAACTTGTCATTCTTTCCGCCGGTGATCGCACGAGCCGCGCTAAACAATGCGATGCTCGATCGCCGAGGAACAACAATCGCGTGTAAGAATTCACTTCACCGAGCAGCAATTTCACACCACCGCCACTTATCTCAAAGCTTAGCTTTCTTCACCCCAGAAGAACCAGAGTGGCGGAGTGATTGCAGACGCGAGTGCAGTTGTTGTCGAGCAACTGCGCTGTAATTCCAAATTAACTCAGAGGGGCATTACGTTTTGCCAGCTTTCCGGCACTTGCTACCAGTGTTTCTGTCGCTTGGCGCGGGACTTTGTGTCGCGCAACAAACAAATGGCGATGTGCGTCACAGTCCGCACGGAGACAAGTTCAATATCCCCTGCCAGGAGTGTCACACGGAGCAGGGATGGAAGCCGTTGCGGCAGAAAATGGAGTTCAAGCACTCTCAAACCCGGTTCGCGTTGCGCGGTCGCCACACGGTAGTACAGTGCGTTGATTGTCATGCCGACCTCAACTTCAGCCACGTGCCAGAAAAATGTCAGGACTGCCATGCGGACCTGCATCGCAGGAAGAATGGCGCGGAATGCGAACTGTGCCACAACACAAATGGCTGGCAAGTATCGATTCACAACATCAATGAGCATCAGGATCGTTTTCCGCTCATCGGCGCACATGCTGTCGTGGATTGTTACTCGTGCCATAAAGTTGGCACGGTCGGACAGTTCAACCGCTTTGGGCTCTCCACGGAGTGCGTGAGCTGTCACCTGGACTCGTTCCGTAAAGCAAGCAATCCAAATCACCAGGCCAATGGATTTTCGACGGAATGCCGTCAGTGCCATCTGTCGATGGACAGCTGGAATGGTGCTGTGCTGCGCGCCGGAATGCTGAAAAGAAAGTGATTTCAAGGCCGGCATCGCCGGACACCTCCAAATTTTGGGTACATCAATGATTGGGAAACTGAAGATTTGTCTTTTACTGACGATCGCGATCGTGAGCAAGGAAGCGCTAGGCCAGACCGCAGAAATAGAGGATGTCCGGGTAACAAACAGCGGGACCATGCTGTCGGTCGAAGTTGACCTGACGCAATCGATCAAGCCAACGCTAACCTTCGCCACAAATCCCGATCGAATGATCGTGGATTTTCCAGGCACTCGCCCGAAGCCTGGTCTGGAACGCATCGCGGTCGACAAAGATGGGATCAAGAGAGTGCGGGTTGGCTTGCATCGTACGAACCCGCCGATCACTCGCGTGGTCGTGGACGTTGACTCGCTGCGACCGTTTTCGACTGAAGCCAGCGGAGAAAAGTTCGTGCTGAGCATTCTGACTTCGGCGCAAGCGCTAGACCGAGATCCAGAGCCGGACACCGAAAGCAAGATTCGTCTGGCGCCAGGAACTTCTGAGATCCCGCCGAACGAGACTGCTGCCGCACCTGGAGCTATTGCCGTGTCAGACAGCGCCTCTCAGGCCCGGGTAGTTCTTGCCATGCGGCAATTCAGGATCAAGGCGGTCTCGGCGGACTCGGTTTACATCGACGGCGGCTCCAATGCGGGGATGCAGCAAGGCATGAGATTGATTGTGCGTGATTCTACATCGTCGTCGGATGATGCAGATTCGAGCCGTGAAGGACTCGTCGCTGAACTTCGAGTTGTTGCCGTGGCGACCACTTCAGCGGTCGCGGAAGTGCATGACGCAAGGCGGCCGCTGCACCGCGGCGATCTGGCTGAGCTCACACGTGGGGACGCCGAGAATGCGCGGACTGCCGTCACCAAGAACGCACTGGCTGCAGTCCCGTTGCCGAGGGGTAGAACAGTGCTGCCCGATAAGGCTGATCGGCAACCGTCCGCTGGACCCGACAAGAGAGGCGGCAGCCGAATCCAGGGGCGAATCGGATTCGATTACAGTGCGATTACCGGTAGCGGTTTAACAGCTGCTCATAGCAAGCAAGTAGGAATCTCGTTGCAGAGCGATATGACTCACCTGTTCGGAACGCACTGGAACCTCGAGGGCTACTGGCGCGGCAGAATCAATAATCATTCGCAGTTCCAGGGTGAAACCATCGAGAACACCCTCAACAAGACGTATACGATGCAGATGTATTACGACAACCCAGATTCTGCGTGGGTCGCCGGTTTCGGACGCTTGTATCTACCCTGGGCGGTAAGCCTGGACACCATCGACGGCGGATACTTCGGTCGCAAACTGGGCAACGGACTAACTACCGGTGTATTTGCCGGATCAACTCCGGATCTCACTTCATGGGATTATCAGCCCGACCATCAGATCGCGGGATCGTTCGTTAATTTGACCCGCGGCAGCTACGACGGCTTTCGGCTCAGCAGCACCTCTGGCCTCGCCCTCGGCACTATCGACTGGAAGCCGGACCGCCCTTACCTGTTTTTTGAAAATGAAGGATCGTACAAGAATTTCATTAGCGTATTTCACTCTTTGATCGCCGATTCCCCTCGAGGTGTAAGCACGAATGGCATTCGCCCGGGTGCGGCCATCAGCCGGAGTTATCTGACTGTTCATCTCCAGCCCAACCGGCGGCTTTCGTTTGACATTTACCACAACTATTTCCGGGACATCCCCACGGCGGCGACCCGTATTGTCGGGACTGGCCTCGTTGATAAGCTGCTGTTTCAAGGCGTGAACGTCGGCGTTCACTTCGAAGCGGTGCGGCACGTTACCGTCTACACGATGGTTGGCCGCAGCGAGAAGACCGGAGACGCGCACCGCAGCCTGAACCAGATGTACGGCCTGAGTTGGAGCGACATTGCTCGTACGGGAGTGCGGGCTGACTTTCATTATTCCAAGTTCGACAGCAATTTCGGCGACGGAAACTATCGTCTATTGTCACTATCGCGCCAGATGAGCAACCGCACTTTCTGGAACCTACAGTTCGGGACACAGGATTTAACCTCACCGTTCACTATGAATACCCGGTCTAAATTCGCCGCCACTTCGATGGATTTGAATCTGGGCAGACACTCTTTTCTTCAGACCGGCTACACGTTCGTGAACGGCACGGGACTTAACTACCGGCAGTGGTACACAAGCTGGGGGTATCGTTTTGATGAGGGCGGAGGTGAACGCGATCATAACCCGATCACGCGATGACCTACACTCGAGCCTCCCCACACTGCGAGCAAGCCAACACATACGCTTTGTTCCACATAAGCAAGACCAGGGCGATTCGCCTTCCTAAAGAGCACGGAGTGTCTCATAGCGAAGATCGAGAAAATTGCGTAGCTTCCGAGGAATCCAATTGAAATGAGATATCGCCAGCTCGTGCTCAAGTCGCGTTTGGCTGTCAACAGCGCGAGCACCAGTCCGACCAGGAACGAACCAGTCACATCAATTCCGAGCGTTCGGTAAGGCATCGAAGAATAATCGCCATCGGAGGTCAAAAATCGCCACCCTCCCGCAACTGCGCGGGACGGCTGGGCACCGTCAGCTTAACTGCCGACTGTGGCGATCAAGATATCTGCCAAGTGTTTGCTGGACCAGCCAGAATATTTTTTCCTTTCCTGAGCCCTTTCGGCCAAAGTTTCCGCCTCTTTCAATAGGAGACATCCGCAACCGTCACCCTGGGGATCCTGACCGCTCACCGCATCAAGCATGACGAATGCCGGGCTTCTCCGAGCTCATTTCAAAGGAGTGGACCATGCCTACCCTTTCGCAGTTGTGTCGCTCGTCAGTGCTCGTATTGCTTGCCGTTTCCTCTGCCAGCCAGGCGCAGGATCTGCATATAAAGAAGAACATCTCGGCCGGAGGATACGTGGTCTCGACAACCGAGACCTCGATCAAGGGGGCCCGGGAACGAAGCGTCACCCAGTCGGCCAACGGCAGTACCGTGACTCTTCGGCAGTGCGATCTGCGGCGCACTGTCACCATGGACGAGGCGAATCAGACTTATTTCGTGGCCGACGACCCGCAGGACGAGAATGCGGCCAAGGCCGCGGCCCTTGCCACGGGATCGGCGCTTCCCGACGCTAAGGGCGGGAAGATCACTGTCACCACGACCATCACTGATACCGGCGAGCGCAAAGTAATTTACGGTTATCAAGCGCGCCATCTCAAAGCGAAAGTCACTCAGGAGCCCTCGGCCGATGCCTGCACGCAGGTTCGCCAGTCGTTTGAGATTGACGGATGGTTCGCCGATTTGGCGAAGGAGCAGGCTTCCTGCGCGACCATCGCGCCTCCAGTGCAGCCTGCGAGCGGCTGTCACGACAAAGTGATCTCTCGTTTCGTGGGCAGCGGCAAGCCGGGATATCCGATGCAGGAAGACATCGCCATGCCAACGCCGGATGGCGGCACCACAAGCGTCAGCGTGCGCGTTTCGGAAATCACGAAGCAGCAACTCCCGGCCGAAATGTTCGACGTGCCTGCCGGATATCGCCAGGTCGGCTCCTTTGCCGAGTTGAATAATGGCACAATCGGGCAGGGGTTAATTGCGCAAGCTCCATCGTACGGTCCGAAGCCGCAGATGCCGCAGGGCAATGCCGGCAATCAGACGCTGGCGCCGCCGCAGGGGATGAACCCCCAGGCGATGCTTGCGACCCAGCAGCAGCAGATGGCGATCGCCCAGGCGCAAATGGCCGCTTTAGGTGGCCTCAACAAGGGGGGGCTGCCGAACGCTAATATGATGGGCGGAGCAATGCCGGCGAACGGAATGCCGCAGGCCGCCGCAGCAGCAGCAACTCCGGCGCCTCTGGGGCCGAAGGCTGCGGGCAAGATCCGCATCGGGGTGGCTCCTCCCGAGGCTCAGGTGGGACAAGGGAACAACGCTGGCGCCGATTACAGCACGCCTATACGCAATGCTGAGATCGCACTGATGAGCGGCCCCGCCATTGAGATTGCTCCTCTGGAGTCTCACGTCGCCATGCAGTTGCAGGCCGAAGCGCAGCAGAAACAATGCGACTACATTATGTTCTCGGCGGTGAGCGTGAAACACAGTTCCGGCGGTTTCGGTAAGTTCATGAAGGTGGGCAGTATGGCCGCCAGCATGACTCCTATGGGTGCGATGGCACACGGCATGGGTGGGGCTGTCGCAGCGCAGGCCGCCGGAGTGGCTGCCTCTCAGATTGCCCAGCAGCAGGCGATGAACCAACTCGCCGGCTTCAACGGGCAGATCAAGTCAAAAGACGATGTGACCGTCCAGTATCAACTGGTCATCCCTGGGCAGTCGACGCCTGTCGTACAGAACTCGCTTGCCGGAAAAGCGAAATCTGACGGCGAAGATGTCTTGACTCCCCTGTTGCAACAAGCGGCCACGACTGTGCTGACTTCAGTCAGCCCAAAGCAGTGAGCAGCTTTTGAGCGGAGTGCCGGGGAGCTTCGCTCGGCTGCCGGGACCGCAGAGTCGCGCAGATGTGCTTCTGTGGTCCCGGCGTTCTTCTTGTTAGTTGACCATCGCTACTTTGGTGGACGGTTGCGACCTGCATTCGGCAAGTTTTCGTGAAACTTCCGCGGGCAGCCGGACTTCTATCATGCTGGTACTGATCCAAGCCGGATTCGGCACTTTGCTCCATATATTCAGGCTCTCCTGATACCACTCCGAGGCAGAGCTGCAATCAGGGCTGCTCTTGGCATGCTGCTTGGATGCTTTTGCCAGCTGCACGGAAACGTCTCCTTCCCCTGTGTAGGTCTCGGCGAGAGCATACAGAACTTCTTCGTTGTCCGGATTCGCTTGCAGCAGAGACTCAAGAATTCCGCGGCATTCCTCGTACTGTTTCCTGGCTTCCGTTGGGTTCCCCGACTTCAACATCGCTTCGGCAAGACGGCCGGTGGATGCGCAGTAATAAACCTGCGTTCGCAAGTCATCGGCGCCTGCAGCGCGGGCGGCGGTGATCGCCTCCTTACCCTTCCGGTACTCTGCCAAGGCATCCGCAATTCTGCCCCTGCGTTCGAAGGCTTCGCCGACCCAGGCATGGGCGATGCTCTGATACACCTTGTGCAGTGGCGTGAGTGAAGGCTCTGTACCAATTCTGTCCAATGTCTCCTGCAGATACTTCAAACCTTCATCGATTCGGCCGCCTTCTACCAACGCGTGACCGAGTTGCCCGGAGCTGGTGATCATGATCTGCTTTACACTCTGGTTGCTCGGGTCGGCTGCAGCCTGACGGAAGATAGACTCGCGGCTCTTGCGGTATCCGGCGATTGCCTCGTTAATCCTGCCCTCAGCCAGATAGATGTCGGCCATCTTTCCGTCAGTCACCGCCGCATTCAGTGCGACTCTGGCGTTAGTCCTTTTGGGATCAAGCGCAGTGAAAAGCGCCGCCCCACGACGGTAATACTCCAGAGCAGCGCGACGATCTCCCAGCTTCAACGTCGCATCGCCCAGCAGCAAAGTGATGACCGATTCTTGGCCACGAAGAGAAACGCTGCTGGGGTTGATCTGAAGTGCACGATGATCTAATTCCAGTGCCCTTTGCAGGCCGTCCACCCCCTCCTTCACCGTTCCGATACTGCCCGTCGCTCCGTTGCCGATATGCAGAAATCCCAGGCCGCTGTAAGCTCGCGTGTCCTGGGCGAGCACGCGAAAGTTCCCCGGGTCGGCCACGCTCTCGCGATCGAGAATGGCGATAGCCTTGGTGGTGTAGTCGAGTCCGGCGGCGATATTGCCTGCGACACCGCTCTGAAAATCCGACATATCCAGATAAGCCACCGCCAATTCAACCTGATCTTTGTTGTTCTTCGGATTCAGGCGCGCCAAGGATTCCCGCAGCTCCACTGCCTTCTTCAGGCTGATCGCCGCCCCTTTGATATCGCCGAGATTGGGATCCATAGGATCACCCTGCAGAGCGCCGACGCGTTCGTAAGCGGTCGCCAATTCCCGCATTAGATCCGGTTCGTTTCCTGATTCCTTCCACAAGCTGTCCAGATACTCCAGGGCTCGTTGCAGAATCAGCTTGCGTGCGGCAGTGGCTCCCGCCAGATCGGCGATCGAATCATGGACCTCGAAAATGAGTGAATTCGCTAGCTTACGCACGTCATTGAAGCGGGCTTCAGCCCGACGGCGCTGGGCCTCAGCGATTCGTGCCTGCCGGGCGGTGGCTACGATCCCGCTCGCAACAGCGACCAGAATGAGTGCAACTGCGGCTACTCCCACCGCGTGTCGGCGGACAAATTTGCCTACACGATAGGAAACGGAATCAGGAGTTGCGGCGACTGGAAGCCCTTGCAGGTGGCGACGAATGTCTTCCGCAAATTGCTCGACTGACGCATATCGGCGGCTCGGCTCTTTGCGGAGTGCTTTCAGAACGATATTGTCGAGATCGCCCTTCAAGCGCCGCTGCTGGCGCGCGGATGATTTATCGCGTGCTGCCCCGTGTTCCTGTGTTGGGACTTCCGGCAAGGTCACGGGCGCTATCGCTGAACTGGGCTTTGTCGGTTCTAACTCACAGATCACCCTAGCAAATTCCAAAGGCGTGCGAGTGCTCTCCGGGTATGGCGAGTGTCCGGTGAGCAATCGATAGAGTACGACTCCAAGTGAGTACACATCTGTCGCTGTCGTAATCGTCTCGCCGCGAAACTGCTCCGGACTGGCATACTCGGGCGTCATCGGACGCAGTAACGTGGTCTCCGCCTTCGCAGCCGGATCCAGAATCTTGGCAATTCCAAAGTCGAGCAGTTTCGGCATTCCATCTGCCGTCACCAGAATGTTGCTGGGCTTGATGTCGCGATGAATGACCAGCCTCTGATGGGCAAACTGAACGGCTTCACAAACCTGGGTGAAGAGTTTCAGTCGTTCACTGACGGCAAGATCGTGTTTCTCGCAATACTGATCGATCGGGCGTTCCCTGGATCATCTCCATGACGAGAAAAGGGAGCCCTTCTTGCGTGGTGCCGCCATCGTACAGGCGCGCGATATTCGGGTGATCCAGCGAAGCCAGAATCTGGCGTTCGTGCAGGAAACGCTCAAGGACGGCAGCAGTGTCGTAGCCGCCGCGCACCAGTTTGATTGCGACTTCCTTCTTGTACAGGCCGTCGGCCCGTACTGCCCTATAGACCTCGCCCATGCCTCCCTGGCCGATTTCCGCCTCGATCTGGTAGACGCCGATTCGCCGGCCAATCCAGCCGCACCGTAGGCCCGGTTCCCCAAGAGCGCTCTTCAAGTCCGCTACAGGACTGTTCAGGAAAACAGAGCCGGCCTGTTCGTGCGAATCCAGTAGGGATTCGAGCTCGCTGCGAAGTTCGGCATCGTGGGAGCAGATTGCGTCGAGATAAACCGAGCGTTCCGCAGCTGGCACGGCGAGCGCCGCGTCCAGCAGTTCGCGCACTTCTTGCCATCGTTCAGGTCTCATGTGGCGGCGCTCCGGTTGAGTTCGCGAAAAAGCCAGGCCCGCGCAGTTGTCCAGTCACGTTTCACCGTCGATGCTGAAACGCCTAAGACATCAGCAGTATCTTCAACCGAAAGACCTCCGAAAAACTTCAACTCCACCACTCGACTCTGTTGCTCATCCATGAGCGCCAGGCTCTTAAGGGCATCGTCGAGTGCGACGATGTCGAAATCTAAAACCGTGGGCTGTTCCTCGGCGTCTTCCAGAGCCAGCTTATAGACATCGCCGCCGCGCTTGGAGGCACGATGACTACGCGCGTGGTCGACCAGAATCTGGCGCATGAGTTGCGCGGCCACAGCGAAGAAATGAGCACGATTCTGCCACTGCGGCAAAGCCTGTTCGGTCATGCGCACGTAGGCTTCATGAACCAGGGCCGTGCTTTGCAGAGTGTGGTCGGAACGTTCGCCCTGTAGATAGTGGTTTGCGATACGCCGAAGCTCGGTGTACACCAGCGGCATCAGCGAGTCGAGCGCCGCCTTATCTCCGCCTCGCCAGCGGACCAATAACTCGGTGACCTGATTGGAGGGCCCGCGTTGCAATGTCTTCTCGCCCCAAGACACACGCGGAGGATGCGTGAGGGCAAAGCATATCCAACCCTTTTTCAGGTGTCAATGGAGTAGATGGCTGCAGAAACCCTGCTTCGGAGGCGGTTCCTGCAAAGCTGTTGCGAAGGTCTGGCGGAGAGGGAGGGATTCGAACCCTCGGTACAGGTGTTAGCCCGTACAACGGTTTAGCAATTCTCTTCACCTTTGTGACCGTAAAGAATCCCAACCACTTACACTCGTGCTCGGGTACCCAAAAGCACCCCATGTGACCTCATTCGTCAGTTAAAGGACACCATTCGGGACACTATCAAAGATAAGGGGGCAATTGACACGCACCATCCTTAAACCACCATTACACCACCATCCTGAATCAGGATCGGGACCGCGCCGATAATAAACGCTAATGGCAGTGATGCGGTGGGTACACCCCCTCGCCGCAAACGGCAAAAGCTGTCTGGCATACGGGCAAACGGTTCCCGCTCCCCTCTTCTGATAAATAACGAAGCATCTCTAGCTACGAGCCAAAAAACATCTATTTCCGACGACGCTGCATCTGAGCAGCGGCATGAATAGCGCTATGAAAGACACGTGGGACCTCTTGCGCTTACTTCGGCGTGGCGGGCCCGCTCTATGCAATATTGCGGTTACGAATTCTTCTAACGCGACCCGCGACTTTTGCAACTTCGCAAATGGCAAAATTGCACGTAAGGACTTGCGTTGGATCGATGCATCCCGGCTAAACGCCGCTCTGGAAAGCTTCTTCTTCCCAAACCGGTTGCAGATATGTATCCTGCTACGAGTTTGCGAGATGACATGTGAATCCGCTTTTAACAACGCAGACCGCCGAAGTAAATCAAGTTCAAGCCCCCATCGATAAGGCAGGTGTCGCTCCGGTTCCGGCCATAAGAACCGCTCCTCGCCGCAACACGGCCATCGATGCCTATCGCGGATTTGTGATGCTGCTCATGATGGCCGAGGTCCTGCGGTTCTCTGAGATGGCCCAGGCATTTCCCACGAACTGGTTTTGGAAAATCTTGAGCTATAACCAGACTCATGTGGACTGGGCTGGATGCTCGCTCCATGACATGATCCAGCCGTCGTTCTCATTCCTCGTCGGTGTGGCTCTGCCGTATTCGATCGCCAGCCGATTAGCCAAAGGTGCTGGTTTCGGCAAGCTGCTGCTGCACGCCATATGGCGAGCGTTTCTCCTTATCGCTCTGGGGATATTTCTCCGATCCATGCACCAGCCGCAGACCTATTTCACCTTTGAAGATACTCTGACGCAAATAGGCATGGGCTATGTCTTTCTCTTCATGCTAGGCTTTGCCGAAAAAGAGCGTTGGCTGTGGATCTCGCTTGGAGCAATTCTTTTCGCCTACTGGCTGGCTTGGGCTCTCTATCCTGCGGCGGGCCCAGGGTTCGATTGGCAGTCGGTCGGCGTTCCACCCGATTGGACCCATCATTACACGGGATTCATGGCGCACTGGAACAAGAACGCCAATTTAGGCAATGCATTCGATCAGTGGTTTCTGAATCTTTTTCCAAGAACCACGCCTTTCATCGCCAACGAGGGCGGGTATCTGACGCTTAGCTTTATTCCGACCTTGGGCACAATGATTCTGGGATTGATCGCCGGCCGCTGGTTGCGCACGAACGCACCTCGGATTCCCTTTCGGCGGTTGCTGCTCGCCGGAGTAGTCGGCGTGGCCCTGGCTCTACTTTTGCATGTGGCCGGGGTATGCCCCGTCGTGAAGCGTATTTGGACTCCGAGTTGGACTCTGTTTAGTGGCGGCGTCTGCTTCTTGATGCTTGCGGCTTTCGCCTGGATCATCGAGGCTAAGGGTTATAGAAAATGGGCTTTCCCCCTCGTCGTGATCGGAATGAATTCGATTGCGGCTTACCTGATCGCTCACCTCTTGCCAGAGTTCCTCACTTCTTCGTTTCGTATTCACCTGGGGTCCGATGTGTTCAAGATTGCAGGGTCCGCTTTGGAGCCCTTGGTCGAGGGCATGGCAATTCTGCTTGCGTATTGGATGATCCTGTTCTGGATGTATCGCCGCAAGATCTTCCTGCGCATCTGAAGGGGCAGTACTCTACTTCGCCTTTTCTGGGCCTGAAACCTGCGCAGTGACAGTCTTCAGGAGCGCGCCGAGGGCGGCGGGACTTTCGTTGCCAAAATAATAGGCCGTTCTGTAATGGTTTTGCTCGCCGGCAATCGTGAAATCAGGATAGGTAATTCGAAGAAATGCCGAATGATGATGCGTTTCGAGCTGCGTCTTGCGGGGAGAGGTCAGAAGCATGACTGCAAATGTTTCGTCACTGCGTTGATCCACTGTGGCGAAAAACTTTGGATTTGATCCGAACGCGACTTTTTTGTCGGGGGTGAATTCCGCTGGCGCCTTACCAGGCGTGAACCATCGCCGGTAATTCGGACGATCCCCTTGCTGGAATGATACCGAGTTCTCGAGGACATACGCCTGCCCTGGCTGTATGCCTTCGGGTGTGATAGCCGTATCCTCAACCACAACGTTCTGATCGCCGCGAAGCGTGAGAACGCGCTCCAGTTTCACCCCGGCAGGGTAGATGTCAGGCGCCTGGTACTCGAGCTGCACTTTCGCCTGAGAGGTCTCGCTGGTGACGATCTGAAAATGATAGGGCCGGTTCGTCAGGCCCATCCAGTTCATCCGCGTGTATTCGTTCAAGCCTTGCAGTTCCGCAGGTTCGACTCGCCTCGTAAAGGTGTCTCGCATGCCGCCGACGGAATTGAATGCGTTGTGATTCGAATCCTTCAGGACCATCGCGAATGATCTTCCACCTGCCTGCGGACTGATGAAACAGCGGATGTTCTGATTCTCCAGAATAACGTCCGCGAAGCCATCGCGATCGTAGTCGAAAGCATAGGCGACAGACTTGCCGGGCTCAATTGCAACCAGCGATACTGAATCACTTGCTTCGAATGATCCTGAATTCAGACGAATGGAGATTTGATACAACCGGGAACCTTGCGTCGGCAATGCATGAATGTCGCTTGTCTGTTCTCCCCCCGGTGGTAGTTTCACTTCTGACGTGCCTGGATGAAATCTCAGGCCATCGCCTGAAATCCCAATCTTTACAGTCTGAGGGCTACTGCGCCAATTCCGCAGCCGCAGATGAACCACTGCTTCGCCCGGTAGTTTCATACTGACCAAAGCCGGGTGAACTAACGGGAAAGACTGGTCCTCTCGTAGAGGAAAAGTAACCACCGGACTGAGCGTGTAGGTGAACGGTGGATGGA
Organism: uncultured Acidobacteriota bacterium; assembly: GCA_963785865.1. Lineage (GTDB taxonomy): Bacteria > Acidobacteriota > Terriglobia > Terriglobales > Acidobacteriaceae > Sulfotelmatobacter. The sequence goes on along the minus strand of CAWAXF010000022.1, from coordinate 6,838 downwards.
CGGTCAGCTCGGAATTCCACGTCCATTCCGATCCAGAATCGTGCTCCCGCAAGGTTGCAATTAACTCAATGGGAAGGCCGTCCGGAGCATCAGCAGGCATCTCAAGCGACACTTCAACCGCCCGGCTGGATTGAGGCTGTAGGCTTACCGAGAGCGGCCCGGCCGTCTGCAGGCGCCCGGTTCGCAACACCAGGTCTCCGCTGAAGGGACTTCTTCGCGGATTGTGGATCATCATTCGAACCGTCTGCGGTTCCCCGGCAATTCCGTCGGCCTTGCCCTGAAAAACAATGCGAGGTTCGTCCGACAGGTACTCAATTGCCAATGTACGCTCGTAATCCGGGCTATGACCCTTCCGAATTTTCACGCGGAGAAGATGCTCAGCATCTTCTGTAAATCGCACCAACTCGCCATCCAGCCGTACCGCCTGGGGGTGGCGTGAAAGCCGCAAGGCGATCTCGCCATCGCCGGGCGCGTTTAAATGGAATTTCAAGGTGCTGCCGTCGTAAGCGGCGGCTGTCAGCTCCGCGGTGGAGTAGTACACCTCATCGTCAGAGGCAAGACCCGCGGGCGCCGATGGAATCAGGCTGGCAAGGGGAACTCTCAGTGGCAGCAGCAAAGACTCTCGTGGTCCCAAAACGATGTTTGGCAATTTCATTCGCGCTGGCGACTTAGGATCTCCAGATCGCGGGTCTCGAGCTGCAACTCGGCCACTGTATGACTCGCGGATGCTGAAGTTCGTCAGGCCGACAAACCCGTAAGCGCCACCTGTATCCGCCGCGTTTCGAAGCCGCGGCTGCCGCTATCAGCTACTAATTCCGTGACATACAGTTCCGTTTGGCGCGGATTCAGAGCGTGAAGCGACGCAGTATCGACGGAAACTTTCTTCTGGATTCCGGCTGCCCTCATAAGTGCTGGTAGCGCGAGGCGAGCACTCTGTTGAACGTTGACAGGAAAGTCTTGTGTGCGTCCGGGAACGACTCCGCCCTCCATTAGATGAGTGCCGGGTGGAATATCCAGTTCGAAAAATCTCCTCCAAAGAACAGTACCTGTCCTTTGCCGTGCTTGAATCTCGCGCCGATAATATGATCGCCTTTATCGCGAGCAAAGACGCTGAGACTTGATGTCGCGGGAGGCTTTAGTGCATAGACTCCTCCCACGATCGTTGCCTTCGATGCATCCGCGAAGTGCATAAGCTGGTGCCAGGAATGAATTGCTCAGGCACCAACGGATTGAGAAGCTCGGCGAGAATTGAGCCTCCGGGCATGGATGGCGTTACAACGAGCATGCCGCCGGCATTCACGTACTCCACTATCATCCTTTGAGCTTTTTCGGAGTACTGACCAAGATGGAGATAATTAGTAGCGTCTTCGCCGGCTTGCGGATTGGGTAATAGAAGGACGCGATAGCGCTCGAGATTCTCCAGAGGTGTGTGATCGGAATCAACCAGTTCGAAATTGAACTGATCAGACACACCCGACCACAGAAGCCGTCCCCCGACATCGGCAACCCTCTGAATTTCGGCCGAGGTCAATTCTTTCTGCGGATAGGTCGCCATCGGATAAATGATCCCTGCGTCGGCCGCAAGGTGTGTTGAAGCCAGCAGCGAACCGATCCCACGGATGAGCCGTCCAGTGCGGCGAATGTAAGCGGCGCGTCCGTTTTCCCCACCCGCAAACGTGATGGCGTTCTCCTGGGTATAAAAATAGTTCGCCCAGGGACACTCGTAACCTGCCGGATAAAGCGTGTCATTTGCAGGATGATGACTCAGCCCTTTCAGCCCGTTCTGAAGCATCACCCGCATGGCCATGAGAGTATTCGAAGGGTGGGTCAGACGAGCATAGGTGTCCTTGTCGTCCAAGTCCCACCCGCAAGAAACTCAATGTGAGTAGGCACGAACAGAGGTTGAGTTTTTAAGACCTCGGTCAGGAACTTATTCTTGGCAGCCTCGTACGAATCGGAGTAGCCGCCCGGACCAAATGATTGATAATCCTGACCGGTGTTCCAGAAAGGCTCGGCCGTGGCATCGTTCGCTTCAGCATTGACCCGCATGTCCGCGCCATTGATGTAATAAGGAATCGCGCTGTTATGCGTGGCTTCTTTTGCGTAGGTACGTAGCAGGTACATGTATTTCCAGAAATTCGGACCGTTATAGTTGTCCCGGCCAAGCGCCTGGTCATCATCGATTTGAATGTTGATCAGCGGTCCACCATGTTCTGCAAGCAACGGATTGACCAGGGCAAACACGTCTTGAAACCACTTTCGTGTGTGGTCCAGGTGAGTCGAGTTTTGCAGCCATTTCTTCGCCGCTTCTTCCGACTTGTCATACTGCAACTGGTTCCAGAGAGGGTAACGTCCTTCGATGATGCTCTGTTCGGACATGCCATATTCGGGGCGCCTCAGCAGCCAATCCGGATAACCCCCGTTCCGCCACTCGTCGGTGAAATACGGTCCGGGCCGAAACGTGAGCTTGAAATCCATCAGGTCGATCAAGCGAAGCAAATACTTCAGATCCCGCCGTGGATTGGTGTGACCGTCGAAATCCAGAACGCTCTCTTCCGGCTGCTGCCAGTTCCAGAGGGGATAAAGATCAATCGTGTTGACGCCCAGCGCCTTGAAGTGCAGTAAGACTTCCGCCCATCGATCACGCGGGATTCGGTGATAGAAGAATGCGGCGCCGTGCATCAGGAACGGTTTCCCATCGACCCAATACTCCGGAAAGGTGTTTACGATCCGGAATTGATTATTGGGTGTCCCGATAATCGGCTTGATGTCATCAGCAGGCCCAGCGTCAGCAGGCTCGAGCCCAGAGGCGAGAAGCACAATGATGATTGCAATGGCGTACTTTGTCCCGCGAACCTTCATTCATTCCTCGTTCGCAGTTGCGGCTTTGTTGCGATTATCATTTGGGGAGGTCGACAGCTGGATTGTGATCAAAAAAGCCGTCCGGCACGAGTTTGAAGCCGGCTGGGTGCACAGCCATGATCGGCCAGTCTTCGGGACGTGGGATATGGGTTACGCCGAGCGTGTACCAGATCACGACGTCGCTATCCTGGAGTGACCGATTCGCCCTTATCCAGACGGGGAGACCGTCATTGCCGCGACTCTGGTTGGCGGAGAAACCAGCTGCGTACAATTGAGCAGGATCGTAAGCGGTCGCCCAAAATTGTGCGTCGATGAAGCCGGCGCGCTTCCGCATCCATGAGTCTGGCGCCGCGTACGGCACCGCATTCTCTTCGGGCACGAGAATGTATCCGGTATTTTCGCCCAAACCATTCTTGACCGACGGATTCATCACTTCCCACTTGCGGCTGCTCGCCAGGTTGACATTCCTGTGCGCCATTGATTCCGACGGCAGAGCGGTTCCTTTCATGACAAACGCATTCTTGTATCGATTGTCTGGGCTGGCGCTCTCCGTGACGGTATCCAGCTCCACGATGCTGTTCCTGGTCCCGTCCACATCCATGTCCAGCCGAAAATTGAAGAAGTGCTGATGATGCACTGCCAGCAAGTTTCCTTCGACAAGATGTCCGTATGCCAGGTCGGCCGAATTGTGCGACCCGGAAGCCAGATCAACGCCCTTAGTTTCCATGATGCCAGTGAGTTGGACTCGCATCTCCAATGTTCCATCTAGATGGAGATCCAATTGAATCCGTAGTCGTAGTTGCCTACGGTTACGATCCAGTAGAGTACGAGTTCACGGGAGCGCCGCGCATCATTGTGATTGTTGTCGCGATCAAAGTGCTTCCACAACAAACCGCCGTCCTGCTCGTAAAGCGCTACAGCGCGAGGGACCACAAAAGGAACACCGGTTTCGTCCGCAAGGGTTGCGTCGAAAAAAGTGGCATTGGAGGGCGCGTCTATGTCGGGCTCCAGTGAATTGGCATAACGGCCCATGCTGTCTTCCCCTTCATCAAAGGCGTTGCGAAAATACCACGCTTCTGAGGGGTCACCGTAGGGCACGACCATTTCTGAAAGCGATCCGCGATACAGAATCGAGCGCATCTTTCCGCGATCCTGGTAGCCCACCGTGTACAGCACCAGTCCTTCACGGCCGTTCAATCCGAATCTGAACCGCCAATTCTGCCAACTGACTTCATTGTCCTGCACTCGAAAGCTTGTTCCATCTGGCTGGATAACTTCCAGCCTCTTTAGCCGCTCTGCTGCGACGTCATTTTCGCGTGAACTGGGAAGGGGCACGCTCTTGGGTCGTGGCACCGCTCCAGTATCAGCAAACTTGAATACTTTCTTGGTGTTCAGGTTTACCCAGACTACGACGCCCTCTATGGGGCCGGCGGCGAAGGTGTTGGCGGAAGGATCGTCACCGTAGTACGAGATGGCGCGGCGGAAGCGGAACCCGGATTCTTTCGGGTCGCCAAAATACCCTCCCGCCCAGTCATCGATTTTCACTTTGCTGAGATCCGAGATTCCCCGCTTGCGCATGGCTTCCTGCCAACGAGGGTCTCCCCGGACAGCATCCTCGACGATTTTCGTATCCTCGGTCAGATAGCTGGGCTGCACGCCGTGAATCTCTTTCCATGAACTCACTGTCTTGAAATGGAGATTCACTACTGCCTCAAACGTCTGATTGCTTTTCCGCTCGTAGACAACCACAAAAGCTTGACGGTTCAGTTCGCTACCCGGACGTGTGTCCAAGACTTCCTGCTTCGAAGGCTCACGTAGAGTGATCAGAGAAAATCGGCTGTCATTGTTTGCCTTTGCAGCCTGCTTCAGTATCTGGACTGTCGCCAGGATCTCATCTCTTGAAAGGGGAGCCAGCGGAGAGTGCTGATCGTCCGGATAGGCCACAACCGCGGCCGCAAGCAGAAATATTAGAAGCGAAGACCTAGCAGGAAGAGCGGAACTTTTGAGGCTGTGCCTTGTGACACTCCATCTCAACTCCCGCATGCTGTTCAGGTCTCCGGACGGATTCGGTCCACGAAGCCCGGACCAAGGACCGGGCTTTTTAAGTCATCGAAATTTAGAAATAGAATTTCAAGCCAAACTGAATCTGCCGAGGCGCGGCCGCGGCGGTAGCGAAGCCGTAGCTGCCGCCTCCCAGCCGCTTCGAACTGCCGGAGGGAACCTGGAAATTTGCATGGTTCGGAAGGTTGAAGATCTCCGTCCGGAATTCGAAACGTGTTCTTGCTGGTCGGAATGATCTTGAAAATGGACAAGTCCCATTGCTGAAAGGCCGGGCCGCTGACGATATTGCGTCCAGCACTGCCGAAACCGAAAAAGTCCGATGCCGGGGCGTTCGCCGGCGGATCCTGGAACGCGCAGGTATTGAAAAATGTTCCGGCAACACAAGGGCGCCCATTCGGATCCTGCCCTGGAACCAGATCAGCGCGTTGACCCCCGTCAGAATTGGAAAAGTTGCCATTGCCGTCGGTGATCGTGTACCAATTCCCAGTGGACAGAGTGGTGATACCGGCAATCTGCCAGCCACCAACAATCTTGTCAGCCACGCCCCTCTATACTGCCGCCCGAACGCTTGCCGTTTCCAAACGGCAACTCATAAAGATAGCTGAGCACAAAATCGGTGACGGACGTCGAAATCAGAATTCCCGCGTTCCCACTGAGGAAACGCACGAAAAAAGCGGGGCCCGCTATTGTTGGACGAACCCAAGTTGGCGGATGAGGCGTTGTCGATGGAGTGGCTCCAGGTGTAGGAAGCCAAGGAACGTACAAGCCGCCGGAAAACCGTTTCTCAAAACGGCTCTGCAGGGAGTGGTAAATCGACGAGCCGCTCGATGCAAAATTGGAAATGCTTGTGTCGAAGACCGGGTTACAGTTCCCGGAGCTATCACACTCCTGCACCGTGCTATGTGTGCCGAATGGCGCACTGGCATCACTGGACGGAGCAGCCTGATTGGCGTCGTAAAAAGTATACAGTCTCGTTCCCTTCGAACCGGCGTAGGACACCTGCAACATCGACTGTCCTGGCAATTCAAATTGCGTCGAAAGGTTCCACTGTTCGGTATGGATTGGCGATCTTTGGATCAAGCTGCAGCAGTTGCGGTGTATTTGGGTCAGTCAAAGAGCTCGCAGGAAAGCCATTGGAAAGATGTGCCAGCCCAGGAATGGAACAGTCGGTCTGGCCGGCATTGGGGTTTGCTGATGACGAGCTACACGGTTGTTGTAGTTTTCCGTGACAAAAAAAGGTGGATTGAAGCCCGGGCTGGGATTTGACCATGGCCCGGTTTCATAGCCTCCATAAAAAATTCCATATCCACCGCGCACCACCACTCGGTTCGTCGCCTTGTAGGCGAAGCCGATTCTCGGGGCGACATTATTGTTATCGGTCGGCACAAGCCCGCGAGACGCGGTTGCACTGATCGGAATGCTTGCCGCGATCAGAGGTGTAAATTGAGCCGTTTGCCCTTCAGGAACCAGCATCGTCCGGGTGGCAGGTTAAACGTTCCTTGATCGTTGAACCGCTCTCGGACCGGAATGAAAAGTTCATAACGGACGCCAAGATTCAACGTCAATTTCGGAGTGACTTTGTAATCGTCCTGGACATAGAAGGCATAGACCGGGCGTCCATAGTCGACATTGTGCAAGTTCGTGATGTTTCCCCCGCTCGGCAATCCCAGCAGGAACTGGAGCGAAACCCGAACCGCCCGTGCCGGTGGCCGCCGGATTATCCGTCAGCGGCCCATCGAAGAAGAGATTGCCGCGGGGCGACGCTGGCTGAAAGATGGTGAATTCCTCACTTCGGATTTCACCACCGAATTTGATCGTATGCTTGTCCAGAATCCACGTCAGGTTGTCCGAATAGCTGTAAGTGTTCTGAATTTCGAGCGAAGGCAAGTAGGTGGGATCGCCGATCGAATCCACG